>CAVGWH010000001.1:0-19841 GCA_963633065.1 Oribacterium sp.
GCCAGAGGGAGGGGGCGGCGGGGGCGTGAATCTCGGCCGCCACAATTCCGACACATTTGGAGGGGGCGGTGCTCACACGATAGCTATCGAGCGGCTCGCTGGCACCGCAACGACATAATCAGCTGCCCTATCTATATGAACACGTATATACAACTCCATATGTATACACGTTAAAGAAAAAGCGGGCCGCAGATGCGACCCGCTTTTAAAGGCGATTGACCCAAGTCCTAGGCCTCGAGAGCCTTCTTGGCGATGGTAGCGAGCTCATTGAAGGACTCGATATCCTCATAAGCCATCTGAGCGAGAACCTTGCGGTCGAGCTCGATGCCGGCAACCTTCAGGCCGTGCATGAACTGCGAATAGGAGATGTCATTCAGACGAGCGGCGGCGTTAATGCGAGTGATCCAGAGGCTGCGGATCTCGCGCTTCTTATTGCGGCGATCGCGATACTGGTACTGCAGGGAGTGCTGGACCTGCTCTTTAGCGTGCTTATACGTACGCGAAGCGGCACCGTAGTAACCCTTCGCACGATTCATAACGGTGCGGCGCTTCTTCTTGGCTGCGACTGCGCGCTTAATACGTGCCATTTAAAATCAACTCCTAGAAGTGAAAGTGAAAGTGATTACGCGAACTTAGGCGAGACGAGACTTGATGACCTTGCGATCAGCAGCTGCGATCTCCTCTTCCTTGCGGAAATTACGCTTGCGCTTGGTGGTCTTCTTGGAAAGGATGTGGCTCTTGAAAGCCTTGGCGCGCATAAGCTTGCCGGAACCGGTGACGCGGAAACGCTTCTTGGTGCCGCTGTGCGACTTCATCTTAGGCATGGAAAACTCCTTAATCGGTTACTGGAACACTTACTTATCTTCCGCTTCGGGCTTATCGTCGAAAGCACCTTTAATGGGAGAGAGCAGCATGAGCATGTTGCGACCCTCCATCTTAGGCTTCGACTCAACCGTAGCGTAGGGTTTCAGATCTTCGGCCAAACGCTCGAGGACATTAAGACCCTGCTCGGGATGCGCCATCTCGCGACCACGGAACATGATGGTGATCTTGACACGTGCGCCCTTTTTAAGGAAGCGCAGGACATGGCCCTTCTTGGTCTCGTAATCGCCAACGTCGATTTTGGGTCGGAACTTCATCTCTTTGATTTCGACCTTCGACTGGTTCTTACGAGCAGCTTTAGCCTTCATAGCCTGCTGGTACTTGAATTTACCGTAATCCATGACCTTGCAGACCGGGGGCTCCGCGTTGGGAGCGATCTCGACGAGATCGAGTCCCTGATCGTCGGCGACGCGCTGAGCATCGCGGATGGCGAACAGGCCAAGCTGGGAACCGTCAACGCCGATCAGACGGCAGCTGCTTGCCGTGATCTCGTCATTGATGCGGGTGTCATCAGACTTAGCTATTTTGTCTACCTCCTTCGGTAAAAAATAAACCCGGTGCACAAAAAGCAACCGGGTTCACAACAACAAAGGCACGGTTCGTACCCTTAACGTTAGATTGTTGAAACCAGTCAGCTGCTCTATGGCGCCAAAAGGTGGGGTTCCGCAGAACCCTCTTTGCTATGTTGCGCATGCAACGCTAGCTAGGTTACCAGACTAGGTTCAGCTTCACGCTACATACACGAAAATAAAACGGCCCGCAATGAGCCGCTCTATTAATAAATGGTGCCCGAGGCGAGACTCGAACTCGCACGTTGTCGCCAACGGTGGATTTTGAGTCCACTGCGTCTGCCAATTCCGCCACTCGGGCGCACGTATGGTGCGGAAGTAGTGTAACACAACCAGGGGAATCCTAGAGCAGAAACTCTCTATCCGCCCACGCTGTGTCGAGATAGAAAAAGCCCCAGGAGACCTCTCTCGTATCAATCGTGCGCACGAGCGCCGTGATGATATCGATGGGATCGTCCCGGGACTTTAAGGTCAAGCTATCGAAAAGCTCGGATGAACCTACGCCTTGTTGACGCTACCGAACTCCTCCATGAGCTCCTTGGTGCGCGCAACGATAGCATCGCGGCCGGGCTTGAGGAGCTTGCGGGGATCGAAGCCCTTGCCCTCTTTGTCCTTGCCGGCCTCGATGTAGCTACGCACGCCAGCGGCGAAGACGAGCTGAAGGTCGGTGTTGACGTTGATCTTGGAGATACCGAGGGAGATAGCCTTCTTGATCTGATCCTCGGGGATACCGGTGCCGCCGTGAAGAACGAGCGGAAGGTCGCCGGTCTCGGCCTTGATCTCACCCAGACGCTCGAAGGAAAGACCAGCCCAGTCAGCGGGGTACACACCGTGGATGTTGCCGATGCCGCAGGCAAGGAAGTCAACGCCCAGGTCAGCGATCTGCTTGCACTCAGCAGGATCAGCGAGCTCACCATTGGAGGTCACGCCGTCCTCGGTGCCGCCGATGCCGCCGACCTCAGCCTCGATGGAAAGGCCCTTGGAATGGGCGAGCTCGACGAGCTCCTTGGTTCGATCGAGGTTGAGCTGGAAGGTCTCCTCGTGGGAGCCGTCATACATGATCGAGGTGAAGCCAGCCTCGATGCACTTGAAGCAGTCCTCATACGAACCGTGATCGAGGTGAAGGGCAACGGGAACGGTAACGCCCGTGGCCTCAACAGCAGCCTTGACCATGTCTGCGCAGACCTTGAAACCGCCCATCCACTTAGCAGCGCCAGCGGTGCACTGAAGAATCAGCGGAGACTGAGCCTCCTCGGCGGCCTGAAGAACGGCAAGCGTCCACTCCAGGTTGTTGGTGTTGAAAGCGCCGAGAGCGTAGTGACCGGCTTCTGCCTTCTTGAGCATATCTGCTGCATTGACGAGCATACAAAACCTCCTGTGTAGGTTGCTCCGATAACGCTCATAGAATACCACGCAAAGAAGCTCCGTAGCACATGGATTACAGCAGGATAGAAGTCTTCAGGAGTTTTTTAGACCGTTCGCCGGAAAGAAGCGCCCTTTAGCCATAACAGAGCTTGACTTATCTGAGCAGAAACCGTGCCGCCACACCGAAGACAGCTCTCCAGCGCGTTATTGCATAAATGGATTGCAGAAAAGCTCCTGCTTGATGGTGGTCGTCGGGCCATGCCCCACATAGCAGAGCGTGTCCGCAGGAAGCGTGCGGCCGAGCTTTGCAAGCGAATTCATGATCGCTCCTTGGTCCCCGCCAGCGAGATCGGTACGCCCGTGACCCCCCGGGAAGAGCGTGTCGCCGACAAACGCCACCTTGTCGGCATCGTCATGCGCAAAAAGCACCACGCCACCGGGAGTGTGGCCCGGAGTAGCGATGACCTTGAATGTCACCGACCCGACAGAGATGATGTCACCGTCATCGATAAGGCGGGTCGGTTCTCCGGGGAACGGCGTTTCTATGCCCCAACGCGCACGTTGCCAGGCAATACTTTCGGAAACCGTATCGGTGTCGGCGGAGGGCAACAGGTACGGCACGCCCTCACCCAGCACCTTGCGCATACCGGCGATACCCCCAACATGATCGGCATGACCGTGGGTGCACACCAAAGCCACGATACGCACGTCGGGATACGTCGCTGCAAAGTCGCGAGCGAGACCCTCGCCATCCCATGCGGGATCGACTACGAGGCATTCTCCATCTACGATAACGAAGTAGGTATTTGTCTGAATAGGTCCGTTGACGACCGTTTCCACCTGCATGGAGTCTCCCTCTGTCTCTACATGCGACGCTTGAGCGTGGCGCCGCCCTCGCCCGGCATAAGGCGACGCGCGTCGTAAACGGAATCGACGCGGCTGATGGATGCAAGCAGTGGATCCAATCCGCTGGCATCGGATATCTCGACCAAAAATCGCAGCGTAGCGATGCCCTCGCGGTTAGTCGACGTAGCCGCCGACAGGATGTTGCCGCCCGCATCACCGATAGCGATGGTGACATCCTTGAGCAGACCCATACGGTCGAGGCACTCGACCACGATCTCGACCTGGAAGAGGGCGTCGGCCGCACCGTCCCACTCGACATCGATCATGCGCTCAGGGTTGGACATGAGCCCTTTGACGTTGGGGCATGTGGCGCGGTGCACCGAAACCCCACGGCCGCGCGTGATGAACCCGACGATGTCGTCCCCGGCAACGGGATTGCAGCATCGCGCGAGACGGCAGAGCATGTCATCACCCGCATAGCCCTTCACCACGACACCCGAGGAATTTTTCTTGGAGCGCTTATGGGGCTTGCGATTGGAACCGCGTGCAGGCATGCTCACGACCTCGGCAAAGGCCTCCTGCTTGGTTTTCGTCTCTTCTGGCTTGGGATCGAGAATGGCCTCGACTTTGTTGCCGACGGCACGTGGCGCCAACTTGCCGGCACCGATGGCGGCAAACAGGTCGGGAAGGTTTTTGTAGTTAAGCTCGCTTGCAACCGTATTGAGTGCGCGCGTCGTACGCGGCGTGGATATGCCGTACCCGCGCTTACGCAGGTCCTTGGCGAGCGTATCGCGCCCGCTTGTCGCATCGTCATCTTTGGTTGCCGCCGCGAAATAGCGCCTGATCTTGGAGCGCGCGGAAGGCGTCTTGACGATGTTGAACCAGTCACGCGAGGGCTTGGCGTTTTTATTGGTGAGGATCTCGACACGATCGCCCATGGCGAGCTCGTGCGTAAGCGGTGCCACCGCGCCGTTGACCTTGGCGCCCACGCAATGGTTGCCCACCTCGGTGTGCACGGCATAGGCGAAATCGAGCGGTGTGGAGCCAGCACGGAGGCTCATGACCTCACCCTTGGGCGTGAAGACGAAGATCTCCTGATCGAACAGATCGACCTTGAGCGAGTGCAGGTACTCCTTGGGATCGTCCACATCGTCGGCCGCCCAGTCGAGGGAACGCTTGAGCCAGTTGATCTGGTCGTCAAGACGCTGCGCGTCCGTGGTCTTAGCCGCCGTCGATCCACCGCTCTTCTTGTAGAGCCAGTGAGCGGCGATACCGTACTCGGCCTGCTCGTGCATCTCGTAGGTGCGGATCTGGATCTCAAGCGGGCGTGCCGTGGGGCCGATGACCGTGGTATGGAGCGACTGATAGTTATTGAACTTGGGCATGGCGATATAGTCTTTGAAACGCCCGGGCATAGGGTGCCACAACGAGTGGACCGCACCGAGAGCCGAATAGCAATCGCCCACCGTCTGCGTGATGACGCGCAACGCGACAAGATCGTAGATCTCGGAGAATTCCTTGCCCTTGCGCTTCATCTTCTGATAGATGCTCCAGTAGTGCTTGGAGCGTCCGTTGATCTGAAAATCACCCAGCCCCACCCGATGCAGTTCGTCGGTCAGGGTTTTGATCGTTTCCGCCAAGAAGCGCTCGCGCACTTCGCGACTCTCGGCGACCATGCGCGCGATTCGCTGATAGGCATCGGGTTCAAGATAGAAGAAGCTGAGGTCCTCGAGTTCCCATTTAATGGAGCTCATGCCCAAGCGGTCGGCCAAGGGCGCGTACACGTCCATGGTCTCGCGCGCCTTGAAAAGTCGGCGGTCCTCGCGGAGCGCCGCCAACGTGCGCATGTTGTGTAGGCGGTCGGCAAGCTTGACGATGATCACGCGGATGTCGTGCGACATGGCGAGGAACATCTTGCGGAGATTGAGCGCTTGCTTCTCGTCCATCGAATCGACTTCGATATTGGTGAGTTTGGTGACGCCATCGACCAGCTCGGATACCGTCTCACCGAAAAGCCCCGCTACGTCCGCAAGGGAGGTTTCGGTATCTTCGACCGTATCGTGCAGCAGGGCCGCGCACACCACATCGCAATCCATCTTGAGATCGGCCAAGATAATGGAGACCTCGACGGGATGGTTGATGTACATCTCCCCCGAACGGCGTTTTTGCACACGATGTTTCTCGGCTGCGAAGCAATAGGCCGCCTCCACCTTGGCAAAATCATCGGTGCTCATATACTTGCGACAGAGCGCCTCGAGTTTGTCGTAGTTATCGGCCATGATCTCGGGAGGGAGATCGTCCGCATGGACGTAATGCTCCATCTCGGAAAACGGTTGCAACGTTGCGTCATGTTGCGCGCGAGTCGATGCATCCATGATGGTTCCTCCCTATGCCTCCACGCTGGGCGTCATCCTACGCGCCAGGCGTTATCGGGCGATTTATCCTGGTTAGCATATCAGAAGCGCTTTCATCGAGTGCCCAGCTCCTGAATGTTGCGAATTCCATTCGCGCGTGAAGGCCCTCGAGATAGCGGATGGATTTATCGAGATCGACATGCCCGGGATTCTCGACCATGCCGATGCGACGCCCGTCATCGTGGCCGTCGATGGTAAGGAAGCCAAGTTCCTCGAAGATACCGAGGGCAGACACGACAGAGCGCTCATCGACGGGATGGCGCGCATCGATAGCCAGGCACATCTGGGCGATATCGATATCGCTCGCAGAGAAAGCTCCCTCGCCCGTCTTGCCCCGATGCCGGCGCCACATAGTCTGGAGCGCGCGATACAGCACCACCAACTCGTCGCGCTGGGGCGCAAGAGCATCGAGCATATGCTCGTTGATGCGAGCGTCGCGCGCCGAGTACAGCAGATGGATGGTCGCCGGCAAGCCGTCGCGCCCGGCGCGTCCGCTCATCTGGTTGAACTCGATGGAGCCGAACGGCATGTGGTAGAGCACCACGTGGCGGATGTCGGGCAGGTTGACCCCCTCTCCGAAAGCGGAGGTGGAAACGATGCAGCTGAGCAGGCCGTCACGGAAAGCCGTCTCCACACGGCCGCGATCCTGACGGCTCAGCCCCGCGTTATAGAACGCAACCCCGCGCGCCAGCTCGGGAACACGGCGCCGAAGCGTGCGCGCAAGCGCGATCGACTGCTCACGGGAATTGACGTAGATAACGCACTTCTCACCTGTGGCGACAATGGACACCAGACGATTTTCGCGCGATGCGAGGTCGCGATCGTCTTCCACGCGAAGGTTTTCACGCACCGCCTCGTCGACCACCACGCACTCGATGGGAAGCACGCCCGCGATCTCGTCGGCAACGCGGCGCGAAGCCGTGGCCGTGACCGCAAGGACGCAAGGGTGCCGCAGCTCCTTAAGGACAGCGGGCATATCGAGATAGGCGCTACGCTGTCCACCCTTGGCGAGACCTGCGTGATGCGCTTCATCGACGACAACGAAGCCGATGCGCCCCGTTGCCGCGAAACGAGTACGATGGATCGACAGGAACTCGGGAGTGGTAAGCACGATATCGAGCTTGCCTACCGCCAGGTCACGATAGATGCGCTCACGCTGCTCCTGTGGAGTCTCGCCCGTGAGGATCCCCACCCCGAGCCCAAAGCCTGCCATGACCTGCGCAAGATGGAACGCCTGGTCGGCAACAAGGGCGCGCAGCGGATACACGAAGATGCTCGCGCGGTCACGCAAAATGGCCTCACGGGCAGCGTGTACATGGAAAATGAGCGATTTACCACGACCCGTTCCCATGACTGCCAGGCAATTCTTTCCCTTATACAGCGCATCGAGCGCCTCAAGCTGCGCCTCGTGCGCAGGGGCTCCGCCGATAAACGCGTTGATGAGCGCACGCGTGAGCTCGGAATACGGAAGCTGCGCCAAAGTATTCCGGCGCGCCCGATCAGGCGCAACGGAATCAAGCTTGCCGGGCATATCCGAAAACTTCCGCGTTTGCGCATCGCACGCAGGCTCGAGACAGGCGTCGAGTTCGGAAGAAGAACCATCCACCTCAGAGCCGAGGCAACCGTCTGCATCCTCATGGCACAAGATGTCCTTCACCATGAGCTTGGGCTTCACACGCCCCTGCCAATGCTCGGCGACCGCCTCGAACACCAGGTCGACAGCGCTGTCGCAGGCGCACAGCTTATCGATATCGGGAACACGGAACATAATGGCGGCGACGCTTGAGGCGCCGTCCGTCGCGGTGAAGCGCATGTGGTCGCCGGTACGTCCGACGGCAGCGCGGTCGGCCATCGTAACGCCGGATACGCCCAGCAAGGGAACTTTATTGCCCTGACCGAAGGGCTCGAGGCGTGCGATCTGTTCGATGGTATCGACATCGAGCTCGGAAAGGGAGACCAAGGCCGCTACCTCATGTCGGTCCTCAAAGGCCTCGGCGGGCAGCTCGTCGAGCACAGCCGCAAGACGTTCCCTGAACTCATCGAGACGCGAGGCCTCGATCGTAACGCCCACCGCACCCGAATGGCCGCCGAAGCGCACGAGCATGTCGCACACTTGCTCCACCGCGTCGAACAGATTGACGGACCCCACGGAGCGTCCCGATCCACGCGCAACACCGTCGTCGATGGAGAAAAGAAGGGCCGGAACGTGGTAACGGTTGGTAAGGCGACTCGCCACGATACCCTTGACGCCTTCATGCCAACCCTCGCCCCCGACAACGATGACCCTCTCACCGTTATAGGTTTTCTCCACCTCGGCGATAGCCGCTTCGGTGAGGTCGGCCTCGATGGATCTGCGCTCCTGATTGATATCCTCGAGTTTTGCCGCAAGACGGCCCGCCTCGATAGGATCGCGCTCAAGCAAAAGGTCAAGCGCCAAAGCCGGATCCGCCATGCGGCCGGCAGCGTTAAGACGCGGGATAAGCGAGAACGAAAGGGCATCGGCCGAGATGGTCGTAAGGTCGGTTTTCGAAAGCGCGGCGAGGGCGATATATCCGGCACGCGTCGTGCAGCGCATCTGGGCGATACCGTCAGCCACGAGCGCTCGGTTCTCGGGAGTGAGCGGCATCATATCGGATACGGTACCCAGCGCCGCCACCTCGGTAAGGCTGCGCCATAAGTCAGGCTGCCCCATCTCGGACCCGAGCACCTGCACAAGCTTAAGTGCCACACCGGCACCGGCGAGCTCACGCGAGGGACTCTCGGCATCTAACTTGGGGTCGGTGAGGGGGATGCCCTCGGGAACCATATCGGACGCCTCGTGATGATCGGTGACCACCAGGTCGATACCGCGCTCGCGGAGATACGCAACCTCGTTTTTCGCCGCGATGCCGTTGTCGACCGTGATGACAAGCGAGGGGGCGCAGGCATCGACGAGGCGGTCGAGCGCAGCTCGCGAGAGCCCGTAACCCTCATCGAAACGATGTGGGATGAAGGGGTGAACCTCGGCTCCCAAAGCACGAAGGGCCTCGGTAAGCAAGCATGTTGACGTGATGCCGTCGACATCGAAATCGCCAAAGACCGCGATCTGCTCATGCGCCTCGATGCCCGCTCGCACGCGATCGGCGACCTCACGCATACCGGGGATAATCAAGGGATCGGCCCAATCGCGTTCGAGCGAAGGCGTGAGAAACAGGTGCCCCTCTTCGACCGAATCGATATCGCGCGCAACCATGATGCGCGCGACGAGCGGCGGGACGCCCAGCTCTCGCGAAAGTTCAGATTCGAGTTCTGCATCGGTCCGAGCGAACGTCCAGCGATGCGTGGTTTTAAACGATGCCAAGGCGGACCACCCCCGCTAGGGATGGAGCGCCGCTAAAGAAGATACGGCCCATACGTACGGATCCTTTAGTTGTTACCTGCTTCGGCAGGAAATCTGTTGAACGGCGTTATTATAGCTTTTCGCCCAGACAACCGTTAGCCACAAGGAGCACCGCCCGCCATGCAGACCTGGACCAAAATCGGAAAAACCCTTGCCTCCCACATGCAGATCATCGTTCCCGTCTGCGTAGCGCTGGGCGTAGCATTCCCGTCGCAGATCGGCGTGCTTAAGCCCTTCGTACCGTTCCTCTTCGCCTTCATGACGTTTCAAGGAGCTCTCAGCAACACCTTCCGCCAGGTAGGTGAGGTGTTCCGCCGCCCGACGACCTTGATCGTCGCGCTCGTCACATCGACCGTACTCATACCCCTCGCCGCCTTTCTTCTGGGCTCGCTGCTTTTCAGCTCCAACCCCAACCTCATCTGCGGCATTCTTCTTGAGTACTGCGTTCCCGTAGCGGTAACGGCATTTATGTGGATAAGCATGTTCGGTGGCAACGGTCCCCTTGCGCTCACCATCATCCTTACCTCATCGGTCATCTCGCCCGTCACCATCCCGCTGACGCTCAAACTGCTTCTGGGGGCGTCCGTCCAAATCGACGTCTTAAGCATGATGCGCAACATGGCCTTCATGATCGCCCTCCCCGCCGTAGCGGGCATCGTGGTTAACCAGCTCACAAAGGGATGGGGCCACGAAAAGCTCTCCCCCGCGCTTTCGCCGGCCTGCAAGTTCATGATGATGGGCGTCATCATGTCGAATTCGACTTCCATGAGCAGCTACGTTCTGCATATGAACCTCGAGCGCATCGAGGTGGCAGCGTTCATTCTCTGCTTCGCTACCTGCGGCTTCATCATCGGCATCCTCGTGGCGCGAGCGCTTCATCTCCCCTACAGTGAGATGACGACGATGTGCTTCACTTGCGGGATGCGCAATATCTCATCGGGCGCCGTTATCGCAACGCAGTATTTTCCAGGCGAAGTGGTGTTTCCCGTGATGTGCGGAACGATGTTCCAGCAGATCCTGGCATCGCTTTTCGGACACGCTTTCGAGCGCCTGACCGCGAGCGAGCGCGCATCGCAGCGCGAGCGTGTCCAAGAGGGGCGCAAGGCACTTAAGTAATCGATGCTGCAATCGGTGCCGCCCCGCTATCGCGAACGCGATAGCGGGGACGGGGTGACACCGCCCATCCCCTTGAAAGTGCACCTTAGGCGCATGGTCTTTGCAGACGCAAAAGTTACGCTCCGAGACCACCCAAAAGCTCATGCAAACGCTCGACGTCATTTGCAAGTGTGGTCTCGGCGTTCACCTGGGCCAAGCGATAGCCCGCAAAGTAAGGGGATACCACCCCGCGCGGCATGAGCTTACAGTACGTACGCCCTTCAAGACGGTAGAAAAATGCGTTATAGCTCGTTACGCGGCCGCCGTGATGCTCATGCAAAATATAGCGAGCTACCACTTGCACAGCATCGGCGAAAACATCAGCGTCTTTCACGCGCGCAAAGTCGGAAGACGCGGCAATCCCCTGCGGTGCAGAAACGTTAACCTCGAAAAACCCCATAATCGGCTCGGTGGAAACAGTCACGGCAACATCCCCGCATTTCCAGACATCGATGCCCTCGAAATTCCCCAGATCGACATGCGCATAACCGTCTTCATCTTCAAGCCCGACGATCTGCATATGGGGATGGGTAAGGCTGCCGCCGGAAAGCGGCCCATGGTTGCGGTACATAAGCACCGAACGGTAACGGCCCGATGCGATCATCTCATCCCAGCACGCAAAAGCAAAACGCACGACCGCATGGAGACGGGACGGTTCGTAGTCGGTCAAATCGACGTCGTGCTCGGACGATTCGATGAGCACGGTCTGCTCGGTATCGCGCAAGGTGCGGAACTTGTTCTTGAGCCAGATGCGGTCATCCTCGATGCGCAAGACGTCCGTCAGGCCCTCGACGTCGCAGAACGGGCATACGGTCCCGGGCCGTCTATTGTCATCGGGCTTGCCCTTCGCCCGAACGACATCGAAAACGAGTGCCACGGTTACGCTCCCAGCTTGACGATCTTGGTGCCGTGCAGCTCAGGGCAACCGAGCTCACGCGCGATGGCATCGCGGTTAGCGTATGAAATGCCCGCTCCGGGCAAGATGATCAGGCGGCTTCCCGCATATTCAGCCATATCACGCAAACGCGGCAAGTTCTCCATGATATCGGTGCCGGCAACACCACCATGCGTGAGGATGCGCGTCACACCTTGCGCGGCGAGGTAATCGATGGCATCGAATTGGTCCTCGGGCGCCAGGGCATCGAATGCCATATGGAAGGTCGTATCGATACGTGCGCCATCCCGCTCGTCCTCGGCCTCGCGCACCGTGGACATGAGACGCTCGACTGCATGGGTATCGATCTTGAAGCCATCTCCTGAAGGTTTGGTGCAGCCGAACACCACTCCGTCAACACCTAAGCCGCATGCAGCGCAAAGATCCATTTCCATGATATCAAGCTCATCTGCGGACATGCAGAAGTCGCCCCCGCGTGGACGGATCATGCACATCACCCGAGTATCGTGATCGTGCGCATATTCGACCGTTTGCTGGATAACGCCCACCGAAGGTGTGGTGCCGCTCTGCGCCAGGTTGTCGCAAAGCTCGATACGACGAGCGCCCGCCTCGATGGCTGCGGGCACGTTGGTAAAGTTCTCGGCGCAAAATTCGAAAATCACCGAAGCCTCCTTTTTCGGGGACAAACTCATCCCGAACATTCATCGAAGCCCATTATAAAAGGGCCCTCCGCCTGCGCGAAGAGCCCTTTGAGAAATACGCGTTACTGTGCGAACGTGAGGTTATCCGCCCAGATACGCCTTGCGCACGTCATCGTTGGTAAGCAGCTCGCGTCCGGTACCGGTCATGGTGACCTTTCCGGTCTCGAGCACGTACCCACGCGTGGCGATGGAAAGCGCCATCTGCGCATTCTGCTCGACCAGAAGCACGGTTGTCCCGGCCTTATGCAGATCCTCGATAATCTGGAAGATCTGCTCGATAAGGATGGGAGCGAGACCCATGGAAGGCTCATCGAGCATAAGGAGCTTGGGATTACTCATAAGAGCACGACCCATGGCGAGCATCTGCTGCTCACCGCCCGAAAGGGTTCCCGCCACCTGGCGACGACGCTCCTTCAGGCGCGGAAACTGCTCGTAAACGCGCTCGAGTCCGGGAGCGATCGTAGATTTAGGCTGCGTATAGGCGCCCATCTCGAGGTTCTCCTCAACGGACATCTCGAGAAACACACGGCGACCTTCGGGAACCTGCGCCAAACCGCAGCCGACGAGCTTGTCGGCGGGCGTATGCGTGATGTCCTCGCCTTCGAATTTAATGGAACCGGTTTTTGAGCGAAGCAGTCCAGACACGGTTTTAAGCGTGGTGGATTTACCGGCGCCATTGGCACCGATAAGCGCCACGATCTCGCCCTCGTTGACATCGAACGAGATATTTTTGATGGCGTGAATCGCTCCATACCACACGTTGATGTTGTAAACGGAGAGCATCGGCTCTTTCGAATCTGCCATTTAAGCCTCGACCTCCTTCTGCTTACCCAGATAGGCCTCGATAACGGCCTCGTTGCTCTGAATCTCCTCGGCGGTGCCCTTTGCGATGACCTTGCCGAAGTTAAGCACGCAGATGCCCTCGCAGATCTTCATGACAAGTGACATATCGTGCTCGATCAGCAGCACGGCGATACCGAAAGTGTCACGGATCTTGACGATGTTCTCCATGAGCTCGGCGGTCTCGGACGGATTCATGCCGGCAGCGGGCTCATCAAGCAAAAGCAATTTGGGATTGGTGGCAAGCGCGCGAAGGATTTCGAGACGACGCTGCGCGCCGTACGGAAGCGAACCGGCCTGTTCGTTGGCAAGATGCTCCATGTCGAAAATCTTGAGCAGCTCGATCGCCCGATCGTGCGCGGCGCGCTCGTGCTTCCAATAACCCGGCAGGCGCAACACGCCCTCGATGCCCGAGTACTTCTCTTGGTTGTGGAGTCCGACTTTTACGTTGTCCTCAACCGTAAGAGTATCGAAGAGGCGGATGTTCTGGAAGGTGCGCGCGATGCCCATACGGTTGACCTGGCTCACCGATTTGCCACTCGTATCCTCACCATCGAGAAGGATCGTGCCGTGCGTGGGTTGGTACACCTTGGTGAGCAGGTTGAAGACCGTGGTCTTGCCGGCACCGTTAGGTCCGATGAGACCGGCGATCTCGG
This sequence comes from Oribacterium sp., assembly GCA_963633065.1. Lineage (GTDB taxonomy): Bacteria > Actinomycetota > Coriobacteriia > Coriobacteriales > Coriobacteriaceae > Collinsella. Next base: position 13,703 of record CAVGWH010000001.1, read on the forward strand.
TCTTACCTATGGTCATGGAAAAGTCGTCGACCGCTTTAAGGCCACCGAACTCGATGCCCAGATGGATGCACTCGAGTGCAGGACGCTCAGCGAGGTCTCGATCGGGGACGATGGCGCCCGAAGGGTACGGCACCATGTTGCCCTTCTCGAATTTAAAATCCTTATTCGGCATCGGTGGCCACCTCCTCTTTCTTTTTCGGCTTGAAGCGATCGATGAAAGACTTGATCTGAGGGCTGTTGGTGAAAAGCATCACCAAGATCAGGACGATGGCGTAAATGAGCATGCGGTAATCCGAGAACTGGCGCAGTGCCTCGGGAAGCACGGTAAGGAGCGCCGCAGCGATAACGGATCCGCGCATATTGCCCAGACCGCCCAAAACGACGAACACGAGGACGAGAATCGAGGTGTTGAAATCGAATTTGGTAGCGGAGAGCTGGGAGAAGTTTCCACCGAAGAGCGCACCCGCAGCACCGGCGAGGGCAGCGGAGACCACGAAGGCGATCATGCGGTACTTGGTGACGGAGAGTCCAACGGACTCGGCCGCGATTTGGTTGTCCCGCACGGCCATGATGGCGCGCCCGGTACGGCTGCGCACGAGGTTGAGGACGATAACGAGCGCGATGAGCACGAGAATGCCGCCCGCAAGGAACGTGGAATACGTGGAAACACCCGATGCGCCCTGCGCACCCTTGATGATGGCGGTTCCCGTCTCGGTCAGATGCAGGTCATCGACCGTGGAGTTGCCCGAGGCGTTGAAGATGACATGCAGGCCGTTCTCGTCGACGCCAACGATCAGGCAGGTAACGACCTCTTTGATGATCTCACCGAATGCAAGGGTGACGATGGCCAGGTAGTCACCGCGCAGGCGCAGAACCGGGATACCGATGAGAGCGCCCAGGATCGCGGCGACGATAGCGCCCACGACGATGGAGATGGCCAAACGGATGGGATCGGATTCGATGGAACCCTGAAGGCTCACCGCGGTAACGATCCCCACATAGGCGCCCACACTCATGAATCCGGCATGGCCGAGCGAAAGATCGCCGGCGATACCAACGACGAGATTGAGCGAGATGGCCATGACGATGTAGGCCGTGATGGGAACGAGCTGACCCGAGATCATGCGCGGGATCATATGGTTGAGCTGCATGAAGTACACGACCGCGAAGGCAACGATGCAAAGGCCGTAGGTCACGAAATCATGTCGCGTCTGCTTATCTTTGAGGAAATTCATAACGCTCACCTACACCTTCTCCGGCACGTATTTACCAAGCAGGCCGGCAGGCTTGACGAGCAAAACGACGATCAGTACGGCAAAAACGATGGAATTGGCAAGGCTCGTGGAGATATATGCCTGAGCCATAGCCTCGATGATGCCGATGAGGATGCCGCCGACGAAAGCGCCGGGGATGGAGCCGATGCCGCCGAAAACGGCCGCCGTGAAGGCTTTGATACCGGGCATGGAACCCGTGGTGGGCTGAAGCACCGGCGAGTAGGAGCACAGCAGCACGCCGGCGATGGCAGCGAGCGCCGAGCCGATGGCAAACGTCATCGAGATGGTGCGGTTGACGTTGATGCCCATAAGCTGAGCCGCGGCCTTGTCCTCGGAGACGGCACGCATGGCCTTGCCCATCTTGGTCTTACCCGTGAAGTACATGAGACCCGCCATGATGATGAGGCAGCTCACGATGGTCACCAGTGAAACGGCGTTCACATTGAACCGCGCCAAGAAATCGGGGACCTTGAACGTGATGAGCGAGGTGAAGTTCTTGGGCGTGGCACCCCAGATGAGCTGCGCCGCGTTCTGCAGGAAATACGAAACACCGATAGCCGTGATAAGAACGGCGAGCGGCCCCGCCTGGCGCAGCGGCTTGTATGCCAAGCCTTCGATAAGGATGCCGAGAACAGTGCACACGAGGCACGAAAGCACCACCGATGCCCAACCAGGCAGACCCAAATACGATGTGGCGCAGAACGACACGTACGCGCCGACCATGATGACGTCGCCGTGAGCGAAGTTGAGCATCTTGGCGATGCCGTAAACCATGGTGTAGCCCAACGCGATGATGGCGTAGATGCTGCCCATCGACAGTCCGTTCACGAGATACTGGAAGAATACCGTCATATCCACATCCCCCTTTCCTTTTGGTTTCCCAACTGTTACAGAAACAAAGGCGAAACATCGCCCCTAGATATGAGCTAAGCAGGAAGGGGAGATCCCCTTCCTGCTTAGAGTGTCAACCGCTTGTAGGATCAGCGGCTATTAGGCCTGTACGTACTTTCCGTCGGTGATGACGTAAGCCGTGGGGTCCTTCTGCACCTGGCCCTTATCGTTCCAGGAGAGCGTTCCCGTCAGACCCTCGATCTTGATCTTGCGCATAGCCTCGGGGAGCTGATCTGCCACGTCGGCAGGATCGGCATCGACACCGAGACCGGCCTCTTTGAGTGCCTCGACCACTGCATGCACGCCGTCATAGGCGTCGGCGGCAAACTGGTCGGGAGTCTCGCCGTAGGCGTCCTCGTAGGCAGCCACGAAGTCGGCGTTCTTCTCGTCGTCGGCGGAGAACGGGGTCATGAGCAGCAGGCCCTCAGCAAGCGAGGTATCGAAGCCCTCGACACCCAGGATGCCGTCCATGCCGTCGCAGCCCATCATCTTGACCGTATAGTCCATATCGGCGGCGTTCTTGAGAAGAACCGATGCCGGGGTGTAGTAGATCGGGGCGAAGATGAAGGTAGCGCCCTTCTCCTTGGCCTTGGTGAGCTGGTTGGTGAAGCTCGTGGAAGACTCGTCCTTGAAGGTCTCCTCGTCCACGATCTCGAGCTTGGACTCCTCGGCCTGCTTCTTGAAAGCCTCGGCGATACCCGAAGAATAGGCATCGGCGGAGTTATAGAAGAGGACGTACTTCTCATCGGGATACTTGTCGGCCAGGAACTTGGCAGCGTTGACGCCCTGGTTGGGGTCGGTGAAGCACACCTGGAAAACGTTGTCCTTGTCCTTGGTGACATCCTCGGAAGAGGCGGACGGGGTGATCATGAACACCTTGGGGTCGCTTGCGGCAACCTCGGCGACGGCAACGGAAGCACCGGTGGTGGTGGGGCCGACGAGCGCCTGCATGCCCCAGTCAGCCAGGGTATTGAAGGCGTTTACCGACTTCTCGCCGTCTGCCTGGTCATCCTCGGACTTGAAGACCAAGGGAAGATCCTCAGTGGAGAAGTCCTTGCAGCCGAGCTTGGCACCCTGCGTCACGGACTTGCCGTAAGAGGCGGCCGAGCCGGTCAGAGGGCCGATGGAACCGATCTTGAAGCCATCGGAATCGCTCGAAGCGGAACCTGCAGAGCCAGCGGAAGAATCGTTTCCGGAGCAGCCGGCTAGAATAGACGTCGCCCCCAGACCTGCTACGCCTGCAATAACCGTTCGACGATTCATGGACATATTCATGAACTTGGCGGTGAGGCTCGACATGCGGCTCTCCTTTCGCGTCTCGTCGCGTTCTGTTCTGGATACGCGACATGTGGTACTACACGCCGTTTTGGCGTGAGAAACAGGATAGCCGCTTTATCCAAGAAAAGTGTAGAAAGTCTTAAAAACCGCCCTCACTTGACTGCGCTATGCATACAACAAGGCGCTTACCTGTGTTTTTATGCAATAACGCCTATCAAGAAATGTGTGGAACTTATGTTTCCATTCGATTTCAGGATTAGAAATCGAGCCTCACCTCGGCGTCCATCTTGCCCGTTGCGCGCACAACACTCTACGCGGCGATGTACTTCCCGTCCTGGATGACGTAGGCCGTAGCGGGTTTCTCGACCTGACCGCTATCGTTCCAGGAGAGCTCGCCGGTAAGGCCGTCGACCTTGATCTTGCGCATGGCTTTCGCCAGCTTGGTGGCAGCCTCGGCGGGATCGACGGAGGCCTCGAGGTCGGCTTCGACCAGAGCCTCATGGATGGCATGCACGCAATCGTATGCGTCGGCGGCAAACTGGTTGGGGGTCTCGCCGTACTCGTCCTCATAGGCCTTGACGAAGTCGGCGTTCTTCTCGTCGTCGGCGGAGAACGGGGTCATGAGCAGCACGCCCTCGGCGAGCGAGGTATCGAAACCCTCGACCGAAAGGATGCCGTCCATGCCGTCGGTGCCCATGAGGGTGACGTCGTAGCCCATGTCGGAGGCGTTCTTGAGGAGAACGGATGCCGGGGTGTAGTAGATCGGGGCGAAGATGAGCGTGGCACCCGCATCTTTCACCTTGGTGAGCTGATTGGTGAAGCTCGTGGACGAATCGTCCTTGAAGGTCTGGGTGTCGACCACGTCGAGCTTCGACTTCTTGGCCTGAGCGGCGAAAGCGTCGGCAACGCCCGAGGAATAGGTATCGCCCGAGTTATAGAAGAGGGCGATTTTCTCATCGGGATACTTCTCGGCCAAGAACTTGGCAGCGGAGGTGCCCATGGTGGGGTCGGTGAAGCATACCTGGAAGACGGAGGTCTTGTCCTTGGTGACGTCGAGCGAGGAGGCGGAGGGGGTGACCATGAGCATGTCGTCGGCGATCTCGCCGGAGACGGCGACGGCGGCACCGGTGGTCACGGGGCCCACCAGAGCCTGCATGCCCCAGTCGCACAGCGTGTTGTAGGCGTTGACGGCCTTCTCGCCGTCTGCTACGTCGTCCTCGCTCTTGAGGGTGAGCGTGTAGGTCTTATCGGAAAAGTCCTTGGCGGCGAGCTTGGCGCCGTTCTCCACGGAGACGCCGTAGGTTGCAGCGGCACCGGTCAGAGGACCGATAACACCGATCTTGAACGTGGTGCCGTCGTCCTCAGCGGAACCGGAGTCGGAACCATCGGATGAGCAGCCGGCAAGCGCGGCTGCACCCGCGAGCGCCGAGACACCGGCAAGGAAACTCTTACGGTTGATCGTGGGATTGAAAGCGGACATGCGCATCTCCTCTCATCGTGGCCATCCCTTGAAAGGCCGAAACAATGCGTGCGTTGAAGCTTAGAGAGGGCGCATTGCCGTTTTGTTACAGACACCCCAATGTGTCCCGAGTGTTTCAAATGTTGCCAAAACGTTTCGGCGCACACGTTTTGCGCACGGCGGGGGCCGCGGCGTGTACGCCGCTTGTATTCACGCTAGAATGCACTCACCACACGGCGCTGCAATCGGCCTGGCACCAAAGGCCCGGGACCCGACGCGCCCGTCGCATCCGATCAGCAAAGGAGCACTTATGCCCGAACTTCGCACCGTCAATGTCGGACTCATCGGTCTGGGAACCGTGGGCGGCGGCGTGGCCCGCACCATCCTCTCGCACCACGATCAGTATCTGAACGCCTACGGCATCGACCTTAAGGTCAAGCTCGCCTGCGGCCTGCAGTGGGAGCAAGCCGAAGCCGCGGGCATCGAACGCGACGCCTTCACCAACGACTGGCACGATGTCGTGGCCGATCCCGATATCGACATCGTGGTCGAGCTTATCGGTGGCGAGCATCCCGCGACCGAGATCTTCGAGGGCGCATTCGAGGCCGGCAAACACGTGGTGAGCGCCAACAAGGCCCTCCTCGGACGCCATGTCGAGGCCCTCGCCGCAAAAGCGCGCGAGAACGGCGTGCAGCTGAAGTGCGAGGCCAGCTGCGGCGGTGGCATCCCCATCGTGAGCACCCTCGAGCACGACCTGGTGGGCAACAAGATCCTCACCATCGCGGGCATCCTGAACGGCACCACCAACTACATCCTCTCGCGTATGGATGCCGAGGGCGCCGATTACGCCGATGTCCTCGCCGACGCCCAGGCAAAAGGTTACGCCGAGGCTGATCCGTCGGCCGACGTCGACGGGTTCGACGCCGCGAGCAAGACGGCGATCCTGGCTTCCATCGGCTTCGGCACACGCGTCACCACCGACGATGTGTACCAGCAGGGCATCCGCACCATCGCCGCCGAGGACATCGCCCAGGCCCACGCTCTCGGCTACACCATCAAACTTCTGGGCATCGCCCGCAACACCCCCGAGGGTGTCGACGCACGCGTACACCCAACGCTCATCCCCGCCGACCACATGCTCGCCAAGGTCAACGGCGCCATGAACGCCGTCTACGTGGTGGGTGACGCCGTGGGCGAGACCATGTTCTACGGCGCCGGCGCCGGCTCCTTCCCCACC
>CAVGWH010000002.1:0-25187 GCA_963633065.1 Oribacterium sp.
ACTGCGGGGCCAGCCCGTGGGAGGCCAGGGCGCCGCCGACCGGTGGACGGCACGTGACCGTGCAGGGGGAGGGCCTTCGGGCCCTCCCCTTTTTTTGCTGCGGGGCGGGGCGCTGACGTGATGCGCGGGGCTGGGAATTCGTTAGTCCGGTAAGCTGAGATCGGTTTAGAGGTATTCAAGCCCTTTATTCAATTACATGTCGATGCTATGGGATGCCGAAAATTTCCTATTTAGATTGCCTCTCTGGCAGAGAATGGATATTTGCAAAGGAGGCAGCATGTATACCGTATTTGTAATCGGAAATATAGCTAGCGGTAAATCAACTGCTTGTAGGTACCTTGCATCCTTGGGCGGAGACTATCTCAATCTGGATGATTTCGCTAAGGGTCTCTATGTGCCTGGATCTGATTTAGTGAATGAGATCGTCGATTCTTTTGGATGGGACGTCCTTGATAGCGACGGTTCCATATGCAGCTCAGCATTGGCACGTAAGGCGTTTGCAACTCCCGAATCTGCTCGAGTGCTGAACGATATTGTTCGCCCCTACGTATCAAACGCTTTAAAGGACCGACTGCTGGGCGGTTGTCAGTGCGGAGGTTTCACTTCCAACTGTTTGTTCGCTGTTGTTGAAGTTTCTGTTCCCGATAATGCCCGCGATCTCTTTTCGTTGGCAGATGATGTTTTGGCTATTTCGACTCCTGTTGATGTCCGTCGTCAAAGGGCGGTCAGTCGTGGGATGGATACCAATGAGTTCGATCGGCGGTCGCGTTGCCAGCCTTCTGAAGAGGAGCTTATTGGCCTGGCGACTGAGACAATCGACAACAGTGGTGATAGCACAGTGCTTTTTCGGGCTCTCGATGATTTTCTGGAGCGCCATGGCGTCAATGTTGCTTCTTTGGCGAACGGAGACAGCTGTGCCTAAATTGCGTTTTGGATCTAAGAGGATGGGTGCGTGCAAGCAGGATGTTCCATATCGGACGAAGAGAGAGCGTTTTCTTTCATGGTATCGGGCTGTTCCGCTCTTTCTGGTCCTTCTCTGTGGAATTTGTTCCTTTTGCTATACCTATGCCCCTGCTTTTGTATTTAAAAGCGTCTTTCCACTGAATTACGAAGACTATATTAAGCAGTCGAGCGAGCGGTACGGTTTGGATCCGTATCTTGTGGCAGCGGTTATTAAAACTGAATCGAACTGGAACGCGCAGGCTGTCTCCAATAAGGGGGCGCAAGGCTTGATGCAGCTCATGCCCGAGACGGCTCAGGATATGGTCTCGAAAGGGCTGGTTAGTACGAGTGGCTATTCTTCGGAGAACCTTTCGGACCCCGCTACCAACATCGAGTTCGGTTGCGCATATCTGGCGTACCTTTTGAAGTACTTTAACGGTTCAACTGATAGGGCGATTGCCGCTTATAACGCGGGGATGGCCAACGTGGAAACCTGGGCGCAGCAAAATACGGTTCTGCATAACGCCATCACGTTCCCCGAGACTCAGGCGTACCTCATCCGTGTAAATGGAGCGCAGACAAGGTATCGTGAATTGTATCCTGATGCATTTCAGTAAAGAGGTTTTGAGTTATGCCTGCATATGAAGTTGAGCGCGTAGGCGGAGAACTTAAGCGATTTGGGTTTGAGGGCGAAGATGTGCCCTTCGAGGTCGTTTCGCCCTATGAACCGGCTGGCGACCAGCCCCAAGCGATCGACAGCCTGGTGGAGGGTGTTCGAAAAGGTGATCGTTATCAGGTGCTCTTGGGTGTTACGGGCTCGGGAAAAACCTTCACCATGGCTAAGACCATTGAGGCAGTTGGCAAACCGGCTTTGGTCATGGCTCCCAATAAAACATTGGCGGCTCAGCTAGCGAGCGAGTTGAAGGAATTCTTTCCGCATAATGCCGTTGTCTATTTCGTCTCTTACTACGACTATTATCAGCCGGAAGCTTACGTTCCTCAAAGCGACACGTACATCGAGAAAGACGCCTCCATCAATGAGGAGGTAGAGATGTTGCGACATCAGGCAACTGCTTCGTTGCTTTCGCGTCGTGATGTGATCGTGGTCGCATCGGTGTCGTGCATCTACGGTATCGGTTCACCTGAAGACTATGCGGGCCTTGCCCCCAATGTCGACAAGAAGGTTCCGCTCGAACGTGATGACTTTATCCATGCGCTTATCGATATCCAATACGACCGCAACGATTATGACTTAGCGCGCGGGACGTTTCGCGTGCGCGGTGATGTCGTCGACGTGTTTCCGCCTTATGCCGAGCATCCGCTGCGATTTGAGTTCTTTGGTGATGAGGTCGAACTGATTGCCGAAATCGATGAGGTGACCGGTGAGATCACGCGCGAATATGACGCGATTCCCGTGTGGCCCGCATCGCATTATGTTACGGAGAAGCCCAAGGTGCGGGCGGCGCTCAAAACCATTGAGGATGAGTGCGAGAAACGCGTGGGCGAGCTGAAGGCCGAGGATAAGCTTTTGGAGGCGCAGCGCCTGCAGCAGCGAACCGATTACGATCTTGAGATGCTTGAGACCATGGGTTACTGCAACGGGATCGAGAACTATTCACGCCACTTGGACGGGCGAAAACCGGGCGAGCCTCCATTCACGTTGATCGATTACTTCCCCAAGGACATGCTCTGCATCATCGATGAGAGCCATGTTACCGTGCCTCAGATCCGAGGGATGCACGAAGGCGATCGTTCCCGTAAGGTTACGCTTGTCGAGCATGGATTCCGTTTGCCGTCCGCGCTCGATAACCGCCCGTTGCGTTTCGATGAGTTTGAGGCGCGCGTCCCGCAATTTATCTACGTTTCAGCTACGCCGGGCGACTATGAGCTTCGTGTCAGCCAAAACGATGTTGAGCAGATCATCAGGCCGACCGGTCTTTTGGATCCTAAGATCGATGTACGTCCCGTGCATGGGCAGATAGACGACCTGCTAGATGAGATTCGGGAACGGGTGGCCAAGAAGGAACGTGTCCTGGTGACGACGCTTACCAAGCGCATGGCCGAGGATTTGACCGACCATTTGCTTGACGCCGGTATCAAGGTCAACTATATGCATTCCGATACAGCGACGATGGACCGCGTTGAGATTCTGCGCAATCTGCGTCAAGGCAAAATCGACGTGCTTGTGGGAATTAACTTGCTACGCGAGGGACTCGACCTTCCTGAAGTTTCTCTCGTGGCGATTTTAGATGCTGATAAAGAGGGCTTTTTGCGCAACCGCCGTTCGTTGATCCAGACCATCGGGCGAGCGGCGCGTAATGCCGAAGGCGAAGTGATCATGTATGCGGACGTGATCACCGACTCGATGCGAGAGGCTATCGACGAGACGCAGCGCCGTCGCGAAATTCAGATGAAGTTCAACGAAGAGCATGGTATCGAACCGAAAACGGTTCGCAAGGCCATCAACGATATCTCGAGCTTTATTGCCGAGGCGACTGAGACATTGGGCAAGAAAGAGCGTTCGCGCGGCGATTCGCTAGGTCATGGTGCATTCTATACGCCTATGGATGCCGCAGGCGAAACTACAGGGACATCGGGGACTGAAGAGGCGCGTGATCTTGCTGAAGAGTTGCGTTCGCTTCCGAAAGATGAACTCGCTCGTGTTGTCCAGACAATGGAAGAGGACATGCGCGCGGCTTCAGAAGCCATGGACTTTGAGGAGGCGGCGAGGCTGCGCGATGCGGTGGTGCAACTCAAGGCGTTGTTTGAGGGCACGAGCGAGGATGAGGCCATTGAGCGCCTGCGTGCACAAGCGCGCAAAGGATCGGTTTTCGGCGGCGGTAGAAAACGTCAGGGCTTTAAGGGCAAGCACTGAGTCTTGAGCGGGGCTGTGGAACGGCTATAACAGGACGGCGGCAGCAGGAGCAGGTTCGATTTCTATACCGCTATACCTGTTGCTCTAGATCTTTGATGAGCGCTTCGGCACACCGTATGCCATCTGTTGCGGCGCTCATGATGCCGCCGGCGTACCCTGCTCCTTCTCCGCAAGGATAGAGTCCCGGCGTGCGTTGCGCGTGGCACGATCGATCGCGAAGCACGGTGATAGGAGAACTCGAGCGTGTTTCGACACCGGTGAGTACGGCGTCAGGTCGATCGTAGCCCTTGAGCTTGCGGCCGAGGAGCGGAAGACCCATGCGGAGCGAGTCGATGATATGTGCGGGCAGGGCTGAATCGAGTTGCGTCCATGTGACGCCCAAGGGATACGTCGGGACGATGGCGCCGGGGCCCGTGCTGGGGCGTTGAGCCAGGAAATCGGAAACGAGCTGTGCGGGGGCCTTCCAGTTTGACCCGCCAAGACGATAGGCTTCGGATTCGCATGCCCGTTGCAAATCAATACCTGCAAGTGGATCGTCACCCGGAAGATCGTCGGGCGTCACATTGACAAGAAGAGCCGCGTTTGCGTTGTGACCGGCTCGCGCGTTGAGACTCGCCCCGTTAACGCAGAGATGGCCCTCTTCCGAGGCGGCGGCGACCACTTCGCCGCCCGGGCACATGCAAAACGAAAATACGCTGCGGCCATTGGGAAGATGCGCGACGAGCTTATAGGGGGCGGCACCGAGAGCCGGATGACCTGCCGCGCGCCCGTATTGAACCCGATCGATATCATGCTGCAGGTGCTCGATGCGCACGCCCATGGCAAACGTTTTACGAGCAAGGGCGACGTTGTTCGATTTGAGCAGCTTGAACACGTCGTGTGCGGAATGCCCGCACGCAAGGATAACCTGCGCGCATGCCAAGCGCTCTTCGTGCGTCTGTGTGGCTCCGTTGGCCGTCGATGCAGCTCTGATGCCACGGACCGCACCTACGGAATCGAGGTCAAAGCCAACAAGGCTCGTGCGATATCGTATCGTTCCGCCCAGATTCTCGATGCGTTGAGCGATGTGCTTGACAACAGAGGGGAGGACATCGCTGCCGATATGCGGCTTGGCGTCCCACAAGATGTCGCGTGGCGCGCCAGCATCGACAAAGGTCTTGAGGATCAAGCGGTGGGCGGCGTTTTTGGTGCCGGTGTTGAGTTTTCCGTCGGAGAACGTTCCAGCGCCACCGAGGCCGAATTGAATATTGCTTTCGGGGTCGAGTCGACGCGTTGTGTGGAATGCCTCGATACGCTCGCTTCGGCGCGTCGCATCGTCACCGCGTTCGATGAGCAGGGGCTTCAAGCCGGCTTCGGCAAGAGCGAGGGCAGCGAAGAGGCCGGCGCATCCCGCGCCGATGACAACCGGGCGTTGCGTACGGACGTGTGGGGGAGCTGGGAACTTGGGCTCATCTGCGCTGACGATTTTGACGCAGCGACGGGTCTTTTCGGGAAGCTTGGCAAGAAGTTCGGATTCGCGAGCCGGTGTAAGCAGGGCGACATGGAAGCTCAGGATCACGTGAACATCGTTTTTCTTGCGCGCATCGATGGACTTACGATGAAGCTCGAGATGGGAAATCTCTTTGGGGTTGCAACGGAGTATGCGCGGGATGCAACGCCGACCGACGATGAGGCAGCGTTCCTCACTGGTTGCTTCATCGAGAGCGGCCTTGATTTCCGTTATTTCGAGCATCCGAATCCTCCGTTTTATGAGTGATCGTCGAGCGATACCATAGCCTGGGTGCATCGGATTCCCGAAAGCCATGCCCAGGCAAGGTTGAACCCGCCGCAATCGGCATCCATATCGAGTGACTCACCGCAGACGTAAACGCCTTTGAGCCCGGTATCGTTGCAGGCGAGGCTTGGGATATCGACGGACGAGAATGGTATACCCCCTCGTGTGACCTGTGCCTGCTGATCGTAAGCGACCCCTTGCGCATCGAGCTTAAACGCTTTGCAGGTGGCTGCGAGGTTCTGCGTATCGAGAACCTGGGGGCAAGCTGATTTGCAGATGTCGCATACAACGCGGGCGAGGGCGGGAGCGATCAGGCCATCGAACCATGAAGGGTCGTGGGGAGAAAACGGGCCGAGGACCGCTTCGCGATGGTGCAACAGCGACGATAGCTCGCTGACGGTGAAGTCGGGAAAGAGGTCGAGCAAGAGTGTGTCACCGGCGAGAATACGCCGTGAAAGATTGAAGACCACCACGCCCGAGATGCCGAAAGGACGGAACAGCACCTCACCCGTTTCGCGCCAAAACCGTTGACCGTCGCGCAGCAGCGCGACCCCAGCATGTATACGTAGCCCGTTCAGCGTGTCGAGTGCGCCCTCGAGTCGCGGAACCGTGGCCCTTACGGGGCAAAGGACGGGCGATAGCGGGGTGACGGGCAAGCCGAAAAGCTCGGCGGTCTCTGTGGGGTCGCCTCCAGTGGCGATGACGACGCTGCGCGTGCGCAGGGTCCTGTCTGCAGCGGCGGTCTGGGTAAGTGCCCGCCGTTTGGCCCTGAGCGTTGCCTTCTGATCGCGTTGCGGCTTGGTTGCAAGGGGAGCGGAGGGCATCTTCACGACCAACGTCCAGGTGCCGTCGTCGTTGCTCCGATGGGCATCGACGACGCGGCTTCCGCAGAATAGGTTGACATCGAGGCGGCGGCATGCGCCGAGCAGGGCATCGCGTACAGATTCGGCTTTGAAACTGTAGGGGTAGAGGCGATCGTCTTCCTGTGCGGTGACGATCCCTAGGGATTTCAAGAACCCTTGAAGCTCGTTTTCGGGCTCGGTGCCCAAAACCGCTTCTGCGACCTTTGGGTGCAGGTAGCGCTTTGGATCGAGGTGAACGTTTGAGAGATTGCATCGCCCGTTGCCGGTTGCGAGAATCTTCAGTCCCGCTTCAACGTCACTTTCGATGATGGCGACAGCGAGCCCATGTTGCGCAGCGGAAAGCGCGGCGGCGAGACCTGATGCCCCGCCGCCGATCACGATCGCGTCATAGTCGATGCGTGCCTCCACTTAGGCCTCGTCGGTTTCGTGCGGAGCAACGTTGCCGACGGCCTCGAGCGCGCGGGGGAGCATACCTTCGGGAAGCTCGGTCTCGATGCGGCCTTTATCGCAGGCCTCGGTTAGCGCCGGGACGATGGGGAGCCGGTCGAGTACGGCGAGGTGGTAGTCCGAGGCGGTCTCGTCGAGGTTGCTTTTGCCGAATACCTCGATGTGCTTGCCGCAGTCGGGACATTCGACGTAGCTCATGTTCTCGACAACGCCGAGAACGGGAACGTTCATCTTGTCGGCCATCTTTACCGCTTTGGCGACGATCATGGAGACGAGGTCTTGCGGGCTCGTGACGATGACGATGCCGTCAACCGGAAGGCTTTGGAATACGGTGAGCGCAACGTCACCCGTTCCCGGGGGCATGTCGACAAGCAGATAATCGATGGGTCCCCATGAGGTCTCGCTCCAGAACTGCCTGATCGCTCCCGCTATCACAGGGCCGCGCCAGAGAACGGGATCGGTCTCGTCTTTAAGGAGCAGGTTGGAACTCATTACCTTGACGCCGTGATCGGAGATCTCGGGTAGAAGGAGGTTTCCCAGTGCGTGGACGTGTTTGCCGCTCATGCCGAACATCTTGGGAATGGAGGGTCCGGTGATGTCCGCATCGAGTATGCCGACTTTGTGGCCTTGACGCGCGAGCTCGGTGGCGATGGCTCCGGTGACGAACGATTTGCCCACGCCGCCCTTTCCAGAAAGAACGGCTATGACGCGCTTGACTTCGGATAGGGTGTTTTCCTCGAAGGTGGTGGGCGGCGTCTGGCCACCGACTGCTTGTGCGTGCTCGCAACCCATGTATAACTCCTTTATAAAGCGGCTTTGGAGGCCATGGCTCTATTAAACTTCGCGCACCCATTGTACCCGTCTCGGAGCATGGGGCGCTTGCGGTACCTTGCGTAAAACCTACGAACATATGTTTTTAATTGCGGTACACTCTTAGGCCACAGTGCAAACAAAATGGGGGAGAGTACATGTCTGAATCCTCTATCGTCATCCGTGGTGCGCGTGAGCATAACCTGCGCGATATCGATGTGACCATACCGCGCGACAGGCTCGTGGTGATCACGGGCCTTTCCGGGTCGGGTAAATCGAGTCTGGCGTTCGACACGATCTATGCCGAGGGGCAGCGGCGCTATGTCGAGAGCCTCTCCAGCTATGCGCGCCAGTTCTTGGGGCAGATGGACAAGCCTGATCTTGATTCCATCGATGGTCTGTCGCCTGCGGTTTCCATCGATCAGAAGACGACGTCGAAGAATCCGCGTTCGACCGTCGGCACCGTAACCGAGATCTACGATTATCTGCGCTTGCTGTATGCGCGTATCGGTACGCCGCATTGCCCTGAATGCGGTCGCGTTATCGAGCGCCAGACGACGGATCAGGTTGCCGATAAGATTCTCGCCGCCGGTGAGGGACATCGAGCATTTGTGCTGGCACCGGTCGTGCGCGGGCGCAAGGGCGAGTATGCGAAGCTGTTCGATGACCTGCGCCGCGAGGGCTTCAGTCGCGTGCGTGTCGACGGCGAGGTCCTCTCGCTCGATGATCCCATAGAACTCGATAAAAAGTTCAAACACGATATCGAGGTGGTGGTGGACCGCATCGTGGTCCGCGAGGGCTCCCTGGGACGTATTGCCGAGGCGGTGGAGCAGGCGTGCACGTTGGCATCGGGTAACGTGAGCGTGTATCTCCTGCCCGATCGCGATGCTCCCGAAGGTACGGAGGGTGAGCTGCTGGAATATTCGCTCGCGCTTGCATGCCCCGAGCACGGCCATTCCATCGACGACTTGCAGCCACGCGACTTTTCGTTCAACGCTCCGTACGGTGCCTGTCCCGAATGCGATGGCCTTGGTTTTAAAAAGACCGTCGACGCCGAGGCGCTTATCTCGGACCCCAACTTGTCGGTTGATGAGGGTGTGTTCGGAAGCTTCTTCGGTAACGGTAATTATTTCCCCCAGATCCTGCACGCGCTCTGCTTGCATTTGGGGGTCGACCCGTCCACGCCTTGGAAAGACCTTCCGCAACGCGCCAAGAAGGCTTTCTTGGATGGCCTGGGCGACAAGAAGATGGAAGTGCACTACCGCAAACTCAACGGCACGGAGAGTCATTGGAGCACAAAGTTCTCGGGCGTGCGCAGTCTGCTCTACGAGCGCTATGTCGAGACGACCAACGAGAATACCAAAGCGCGTTTGGAGAAGTTCATCCGGGAGGAGCCTTGCGGGGCCTGCCATGGTGCGCGCCTGCGTCCTGAAATGCTTGCGGTTACCGTGGGCGACAAGTCGATATACGAGGTCTGCTGCCTGAGCTGCCGCGATTCCCTTGCTTTTTTCGAAACGCTCGAGCTGACGGAGCGCCAGCGATTCATAGGCGGTCGCATTGTGAAGGAGATCGTCGAGCGTCTACGTTTTCTGGTTGATGTCGGACTCGATTACCTTACGCTCGATCGTGCCTCGGCAACGCTTTCGGGTGGCGAGGCACAGCGCATTCGCCTGGCAACGCAGATCGGCGCCGGTCTGATGGGCGTGCTTTATATTTTGGATGAGCCCTCAATCGGTTTGCATCAGCGTGATAACGATCGTCTCATCAAGACGCTCGAGCGGCTGCGCGACATCGGCAACACGGTGATCGTGGTGGAGCACGACGAGGATACGATCCGAGCCGCGGACCATGTGATCGATATGGGTCCGGGAGCCGGTGTCAACGGCGGGTATATCGTCGCCGAGGGCACGCCCGAGCAAATCATCGCTTCTTCGGAGTCCGTTACCGGCGCCTATCTCTCCGGTAAACGCATGATCCGTGTTCCCGAGAAGCGCCGCAATCCTAAACGTGGGGCACTGAAGATCGCAGGTGCGACATGCAACAATCTCAAGAGCATTTCCGCACGCGTTGAATTCGGTACGCTCACCGTTGTCACGGGCGTATCCGGTTCGGGCAAGAGTTCTCTGGTGACCGATACGCTGGCGCCCGCACTGACAAATGCGATCCACCATTCCGCGCGTCCTGTAGGACCTTACAAAAAGCTTGAAGGTATCGAACAGATCGATAAGGTCATCGATATAGATCAGTCTCCTATTGGGCGCACGCCGCGTTCGAACCCGGCGACCTACATAGGTCTTTGGGATGACTTGCGGGCGCTTTTCGCCAGCACGCCCGAATCGAAGGCGCGCGGTTATTCCGCCGGACGTTTCAGCTTCAATGTGACGGGCGGGCGTTGCGAGGCGTGCAAGGGCGACGGTCAGATCAAGATCGAGATGCACTTCCTGCCCGATATCTACGTGCCGTGCGAGGTATGCGGTGGCAAACGCTATAACCGCGAGACGCTTGAGGTCACCTATCGCGGAAAGACCATCTCGGATGTTCTTGACATGAGCGTTTCGGAGGCGCTGGCGTTCTTCGGCAATATTCCTCAGATCAAGCGCAAGCTGCAGACGCTCTACGATGTGGGCTTGGGGTATGTGAGCCTGGGACAACCGGCGACGACGCTCTCGGGTGGCGAGGCGCAGCGCGTCAAGCTCGCAAAGGAGCTGCATCGCCGTCAAACCGGAAAGACGTTCTATATCCTGGATGAGCCTACGACCGGCTTGCATTTTGAGGATGTGCGTCAGCTGCTCGATGTTCTGCAACGTCTTGTCGATGCGGGCAACACCGTTTTGGTGATCGAGCACAATCTCGATGTGATCAAAGTGGCCGATCGTTTGATCGATATGGGGCCCGAAGGCGGTGACGGTGGCGGAAGCGTCGTCGTGCAGGGGACGCCCGAACAGGTGGCGGCGTGTTCCGAAAGCTATACCGGCAAGTTCCTTGCCCCGATTCTCGAACGCGACCGCGCGCGACAGGCTCGGCTCGAGCAATAGGAAATGAGATTGGAAGATGGCTAGGAAAGAGAAAATCCAAAAGACGAACGCCATGCGTGAGCTCGAGAGCGCCGGAATCGCCTACGTCATGCGTGAATACGAGGACGACGGCGATGAGGCGACGGGGCTGGGTGTTGCGGTCGCGAATCAGTTGGGGCAAGATCCCGAGCGTGGTTTCAAAACGCTCGTGTGCGTGACGCCTTCGGGCGATCATGTGGTGTGCTGCATCCCCACGCCCGAAGAGCTCGATCTGAAGGCTGCGGCTAAGGCGGCTGGGGAAAAATCCCTGAGCATGATGCATGTGAAAGACCTGCTTGCTGCAACGGGCTATATTCGCGGCGGCTGTTCTCCCGTGGGTATGAAGAAGCGGTTCAGGACTTTGATAGACGAGACGTGCCAGCTTTGGGACACCATATACATCTCGGGAGGTAGAAGGGGCCTGCAGTTGGAGCTTTCGCCTGACGACCTCGTCTCGTTCACTGAGGCGAAGCTCGCCGATATCTGCCGATGAAGTCCCGATGACACCGTTCCCGTTGCGTGGCTTTTCCGCCTGACGCTATGATGGTCGGTGTTTACGACGTTAGGAAGGCACGACATGAAGATCGCGCTTGCGCAAATAAACATGCAGCTAGGCGATATCGAGGGAATTTGTAGGCGCGTTTCCGATCAAATCGAGCTCGCCGCCGAGGCGGGTGCGCGTCTCTTGTGCGTCCCCGCTCCATTGTTCGGCGGGACCGCTCCGGGGCAGTTGGTGCACGCGGTCGATTTCGAACACGAGCTGCTTGCGGGACTTGACGACCTTGCGAAACAGGCGGCGGAAGAGGATATCATCTGCCTGATACCTGCCGCTGTGGCATATGGCGACTCTTCTCTCTTTGAGATCTTCATGCTTAAAGACGGCCGCGTGATTCCCATGCGTGCCACTATCGCTCAGCATCGCGCGGCGGCCGGCGCTTCGCGTGATCACCTTTGGACCACGCCGGTTTTCGATGTGGGCGGGATTCGTATCGCGGCTACGCTTGATGCCGCGCGCGATATCGAAACGCTTCCTCCGGGCTGCGATCTGCTTCTTTACTTTCAAATCGATCCCTTCAATGTCGAGACACGCGATGCGGCTGCCGTGGCAGGCGTCATTGAGGGCAGCTTGCGCGAATCGGTAAAGAAGAAGGCCGTGTGGTTGGCGCATATGGCTCCCCTCGGCGCTTTTGATGAGGCTGTTTATCTGGGTGGTTCTTATGTGATGGACGATAGCGGCCTCGTTCTTGCCGCCGCCCCGCTTTTTGAGGAAGCGCTGCTGATCCAGGAGGTCCATCGCGGGGTAGATGCCGTCGCGTTGGGCGACCATGAGCTTCCGGCTTATAATCGCGAAGCGTTTCTTTGGCAAGCCGGCGTGCTCTCGGTGCGTGATGCCGCGGTGGCGCATGGGTGCAGCAGCGCTGTGGTGCTGATCGACGGGGGGTTGCCCTCGGCTGCCGCTGCAGCGCTTTGCGTCGATGCGTTGGGGCCGCGTAACGTTGTGGGTCTGATGCTCGCACGTGGCGGATCGCCCACGGCTGCGTTGGAGGCGGCAGAGCAAGAACGCATTACCTCGATCCGTCGGTTCTGCGAGCGTATGCACATACGTTTGGTCGAACGCGAAGGTGCGGATGCGCCTCGTGTGTTCGACCGCGATGCCCCGTCCGATGCCTCCTCGCCAGTCGAGCGCATGCTCGAAAACGTGTATATGGATGATCTTACACGCTCGCTTGGGGCCCTCGGGGTGAGCTCGGCGACAAAAACCGACTACGCGCTTGGTGCGGTCGGGCTTGCGCGTGGATACGTGGGCGATATCGCGCCATTCGGAGATATATATCTCACGCAGCTCGAGTTCATGGCACGTGAGCGTAATCGCGTCTCACCGGTTATCCCTGCACAGTTGACGTGCCTCTCCGAAGTCGATCGCTGCATGCGCGATCTCGTTACGGGCGCTGTGTCCGGTCTTAATGTGGATGCCGCGTATACCGAGAGCATGATGAAGGTCTTTGCGGAATTGAGCGCCGATGATATCGACAGCGCGCTCGAAGCCCATGTCGATCGCAACGAGCCTTTTGAAAGCACCGATCTTGCCATGAAGGATGCACGCGCTTTGGCTTTGTTGTTGATGCTGGTGCGCGAAGGCGAGGCTTCTCGTCGCCGTCTGCCGATGGCCCCCATCGTGTCTGCGCGCTCATTTGCCGAGCGTGCCTGGCCAAGCCAACTTGCGTGGTTCGACGGAGTCCAAACAGGGGGTGCCGAGCTGAGCGTCGCGGGTCTCGCACGAGAGGCTGTCGAGCGGGAGAAGGAGATGGGCGGCGAAGAAGGCGACCGCATCCGCGGGGAGCTCATGGGTATTCTCGGTGGCCTTTTGGGAATATCCCCCGAGCAGATGCAAGAGCTTGAGTCTGAAGAGGGGCAGCGTGGCATGCGAGCCGATCTCGATAGATTCCAAGATCAGATGCAGGATGTCATCAAGCATCTGATGGCGCAGGGTGGGGAAGGAAGGTCCTCGGGACAGGGCCCGCTCGGCGCCGATGGCCCTAGAGGCTTCTCGCTCTTTTCGCTTAATTGACGGTTGCGTTAGCTCTAGAGTTTGATGGCTGTGATATAGTAGAACAAATGTTCGTAACGACGGCTTAGGAGGTAGCGTGATCATACTCGGGATCGATCCCGGTCTGGCACATACCGGTTGGGGCGTCGTTGAGGAGCGCTCGGGCGAGGTTCGTTGCAGGGCATATGGCTGCATCGAAACCTCGGCGGGCAGTCCGCTGGCGGTGCGCCTCAGGCATATCGCCGATAGCCTAAAGGAAGTTCATGAGCGCTATCGTCCACAGACGGCGGCGATCGAGAGCATCTACTTCGGCGCCAACGTGCGCTCGGCGATACCGACGGCGCATGCCCGCGGTGCAGCTATGGTCGCGCTTTCGCAATGTCAGCTTGAGGTGGGTGAGTACACGCCCATGCAGATCAAGCAGGCCGTGGTGGGTACGGGCGCCGCAGATAAGCGTCAGGTCACCTATATGGTGCGCACGCTGCTGCATCTCGACCACGATCCAAAGCCCGACCATGCTGCTGATGCGCTTGCCTGCGCCATCTGCCACGTCAATCTCAGCAGAACCCGCCTTCTTACCGGCGGCGAATTTTATCAGGAGAGAGGAACCGGATACCGATGATCTCGCTGCTTCATGGCACGCTCGTCGAGGCGACGGCGTCGAGAGTCGTTTTGGACGTCTCCGGCGTCGGTTTCGAAATGGGTATTTCCGCGACGACGGCTGCGGCCCTTCCGGCGCTTGGTGGGGAGGCGCGTCTGTTCACGCGTATGCAAGTACGCGAGGATGCCCTTTCGCTCTATGGGTTCTCCACCTCTGACGAGCGGACGATGTTCGATCGTCTTATCGCGGTATCCGGAGTGGGCCCGCGTCTTGCTTTGGCAGTGCTTTCGAAATTCACGGTGGGACAGCTCTACTCGGTGGTTATGGCAGAGGACGACAAGGCTATGGCCACGGTGTCGGGTGTGGGTAAAAAGACAGCTCAACGACTGATTCTGGAATTGAAGAGCATCTTCTCCAAGGACAAGGGCTTTGCTCCCGTGGAATCCGGTTCCCCTGTCGCCGCAAGCGCTCTTGCGCCCGCCACGGAGTCGTCCGCGCTGGAGGATGCCCGTTCGGCATTGCTTTCCATGGGCTTTAGCCCGCAGGAGGCGGAGCTCGCTCTCGATGGGTATGATGGGTCCGATATGCGTGTCGAGCAGATTTTGGGCGCCGCGCTTAAACGACTCGGAATGGATGCGTAGATGTGGGAAGCTGACAACATCGACGAGCTTTGGAGCGATGCATCGTCTGCCTCTATGGGTGCGTCTTCGAATGGTTCCAAGGGGCCGCGTGCTGTGTCCTCGGAGCTGACGAGCGAAGACCTTGAGGTCGATCGTACGCTTCGACCACAGCAGCTTGAGGATTATTGCGGCCAAGAGCATATCAAGCAGAGCCTCCGTATTCTTATAGAAGCAGCTCAGAGCCGAGGTGAGTGCCTCGACCATGTGATCTTCTCGGGTCCTCCCGGATTGGGAAAGACTACCCTTGCAAGCGTCATAGCAAATGAGCTGGGTGCGCAGATCAAGACAACGAGCGGCCCGGCCATCGCGCGGACGGGCGACCTGGCGGCGATTCTCACCAACCTGCAGCCGGGCGACGTGCTCTTCATCGATGAGATCCATCGCCTTAACCGCTCGGTTGAGGAGATTCTTTATCCAGCGATGGAAGACTTTGCGTTGGATATCGTTATCGGTAAAGGACCTGCGGCGCGCTCGATCCGGCTTGATATCCCTAAATTCACGTTGGTGGGCGCTACTACGCGTTCCGGCATGCTTACCGGTCCCTTGCGCGATCGCTTTGGCATCTCGTTCAGACTCGACTACTATTCCGTTGAAGATCTGGCTCAGATCGTCACACGCTCCGCGAGCATCCTCGGTGTTTCCATCGATCATGAAAGCGCCCTTGAGATCGGATCGCGTTCGCGTGGCACGCCGCGCCTTGCCAATCGCCTCCTTAAGCGCGTACGCGATTATGCGCAGGTTAAGGGTTCGGGTTCGATCGAGATCGATATCTGCCTTGCAGCCCTGCAGTTCTTCGAGATCGATGAGCTCGGCCTCGACTGGATGGATATACGCATTCTCGATACGCTGGCAAAGACATTCCATGGGCGCCCCGTTGGGCTTACCACGTTGGCAAGCGCGGTTGGGGAGGACCCCAATACGCTCGAGGACGTCTATGAGCCCTATCTATTGCAGCGCGGTCTTATGATCCGAACTCCGCAGGGGCGTATGGCGACGCTCGATACCTATCGACATCTGGGGATAGAGCCGCCTGCGGGAGCGTAGGCGTCGTATGCGCTTGCGCGGTGCTGTGAATGCAACCGTTTCTCTAGCGGGACGATATACCGGGCCATAGCGTCTCGATATTGTTTGCGCAAGCATTTGAAAGGCGTGCATAAGGCCTGCATGCTATGCTTGATTGCGTTGATGAATAGAGTCGAAAGGGGCTTTTATGCCGTCAGATATCGAAATCGCCCGCTCCCATAAAGCGCTCCCCATCACCAAGATCGCCGAAGTGGCCGGTGTAGACGAGAAGTACCTGATTCCGTATGGGTACGACAAGGCCAAAGTCGACTACGCGCTGTTGAAAGAGCAGCCCGCAAGCGAGGGCAAGCTCGTGCTTGTGACGGCGATCAATCCCACTCCCGCTGGAGAAGGCAAGACGACGACCACTATCGGTTTGGCCGACGCGCTGCGCCGCCGCGGGGTGAAGAGCGCCGTGGCCCTGCGCGAGCCTTCTTTGGGACCGGTGTTCGGCGTGAAGGGCGGCGCGGCTGGTGGTGGCTATGCGCAGGTGGTTCCCATGGAGGATATCAACTTGCACTTCACGGGCGACTTCCATGCCATCGGCGCCGCCAACAACCTTTTGGCGGCTATGCTCGATAACCACATCCAGCAGGGAAACAAGCTCGGTATCGATGTCAAGCGCATTACCTGGAAGCGCGTCGTCGATATGAACGATCGTCAGCTACGCCACATCATCGACGGTATCGGCGGCAAGGCTCAGGGGGTGCCCCGCGAGGACGGATTCGATATCACCGTCGCATCCGAGGTCATGGCCATCCTCTGTCTCGCAACGTCCATCTCCGATCTCAAAGAGCGCCTTGGGAACATCGTCGTCGCCTATACCTATGAGGGGGTCCCGGTGCATGCCCGCGACCTTAAAGCGCAGGGCGCCATGGCAGCTCTTCTGAAAGATGCGTTGAAGCCCAACTTGGTGCAGACACTCGAGGGTACGCCTGCTTTTGTGCATGGCGGTCCTTTCGCCAATATCGCCCATGGATGCAACTCGGTCATGGCGACGCGGATGGCTATGCGCTGCGGCGACGTTGCGATCACCGAGGCCGGCTTCGGCGCCGATTTGGGTGCCGAGAAGTTCCTTGATATCAAGTGCCGTATGACCGGTATCGCGCCGAGCGCCGTTGTGGTCGTCGCCACAGCGCGCGCCCTTAAGTACAACGGAGGCGTTGCCAAAGCCGATCTCAATGCCGAGAACCTTGATGCCCTTAAGGCCGGCATGCCCAACCTGCTGCGTCACGTGGCAAACATCACCGAGGTTTTCCACCTGCCCTGCGTGGTCGCCATCAATCGCTTCCCGACCGATACCGAGCGTGAGCTCGCGCTTATCGAGGAAGAATGCAAGAACGTCGGCGTCAACGTCAAGCTCTCCGAGGTGTGGGCAAAGGGCGGCGAAGGCGCGTTGGGTCTGGCAGATGAGGTCATGCGCCTGATCGATGAGCCTAATGCGTTTGAGTATGCCTACGAGGACGGTTCGAGCATCGAGGACGCTTTGGCTGCCATTGCCACCAAGATTTACCATGCGGACGGCGTTGATTTCACCCCTGGCGCTAAGCGTCAGCTAAAAGAGCTTCATGCCAATGGTTTCGGTGCCCTTCCGGTATGTGTTGCCAAGACGCAATATTCATTTAGCGATGATGCCAAGAAGCTCGGCGCTCCCGAGGGATTCCGTATCACGGTCCGCGAGGTCAAGGTTGCAGCTGGTGCGCGCTTTGTCGTGGCGCTTACCGGCAGCGTTATGACTATGCCGGGACTTCCCAAAGTGCCCGCAGCCGAAAACATCGATATCGATGACGAGGGTAACATCCTCGGACTGTTCTAGTTCGCAGTGTCCCTATATCGGTAACAACATGTCGATCGACTGAACTTGGCCCTTGGGCCATGGAGGAGTTCATGACGGAAAAGAACGTCGATAGATCTTGCCGAGAATTTGCCGAGGTGCTGGCTTCGCGCGTTCCGGTGCCTGGTGGCGGCGGTGCGAGCGCGTATGTCGGCGCCTTGGGAGCCTCTCTCTGCACGATGGTGGCGCGTTACAGTGCCGATAACCCAAGATTCTGTTCGAGTGAAAAAGAGCTGCACGCTATGATCGCGTCAGCCGAGTCCATAGCTGACGATCTTGTGGCGCTTGTTGATGATGACGCGCGGGCATATGGGTTGGTGTCCAAAGCGTACGCTATCCCGCGCGATGACCCCGAGCGTCCTCAGGCTATACAGGATGCGCTGCGCGAAGCGGCACTTCCGCCGTATCGCATCATGTTGGCGTGTTCGCGGGCCTTGGTGCTTCTGGAGGACCTTGCCGACAAGGCGTCGCGGTTGCTGCTTTCCGATGTCGCATGCGGTGCCGTGTTCTGTAGGGCGGCATTGCAAGGGGCGAGCCTTACGCTTTTTGCGAACACGACGTCCATGAAAGACCGCGCTCGCGCGAAAGAACTCGAAGACGAATGCGACGCTTTGCTCGAAATGTGGCTGCCGCGCGCGGATGCGCTGGCGCAGCGTGCCACCGAATCCGCGAGAAATAGGAAGTGACTATGTCCATGCTCATGAAGGGTGCGCCTGTTGCACGTGAACTTACCGAGCACCTTGCAACGCGCGCTTCCGCGCTTATCGAGAACGGCGTCACTCCCAAGCTGGCGATTTTGCGCGTCGGCGCTCGCGAGGATGATCTGTCGTATGAGCGGGGTGCATGCAAGCGCTGCGAAAAGGTCGGCATCGAGGTCGAGCGTTTTCTTCTGCCTGATGACGCAGCCCAGCAGGATCTTTTCGATGACATCGAGCAGATCAACACGCGCTCCGATATACACGGTTGCTTGATGTTTCGTCCTTTGCCGGCAGGTCTTGATGAGGATGCGGCGGCGGAGGCGCTCCTTCCGTCGAAAGATGTCGACTGCATGACGTCGGCGTCGCTGTATTCCGTATTGTGCGGGCGTACCGACGGATTCGCTCCCTGCACGGCGGAGGGCGTCCTTGCGGTGCTTGACCACTACAAAGTCGAACTCGACGGCGCGCGTGTGGCGGTCGTAGGGCGCTCGCTGGTGATCGGCAAGCCGGTCGCCGCGATGCTCACGGCACGCAACGCGACCGTTACCGTCTGCCATACGCACACGCGTGACGTTCCTGCGGTTTGTCGCGAGGCCGACGTTCTGGTCGTTGCAGCCGGTCATGCGCGAACGATCGATGAGGGTGCCGTGCGTGAGGGGCAGGTCGTCGTCGATGTCGGCATCAATTGGGATGACGAAGCGGCTAAGCTCGTCGGGGACGTCGATTTCGATGCCGTGGAGCCGCTTGTCGGGGCGATAACCCCCGTTCCCGGTGGCGTCGGTGCGGTCACCACGGCGATTCTCGCCAAGCATGTGGTCGAGGCGGCTGAACGCGCCTTTACCCGATAGGTTTTTGAGAAAGGTCCCCGTGCCGTCGAAGACGGCCTTCGCATCGCGCGATTATACGATTAAGTGAGGAGTGCATATGCCTTGCACGACGATTTTGGTAGGTAAAAAGGCGAGCTACGATGGGTCGACCATCATTGCGCGTAATGAGGATTCGCCCAATGGGGTGTTCGAGCCCAAGCGCATGTGCGTGGTGCAGCCAGAGGACCAACCTCGGACCTATACAAGCGCTATTTCGCATCTCACGTTCGATCTGCCAGACGATCCCATGCGTTACACCAGCGTTCCCGACGTTTTGCCGGGCCACGGTATCTGGGCGGCAGCGGGCTTCAACACGGATAATGTGGCAATGACGGCCACGGAAACCATCACTACCAACTGTCGCGTGTTGGGGGCAGATCCCCTCGTGACCTATGTTCCTGCCAAGGGCGAAAAGGATTCTGACGACTATGCCCCCGCGGTTCCGGGAGGCCTTGGCGAAGAGGATCTTGTCACCGTTGTTCTTCCGTATATTCACACGGCGCGCGAGGGCGTCGAGCGTTTGGGAGCGCTCCTTCAGCGCTATGGCACCTACGAGGCTAACGGCATTGCGTTTTCGGATGTCGACGAGATCTGGTGGCTCGAGACCGTGGGCGGCCATCACTGGATCGCCAAGCGCGTCCCCGATGACGTCTATGTGACTATGCCCAACCAGCTCGGTATCGACTCCTTTAACCTCGAAGATGCCGAAGGCGAGCAGGTGGACCACATGTGTTCACCTGACCTGCGTTCATGGATGGCCGAGAGCCATCTTGATCTGTCGCAGGGCGTGCAAGGGGATTGCGGCGTTGCGGATGTATTCAATCCGCGCGAAGCGTTTGGCTCGCATAGTGATTCCGACCATGTATACAACACGCCGCGCGCATGGTATATGCAGCGCTGTCTCAACCCCTCCGACGAGTGGGATGGCCCCCGTGCTTCGTATCGCCCGGAAAGCGACGACATTCCCTGGGCGCGCGTTCCTGAGCGGAAGGTCACTATCGATGATGTGAAATACGTGCTTTCATCGCACTATCAGGGTACCGAATACGATCCCTATGGCGCTAAGGGAACGCCTGCAACGCGTACGGCGTATCGTCCCATCGGAATCAACCGCAACGGCCAGCTTGCGGTGCTGCAGATGCGTCCCTATTGCGATGCGGCCCATGCTGCGCTGCAGTGGATGGCGTTCGGTTCCAATGCCTTCAACGCTTTGGTGCCCCTCTACGCCAATGTCGATAGCCTTCCCGCCTATCTAACCGACACGACGAGCCGCGTGAGTACCGAGAGCTTCTATTGGACGAATCGTCTGGTGGCCGCGCTTGCCGATGCGCGTTTCCATGACAACGCGGCGTCGATTGAGAAGTATCAGGACAAGATCGGGTCTGAGGGATATCGCATGATTCGCGAGACCGATCCGGCCGTTGACGGTCTGCCCGCCGAAAAAGTCTCGGAGGAACTTGCGCGTGCCAACGAGGCCATGGTCGACCTACTTAAAAACGAGACCGATAAGCTGCTGGGGGAAGTGCTCTACACCACGAGCTGCAGCATGCGCAATGGTTTCGCTATGTCGGATAACGAACGTTAGGGCATCAGGCAAACCTTCAGGGCGTTTTGCAGATTCGCATGCGCCGGGCGTGAATGATTTTGGGTACAAGATGCTCATCGTCGTTCCAATCGTGAGGAGAGAACATGGACGGTAAACTCGAGGGCCTGTTCAACAATGCAATCAACGTCGGTTTCGGTGCTGCTGCCGTCACTATCGGTACCAGCAAAAAGGTGATCGACGATCTGGCGGCGCGCGGGGCCGAGGTGCGCAACGATACCGCTACTCCCGATATCGCACGCAGCGTATCTGACATGTTCGAGCAGGCGGGCGGCACTATTTCCGACCTGACCGAGCGCCTGGGAACGCAGGGTGAGACGGCTGCTCAGCGTGTGCTCGACGAGCTGATCATGGCACGCGTGCGCATTATGACGGCATCCGAGCGCACCGCTTTTCTTGCTCATGTGCGCGATCTGGTAGATGCTGTCGAAGACAACGTTACGACGGTGCCCGTCGAGGCCGTTGCCGACGTCGATGCCGAAGAGGCCGAGGACGCGGCGGAGGAGTAATCGCCTGTGACGGTTAGAGCAGACGACAAGAGAGTGGACGCAGATCCGCTGTCCGATGAGGAGGCCTTTGCCGAGGAGGTGGAGGCCTCCCTCGGTGGAGGCTACAAGCGTCCGCGCGCGGTCGATGCGTTTCCGGAGGAGCCTAAATCAATGGCTCCGGATGATCGCTTTAAACTTACGGCGTTAGGGCGCAGCAGCCGCGTGCATCAGATGGTCTGCCTGGTGCGTAAGTACCGCGTATGGGATAACCTTACGCCGGTTCGTCTTCGTTGCCTGCTCGAAGATCTGGGTCCCACCTTCGTTAAAATGGGGCAGATCCTTGCCAACCGTTCGGAGATCTTGCCGCAGGAGTACTGCGATGAACTGCGTTGCCTGCGTTCGAGCGTGGCGCCGGTGCCCTATGAAGTGGTGCTTGAGTGTCTGGAAGCCGAGTATGGCCAAAAGCTCGGTGAGATGTTCGACGCGATCGACCCCAACCCGTTGGGTTCGGCTTCGCTTGCCCAGGTGCATCGCGCTCGCTTGGTGACAGGTGAGGACGTTGCCGTTAAGGTGCAACGTCCCGGTGCGCAACAGGTGATGGCTCAAGACATCGACATCATGCGCTCCATCGTGAAGCTCGTTTCCAAATTTGTGAAAACCGATCAGTTCGTCGATCTGCATGATGTGGTGGAAGAGCTTTGGCAGTCGTTCCGCGAGGAGACGAATTTCCTTGCGGAGGCTAAAAACCTTAATACGTTCCACGAGTTCCACGAGCGTACGCGTAACATCTCGTGCCCTCGCGCTTATATGGAGCTTTGCACTGAACATGTCGTTGTCATGGACTACATCGACGGTATCTCGATCGGCGAGCCCAAGCGTTTGACTGCCGAAGGCTACGACCTAGAGCAAGTTGGGTCGGCTATTGTGGAGGATTACTCCACGCAGGTGCTTGATGACGGCTTTTTCCATGCCGATCCGCATGCGGGCAACATCATCCTCAAGGACGGCACGATCTACTTCATCGACCTTGGTATGGTAGGGCGTATGTCGAGTCACGATCGCGGCATCGTGAAGGACATGATTTATGCTGTGGCCGAGAACGATGTGCCCAAGCTCAAAGATTCGCTCATGCGCTTTGCCGTTACGCGTGGGGATTCCGCGGAGCTCGACCATTCCACGTTCCTCTCGGATCTTGATTTCATCGTGGCCGACTTTGCGGGTCTGGACCTGCGCGATCTCGATATCGCCGAGTTTTTGACCTCGCTTCTGAACCTTGCACGGAAAAACGATGTGGAGCTTCCGGCTGTGGTGACGATGTTCGCCCGCGGCATGGTGACGCTCGAGGGCCTGCTTACCGAGTACACGCCCGATGTGAATATGATCGACATCATCACTGCGCACATCAAAAACGAGAAGAGCACCTATGTGCGTGCCCAAGAGGCGGCGTCCGAGCTGGCTCGCGGATCGTATCGCGCAGCTAAAGGCACGCTCGAGGCTGCGGAGTACCTGGGGCTTGCGAGCCGCATGCTCACGCGTGGCCAGCTCAAGATCAACACGCAGGTTATGGGCTCCGATCAGGTGCTGAGGCATTTTGGCGGCATCGTCGACCGTATGTCGATGTCCATTGTGATCGCCGGTCTCTTTATCGGTTCGTCAATCGTTTACTACGCAAAGATCGAGCCTGTCATCTTCGGCATCCCGGTCATCGGATTCGTGGGCTATGTGAGCGCGCTCGTGCTTGCCCTCATGCTCGGTCGCGAAATCTGGCGCAACTCCCATGGCCGCAGGCGGTAGGCAACTTTTGCCAGCGGTAATGATTCGGTAAATCAGCTGAAGGTATCATTGTTCTTAAATAGCATGGCAGGGGCGATGTCTACCCAATTTTATCCGTTGATCAGCGTTCGGTTGCAGGAGTCCAACAATGAGTTCAAAAGATAATCAGGCTAAGGCACAACATGGAATTAATGCAAAGAAGAGTCTTTCCGCTGTAGTCGAAGAATTGGAAAGATATGGCGCTCTTCGCGAGCATGAGAATAATCCGAGTTTTGGCTACGCTGGACACGACGATTCGCAGTTCAAGGCAGATAAGATCGTCACGACTTTCGATGGGTCCAAGGACATTCTATATTCAACTAATTCAATCAGAAGCGATCGAGTTAAAGGGCAGCAGTGGGACGCTTACCACATCAAAAAAATCGATAAGCGTGTAGAGCATGCGTATATCGTGATACCTGGATTAGATTCAGTGGAAAGTATCGATGGGCTGCGAAAAAAAATACGCAACGGCGAAATGTATAGCGCAATTGATGATATTTGGACAGCAGATGAGTACTATGAAAACGAAGTTTCACGTTATGGCGGTACTCTCAGCAATGGCGTTCGACATGATTTGGAAGGTCGTGAATTTCAGAATTTATTCTGTTCGATTCTGAACAGCCAAGAGAATTTGAACAGATTTAATGAAGCTGGGGACGATGTCGGCCATTTGTACGGCATCTACTATAAAGTGATCAGCTTTTTAGGGTTCGGGCAGAAGGAAATCAAGTCGATTGCCGCTACGACCGATATTCCAAAACTCTCTTCCGGCGGTAATCCGAAAACGGATGTCGCGGCGACTGTTACGCTGAAAGATGATACTAAACAACTAGTGACATTTAGTCTCAAAGATTCTTCGAGTAACAAAGTTAGCGTTCATCAATATACGGCTGACGCGTTTGCCGACGTCCTCGATCCTCAAAATACTCGTCTTCGCGAACTGCTCCGAGAATTTCAAAACGCTCACAACGTCCGTGATATGCCCAAGGGAACACCTGAAGAATTGAAAAATGAGCTTAAGCCATATTTGTCTATCCTTGATAGGTGGGTTTTTTCTGGCGTTGGTGCCAAGGGCGTGCTGCCTATTCAGTGTGCTCAATATCTAGTAACAAAAGCAAAAGGTACCAGTAATATTGAGATTCACGATATAGAAAGTTATTGTGTGGAGCAGGAAAAACTAAATACTGGAAAAAGCGGGTTTGGGACTATTTTCCAGTGGACTTATGCCTCGGGCCAGGCGGGAAAGAGCATTCAGCTAAAGGCTCGCATCAGTTCGTAGGGCTAACAATTGATTTGCTGGGCTTCTCGTATGCTAAACTATCGTTCTTGATTCGGAACGATAGTTGGGATTTGTATGTCTGATTTAATTTCCGCTTATGAAGCAAGCGAAAAGTGGGGTATTTCGAAACGCCGAGTGCAGACATACTGCTCGGAGGGCCGCATTTATGGAGCAAAAAAAATAGGACATGCTTGGATGGTCCCCAGAAATGCTCCTAAGCCTGCTGACGCTCGGGCGATGCGCTATAAAGGAGATTATTCTCTTCCCCAAAAACCGTTACTTACAAGCATAGACTTATTTTCAGGGCCTGGCGGTTTGGCTACGGGCTTCCGCTGGGCTGGGATTAAACCCCTCGTGGCTGTAGAGTGGAGTTATTGGACGGCTCAAACCTATTCGCAGTCTCATGGGGCGGATATTCTTGACTTGGAAAAGTATCTCGCAGATTCATCTGAGCTTGATAGATTTCTCTTTCCATCGAGTCGACCCGTTCTGATTTATGGCGACATCAATAAGGTCGAGATTGAGCTTATTAACACGATTCTCCAGAAGCGTTTCAATGTCGATTCTGTAGATGTTGTTACTGGCGGTGCTCCATGCGAGAGCTTTAGCATGGCTGGCGACCGAAAAGAAGTCGATGATCGTAACCAGCTTTATCAGAATGTACTCAGAGTGGCTCGTGGAGTAGACTGCAAGCTTTTCATGTTTGAGAACGTGAAAGGTTTGTTCTCAAAAAAAATGAACGGTAAAGCGGGTGCGATGTATGAGGCCATCTGTGATGAGTTCGAGAGCGAGGGAAAAAAGGCGGAACCATCTTTTAGACTTGCTTCGCGAGATAAGGAGACTGTGCTTCTGAAGGCAGTCGATTATGGTGTTCCTCAGGCACGAGAGCGTCTATTTCTTGTAGGTTTGAACAATAAATGCCAGGATCTGAAGTTCAGCTATCCTCGGA
>CAVGWH010000003.1:0-33458 GCA_963633065.1 Oribacterium sp.
GGATAACGGCCTTGGGCTTACCGATGCACTGCAGGGCAAAGGCCACGTTCTCGTAAGCGGTCTTCTGCGGAAGCAGCTTGAAGTCCTGGAAGACGGCACCGATCTGACGGCGCAGGAACGGGACCTTGCGGTTCTTGATGCGCATGAGGTCCTGACCGGCAACCAGGATGCGACCGCTCGTGGGCTTCACATCGCGGTTGAGCGTGGAGAGCAGCGTGGTCTTACCGGAGCCGGAGTGACCGACCAAGAAGACGAACTCACCGGGATAGATCTCGATGTTGATATCGTCGAGCGCAGGCTTGTTGGGCTGTGCCGGATAGACCTTGCTCACGTGCTCCATCAAGATGACGGGTTCCACACCCGCCTGGCGCGCCATCTTCTTGCGCGACTCCTGAGCATCGATCGGCGCGAACACCGACGTGAACTCGGGGCTGTTGAGCGCGTTATCGAGATTGGCGACCTCGGCCGCCTGGTCCTGCGTAACCTCGGGAAGAGGCTCGGAGGCAGGCTGCATAGGGTCGGGAAGCGAATCGAACAGACCGCCATCGACCGTTGTAGACGCTACGTGCGTCGCCGTGGACTGCATGGGATCGGGGATGTTCGACATCGCAGGGTCGACCGACGTGGCAAAAGACGTCGACGAGGCCTCATCGGAAGCGGTGGCGAAATGATTGGTGGCAGACTGCGGTGCGTCTTCAAACTGCGTGGAGGGCGTCACCTGTGGCTGCCGCTCGGTGTCCGGCGTGGCGAAACGCGTGCCCTCGGCGCTCGGTTGCGCCAGGGGAGTCTCTGCGTCCGCACCGGAGGTACGGAAGTGGTTACCCACTGAAGCTCCTTCTGTCGTGCGTTTAAACTACATGCGTTTGAACATTTTAGCAGTGTTACCTTTGATGCACATAAGTGACACGGGCCGCCCTCTCGTCGGCACAGAAGCGCTGGTCGATGTTGCAGGCGATTCGTTCGATCGATGCAAGACCTATCGTCTCGGTGCAGCCGGCCACGCACCGTAACAGGTCGCCCGCCCATCAAAAGGACCCCGCCGCACGACATGTGCGACAGGGCCCTTCTCTATCGATACAACGCGGCGCGATTGCACGCGCCCTTGCCGTTAAGCCAGGAACTCCTTGACCGTGGCGACGATGTTCTCGCTGCAAAGACCGTACTTCTTCAGCAAGTCGACCGCGGGACCGGACTCACCGAACACGTCGTTGACACCGATCTTACGCACAGGAACAGGATCCGCGGCAAGTGCGGACAGCACGGCATCGCCCAAACCGCCGATCACGGAATGCTCCTCACAGGTAACGACCTTGCCCGTCTTCTTGGCAGAAGCGCGCACCAGATCCTCATCCAGAGGCTTGACGGTATGGATGTTGATGACCTCGGCGGATACGCCCTCAGCGGCGAGTGCCTCGGCAGCGGCAAGCGCCTCGGCGACCATAAGGCCGCAAGCCACGAGCGTGACGTCGGTGCCCTCGCGCAAAACGACACCACGGCCGAGCTCGAATTCATAGGTGTCCGCATCGTTCACAACCGGCACGGCAAGACGACCCAAACGCATGTACACGGGTCCCTCGTAATCGAGGACGGCACGTACCGCGGCACGTGCCTCGGTATCGTCAGCCGGAACGACGACGGTCATGCCGGGGATAGAGCGCATAAGCGCGATGTCCTCATTGCACTGGTGCGTGGCGCCGTCCTCGCCTACCGAGATGCCCGCATGCGTAGCGCAGACGTTCACATCAAGATGCGGATAGCCGACGGAATTGCGCACCTGCTCGAATGCGCGGCCGGCGGCGAACATGGCAAAGGTCGAGCAGAAGACCTTTTTACCCGTCGTGGCGATACCGGCGGCGAGACCGACCATATTGCCCTCGGCGATGCCCGCGTCGTAGAAGCGCTCGGGATAAGCGGCCTTGAAGCGGCCGGTCTGCGTGGCGGCGGCCAGATCGGCATCGAGCACCACGAAGTCATCGCGCTCGGCACCGAGCTCCACCAGCGCCTCGCCGTAGCTCACACGCGTGGCAACCTTCTTAACGTCTGCCATTAGAGCTCCTCCCCAGCTGCCGTGAGTTCGGCCATAGCCTGCTCGAATTGTTCGTCGTTCGGCGCCTTGCCATGCCAGCCGACCTGACCTTCCATGTAGCTCACGCCCTTACCCTTCAGGGTCTCGGCGACGATGCAGGTAGGCTCGCCCTTGTGCGCACGGGCTTCGGTGAAAGCGGCGCGCACCTGCGCCATGTCGTTACCGTCGGCAACCTCGATCACGTGGAACTTGAAGGCACGGAACTTGTCGGCGATGGGCATAGCGGAGTTGACCTCTTCGATGCTGCCGTCGATCTGAAGGCCGTTGTGGTCCACGACGAGACAGAGGTTATCGAGTGCGTGGTTGCCGGCGAACATCGCCGCCTCCCAGACCTGACCCTCTTCGATCTCGCCGTCGCCCAAGATGGCATAGGTGCGCCAGTCCTCGTTGAAGTGCTTAGCGGAAAGCGCCATGCCCACCGCAGCGGAAACGCCCTGGCCGAGCGAACCGGTGCTCATGTCGACGCCCGGCGTATCGTTCATGTTGGGATGACCCTGCAGACGGCTTCCGATATGACGGAGCGTCTCGAGTTCCTCAGTCGGGAAGAAACCGCGCTGCGCAAGCACGGCATAGA
Source organism: Oribacterium sp. (assembly GCA_963633065.1). Lineage (GTDB taxonomy): Bacteria > Actinomycetota > Coriobacteriia > Coriobacteriales > Coriobacteriaceae > Collinsella. Next base: position 2,661 of record CAVGWH010000003.1, read on the forward strand.
GCGCAGGGGCCGCATGCCCCTTGGAAAGCACCAGACGGTCGCGATCGGCCTTGGCGGGATCCGCCGGGTCGACATTCATATCCTCGAAGTACAGATAGGTAAGGATATCCGCGATGGAGAGCGATCCTCCCGGATGGCCGGCCTTGGCAGCATGCGTGCCGATGACGACCCCTTTCCGCACCTCGTTGGCAATCTTTTTGAGCATATCGTCGCTCATCGTGCCTTCCTTTCGCATAGGAGTGCTAAACAGCGGAGCCCACCGTTCCGTGGCACCGCAACACACGTACGCTCCCCATTATGCCTGATGAAAAATCCTTTACCAGGATTTTTATCATTGCGATTCGTTTTTACTGAAAGGCCCGTTGGTAAAACGCTGTATCAACGGTCGCGCTGCACAAAGCCGACACGACCACGTGGGCAACGCCTGAAAAGCGCAAGAAGCACGATGCCGAATCGGCACCGAGCAGTCCATCGGGAGCACACCCGGGGCTCAGCCAGCACGATGCCCGTCCTTTAATGGCTGTCGAGTTCCTTGAAGCCCTCGCCGAATGCCTCGGTGACATCGGCGATGATCGTGATGGCACGGGGATCGCGCTCCGCGACGATGGCCTTTAAGGTGGAGACCTCGCGGCGCCCGATGATCACCATGATGACCGGCTTATCCCCGCCGCTCCACATGCCCGTCGCTTTGAGCTTGGTGCAGCCGCGTCCGAGGCCGTACATGATGTCCGCTGCGATGTCGGGAAAATTATCCGAGATGATGAGCACCATACGACGACGGTTGCCGCCATCGACCACGGCATCGACCACGTAACCCGAGATCACCATCGAGAGCGCAGCGTACAGGGCATTCTCCAGCGAGAAGATCGGGATCGACGCCGCGCAGACGGCGACATCGATGGCCATGACGGTCGAACCCACCGGAAGCGATGTCTTACGCGAGATGATCTGACCGATGGTGTCGGAGCCGCCGGTGTTCACACCCACACGCAGCACCATGCCGTACCCGATGCCCGAGATGATACCGCCCCAAAGCGCCGGCAGCACAAGGTCGCTGTGATCGAGGTTCGCTACGAAGGGCGCGAACAGGTCGGTGAAGAAACCCAGGAGCACGAAACCCGTGATCGTCTGCACGGCATAGAGCGTGCCACCGGCGCGGACAACCACCAGCAGCAAAAGAGCGTTCATCACGATGGTCTGGACACCGACCGGCAGATTGACCCCATGCTGCAGGCCGATCTTCTGGATGATCGTGGCAAGGCCCGTGACGCCACCTGCGGCAAGACCGTTGGGGACCATGAACATATCGGTGGCAAGAGCCGCGATGGCGCAACCGACGATAACGACCGGAAGATCGTGCATGAAGTTCGATTGCAATACGCGCTTGATATCCATCCGATGCGCCATAGGGCTCCCCTTTCCTTCGATTCCATGATAAAAGAAAGCGAGCACCCCGGCATCTTGCCAGGGCACCCGCCCAAACGGTCAACAGATGCGATGTCCGAACGTCGCTTACCTGCTGGGCACGCTCTGCGCGGCAGGCAAAGCCGTTGCACACGAACCCACGATCCCGGCCCTACGCTTCCGATTCGGCGTTGCCGGTAGCCCAGCGATGATAGCCGGCGATAAACGGATCAAGGTCGCCATCTTCGAGCACGCTCTCCACGTTGCTCGTCTCGACACCCGTGCGCAGGTCCTTCACCATCTGATAGGGATAGAGCACATAGCTGCGGATCTGGTTGCCAAAACCAATGGCGGTCTTGGGGCCTCGGATTTCATCGAGCTGGTCTGCGCGTTTCTGAAGTTCAAGCTCATAGAGACGCGCCTTAAGGATCTGCATGCACGCGGCTTTGTTCTGAATTTGGCTGCGCTCGTTTTGACACGTCACCACGATACCCGTAGGCAGATGTGTCACACGCACGGCGGAATCGGTGGTGTTAACGCCCTGACCGCCCGGACCGCTCGCATGATATACATCGACACGGATATCGTCGGGCGCAACCTCGATCTCGATATCGTCGGGCAGCACGGGGATAACCTCGACGCCCGCAAAGGTAGTCTGGCGACGCTGTTTGGCATCGGTAGGAGAAATGCGCACCAGGCGATGCACACCCGCTTCGGCACGCAACATACCGAAAGCATCGCGCCCCTCAACGGTGATGGTGGCACGATCGATACCGATGACCTCGGCGGCCGGGCAGTCGTTGATGGTGACCTTCCACCCGCGCCGTGCACAGTACTTCATGTACATCTTGAAGAGCATGAACGTCCAGTCCTGCGCTTCAAGACCACCCTGACCGGGCTTGATGCTCAAGATGGCCCCGCCGTGGTCGAACTCGCCGGTAAACCAGCTGGAAAGCTCGAGGTCATCCACATCGCGCGCGAGCTTTCCCGCCGTCTCGGCGGCCTCTGCTTTAAATTCGACTGACTCGGGGTCATCCCCCATTTCGGATGCAAGCTCGAGTGCGGTGCGTGTGTCGGCGAGTTCCGCGCGCGCCTGCTCGACGCGCGAGACGTCGTCACGCGCGGCCGCCAGCTCTTCCATCACGCTACGTGCGGCATCGGCGTCATCCCAAAAACCAGGGGCGACGCTTTTGTCCTCAAGAGCCGCGATGCGCGTGCGCTTCTCATCGAGGTGGAGATAGGCCTCCACCTCGTCAAGACGACGTTCGAGCGCATCGAGCTCTTCGGTTGTGACTGCCGAGGGCTCGGGCATTAGCGATTCCTGCCGTGGCAGTTCTTGAACTTCTTGCCGCTGCCGCAGGGGCAAAGGTCGTTGCGGCCCACGTTTACATACGGGTCATCGGACTCGGACTTGCGATAGGTGCTCACGCGACCGCCCGCGCCCGTGGCGACACCGCCGCGCACGGCGACGCGCGCCTGGGTTGCGGCCTCGCGGCTCACCGTGCTCTGCGCGTTATCACCGTCGACATCGGCGGGACCGGAATACTGGGCGTCATCGAGCGCAGGCTGCTCGGCAGGCTTGGCGACAGCCGGGGCGTTTCGAACCTCGATGCGCAGCACCGTGCGAAGGTAATCCTCGTACATGGTGTCGACAAGCGTCTGGAAGGCTCCATAGGCCTCGGTCTTGTACTCGACGAGCGGATCGCGCTGGCCGAAGCCACGAAGGCCGATGCCCGTCTTCAGGTAATCCATCTCCTGCAGGTAGTTCATCCAACGCGTGTCGATAACGCGCAGCATGACCTGGCAGTTGAGTTCACGCATAAGGTCGGTACCCAGGCGCTCCGCCTTGGCGCCGTAGCACTCCTCGACATATTTGAGAACATCGTCGCGGAGCTGGTTGTAGTCCTCGTCGGCGAACTGGGGAGCGTCCGTTTTGCCGGTAAGCTCGACGGTCCACTTATGCAGACCCTCAAGATCGCGCTCGCCCTCGTGGCTATCGACGGCGCAGAACTCCTGCACGCAACGCGATACGGTATCGCTCATGACCTCGTTCACGTGCTCGGTAAGGTCCTTGCCGTCGAGGATCTTGTTGCGCTCGGCGTAAATGACCTGGCGCTGCTTGTTCATGACGTCGTCATACTCCAAAACGTTTTTACGCATGGAGAAGTTGATGCTCTCGACCTTATGCTGAGCGCCCTCAACGGCCTTGGAGATGATCTTGGCCTGGATGGGCATGTCGTCGCCCATATCGGCGGAGATCATCATGTTGGACACGCGATCCATCTTGTCACCGCCGAAAAGACGCATCAGATCGTCCTCAAGCGAGAGATAGAACTGGGTCTCACCCGGATCGCCCTGACGACCGGAGCGGCCGCGCAGCTGGTTGTCGATACGACGGGACTCATGGCGCTCGGTACCGATGACCGTCAGACCGCCTGCGGCAAGCACGCGCTCGCGCTCGGCCTTGCACTGGGCGACGGCCTCCTCGTTGTAGCGCTCGAGCTGCTCGGGGCTGATGTCCTCCATCGAAAGCTCTTCGATCTCCAAGCGCTCGCGCACCAGCTCATCGGGGTTACCGCCGAGCAGGATGTCGGTACCACGACCGGCCATGTTGGTAGCGATGGTTACGGCGCCGAAGCGACCTGCCTGTGCGACGATGCGCGCCTCGCGCTCATGATGCTTGGCGTTCAGCACCTCATGTTTGATGCCGCGACGCGTGAGCAGCGCGGAAAGCTTCTCGGAGCTCTCGATGGAAACGGTGCCCACCAGCACCGGCTGGCCCTTGGCGTGACGCGCCTCGACATCGGCGGCCACCGCGTTGTACTTAGCCTCGATGGTGCGATAGACCAGGTCCTCGTGATCCACGCGGACAACGGGCTTGTTGGAGGGAATCACCTGAACTGGAAGCTTGTAGATCTCGCGGAACTCAGCGTCCTCGGTAAGGGCAGTACCGGTCATACCCGAAAGCTTGTCATACAGGCGGAAGTAATTCTGCAGCGTGATGGTCGCGAGCGTCTGGTTCTCCTCGCGTACGAGCACACCTTCCTTGGCCTCGATGGCCTGGTGCAGGCCCTCGGAGTAGCGACGGCCTTCCATGATGCGGCCGGTGAACTCGTCGACGATCTTGACCTCACCGTTCTGCACCACGTACTGCTTGTCGCGATGGAACATGTACTGGGCCTTGAGAGCCTGCTGCAGATGGTTGACCAGCTGGCCGGAAAGGTCCGCGTAGATGTCCTCGATACCCAGACGGCGCTCGATCTTCTTAAGACCGCGCTCGGTGGCCGCGATGGTGTGCTTGGCCTCGTCCATCACGTAATCGCCCGTGGGCTCCTGCGGCTCGGTGGCCGAGAGCATGTCGTAGAGCACTTCCTCACCGCGCTCGAGACCGCGGACGGCGCGAGCGAAGTCCTTATAGGTGCTCGCGCTCTTGGTGCCGGCACCCGAAATGATGAGCGGGGTACGGGCCTCGTCGATAAGGATGGAGTCCACCTCGTCGACGATGGCGAACACATGCCCGCGCTGCACGCGCTGCTCCGAACGGGTCACCATGTTGTCACGCAGGTAGTCGAAACCGAACTCGGAGTTGGTACCGTAGGTGATGTCGGCGGCGTAGGCGGGAACCTTGTCCTCAAGATCCATGCCGTTCTGCAGAAGACCGACGGTCAGGCCCAGATACTTGTAGACGCGGCCCATCCACTCGGAGTCGCGCTTCGCCAGGTAATCGTTGACCGTGACGATATGCACGCCCTTGCCGGTAAGGGCATTGAGGTAGCCTGCGAGCGTCGAAACGAGCGTCTTGCCTTCGCCCGTCTTCATCTCGGCGATCATGCCCTCGTGCAGGGCCATACCACCGATAAGCTGCACGTCGAAGTGGCGCATATGCATGGTGCGCCATGCGGCCTCACGGACCGTGGCGAACGCCTCGGGCAGCAAGTCGTCAAGCGACTCGCCGTTCTGATAGCGCTCGCGGAACTTGTCCGTCTGGGCCTTGAGCTCCTCTTCGCTCATGCTCTCGAACTGAGGTCCCAACGCGTTGATCTGCTCGACGGTTTTGCGATAACGCTTGAGGTCCTTGTCGGAACCGAACGACAGCAACTTAGACATGAATCCCATATGGAGTCCTTTTTACGGAATCGGGTAGCAGAACCCGGTGACACACAATCTCATCCACTTTACTTGTTTAGCCCGCTATTTGATAAATGCATGCTGCCCCCTCACGGATAAATCATGCAACGTGCGTAAGGTATATGGGCAACGCGCTACAATTCCCGCGATTCAACTCATGGCAAAGGAGACTGAATGCGACCGATGCGGCTTGCAAAACGCGAGGTACAAGATGTGGCAACCATTCAGGAAATCGTAGATGCGGTGCAGATCGTCCATATCGGCACCATCGATTCCGAAGGGATGTTCATCGTCCCTGTGAATTACGGTTACGAATGGCAGCAGGATCAGGAGGGAAACGAACGGCTTTCGCTCTACCTGCACTCTGCGCCAGAGGGCAGAAAGGCCGAGGCGTTCTCGGCGGGCGGCGATGCCGGAGTCGAGGTGGCCCTGGAGTTCGAAGAAGATCGGGGCAACATAACGGGTACCTACTCCTGCGCATTTTCACGCTCCTACCGGAGCATTATGGGAAACGGGCTGGTGTTCCCCGTAACCGACGAGGACGAAAAGTTGCACGGACTGCAACTGCTCATGCGACACGCCGCTCCCAACGAAGCCACTCCGCATTTTTCGCCCGAGGCGCTCAAGCGCGTCGCCGTGTTTCGCATCGACGTTACGCACCTCACCGCCAAGGAACGCGCTGCGAAACGGTAAAAGCCCCACCAGCGTGATAAAGAAAAATGCCGTGCACCAGCTTTGGCGCACGGCATTTTTAGCCACGATATGCTTCGATGTTCGAAGCTACTCGGCAGCAGCCTCGGTGGCCTCGGCCTCGGCAGCGGTCTCCTCAGCAGGAGCCTCTGCGGGAGCCTCGGCAGCGGCCTTGGCGGCCTCAGCGGCGAACTTCTCAGCGCGCTTGGCCTTCTCGGCGGCCTTGGCCTCAGCGGCAGCCTTGCGAGCGGCCTCGGCCTCAGCAGCCTTGGCAGCCTTGGCGGCCTTGGCCTCCTCGGCCTTCTTGAGCTGCGCGGCAGCGGCGCCACCGAACTTGTCGGCGAAGCGCTGGACGCGTCCACCAGTGTCAACGAACTTCTGCTGACCGGTGTAGAACGGGTGGCACTCGTTGCAAAGCTCGACCTTGATCTCGGACACGGTTGCACGCGTCTGGAAGGTGTTGCCGCACGAGCACGTCACCGTGCAGTCGACATACTGGGGATGGATACCCTGCTTCATGGTGGGACTCCTTAATATCGTGGTTCCGGTTACCGATCGGAACCTAAGGCGCCTTGGTTTCCGACCAAGACAGACAACTTGCCAAGAATAGCACGGAGCGGCACGCGCGCAAGACTCCCACAAAAGCACCATCCGCCGCCCACGCCCGCACGGGCAACGTCATCTGTTGCGTCGGTGTAACACGCACTCCACCCTGCAAAAGTGCAAACAGTGCCGCTACAATAGCGAACATGTAACTTTTTTTGGGCCCGTATGCGCCCACCTACCGAAAGGGACACCCTCATGGCCGAACTGTCGCCCACCCGTATCGTCATCACCGTTCTCGGCAAGAACCGCCCGGGCATCGTCGCCGGTGTCACCCGCGTGCTCGGCGAGGCCAATGTCGACATCCGCGACATCACCCAATCCATCATCGAGGACATCTTCACCATGACGATGCTCGCCGACATCACCAATTCCCAGCTCGCGTTCCCCGAGCTGCAAAAAGCGCTTTCCGAGGCCGGCGAGCTTTCGGGCGTCACCGTGTCCATCCAGCGCGAAGACGTCTTCAACTTCATGTATCGCCTGTAAATAACGAGGGAGTCCACCGTGTCGTACGACGCCAAGAAAATCTACTATCGATTTGACGATTACCTGAGCCGTTTGGTGCTTGACTACAACGCGAGCCGCCAGATCGAGCCGGATAGCGAGCGTCTGTACCACGGCTTTCCCAACGAACCCTACGACGAGAACCTCTTCATAGAGCACAACGTCAAGCGCGGCCTGCGCAATGCTGACGGGTCGGGCGTCGTCGCAGGCCTGACGCGCATCTCGGACGTACACGGCTACGCGCGCGTCGACGGCAAGGTCGTCCCCGACCAGGGGCATCTCACCTTGCGCGGATACGATATCGAGGATCTGGTAACCAACGCGCAGGCCGAAGATCGCTTCGGGTACGAGGAGGTAGCGTATCTGCTGTTGACGGGATCCCTTCCCACGGCGGACGAGCTTTCCGGCTTCTGCGAGCGCATCTCGGCATTTAGGCACCTATCAGGTGACTACCTGCATGAGTTCCCCATGACCACGCCCAGCAACTCCATCATGAACACGCTCGCGCGCGCCGTGCTCCTGCTGTACCGCTTCGATGCCGAGCCCGACGAGATCAGCCCTGAGCACGAGATCGACGTCGCCATGTCGATGCTCGCGCGTCTCCCCCGCATCGCCGCTTTCGCCCACATGGCGCGCATCGCCAAATCCAAGGGCCAGCTGGCCACCACCATACCGCAGCCCGACGACAACATGTCCACCGCCGAAACGGTGCTGCAGGTGCTCCGCGGCGGCGAGGATTTCACGCACGAAGAAGCCATGCTTCTCGACGTGATGCTCATGCTGCACGCAGAACACGGCGGCGGCAACAACTCCACCTTCGCCTGTCGCGTGCTGTCGTCCTCGGCTACCGACCCCTATTCGGCCTATGCAGCCGCTATCGGATCGCTCAAGGGACCGCGCCACGGCGGCGCGAACGCCAAGGTCACCGCCATGCACGAGGATATCCGCCAGCATGTCGAGAACTGGGAGAACGACGACGAGATCGCCGCATACCTCGAGCGCATCCTCGAGCGCGACGCCTTCGACCGCACGGGCCTCATCTACGGCATGGGCCATGCCGTCTACACCCTTTCCGACCCGCGCGCCGTGCTGTGCCGCCGCTACGCTCGTTCGCTTGCCGAGCAGAAGGGCTATGGAGCGGAGTTCTCCCTCATCGAGCGCATCGAGAAGCTCGCCCCGCAGGTGATGCGCGACCACGGTTTCACCAAGCCCATCTGCGCCAACATCGACCTGTACACCGGTTTTATCTATCAGATGCTCGATATGCCCGAGGATCTGTTCACGCCCATGTTCGCTGTGGCGCGCATGGCAGGGTGGGCGGCGCACCGCATGGAGGAACTCTTCTGCGCACATCGCATCATCCGTCCCGCCTATAACTCCGTCATGGACGACGCGACGTACTTGCCCCTGAGCGAGCGCTAAGACCCTAGGGCACGCAACATGAAAATCATTTTCTCCGATATGGACGGCACATTTTTGGATGCCGAAAAGCGAGTGACTGACGAATCCTGGGCGGCACTCGATGAGCTCGCACGCCGAGACATCGGCTTCGTGCCCTGCACGGGACGTCCGCTTTCGGGCATCTATCCCGAGATACTCGCGCATCCCTCCGTGCAATACGCGGTGTCGGCAAACGGGGCAACGGTCTCGCGCCTCGACGCGGCCCGACCGGGAGACCCTGCGGCCGCCGAGGCCATCATGTCCCATCCCCTTGCGCGCGAGGCGGCACTTGCCGTTTGGAACATCGCCCGCGGCTACGACGTGACGTTCGACATCTTCGCCGACGGTGCCTGCTATTTGCGCCGTGACCTCTACGACCGCCTCGGGGAGTTCGATGGCGGCGACCCCGCGATCGGCGCATCACTCAAACGCACGCGCATCGCTGTCGACGAGGAGCCCGATGTGACCATCGCGCGCGTGGAGACACTCGAGCGCGTTGCGATGTACTGGCATGATCCCGCCGATCGCGATGCCATCCTCCGGAAACTGCAGGACGTCGACGACATCGAGATCACGCGTTCATACCCCATGAACATCGAGGTGATGGGCGCAGGTGTCTCCAAGGGCTCAGCCCTCACCTGGCTTTGCCGTCACCTTGCTATCGACATCGCGGAAGCCGTTGCCTTTGGCGACAACATCAACGATGTCCCCATGATCGAAGCAGCGGGGCTGGGCATCGCCATGAAAAACGCCGAGCCCGAAGACCGCGATGCCGCAGATCTCATAACAAGCTGTACCTACGAGGAAAGCGGCGTGGCGCGCTGTATACAGGAGTTGCTAGCCGAAGAGCGCTGATCGCTCCCAGCGATCAGTCAACCGAAAAGGGTGGGCTGTCCCCTATCGGACAGCCCACCCTTTTGCTTTTATCGATTCGCAAGCGCGATGTCGCACAAACGATCCGGGCCTGAGGATCAGGCCCGTCATGCGTTCCTACTCGACGTAGCTGAAGGTCGTCACGTCGAACATGCCCTCCGGGCGGATACGCAGCGCCGGGATCACCGGCAACGGCAGGAAGATGATGCCCATGATCGGATCGAGCGGCGGCTCGATACCCAGTGCACGGGCCTTGGCCATGAAGACATCATGCTCGGCGGCAACGTCTTCGGCGGTGCCGTCGCTCATGAGTCCACCGAGCGCCAGCGGAATGCGCGCTACGACCTCGCCGTCATGCACGAGCACATGCCCGCCCTGCCCCACGGCCTCGACGGCGATCTTCATATCAGCCGGATTATCGCCGACAACGCACACGTTATGCGAATCGTGCCCGATCGTCGATGCGACAGCTCCTCCCGTGATGGTGTAACCGCGCACCCAACCGCGTCCGATATGCCTGCCCACAAGACCAGATCCGGCGGGACCGTCACCATCGGCACCTTGCTCCTGCAGCGCGACACCGCGCCCATGGCGCTCGATGAGCATAATGCGGCGCAGGCCCTCCGCCGTCTCGGGACGGGCCACGCCCGTTATCGCCTTACCGGGGATCGCATCGATAACAGCCTCGCCCGGTTTGAAGTCGTAGTCGAATACGTCGAGCGAAAGCTTGGGAAGCTTCACGGACGCACGCATCTCGTCGGCGAGAGCCGCGACCTCAGCGGACTCGGCAGCGATCCTTCCGACAAAACGGCCATCCTCGGCAACCAGCTCACCCTCCGCATATACGCGATGCGGGGCCGCCGTAAAGGAAAGATCGTCGAGCATGAGGATATCGGCACGCTTGCCGGGAGCGATGCCGCCGCGCAGCTCATGAGGATCGCGCGAGCCATGATCCAGACCGAATGCCTCAGCCGTGGAAAGCGTCGCCATCGAGATCGCCACGACAGGATCGATACCGGCCTCGATGGCAACGCGACAGGCGTTGTCGATCATGCCGAGCGAGAGCGCGTCGGAAGGAGCGCGGTCATCGGTGGCGAAGCAGCAACGGCGAGCGCGCGCCGGGTTCTCGAGCAGCATCGGGGCGAGGTTCGCAAGATCGTGGCTGCACGTACCCTCGCGCAGCATCACGTACATGCCGCGCGAAAGCTTATCGAGCGCCTCCTCGGGAATCGTCGACTCGTGATCGGCGATGATCCCGGCGGCGACATAGGCGTTGAGGTCCTTGCCGGCAACGAGCGGTGCATGGCCATCGACCTGACGGGAGACCGTCTGGTTCGCCGCATCGATACGGGAGCACGTCTCCTCATCGGCCATGAAGACGCCCGGCATGTTCATCATCTCGCCGAGACCGAACACATCATCCGGGTGCGCGGCGAAAAACTCCTGCATATCGGCAGCGCTGATCACAGCTCCCGCTTGCTCATCGGGAAGTGCGGGCACACACGACGGCATCATGAACTTGAGAGAGATCGGAGCGCGACGCCCGTCCTCGATCATGAAGCGAAGGCCATCGAGACCGGCGACGTTGGCAATCTCGTGGCTGTCGGCGATGGCCGTGGTGGTACCGCGCGTGGCCGCCATACGCGCGTACTCCGCAGGACGGATGTTGGAAGACTCGATATGCAGGTGCCCATCGATGAAACCGGGTGCGAGGTAGCGCCCGCCGCAGTCGACGGTCTCGGCAGCCTCATAGGTACCCGCCTCATCGTCGCGCCCGGCAATGAGTACGCCGACGATCACGCCGTCCTTGACGGCGACACTGCCCTCGACCACGCGTTGACCGTATACGTCAACGATCTTGGCGTTGGTGAACAATGTGTCGACCGGCACGCGCCCCTCGGCGGCGTCGATCAACGATCTCATGACCTCGACAGACATAACGACTCCTTTTCAATGTGTAAACGCGCCCCAACAAAAAGCCGCGGTGCGGATGAACCTTCACCGCGGCTTGCTGCGAATATTGTATGCTCAGCACCGCGCGAAACCGGCGTGGTCCCACAAGCGGCACATCCAAGTAAGGTCGTTCTCTTAAACGAGCTTGAAGCCCTTGCGCTTGCCGACGCTCAGCGTGTCGCCGATCTTGAGCGCAGCAGGATCGATGTTGTAGCTTCCCGGCTCAACGGCATGGCCGTTGATCTTGACGCCGCCGCCGTCGATGTCGCGACGCGCCTGACCCGTGGAAGCCGAAAGGCCCAGGTCCTTGAGCAGGCCGGCGAGATAGATCATGCCCTCGTCGTTGACGGTAAGCTCCACCTGCTTCTCGGGGAAATCGGCGAGCTGGCCCTCCTTGAACACGCGATCGAACTCGGCTTGCGCCTCTTCACCGGCGCCCGCGCCGTGATAGGTATCGCACAGGTCGCGGCCGAGCGCGCGCTTAAGCTCATAAGGATCGGCCGAACCATCGGCGAGCGCAGCATCGATCTTGTCCACCTCGGTGGGCGTAAGCGAGCTGGCCAGACGGTAATACTTGCCGATCATCTCGTCGGGAATGGACATGGTCTTGCCGAACATATCCTTGGGCTCGTCGGTGAGGCCGATGTAGTTGCCATAGCTCTTGGACATCTTGCGCACGCCGTCGGTGCCCTCGAGCAGCGGCATGGTGAGCGCGATCTGCGGCTCCATGCCCATCTTCTCCATGAGTTCGCGCCCGGCGAGCAAGTTGAAGAGCTGATCGGTACCGCCCATCTCGACGTCGGCTTTGATCTGAACCGAGTCGAACGCCTGCATCACGGGATAGAGGAACTCGTGCAGGGCAATAGGGGTCTGCGACTGGTAGCGCTTGGTGAAGTCGTCGCGCTCGAGAATGCGCGCCACGGTGAACTTGGAGCAGAGCTCGAGCATGCCCTTGAGGTTGAGCGGCAGGATCCAGTCTCCGTTGCGCACGATGGTGGTCTTCTCGGGATCGAGGATCTTCATGGCTTGCGACACGTACGTCTCGGCATTGGCCTCAACCTGCTCCTGCGTCAACTGCGGACGCGTGGAGTTCTTGCCGGACGGGTCGCCGATCATAGCGGTGCCGTTACCGATGATAAGGGTGACTTTGTGCCCAAGATCCTGGAACTGGCGCATCTTGCGCAGCGGAACGGCGTGCCCCAGGTGAAGATCGGGACTGGTGGGGTCGACGCCCAGTTTGATGTTAAGCGGCGTGCCCTTTTCGAGTTTCTTGCGCAAATCCGCCTCGGGGACGATCTTGGCAGCACCCGAAGTGATGATACTCATCTGCTCGTCGACTGACAGCATCGGTATCCTCCTTGTGTCATAGCGCCCTCGCCCACGGGGGCGGTGCTGTGTCAATTGAAACCTGACTATTTTAGCGAACTTCAGCAGGCTTGTCTTGCGGAACCGCGCCCTCAAAGATGCGCGTACGACCATGCCGATCGATGCGCACTTCGTGGTACACCCCATCGCGCTTATCGACGAGAAAGCGGGGCTTACGGCGGCGAGGGCACGACGCACATATGCCGTCGCAAGGCCCCTCGGCAGTAAGCAGGCAGTGCTCGAGAACCATAAGCTGGCGAGCGCCCATCGGCCGCACCATCGGGCAGGCACCCGCGCCCGCCGCGGTCGCACTCTCCGCGCCCGCACTTGCAACCCGCCATTCATCGGGCAGCCAGATGCGCTCCGCACCGAGCTTGCCCAGAAGCGCCGCCGTAGCAGCATTGGAAACGAACACAGGAGCCCCGACATCGAAGATCGCACCGTCTTGTTCACGCAGCAGCTCAACCTGACCGACGTTGCGGCAGACAACGCGCGCCGCCGATCGGGCGAGGTCGAGCACTTCCTCGGTCTCGCCCGATCGCAGCATCTCGTCGAGAATGACGGTCAGACGCGGCAGCAGGTGCTCCCAAGCCTTGCCGCTCTCCGCTATACACCATGCATAGGCAGCGACTTCGCCCTTCTTGAGCAGCAGCTCGGCCTCGCGCGGCGTCATGGCCACGGGCACCCGAACCGCCTCGCTCAAGTCGTTCTCGTCTGCTGAAAGTCCGCGCGATGGCACCCATACCACGGCACCGTTATCGTCGCGAGCGGTGCCGTGCCCGTCCTCGCCCAAAGCGCCCTTGCCGTCCGATGCGATCATCTCGGCATTCAGCTCCGCTTCCTCAGCGCGTGCAGCCTCGAGTGCACGGGCCGCTTCATCGAGCACACGCACATCGCGCGTGCAATACACCTCGCAACCCACCTCGACTTTACGTTTGCATCTCACGACTATGCGCTCCCCCGCCTCGGCATCAACGGGACACGGCACCATGGGCCACCGCTTGGGAACATCGGACGGAGCATCCTCTCCGGGATAAAACCGGATCTCAAGCGTATCGCCCACATGAACGGCACGGGAAAGCTCAAGCGTCACCTCGTTGTAACCGCATGCGACCAAGCGCCCCACGCGCACGCCCTGGTTGCACGAACGCTCAAAACTCATGAGCGCAGCGCCCGAGCGTCCCTCCAGGTACTCTTCGGAAAAGCCGCGATTGAACGAACGGGCCAGTTGCGACTCGAGCGCATCGGCATCGAAAGCACGCCCCTCGCGCACCGCATCCAGCGCCGCACGGTAGCACCTCACCACGTTATACACGTAATCGGGATTCTTCATGCGCCCTTCGATCTTGAGCGCCGCCACTCCCCTGCGCGACAGCTCGGCAACATGACGGATGCCCAGATAATCCTTGGGGCAGAGCAGCTTATCGCCCGGGGCGCACGCGACGTCGCGCCCCTCGGCATCGACAAGCCCGTACGACATGCGACAGGGCTGGGTGCAGTCGCCGCGCATGGCCGACCGTCCGCGTCGCAGTGCGGAATACGAACAGGCTCCGGAGTAACTGATGCAGATAGCGCCATGAACGAACGCCTCCACGTCGACACCCGAGGCGCAAAGCGCCCCGATCTCATCTAAGGAAAGCTCGCGTGCGATGCACACGCGCGACGCCCCGAGCTCACGAGCCGCCAAGCGCAGGGCCTCGGGAGAATGGGCGCCCGCCTGCGTGGACAGGTGGATCTCCGCCGAAGGAATCTCCGCACGCAGCGATGCCGCCAGCCCCAAGTCGGCCACGATCAGACCGTCCGCGCCCGCCTCGAGTGCCGAGCGCCCCAGGCTCACGGCGCCCCCAAGCTCATCGTCGCCCACGAACACGTTAAGCGTCACATAGACCCGAGCGCCATGCATATGCGCATACGCGCACCCACGTCGAAGCTCCTGCGCATCCATCCCCTTCGCACTCACCCGAGCGTTGAATGCGGAAAGGCCGGTGTAGACGGCATCAGCCCCCGCCGCCACGGCGGAAAGCAGGGCGTCGAATCCACCCGCCGGAGCCAAAAGCTCAGGTACACGCAGCGTCACGTTCTCCTCCGTTCGCACGAATCCACCCCGCTCGACATAAGGACGGCATTCACGCAGTATGCATTCGCTCTGATTTTTACCAGACCGTAGCATAACCCACCGCGCCGCACGGGCCAGTTAAGCTATCGTATATAGACTTATGTTCGTCGTGTACGCCCGAACGTGTCGCATCGCGTTCGGCGCGCCCATATCTGGAGGTCACCATGGGTCCTCGCGAGCGCAACCGTCGCAGCCGTGCCAAGACGCATACCGTCCCCTTTGTCATCATTTCCCTCTTCTGCTTTTTCCTGATCACGGGAGTGGCATTCGGTGTCGGCATGGTCGGCAACGTCAATAAATGGCTGCAAAACCTGCCTGATTACACCGATGCGAGCGAGTATCTCGTTTCGGAACCAACCACGATCCTCGATTGCAACGGCAACAAGATCGCGAGCTTCTACTCGCAGAACCGCAAAAGCGTCACCCAAGACCAGGTATCGGCCTATGTACTGCAGGGTACGGTCGATGTCGAGGACGAGCGCTTCTACGAGCACGGAGGCATCGACCTGTGGGGTATCGCGCGCGCTGCCGTCGCCACGCTGACAGGTGGTCACGAGGGAGCTTCCACCATCACCCAGCAGCTCGTCCGCAACACCATTCTTTCCGAGGAGCAGTTCGACCAGACCATCGAGCGTAAGGTGCGCGAGGCCTACATCGCCATCAAGATGGAGGAGATCTACTCCAAAGACGAGATCCTCATGATGTATCTCAACACCATCTACTACGGACACAGCGCCTACGGCATCGAAGCAGCAGCCGAGACGTACTATAGCAAGGGCGCAGCCGACCTCACGCTCTCCGAAGCCGCCATGCTTATCGGTCTGCCCAACTCCCCTTCACTCTACGACCCCACGCAAAACCCCGACCTTGCGATCTCGCGACGCAATAAGGTTCTGGACAATATGCTGCGCCTGGGCCACATCACGCAAGAGGAGCATGACGCCGCACAGGCGGAAGACCTCAACCTCAACGTCACCGAGGTTTCCAACACCGGCGTGAGCGTGATGTCGCAGCCCTACTTCGTCGATTACGTCAAACAGCTCCTCGAACAGGAATTCTCGACGGACGTTCTTTTCAAGGGCGGTCTCACCGTTAAGACCTCGATCGACCCCGACGTGCAAGCAAAGGCCGAAGAGGCCGTCAACACAGTGCTCGACAACGTCAACATCGAGGGCCTCGACGCCGGCATGGCCGTCATCGATCCCAAGACCGGCTACATCAAGGCCATGGTGGGCGGACGCGATTACAACGCCGATTCGAGTCACGTCAACCACGCCACCTCAAAGCGCCAGCCCGGCTCATCATTCAAGGCCTTCACGCTGGCTGCGGCCATTAAGGCCGGTATGAACCCGCAGATCACCCTCAACTGCTCGTCGCCCATCACCCTTGACGACACCGCGAAAACCAAGATCCAGAACTACGGCAATCACAACTACGGTACCGTTTCCCTCGCCACGGCCACGGCGCTTTCGTCCAACACCGGATACGTGCAGGTTGCCGAAGCGATCGGCAACGACGAGATCATCGACTACTGCGAGAGCGTCGGGCTCGATGAGGACAGCAACAACCTCGAGGACGTGCCCACGCTGACGCTCGGCACCGGCAGTATCTCACCTCTGCAGATGGCGGCAGCCTATTCCGTCTTCGCCAACGGCGGCTATTACCGAACCCCCATCGCCATCACCGAGATCGATTCACGCACAGGGGATGCCCTCTACAAGCACACCGACAACCCTAAGCAGGTTCTCACCACCGGCGAGGCCGAAGCCGTCACCGAGGTGCTCGAGGGCGTCCTCACCAAGGGCACCGGTACCTCCGGCAAGCCCAGCATCAACCAACCCGTCGCTGGCAAGACCGGTACTACCGAATACGCCGACAATCTGTGGTTCTGCGGTTACACGCCGCAGCTTTCCGTCGCTATTTGGACAGGCCACACCGAGGGCAACGTGGCGATCAAGAAGAACGGCAGAACCATGCAGACCAGCAACCTGCCGCTACCGATCTTTAAGAATTTCATGAACTCCGCGCTCGCCGGCGTTGAACGTGAGGAATTCCCCACCGGTGAGACGCCTACGTACAAGAAGAACAGCGAGTGGAAGTTCAGCAGCACGTCCTCCAAGTCGACATCCAACGAGAGCTCCATCAGCGAGGACGACTACGCTAATGCCGAAAGCGACACCGCTTCAAGCGGTGGCGACGGCGATGGCGGCAACGGCAACTCCGGTACCACCACCACAACCACCACTACCACCACCACGACAACGACCGAAACCGGCGGAAACACCAACACGGGCACGAACACGAACAGCAACACCAATACGAACACGAACACGAACAGCAACACCAATACGGGCGGCAATACAGGTACCAACACCAACACCGGTGGCAACACGGGCGGATCGACCATCGGGGGTAACGCGACGCCCACACCTACGCCCAGCACGAACAGCAACTCGAACACGACGGGCAACTAGCTTCTAAACGCCCATAACGCACTGGCATACAACAGAGGCGCTCCCTGGATATCCCATCCAGGGAGCGCCTCTGTTATGGGGCTTGAATCCCCTCATATTCAGATGCAAGTCTGTGAATCTAGGGACCGACCGAGAGTCGAATGACCTCAAAACCCTTGAGCACCAGGCGAGCGTTGGCAGCGCTACTTCCCCGCGTTGCTGAGCTTGTTGATAAGCGATTCCAAACGCGCAGCGTCCTCATTGGTCTGAGCGATCACCAAGATGGTATCGTTGCCCGCCAACGACCCCAATACATCGGGCAGCTCGGCCGCATCGACAGCTGCCGCGATACCCGACGCCGTACCCGGTTGCGCCTTGATAAGCACCAGGTTATCGGCACGCGAGACCCCGGTCACCAATTCCGAGACCATGCGCTGCAGGTGCAGGTCTTCGGCGAGAACGTAGATACCCTCGGGGAGTTTGCGCAAGCCCATATCGGCAATATCACGCGACACCGTAGCCTGCGTGCAGTCAAACCCGCACCGTTCAAGCTCGTCCACGAGCATACGCTGCGTGCGAACGTCCTTGTTGCGCACGATGTCGCGTATGGCGTCCTGGCGACCGTTGCGTTTCTTTGCCATGCTATACATCACCTCAAAGGCGTTGATTCCCCTAATTCAGATGAATAGTTTAGCTAAAAATTGCGAAAAGATTGAATATGTAACCGTTTTGACTCAAAAGGTATCCGCAATGCGAGCTACAAGCGGACGCAGCGCCTAGCGAGCGGCGCTTGCGACATCCGCACGCTTGGATATATGCAGCAGATTGGAAATCCAGGCACTCATGCAGCAAGCCGCAACATTGCGCTTGGCTATAGGGGCGTACATGATTCCCAGGTCGCGACTATGGGGGCGCAGAGCATCGACCGCACGCCTCGTATCATCGGCATCCACCATATCGCGTACGCGCGCGATCCGTTCATTTGACGAGACCTTATGGGAGCTAAGGCAAACGGTTTCTATACAGCGAACCACTTTGCCAAAAAACCAGCGATCGGCAGCCGCGGTCGCTTCTTGCACATTCAGTCCCCGAGCGAGGTCGAGCAAGGCTTCATGGCCTCGAACGCTTCGCTCGAACATCACCGGATCGTATGCACGGGCCAGCGAGTTTTCACGCAGATGGACAGTGGCGTCGGACACAAAGGCGACGCTCGATGCGCGCCGCGCGCAGGCCGCAAGCAGCAAGGTATCTTCATATGGATCCTTTGCCTCAGCACAAGCGTAGCGCACAAGATCAAGCTTGCAGATACAGCCGTTCAGACTATCGAAGAGCCCTAGATCGATCATCCATGAAAGCGATTCGGCCACTTCTTCGGAACCCTGAGCCACAAGCTGCGGAACCGTTGTAAACCGCGATTGCACCGATCCGTCGGCGGCATACGAATCGTACGCCCTGTTCGAAAAGAGCAGCGAGGCGTCGAGAGAGGTCGCTTTGTCGAGCAAAATGGATAGGCTCCCTTTTGCAAACCAGGTATCGGCACCCAAAAACGTGACAAACGTGCCACGTGCTGATTGCAGCCCTTTTATGCGTCCTTTTTCGATATCGGGATCTTCCGATGCGATGACGTCTATGCAAAACTCCCGCTCGGCCAACCGCTGACAGATATCAAGCGTGCGATCGGTCGAGGCACAATCCACCACGAGGACCTGAAGCGAACGAATCTGCTGGGAGATGATGCTCTCAAGAGCGCGCAATACATGGTCCTGGGCATTCCGAACCGTCAAAATCGCCGTAAGGCACGGACCTGTAACTGTACCTCGCGCCAAGCCATCATCCTCCTCAATGCACCTGACGACGTTATGGTACACCCGCACTCACATTGCATAATGTGCCTTATATGATGCACGTCATACACAAATGTTCACCACTCGATGAACACAGAAATGAGTCATTAAGGGCAGCGCGTCAAAGTTCCCTCGGGGTATACGACGTCGATAAACGTGAGGCCACAAGCAGGTGCCGTGGGACCCGCCGCTTGCCTATCGCACGCATCGATAACCGCCCGCATCCAATCGGGCTCGCGCCGATGCATCCCGATCTCGACGAGCGTCCCAACCACCGTGCGCACCATCGAATGTAAAAACGCGTTACCGGTGATGGTGAAGGCAAGGAGGTCCTCGCCCATTTCCCGCGTCCGCTCGAAATCGGCCCGCATCACACAGCGATGCGTCGGCTTTCCTATCGCGGACGCAACCTTGCAGAAGCTCTTAAAATCCTGCTCCCCTATCAAGTGCGCGCAAGCCCGCTGCATGGCGTCAACATCAAGCTGGTAGCGATGCCACCATGCATATTCACGCGTGAGCAACGGGCGAACGTCCGAATCGGCGATCCGATACGTGTAGGTACGGGCGCAGGCATCGAATCGAGCGGAGAAGCCTGCCCTCGCATGAAAGACCTCAACAACAGAGATATCGCGCGGCAGCAGCGCATCCATGGCACGCAGCCAACGGCGACGCGCGATGGCGAGTTCGTCTGAGGTAACCGGAATGCTGATGTACTGACCGCGCGCATGAACGCCCGCATCGGTGCGCCCCGCGCAGGTCAGATCGATTGAGCGTCGCAGGAATATCTCGATGGCTCGACGCAACTCACCGGCAACGGTGGTTTGCGTCGGCTGCTCGGCAAAACCGCTGTACGCGGTTCCATCGTATGCGACCTTGAGCACCAAGGTTCCATCGAGAATATTGTCGTCGTATTCTGTATGGGTCATTTTCCACGCCCTCAACAAAGCGAAATAGCGAACATGCACCCAAGGATAAGGGAACTCGCCCCTAAAAACAGCCAGTCCCCCAAATCGAGCGCCTGGGGCTCTACCCTTCCTTGCGATTCGGGAGAATAACAGCGGGCGTCCATGGCCCGAGCAAGTCGATCTGCGCGTCGGAACACGCGAACGATAAGCGGAGCCAGCACCGATACCCACAATGAGATACGTTCGAATACGCTGCCATCATCAAAATCAGCGCCTCGTGATCGTTGCGCGGCCAAAATGACCTGAAGCTCATCGGAAAGAATAGGTATAAAACGCAACGAGACATTCAACACGACACTAACCGAATATATAGGCACACCTACGACGGCAAGTGGTTTTAGAAGGCGCATAAACGCACGTGAGACTTCTGATGCATCTGTGGTTTTGGCAACGCACAGGGCAAAACCCGAAAGAAGCGCTAAACGCAAGACCGTAAAGCCCACACGCAAGCCAGCAGACGGATGCATACCCAAAGGCCCGATGATCCCAATGGAGCCGGACCCGTCGAGACGCACCGTATTGCAGACAAGCGTAACCGCAAGAACGATCGCGAGAAAGCGCACAACGTTTTGAAGATCCTCAAGACGGATGCTCGCCGCACGAAAGCAAATCGCCAACAACAAGCACCAAAGGATGGTGCAAACAGCTCCATCGGCAATGAACAGCATGATCGAGACGCTCGCAAGCGCAAGCAATTTAACGCGCGCGTCCAAACGCTCCACCATGCCACCCCATCTCGAAAATCATGTCTTCAAGCCGAGTTGAAACTACAGCCCTGGGCTTCAATGGATTCGCGAGGCCAACGCTACCATGCCCGGCATAAGCTCGATCACTCGGCACAAAAAAGGGGGCACAGAAGCGCCCCCTCAAAAAACAAATGCAGAGAAAGGTTACTCTGCGGACTCCTCGGCAGGAGCCTCGGTCTCGACGACCTCAGCCTCAGCTGCGGGCTCCTCGGCCTTCTCGACCTTCTTGGGAGCAGCGGCTTTCTTGGGGGCCGGAGCAGCCTTCTTGGCCTTAGGCGTGCAGGGCTCGGTAACGAGCTCCATGATAACGATAGGAGCGTTATCGCCCTTGCGCTTGCCGAGCTTCATGATACGCGTGTAACCGCCGTTGCGGTCCTGCCACATACCCTGAGCAGCCTTGTCGAAGATCTCGGCGACGAGGTGCTTATCGCCGAGCTTGGCGATAGCAAGACGACGGGAGTGAAGGTCGCCCTTCTTAGCCCAAGTGATGATCGGCTCGACGACGCTGCGGAGAGCCTTGGCACGGGTCTCGGTGGTCTTGATACGATCGTTGGTGAAGAGAGCCTGAGCGAGGCTCTTCTTCATGGCCTTGGTGTGGCTCGCATCGGTACCGAGCTTCAGGCCTTTCTTAACGTTATGACGCATGGTCAGTTTCTCCTAAATATGCGAAGCGCTAAGCCTTCAGGCTCAGGCCCATGGACTCAAGCTTGTCCTTGACTTCCTCAATCGACTTAACGCCGAAGTTGCGGATGTTCAGCAGGTCGTTCTCAGAGAACTCGACAAGCTGGCGGACAGAATGGATGCTTGCACGCTTGAGGCAGTTGTAGGAACGGACGGAAAGGTCCAGATCCTCGATCTGCTTGTCAAGCTCAGCATTATCGCTCGTGACCTCGGGGGCGAAGATCGAAGTCTCCTCCTCGGGCTCGGGGGTCTCAGCGAGGTTCATGAACGCAGCCATGTGCTGGTTGATGATGTTGGCCGCGGAAACCACGGCATCGCGCGGGGCGATGGCACCGTTGGTCTCGATCTCGAGCACGAGACGGTCGTAGTCGGTGTGCTGACCGACACGGCAGGCCTCGACGAGCTTGGCGCAACGCTTGACCGGCGAGTATAACGAGTCGACATGGATGACGCCGATGGGATCGTTGTCACGCTTGTTGGCCTCGTAGGAAACGTAGCCACGGCCATAGCCGATACGCATGCTCATGGTCAGATGACCACCCTCGGTGAGAGTGGCGATATGCTGCTCGGGATTGACCAGCTCGAACTCGGACGGAATGAAGAAATCCGCACCGGTTACCTCACAGGGACCGTCGACCGAGATGGTCGCAGTAGCCTCATCGGTAGTGCCAAGAGCCCTGAAGACCAGACCCTTGACGTTCAGAACGATGTCCGTGACATCCTCAACCATGTTGGGGATGGTCATGAACTCGTGCTGAGCGCCATCGATCTGAATAGCCTCAACGGCCGCACCCTCGAGCGAGGAAAGAAGCACGCGACGAAGGGAGTTACCCAACGTATCGCCGTAACCGCGCTCAAGAGGCTCAACGGAAACACGAGCGGACGTGTCGTTGATCTCCTCGACCTGAACCTGAGGCCTAATGAATTCTGACATGTATTACCTCCAGCCTCAGCAGCCCGAATGGACTACTTAGAGTAGAGCTCGACGATGAGCTGCTCGTTGATATCACCGCTGATCTGCTCACGCGTCGGCAGAGCGAGCACGTTACCAGACAGCTTCTCGATATCAACCTCGAGCCAGCCGGGGACCTCGAAGCGCTCAGAGGAGATCAGGGCCTCCTTGATGGGGAGAAGATCACGATACTTCTCGCCCACGGCGACAACGTCGCCGGGCTTGACGAGGTAAGAGGGGATGTCGACGCGCTTGCCGTTCACGGTGAAGTGGCCGTGACGGACGGTCTGACGAGCCTCTTTGCGAGTGCGGGCAAAGCCCAGACGGAAGACGACGTTGTCGAGACGGGTCTCGAGAATGATCATCAGGTTCTCGCCGGTGACGCCCTTCATCTTACGAGCGCGGACAAAGTAGCTGTGGAACTGCTTCTCCAGCACGCCGTAAATGAACTTAACCTTCTGCTTCTCGCGCAGCTGCATGCCGTACTCAGATTCCTTGCGACGGCGCTTGGGCTGGCGGATAGATTCCTTCTTGCTGCTGTAACCGAGCTCAGCGGGATCGATCCCGAGCTGACGGCAGCGCTTGAGAACCGGAGTCCTATCGATTGCCATAGTTTATCGATCCTTTCAGTTACACGCGGCGACGCTTCTTGGGGCGGCAGCCGTTGTGCGGGATGGGGGTCTTGTCC
Organism: Oribacterium sp.; assembly: GCA_963633065.1. GTDB lineage: Bacteria > Actinomycetota > Coriobacteriia > Coriobacteriales > Coriobacteriaceae > Collinsella. Next base: position 26,066 of record CAVGWH010000003.1, read on the forward strand.
TGGATGCTCGAGACCTCAAGGCCAGCAGCCTGGAGGGAGCGGATGGCGGTCTCGCGACCAGAGCCGGGGCCCTTCACGAAGACGGCGACCTTGTGCATGCCGTGCTCCATGGCGATCTTGGCGCAAGCCTCGGCGGCCATCTGGGCGGCAAACGGGGTCGACTTGCGGGAGCCCTTGAAACCGACCTGGCCGGCGGACTTCCAGGCAATGACGTTGCCCTGGGGATCGGTGATCGAGATGATCGTGTTGTTGAACGTCGAACGGATGTGGGCCTGACCCACGGAGACGTTCTTGCGGTCCGCGCGCTTGAGACGGGTAGCGCGAACGTTCTTCTTAGCAGTAGCCATCTATCTAGCGCTCCTTATTTCTTCTTCTTAGCACCGATCTGACGCTTCGGGCCCTTGCGGGTACGAGCGTTGGTGTGGGTGCGCTGGCCGCGGACCGGAAGGCCCTTGCGGTGACGCAGGCCACGGTTGCAGCCGATGTCCATAAGGCGCTTGATGTTCTGGTTGCGGTCACGACGGAGGTCGCCCTCAACCATAAGATGCTGCTCGTCGATATACTTACGGACGCGGTCAACCTCGTCCTCAGTAAGATCCTTGACACGAGTGTCCGGATTGATCTGGCACTCAGCGCAGATCTTGGTGGCAGTAGTGCGGCCGATGCCGTAGATATAGGTCAGACCGATCTCAACGCGCTTCTCACGCGGAAGGTCGACACCACTAATACGGGCCAACGTAATCTCCTCTCATTAACCCTGACGCTGCTTGTGGCGGGGATTCTCGCAAATAACGAGAACCTTGCCATGGCGCCTGATGATTTTGCACTTATCGCACATCTTCTTGACCGAAGGACGTACCTTCATCGTTCTTCCTTTCGGTAGCGCTCAAACTACACTTACTATCTACTCGCCCAGCCGCAGGCGTTGAATACTTAGGCTGGCCTTCACAAGCAAACCGACCGTAGGTTGAGCTAAGCCTGCGATCGGGAGAAATGCTTGTATGGTCTGTCGCTATTTATAGCGATAGGTGATGCGACCGCGTGTAAGGTCGTAAGGCGAAAGCTCCACGACAACCTTATCGCCGGGGAGAATGCGGATATAGTTCATGCGGATCTTGCCTGAAATATTGCAGAGAACCGAATGACCGTTCTCGAGCTCGACGCGGAACATAGCGTTAGGCAACGGCTCGGTTACCTTGCCTTCGAGTTCGATAGCATCTTCCTTCTTCACAGCAATCATCTTTCTCTAGAAAACGACAGCGATTGAGTATTCTACAGCACCCTAATGAGCGTAGAAAAAATTTGCGTAATGCCTACATAACTCCACCGGTCATGGAACACCACGGACCTTGCGCATCGCTCGTGAGTATCACCGGGCCATCATTGGTGATGGCGATGGTGTTCTCATAGTGAGCTGCGGGCAGATGGTCGTTCGTGGTGACAAGCCATCCGTCCGGCGCCGTGTTCACATGGTGGGTGCCCATAGTGATCATCGGTTCGATCGCGATGACCATACCGGCCTGAAGCTTAACGCCCCTACCCTTTTTCCCGTAATTGGGAACGTTGGGGTCCTCGTGCATCGCGTGGCCTACGCCATGTCCGACGTATTGACGGATAACGCCATACCCATGTTCCTCGGCAAGCGACTGAACGGCGAACCCGATATCACCGATGCGATTACCGGGCACCGCCTGTTCGATGCCGGCCATGAGGCAATCACGTGTGACCTCGCAGAGCGAGCGAACCTCTGGCGTGGGGTTGCCGACGTAAAACGTCCAGGCGTTATCCCCTACCCAACCGTCTACCGTCGCTCCCGTGTCGATGGAGATGATATCGCCATCGCGCAGAATGATATCGGGATTGGGGATGCCATGGACCACGGCATCATTGATGGAAGCGCAGATAGATCCCGGGAATCCACCGTACCCCTTGAAGGTGGGCTTTCCACCATGCATGCGGATGATCCGCTCCGCCAGCTGATCGAGCTCAAAAGTAGAGACGCCAGGACGAACCATGGCGCCTACATGGCGGAGCGCCATCTTAGATAGCGCTCCTGCCTTTTTCATCTGCTCTATCTGCTGGGCAGATTTAATGGTGATCATAGACCGAGAGCTTCCTTAGAGCACGCATAGACGGCGTCCATGGACTGGTCGCCATCGACGGTCTTAAGGAGACCCTGCCCACGATAGTAATCAACGAGCGGGCTCGTCGACTTCTCGTAGACGTTAAGACGGTTCTTGATGGTCTCGGGCTTGTCGTCATCACGCTGATACATCTCGCCACCGCAGCTGGGGCACGTGGCATCCGAGGCGGTGCCGGTATGACCGCAAGCGCGGCAGGTGCGACGAGAGGACAGACGGTCGACGATGACCTCAGCCTTGACATCGATAAGGAGAGCCGTGTCGATCTCGCGGCCCATGGCCGAAAGCTCGGAGTCGAGCGTCACCGCCTGGGCGGTGTTACGCGGGAAACCGTCGAGGATGAAGCCCTCCTGGGCGTCATCGGCGGCAAGGCGCTCTTTGACCAGATCGATAACGAGCTGATCGGGAACGAGCTCGCCTGCCTCCATGTACTTCTTTGCCTCGAGGCCAAGCTCGGTGCCACCCTTGACGGCGGCGCGGAGAAGATCGCCTGTGGAAATATGGGCGATACCGAATTCATTCACAAGCTGCTGGGCAACGGTACCCTTACCTGCGCCAGGAGCTCCCAAAAGCACGATGTTCATTGAGCGTTCCTTTCGACTTATTTAAAGAAACCGTCGTAATCGTACATCTTCAGCTGACCCTCGAGCTTATCGATCGTATCGAGGACGACACCGACCATAATGAGGATGGAGGTACCGCCGAACGACTGAATAAGCTGGTTGGACGTGAAGGCGAACACGATGGAGGGCACGATGGCGATAAGCGCCAAAAAGATTGCGCTCGGAAGCGTGATCTTGTTGAGCGCGTTCTTGATGTACGCCGCCGTGGCCTTGCCCGGACGAACGCCGGGAATGAAGCCGCCCTGCTTCTTGAGGTTGTCGGCCGTGTCATCGGGGTTGAACACCATGGAAGTGTAGAAGTACGCGAAGAACACGATGAGAACAACGTTGAGAACCCAGTTGAGCCAGCCGGAACTGAGGGCGCCGGAAACAGTCTGGATCCAGTTGACACCGGGGAAGAAGACTGCGATCTGCGCAGGGAAGTACAGAAGCGCGGAAGCGAAGATGATGGGAACGACGCCTGCGGTGTTGACCTTGATGGGCAGATAAGTGGACTGACCGCCCATGATGCGACGACCGACCACGCGCTTAGCGTACTGGACCGGAATACGGCGCTGACCACGCTCGAGGAAGACGATGAACGGGATGACGCAGAGGATCACCACGAAGATGATGACGGTGACCACGATGCCCGTGGTACCGCTATCGGCACTCGAGAAAATCGCCTGAGGCAGACCTGCCATGATATTGGCGAAGATGATGAGCGACATGCCGTTTCCGATACCACGCTGGGTGATCAGCTCACCGATCCACATGATGAGCATGGCGCCCGCGACGAGCGTACCCACAACGAGGATGTCGAAGATGATCTCGGGGGCACCGGCACCGTTGAAGCTGATACCGAAGCTCTTGAAGAGGAAAAGGTAACCAACCGAGTTAAGGATGGCCAGAGCCAGGGTCAGATAGCGCGAATACTGCGTGATCTTCGTCTGACCGACCTCGCCCTCGCGACCGAGCTCATGTAGGGACGGTACGACAGCCTGAAGCATCTGAAGGATGATCGAGCTGGTGATGTAGGGCATGATGCCCAGCGAGAACACCGAAACATAGCTCAGCGCGCCACCGGAGAAAAGATTCAGCAGAGCCATAGCGCCCGAGGCAACCGAAGAATCGGAGCCCTCGAAAAGGCCCAGCATCCCCTGGAAGGGGATACCGGGCACGGGAACGTGTGCACCGATACGGTACACAACGAGCATAGCTATGGTGAAAAGAATCTTATCGCGCAGTTCTTTAACGCGGAAAGCATTCTTAAGACCATTTAGCACGGCAGCTCGACCGACCCTCCTGCAGCCTCGATCTTGGCCTTCGCAGAAGCGGAGACCTTATCGACCTTGACCGTGAACTTCTTGGTGAGCTCGCCAGCGCCAAGAACCTTGACGGGCTCGAACTCGCTCTTGATGATACGGGCGGCCTTGAGAGCGGCGCCGTCGATCACGGCACCATCCTCGAACTTGGCATCGAGACGCTCGACGTTGATCGGGGTGTACTCGATACGACGAGGGTTACGGAAGCCGGGGAGCTTGGGGAGACGCATCGCGAGCGGGGTCTGACCACCCTCGAAGCCGGCACCCTTGCCGCCACCGGAACGGGAAAGCTGGCCCTTCTGACCGCGACCGGCAGTAGTGCCGTGACCGGAAGAGTTGCCGCGACCGACGCGCTTGCGGTTCTTAGTGGAACCGAGCGCCGGAGTAAGATCGTGAAGCTGCATTTGCTACTCCTCTACAATCTCAACAAGGTGCTTGACCTTGAAGACCATGCCGCGGATGGACTCATTGTCAGGACGCTCGACAACCTCGCGGATCCTGTGGAGACCGAGGGCACGGACCGTACGGACCTGATCCTGCTTGCACCCGTTGGTGCTGCGGACCTGCTTGATCTTGATGGTATCAGCCATGCTTAATGCTCCTTACCAACGAACATCTCGGCCACGGTGAGACCGCGGCGCTCCGCGATTTCAGCGGGGCTGGAGAGCTCTTTCAGACCCTCGACGGCGGCCTTGATGATGTTGAGGCCGTTGTCGGTACCGAGGGACTTGGAGAGAACGTTCTTGATGCCGGCGAGCTCGAAGAGAGGACGCACGGCGCCACCGGCGATAACACCGGTACCCTCGACAGCCGGCTTGATGATGATGCGACCGGCGCCGTAGTGACCGAGCACCTCGTGGGGAATGGTTCCCTCTTCGGTGACGGGCACGTGGAACATGTTCTTCTTGGCGTCGATGGAAGCCTTGGAGATGGCCAGGGGCACCTCGGCGGACTTGCCCATGCCGACACCGACGTTGCCCTTGCCGTCGCCGACGACGACGAGAGCGACGAGGCTCATGCGACGACCGCCCTTGACGGTCTTGGAAACACGGTTGATGTAGACGACGCGCTCCTCGAACTCGGAGGCCTCGCGCTGCTGCTTTTGATTACGAGCCATGTGCTACAAACCTCCTAGAACTCGAGACCGGCGGCGCGAGCACCGTCAGCGAGGGCCTTGACACGGCCATGGTAGATACGACCGCCACGGTCGAAGGTGACCTGCTTGATGCCGGCCTCGACGGCACGCTGACCGACGAGTTTACCGACCTTCTCAGCAGCTTCCTTGTTGGAAGTAGCGGTGCCCTTGAAATCGGCCTCGAGGGTGGAAGCGGACACGATGGTCACGCTGCTGCCCTTGGAATCGTCGATAACCTGAGCATAGATATTTGCATTGGTGCGGGTGACGCGGAGACGCGGACGCTCGGCAGTGCCAGAGACCTTACCGCGCACGCGGCGCTGACGGCGCTTGAGGCCTGCCAGCTTCGCCTTCTGCTTGTTCATACGTAAACTCCTAAAAGTTCGTCTTCGCCAGCACCTTACAGGGTGCTGGTCTTAAAAACAGGTCAGTACCTACTACTTAGCGGCCTTACCGAGCTTGCGACGGATGTGCTCGCCAACGTAGTGGATACCCTTGCCCTTGTAGGGCTCAGGCGGACGCTTGCCGCGGATCTCGGCGGCAACCTGACCGACCTGCTGCTTGTCGATACCCTTAACGTTCACGTGGGTGTTATCGGGCACCTCGAAGGTGATGCCTTCGGGAGCGTTGTAGATAACGGGGTGAGAGAAGCCGAGCGAGAACTCGAGGTCCTTGCCCTTCTGCTGCACACGATAACCGACGCCGGCGAGCTCGAGCTTCTTCTCGAAGCCCTCGGAAACACCGGTGACCATGTTCTGGATGAGAGCGCGGGTCAGGCCGTGGCGGGCGCGGGAATCGCGCTCGTCATCGGGACGGGCTACGGTGAGCACGCCGTCCTCGACCTCGACGGTGAGCTTCTCATAGAAGTCCATCTCGAGGCTGCCCTTGGAACCCTTGACAACGATGTGGTTGCCGTTGACTGTCACTTCGACTCCGGCGGGAATCTGGACAGGTTTCTTACCGATACGAGACACGGTGATCTCCTTTCCTTCTACCTACCGAATCGACTACCAAACGAAAGCGATGATCTCGCCGCCGACACCCATCTTGCGGGCATCGCGATCGGCAAGAACGCCTTTGCTGGTAGAGATGATGGCGGTACCGAGACCACCACGGACGCGCGGCATATCTGCAACGCCGGTGTACCTACGCAGACCGGGCTTGGAGATACGGCGGATGCCGGTGATGATCTTGGCCTTCTTGGGACCGTACTTGAGCGTGATGTGGAGGGTCTTCTGGGGCTTGGTGTCCTCGACCGTATAGCCCTCGATGTAACCCTCTTCATGCAGGACACGAGCGATCTCGACGAGCTTCTTCGAGCTCGGCATGGAAACCGCGGCCTTGTTCACAGAGTTAGCGTTACGAATACGCGTAAGCATATCTGCGATGGGGTCTGTAAGGTTCATACAGATTCTCCTTCGTTCTTGATGAACACGTGCATATCGGTTCTCATCCGCCCATAACGGCTGAGCCTGATGGCACGTTTTCCCTGTTCGAGCAGATGCGCTCAAACGCTGGCAGTGACTTACCAGCTGGCTTTCTTGATGCCGGGAAGCTCGCCTTTGAGTGCAAGCTCGCGGAAGCAGACACGGCACAGGCCGAACTTGCGGTACACCGAGTGCGGACGACCGCAACGCTGGCAACGCGTATACTTGCGGGTCGAGTACTTCGGCTCACGACTGCACTTGACGATCATCGATGTCTTAGCCACTTATATCCTCCTCACATTGAGTATTGTTCGCGGAAAGCCGCTTGGCCCGATTGAGTCAAGCGGCTAAACCGCAGATGAACCAAGTTATTTCTTGAACGGGAAGCCGAAGGCGTCCAGAAGGGCGCGGGCCTCCTCATCGGTGGTAGCGGTGGTAACGATGGTGATATCCATACCGCGCTGGTGATCGACGGAGTCGAAATCAACCTCAGGGAAGATGAGCTGCTCGGTAACGCCCATGGAGAAGTTGCCACGGCCGTCGAAGCTCTTGGCGGAGATGCCACGGAAGTCGCGGATACGGGGGATGGCCACGGAGGTCAGGCGATCGAAGAACTCCCACATGCGGTCGCCACGGAGGGTGACCTTGCAACCGATGGGCATACCCTCACGCAGACGGAAGGTAGCGATGGACTTGCGGGCGCGGGTAATCATCGGCTGCTGGCCGGTGATGGTGCGCAGGTCGCGCACGGCGCCGTCGATGG
>CAVGWH010000004.1:0-31682 GCA_963633065.1 Oribacterium sp.
CCGATTACCAGTCGGATCGACACTGCGAGTCAAAATACGGCTTTGCCAAAAATGCCTTCTTAGGAAGGCGCCCCGTAGGGGGCAATCTTGACTTGCTTACGGGCTCTCGTTTTGCAACGGGAGCCTATTTTATTGTAGGGGTTCACGGGGACATATGTATGCTCTGCCCCCGCATATAAAACAGCTGTCACGCGCACCGGCGCGCTTTTTGCAATCAAAAGGCTCTTTCATGAGCGGGCAAATTATGTCGCAGCCTGTTCTCACACAGCCGAAGCCAAAGACCCAGGTAAATGGCCTTTGGCTTCCCAAAATGCTGCATCTGTATTTCGTTATCTCTATTTCCGACCTTTTTAAGCCGTGTGCAACGGCCGTTTTACAGGTTCGCGCCCCAGGTATCGACGGAGAGATGGGCCTGGGCGATGAACTTTTTGGTCCGCGGGTTTTCGGGCGCGCCAAAAACCTGGTCAGGCGTGCCGTCCTCGAGGATCTCACCACCGTCCAAGAAGAGCACGCGCGTGGCCACGCTCTGTACAAAGCGCATCTCGTGTGAAACGACCACCATGGTCATGCCGGTACTCGCGATATCGCGCATGACGGAGAGCACCTCGCCTACCCACTCGGGATCCAGGGCGCTGGTCGGCTCATCGAACAACACCACCGAGGGGTCGACGGCTAAAGCTCGAGCGATACCCACGCGCTGTTCCTGCCCGCCCGAGAGCTGGGAGGGATAGCGGTCCGCGCGGTCAGCCAAGCCCACACGGTCGAGCAGAGCAAGCCCGCGCTCGCGCGCCTCATCGGCGCCCACGTGATGCACGGCGCGCAGCGCCAGGGTCACATTCTCGAGCGCCGTCTTATTGCGGAACAGTGCATAGCGCTGGAAAACCATGGCCGACTTGGAGCGCAAAAGCGACAGGCATTTCTTGCTTATCTTGCCGCCGTTGGCGTGGATAGTCGCACCGTCAATGGTGATGGTTCCCGCATCCGGCGCATCAAGCCAATTGAGGGTGCGCAAAAAGGTCGTCTTGCCTGCGCCCGAAGGCCCGATCAGCGAAACTACCTCGCCGCGCTGCACCGACACGTCTATGCCGTTGAGCACCTGCACCGAGCCAAAGGCTTTGCTAAGCCCGCTGACCTGCAGGATCGGCTGCGCATCCGCTACCGTGCCCGCCGCGGCAGCATCCGCAGCAGCAATCTTGACCGCATCGTTCATCGGGCAGTCACGCTCCTCTCAAAGTGGCGCGAACGGCGCTCCAGCACCGCAATCAAGCGCTCCAGCACAAAGCAGCACACCCAATAGATCAGCGACACCACGATATAGACCTCAAAGAACCTAAAGGCGCGGGCGCCCACGATCTTGGCCTCTGCCATCATCTCGACCACGGAGATGTTGAACACCAGGCTCGTGTCCTTGAGCATGCTGATGGCCGTGTTGCCCAAAGGCGCCAGCGCCGTGGCCGCGGCCTGCGGCAGCACCACGTAGCGCACGGCCTGCCAGCGCGTCATGTTCACGCTGTAGCACGCCTCGATCTGGTCCTCGCTCACTGAGAGCATCGCCGAGCGGATGGTCTCGGACATAAAGGCCGCGCCGTTCATCGAGAGCGCGATCACGGCGAACGCGATGGGCGGAATCCCGTTGACCGAAAGCTCCGTCCCCCACTGCTGATTGATCGCCTGCAGCGCCACGGGCAGGCCGTAGTAGGCAAGCAGCAGCTGGCACATAGCCGGTGTTCCGCGCATGATGGAGACAAACACCCGTGAGATCTGCGACAGAACACGGATCTCGAAGAACCTCGCAAGCGCAATCAGAAACGCCAGTACCAGACCCAAAGCAAACGATATGGCCGCGATCTCCAGCGTGACCGGGAGATAGGCCAGCACCTGCGGCACTGCCTGCAACATAAAATCGATGTCGAACACTTTACCGTTCATGCCGGTCTACTCCCTCTCGTCGTGCCAGGTACGCACCTACGACTGCTGCTCCTCGGCCAGCTTGTTCACGGCCTCCTCGGTGGTGTAGTCGGCACCCAGGAACTTGACGGAAATCTCGGAGAGCGTACCGTCGGCGATCAGCTCCTGCAGCGCACCCTCAAACGCATCGGCCAGCTCCTGACCGGCATCGCTGTTGGGGAAGGGGAAGTAGATGGGGGTGAAGCCGGTATCGGGGAAGATCACCCAGTCGATGTCCAGCCCCTGCTCATCCACGGCCGTCTTGATGGAAACCGGGCTGTTGATGGTCGCATCGGCTCGGCCGTTCACGATGTCCTGCAGCATCTTGTTGATGTCGCCGTCGGTGTAGTTGATGGTGATGGGGTCACCGTTCTCGGCGTTGTAGTTCTCGAGCCAAGTGGTGTTGGCGCTGGTGGTGCCGCCATCCACCGTCTTGCCGTGCAGGTCCTCGATGGTCTTGATGTCGCTGCGATCCGACTTAAACGCGATGGCGTTCACCGCGTAGGCGTACGGCGTGTCCTCGAACAGATACTTAGCCTTGCGCTCGTCGTTCAGGGCCACCTGATTGGAAATGGTCTGGATCTTGTCGGCATCGAGCGAGGCGAACATGCTCGACCACTCGATGGTCTGGAACTCAAACTCATAATCATCGAGTTTCTCGCCGATGGCGCGCGCAACCTCAACGTCAAAACCGGTGAGGTTGTTATCGTCATCCAGATAGCTGTAGGGAGCGTAGGTGCCCTCGGTACCGATGATGATCTTGGTCGCACCCGAAGCGGCGGAAGCAGAGCCGTCGGAGCTACCGGAGGCGGAAGAGTTACCGCAGGCGGCAAGGCTCAGAGTAAGGCCCGCAGCGCCGAACAGGCCGAGAAAGCCACGGCGCGAAAGCTGAGCGTTGAAGTTGAAGTCGGAATTGTTGGATACAGGCATGGTGTTCTCCTTGGTTGGAACATATGTGACAGATGAGGTGCGACCGACATCCGAGCCAGTCGCATAGAAAAAGGGCGGAGGTGCTGCCCTTCGCCCATGACTCGCTCGTTACACGGACAACGCAGTCCTTAACGACATCGCACGGCGCAGGGCAGCTGCAGCATTCGCTCGAAAGGGCTGCACATCATGGCGCACATCACAGTCACGGCAGTCTCCCTCTCGCATATGGCTCAATAATTACACTTCCCTACTGGGTAGGTATGTTTATACACCAAATCCGAAAGGAGTCAAGCCAAAGGGCTATATTTCCGTTGTGTTTCGACAGACGATGCGCGCCGTCGCTTCAAACAGGGCGATACCACACAAAAAGGCGGCGCTCCAACTGGAGCACCGCCTTTCTCCTTGGGGGACTCATTTAACAAGTGCGCCATCGCTTCACGATCGGCACTTCCTCGCGATTAACGGCTCGCACAGGCGCCGCATCTCGATGCACCGACCGATCGGTTACGCGAGCACGCCGAAGAAGGCGCCCACGACTCCCAGCACCATAGTGCCGACGATGAGCCACATGGGATTGATCTTCTTGGAAAGCAGCCAGTAATAGATCCAGAACGCCACCATGCCGAGCATGCCGGGCATGACTCCGTCAAGAATGTCCTGAAGCGTCGATGCGTCATCTCCGGAACCGATCGCCACAGGGATCGATGCCCAGAACATGTCCTTGCACATGGCACCCACGACCATGACGCCCACGATGCCCACGCAGGTCATGATCTTGGTCATGAGACCACTGCGCTGCGCCTTATCCAAAAAACCAACGCCCAGCTCATAGCCCTTCTGAACACCCCAAACACGCAGGATGAAACCAGGGATGTTGTAGATCAGCAAAAAGGCGATGGGGCCGAAGACGTTCCCTGCCTGGCAGAGCGAGATGCCAACCGCCGCGGCAACAACGCGCAGCGTGGACAGGAAAATGGAGTCGCCGATGCCGGAAAGCGGACCCATAAGGGCGGCTTTCACATCGTTGACGCTCTCGGGTTCGATCTCGCCGCGCGCCACCTTTTCCTCCATGGCCACGGCAACGCCACCGACAAAGGGAGCGAATTGCACCGTGATATTGAAGAACGCCAGATGGCGGGCGATCGCCTTGTTGTAATCCTCAGGACGGTCGTGATAGATCTTCTTGAGCATCTTGGCGATCATCAGGCAGAACGCCAGGTTCATCTGCTTGTAGTACGTCCAACTGAACTCCATACCCAACGAACCCACGTTGAGCGAACTCTTGATGAGGTCGGACTTGGTGATCTTGTACTGATCGTTTACTCCAGCTGCAGGCGCATTAGAAGTCATCGTCGTCATCCCCTTCCACGGCAATCTGAGGCGCAGCGCCGCCCATACCCAAAAGGTCGAACTTGTCGATACCGATGATGATGGCGATCAGCGCCACACCGAGTACTGGCACATTTGCGTAGGCGCACAGCAAGAAGCCCAGGAAGTAGAACGGCACCAACTGCTTGGTGAGCACCAAACGCCCGAGCATGGCGAAGCCCATGGCGGGCAGGATGTTGGCAGCCACGCCAAAACCGTCGAGCACGAACGAGGGGATCCAGTCCAAAATGCCTTGCACGGCATCGGCTCCCAAATAGAAGCCGCAGGAACAAAGCAGGAAAGCTACCAACATGCTGCCGAGGCCGATACCCCAGTGCACCGCATACACTCCCTTGAGATTGCCCTTTACGGCAAACTTATCAGCCATGTCGACAAACACCGGCATCAGTGCATTAAGGAAATTGCTGATGGCAAGCGCGATGGTCGCGATCGGCATAGCCAGCGCAATCGCCGCCTCGGTACCCTTACCCAACGAGATGGCGAAAGCGCACGAGAGCACGCCGCCGATGACCTCATCGGGCGGCACGTACGCACCGATGGAGATGGAACCCATGAACAGCAGTTCCATGCTGGCACCGATCGCCAAACCCGACTGAACGTCGCCAAGAACCACGCCCACCAGAGGGCACAGCACGATCGGACGGAACGCATACAGCGTTCCCAGCTGATAGTCGAACTTGCCAAAAGCCGCTACCAGACCGACGAGAATCGCTTGAACAAGCATATATTCCTCCTATCTTCAAACGTTTCACGCATCGTTTACACGGTCGTTTTCCTACAGGACGCTCGCGATATCCACCTTGGGGTCATCGGCAAGCGGGCGGATCTCCACCTCCACTCCCATGCCCAAAAGATCACGTACGTCTTGCTCTTCGGCTGCCGTCAAAAAAATCTGACGCGATACCTTGCGCGCATCGGGGCGCTTCTCGTCCTTGGGCTTGGTATTGCCCAGATTGACCGACGTGATTTGAGGGCACCCCTCGATGAGCTGCTTCGCCTCGGCAATCGTCGCCACGCAGATGATCATCTTGTACTTATCGGTGACACCCGAATTGATCGCCTCTATGGCATGGGCCATGTCTTTGATCACAAGCTTGCAGCCAGCAGGTTTGCCCATCTTGAGCGTAGTCTTCCATACCGGGTCGTTAGCCACATGGTCGCCCACGCAGAAGATGCAGTCGGACCCGAGCCCCTGCACCCAGGAGACGGCCACCTGCCCATGGAGCAGGCGATGATCGACACGAAGTAACTGAATCATGATGACCCCCCAAGGTCGTATGCCGGCGCTACCGGCGGTTGTGCATCTCACGAAGCGGATATGCGTGGATTAGAAATCCTCGTCTTCGTCCGCCCCCTTTTCCGCCAACAGATCGTTTACGAACTTGACGCGCGTGTCGTCCGCCGCGACGATACCGCGAAGCAACTCGGCCGTCGGCGCCTCTTGATCGGAAAACAAGAGCTGTATCAGAAGCGGAAGATTCATGTTGGTTACCAGATAGGTATGCGGGCGCGTCTGTACGAGCTTGCTGAATTCGTTGTTGACGCTACCGCCGAACAGGTCGGCGCATACCACCAGATCGTCTTCGGCAGGCACCTCGGCGCCCACCCTGGCCACCTCGGCAGCGATGTCGTCGCGTCCGTCGACGAACATCGAGAGCGCTCGCACATCGTCACGCGCGCCGGCCAAGAGCTCCACGCTCTCTTTGATGCCGGATGCAAAATGCGCATGGCTCGCTATCACGTAATGCCTCATACATCCTCCTTTCCTGCGAAGGTGGCGCGCGATGGCTCGGCACCGCGCGCCTAACGAGCATCAGTAATCAAACTGGTGGTAATACCTGCGGTAATTGAGATTGTGCTTGGTAACGATCTCGTAATAGCGCGCCAAGCGATCGGTCACGAGCGAGGTGAGGATCCACGGCGAGACGATCACGCGGAAATCGTCGTCCAAGCCTGGAATGCCGTATTCAGCGGTATCGATGATCACGATGTCGTCATCACCCGTCACGCCGCGGGTCAAAAATGCACGAACACGCTCGTCGAGCTTGCGGTTTTCATCCTCACCCATAAACAGGAACACGGGAACGCCGGGCTCAACAAGCTCGAGCGTGCCATGGAAAAAGTCGGCGCTCGTGATGTAACGCGTGCGCTTCCACTGCATTTCCTCAAGGATGCACATGGAGAAGAGGATGGTCTCGCCCCACAGGGCACCCGATCCGATGAACATCGTGTACGGGGCAAGCGCATACTTGCGCGCATATTCCTCGGCCTTGGGCTCAAAGCGCTTGCGGATGTCGAGCAGATCTTTCCAGATGTCCTTGGTCTGCTCGATAAACGTATCGAACTTGGGGAAGCAACCGCGACGGTTAAGCAGTCGAAGCCCGAAGCAATCCGCCAGATAGTAGCCTTTCTCGCAGCCACCTGAGCCGTGATCGCTCGCCATAGCCACGCAGTTTTCGGCGCCCACGGCCTGCCCGATCAGCCCCTCGGGCTTGGTCATGGCAAATACGCGAATGCCCTGTTCCTTCATCTTCTTAACGGCCTCGAGCACCTCGGGCGTCGTGCCCGACTCGGATGCGGTGAGCACCACCGAGCGCTCGGTCATACGCTTATGACCGGAGACGTTCCACTCCGCCGCATGGATCAAGTAAACCTCGAGATCCTTATCTCCGAATTTGTTCATGAGGTAATGGAGCTGCATCAGCTCGTCCCAGGTGCCACCCACGCCCATCAGGAACACGGCGTCGTAGCCCTCATCGGCAACGCGATCGGCCATCGCCGTCATCTTCTTGCCGGTTTCGTAGAGCGCTTCACCATCCTTGAGGTAACCCTCCTGGTCAAAGTGCATAATCTCTATCTTCTCGGTTTCCTTCATCCTGCTCTCCTCTCTTGTCGGTTGCTTGCATTTGGTATCGAACGGCAAGCCTAGGTTCCCGCCGTTGTGTGGTATTGACTCGCAATTGGAGGCACGCGTTCGGCCAACGCCTGCGCCTCGCCTTCGGTCGCCAGCGGAAGCTGACATTCAGGCGACGCCTGGCCCTGGTATTGCACGGCGGCCGCGGCCTCAAGACGACGCACCGACTCCTCGTAGCCAGGGGCCTTTGCCTCAAGCTGCGATGCAACCGCATCCAAGTAGGGATGCACATCCCATGAGTTAAGCTCCTGTGCCACAAACGCCGCGATGGTCTGAAAAAACACCAGATTGGGAAGCGCTGAAACACACGCGGAAACACATGGGAGCGGTACCTCATACGCATGCCCGTGCGGATGCGCGGTAAGAAAATACAGCCCGTCGGTCACCCGAGAGAGCGCTTCCGCTATACCGGCGAGTCGATCGGAACCCGCCGGATCGTCCATGATGAAGACCGAATAGCCTGGTGTGATCTGCATCTCAGGCCCGTGGATGAACTCCTCACCCTCGAAAAACATGGCGGGGATCTTGATCGTCTCGTTGAACTTGAGCGCCGCCTCCTCGGCTACGCCGAAATTGGCGCCGTTGCCGACGATGATGGCAGGAGCGCCCTCGGACAGCATCAGCTTGTGCGTCCGCGTAAATTCCAATGCCCTCGAAACCATGAGGGAATGTGCCTCGATCGCCTCGTCGAGCTCGGTGTAGTAGTGCGCAAGATCGTCAAAAGAGCGACCCTGTTTACCAGCCGTCTCAAGTGCAAAAAGCATCAGGAACTCTATGAGCGTCACCACACCCATGGTTACAAAATCGACCGACTCGACACCCGCCCCGTAATCGACGACCGTATCGGCATGATCGCCAATCGGCGCGTCCACGGCAGCCGTCAGCGCCGCTCCCGGCATCCCACGATCGCACATGAAATCGAGCGCGGCCAGCGTGTTTGTCGAATAGCCGCTCTGAGAGACCGCGATGGTAAAGGCGTTCTGGGGAAATACATGCTCGGTGGCAACAAATGCCTCGGGGCTCACCACCACGACAGGAACCCGCAAGATCTCCTGCACCGCGTAGCGCGCGCAATCAGCGGCATGGCGCGAAGATCCGCACGCCACTATACGCAGCGCCGTGCACTCGCTCGCGCGGCATGCCTCTACCAGAGAAGCAACGAGCTCGGGGGCGTGCTTGCGCATCTCCCGAAGGCGCGACGAAGACAGCGCTACGTAATCGAGCATGTTCATCATGGGCGCCCCCCTGTCATTCATCTGCACGTCTTGTATATCTGTACAGGTAATTGGTTTTTGATACCAATTTTCTAATTAACAGGTTAGCTTGTTTTTAATACCAATCAAGATTTTCGGCACCATGCTCGGCCAGCGGTCAATATCTGCCGCTGATTGGTATTTAATTATTGCAAAATATATAGGTCAAACGTTTTGGCGGAAGCACCCAGCGTTCAAGCTGGACGCGCTACGTCGTCGCAAGGTCACCGACGACGGGCGAGCCTCGATCAATAGACGTACGTATAGCCGCCCGCATCGCCCCTGTTAAACGATTTGGCGTACTCGATCGCTTGTCCGCTCTCGTCGTAGCTCACGCATTCGAGCAGCAAAACCAGATCCCCCGGGTCTATGCCCAAAAGCCCCGCATCGCGCGCTCCAACCGACTCGATATCAAGCTTCTCCTGCGCCTTTACCGGCTTACGCCCAAACATCTCGTACGCTTCATACAAGCTGAATACCGAGATGTCGACCTCTTCTATATCGGGAAACAACAGCAGCGGGATAAACGTGACCTCGATAGACGCCGGAATACCGTCCGCACTATTCAGGCGGCGTACGGAATACAGAAGGTCATCTTCAGCGATACCGAAAATCCGCGCGAACAAGGGGCCCGCATAGCGCTTCCCCTTCGCCAGGATACGAACCTCGGGGTGTCCTCCCGCAGCCAAAACCGACTTACGGAATCCGCCCATGGCCGAACGTTTCTTAGTCCAATCGCACGAGACAAACGCACCCTTGCCCTGTACACGCCGGATCTTTCCCTCCGCCGCCAACCCATCGGTCGCACCGCGCACGGTCAGGCGCGTTGTGCCGAACTCTTCGGCAAGCTCGTTTTCGGAAGGAAGCATGGATCCCGTCGGGTACGTGCCGTCGGCGATGCGCTCGAGGATCGTCGACCGTATGCGCTTGTACATAGGTTCATCGTTGAGCGTTACATCCGAAGCCATGCGGCACCTACCTTCGTCGGCGTGCCGTTTGCCTCGCCGTTGTCGGCAAAACGATACATGGTGGGCAGCACAACCGATTTGCAATACTCGACCAACATCCTGTCGCTCGTATACTCCAACGCACTTTCAAAAAACGCCGGCGCCCCCACTTCGCAATCAAGCAGGCTCGCCTCCTCGGCATTCATCCGCGCAATCGAAATATGCTCGTAGCCGTGGGCCACAAACACACCGTATTCGGCCTCGAGAACCTCATAGAGGCTCTCATGCGCAAAATCGTGAGCTTCTATCCCAGGCGCTATCGCCAAATTGATGAAGGCCTTCTCTATCGACGCCGGGCACTCATCGACATAGCGCACGCGCTGCAGTTCAAACACATCGGCGCCGACCTCAAGCGACATCTTTTGCGCCAGGTCATCGCCCGCCTCGATGTGACGTGCGTGGATGAGCCTCGAAGAAGGCGTGCGCCCCACCGAACGAACGGCATCGGAATAGTTGTACGTCTCTTGAAAGATATTGAGCGGCTTTGAAGGGCACACGTACGTACCCGAACCACGACGGCTTTCCAACGTACCGCATGAGATAAGGCGCGTGATAGCGGCCCGTAGCGCCGTGCGCGAAACACCGATCTGCTCGCACAGCAAGCGCTCGGCAGGAAGCCGATCGCCACCTTGCAGTTTTTGGGATTGGATATACCAAAGAACGCCCTCGACAGCTTTGTCCTTCGGCGGAACAGCATACGCTTGATCTTCCATGGACGTCCCTTCCTTTGGCATCGAACGTTATGCGCCCGAATCGGATTCCTTCATAGCCAGAAAGCCATCACGTAGGTTCTCGGCAAGCGCACGATAGCTCCTGTACAGACCGCTCCCTCGCTTAGCCTCGCTTGTCATGACGGGAATCTCCAGCCTGGAAGGCTCGTCCGCTTCCGTTTTAACCATCACGCAGACACCCATGCCTATACACATATTATGCTTTGCCGCCGCCTGGCGTGTTGCTTTAGCTGGATTAATGAAAATCTGCTGAGCGCGCTCGGACCTTGTCGGAGCGTCATCCTGCTCGGCATCGCCGGACTCGACCACCTGAGCATCGAGCACATCGGCGTAATCGAAAAACGCCGGCTCGGCACCCCGATACTTGACAGCCCATCGTCGTGCCTGTGCATCTTGGTAAATGCTCGGCAGAAAAGTAAGTCGCGGAGGATCGAACAAAACATCGCTCACGGTAAATCCGTATGCATCGAAATCATGCTGCGGATCGGCTTTTGCGAAGAGTCCCATGGCGCTTCCGTTCTCTAGACAACCAAGAGAAATATAACACCAATTGCAGTTATCGGAAGCCGTCTACATGCTCGCCAGCACCGTCACCAAAGGAATGGTGAGGATCGATGCCACGATGGACAGAAACGTACCCTGCATCATAGGCAAGGCATCTTTGCGATATTGGATGCAATACAGCGTGCCGTTGCTTCCCACCGGCATAGCAACCATCAACACCAGCGTAGTGATAAAAAACGGGTTGAGCCCGGGCCAGAACTTAAGCGCGGCCAGACCCAAGAGCGGCGCAATCAAAAGACGGCAAGCCGCCGCCACATATGCACGCCAATTGGTGAGCATCGAGATCGGGCTGTATTTTGAAATGGACGAGCCCATGAGCAGCAACGCGGCCGGCGTGGTCATATTGCCCACGATGGTGATCGAGTCGCCCAGCACACCCCAATCGGTAAACCCGGTGAGCACCATAACCAGCACCGCAAGGCTCGAGAGAAGGCCGGGCGTCTTAAAGCAGGCTGCCAAATTACGCAGCTGCTTTTTCATGCCGCCTTCCATACCCGAGAACAGCATGATGCCCACTGTGAACATAAAGATATTGGAAGGAATCAAGCCGATAGCCGCATACAACAGCGCCTGTTTGCCCAACACGGCCGTTATGACCGGGAACCCGATGAAGCCGCAGTTACCGAAAATCACGATGAACTGGTACACGCACTCGGTGCCCTTGGGAACACGCATGGCAAACGTGACCGCAAGGGCCACCAGCGTGGCGATGAGATACAAAATGCAGGTCGCGCCCATCAGCGCAAACGTATCGGAGACGCTCGGCAACTCGACATCGCCCATAGCGGAAGAGAGCACCAGGCACGGAAGCGCCACTTGCAACAGCAGACGCGAAAGCTCGCGCTCGAAAACCTCGCTCATGAGCCCCAGCTTGGCGATCGCCCAACCCAAAAATATGGGGAGCGATACCGTGACCATCTCGAGCGCAACGCTGACAAAATCCATGTAGCAAATCACCTTTTCCGTGGGGTTACTTTTTCAGTCTAAAGCAAGCAACCTCAAAGAAAGAGCCACATCGTCAAACGAATGTGCAATTTAGCACTTGACCACGCTGTCTTTAATAACCAGCTGCGGCGGCAAGATCTCTTCCTGCGGGCGCGTACGATCGCCGTTGAGATTCTTGATCATCAGCTGCAGCGCGTGGCTCGAGAGCTCTGCCGGATTCTGCTCGATGGCGGTGAGCGCCGGCTCAAACAATACATCGGCCGCGCTGTTGTCGTAGCTCACCACCGAATAATCCTCTGGCACGCGCTTCCCCGCACCGTGCAGACGCTTCAAAAGGCCGAGTGCGATGTTATCCGAGCTGGCGAAAACCGCCGTGGCGTCGGTGTTCAAAATCGCCTCCGACGCCTCGTAGGCGCTGTTGATGTAATACTCGCTCTCAAACTCAAGGCGTGCATCGATCGCCACGCCTGCCTCGCGCAGAGCGCGCTCGTATCCCGCCAAGCGCTTGCGTCCCGTATTGGAACGCCGCGCGTTGACGATGCACGCGATGCGCCTGTGCCCCTGTTCGAGCAGGTATTTTGTAGCCATATAGCCGCCCTGCTCGTGGTCGAACATCACCTTGTCGCAAGCCAGACCTTCAATGGCACGGTCGACCATGACCACCGGGATCGGGATGCGCGTAAGCTCTTCACGCAGTTCATGATCGTCCGAGAACTCATCCCCCACCACCAAGAACACGCCGTCGACCCCGCGCGTCACCAGCTGATGCAGCAAATCGAGATCGCTTTCGGGCAGGCCGCCCGAATTGGTGATAAAGAGCCCGTAGCCTTCTTTACGGCAGCACGTCTCGAGCGTGCCCGCCAACGAAGCGAAAAAACGGCTTTCGATATTGGGGACGATGATGCCGAGCGTACGCGACTCGCGCATGACCAAGCTGCGGGCGATCTGGTTGGGCACGTAATGTTCGCGCGCCGCCACCTCTTTAATACGACGACGGTTTTCTTCCGAGATACGGCACGGACGATTGTTGAGGACCAGCGAGACGGAGGACGGCGAAAGCCCCACTTCGCGCGCGATTTCCTTTAGCGTCACTTTGTTCGCCATATCGCTCCGATCAACACATCCACGCATACAGCGTTGAATTATACCGAGCGGTTTTATCAATTTTAGTCAAACGCATTACCACATCCGCCAACGGCGCAAAGCGCTCCGTAGATGCATCGACAGCTTGATGGGTAGCCCGGCTCGACACGCGGACGTGCACATCGACGACAGTGACAGCCCGATGATCCGTTCCTGCCCCTTAGGGTATATTCAGAGAGCGATTTGAAATAACCGGCCACGGCAACGAAGGCGGTACACCTATGCATGAATACGATTTCTTTAACGAGGACTTTCTCTGCGCGCTCGCCGGCGCCACCGACGAGGACTCCGTGCTCATGAGCGAGCCCATGAACGCTCACACCACGTTCAAGATCGGCGGCGCGGCCGACGTCGTGGTGGCCCCGCGCTCCGTCGAGGCCGCCGTGCGCGCGCTCGACATCTGCTATCGCTGCGACATTCCACTGACCGTCGTGGGCAACGGCTCCGACCTGCTCGTGGGTGACAAGGGCATCCGCGGTGTCGTTCTGCTGTTGCGCGAGAACCTGAGCGACATCAAAGTCGAGGGCACACGCGTCACGGCCGAGGCCGGCGCCCTGCTGCGCGACGTGGCTCTCGCCGCGGCCGACGCCGGACTCACCGGCATGGAGCCGCTCTGGGGCATTCCCGCCAGTGTCGGCGGCGCCTGCTTTATGAACGCCGGAGCCTACGACGGCACGACGGCACAAGTGCTCAAGAGCGTGAAGGCGTACGTGCCGGGCCGCGTCGACGGGGATGGCATACGCGGATCGGGCCATGTGCTCGATTTCGATGTGGACGAACTCAAGATGGGGTATCGCAAGAGCCGCATCGCCGACGAGGGCTGGATCGTGCTCTCGGCTACGTTCGGGCTCGCCCCGGGCAACGAAGCCATGATCCGCGCCGACATGGACACCTATCGGCAAAAGCGAGAAGACAAGCAGCCGCTTGACCTGCCTTCCGCTGGCTCCACCTTCAAGCGTCCTGAGGGTCACTTTGCCGGCAAGCTCATCATGGATGCGGGGCTGCGCGGCTACACCGTGGGCGGCGCGCAGGTATCCGAGAAGCATTGCGGCTTTGTGGTGAACAAGGGAGGCGCCACCGCGGCCGACGTGAACGCGGTGATCGAGCACGTGCAGGCCGAGGTCAAGCGCCAGTTCGATGTTGAGCTCGAACCCGAGGTCCGTCGCGTCGGCGAGTTCGCCTAGCGCGCGCGTCCGCCCAGCGCGCTCCAAAAACAGCGCAATCCAAATGCAACGTAAAAGGAAGAAGGCCCGCG
This sequence comes from Oribacterium sp., assembly GCA_963633065.1. Classification (GTDB taxonomy): domain Bacteria; phylum Actinomycetota; class Coriobacteriia; order Coriobacteriales; family Coriobacteriaceae; genus Collinsella. The sequence continues at coordinate 14,079 of CAVGWH010000004.1, forward strand.
GGCCTTCTTCCTTTATTCGGAATTCATTCGCAAGGGCCCGTCACGCGCCAACCCCATGCACCATCGATTAAGCTCCCAGACAGCGAATCGGGACCACGTACTCGCGCTCGCCCACCTCGCGTGCGTAATCAGAGACGCCCACAAGCACGGCAACGAACTCAGGCCCACGTGTTCTCCCAGCGCCACCGAAAAGCTTGCGTTTGAGCCTCCTCAGGCTATCGAGCCCCTCTTCTACCTTGTCTTCGGATACTGTGACCTCGAGCGCAGCCCAGCGCCCGTCGGCCAGCTCGATAATCGCATCCACCTCGAGCCCGGTGTCGTCGCGGTAGTAGCGCACCGGCTGGGAACCGATGTTGTCCAGAGCGCGGGAATACACCTGAAGGTCCCGTATGGCAAGGTTCTCGAAGAGTAAACCGAAGGTCTGCCAGTCGGCGATGAGAGACTCAGATCCCATACCGAGGAGCGCCACGGCGAGTGACGGGTCGGCGAGATAACGCTTGGGCTTGGTAGCAAGGCGTTTGGGCGAACGCGCTTGGGGGACCCATCCGTGAACCTCATCTATGAGGTAAAGTCTTCTGAACATGCCGAGGTAGTCGGCTATCGTCTCCTCGGAAGACGCGCCTACGGGTTCTTCTTCGCTACCGTACATGTCGCCCACGAGCGTTTTGTACGTAACCGCCTGACCAAGGTTGCGGGTATGCCGATTTAACAGCATGTTCGAGGTTTTCCGATATTTTCAATCGTGGTTTTCCGGATTGCTCCCTCTTCAACTGATAGCAGACGCACTGGGCAAGCTTTGTAGGCACATTGCACATTAATGTGCGGCCCTTCGTCTCGCGGTGTGCAAAGGAACCGACAGCTCGACCGCAGCTGGCTTGCGCCCATACTCCCCTCTCGAAGAGCGCGACGGCCGCCCTCCCGACCTCGACGTCGTACCTCGCTCCCAAATCGACACACCTAAAGGAAACCTCTCATTTCTCGTGTCCAAGAAATGAAAGGCAGTTCGATGAGGCTGGTGCTTTTATGTCGAGACTCAAACGCGCCGTTAACCGACGAATCAGTCGCTAGGACAGTACGATTCCGCCGAGCCAGCCCCAGCGCGGAGTAACGGTGGTGCTGTAATACGAAATCCAGCTATCGAGGCTGATGGAACGGATGGAACCGATGTTGTCCATCACCGTGTTGTTGCCGATGTAGATGCCCACGTGCCCGTAGATCTGGCCGTTGAGCGTATGCGAATGCGACGAGACGGCGATGATCATGCCCACTTTGAGATTGTCTTTGTTGGAGCTCGAGCAGTAGTTGTTGTACATATCGTTGGCGTTGCCACCGATAAAGCCCAGCCCTGCAGCCTGAAAGACGTTGGACACCCACGCCGCGCAAAGCCCGTAGCCAGGCGACGCCACAGAATGGCAGGCGTTGACCACCTTTTGCTGCGAACCCGTGGCGGCGCTGGAACTCTGCCCGCTGCCACCCGTCACGTTACCGGCTTTGGAGCCGGAAGACGAAGACGCCGCAGCGGCGGCCGCCTGGCGCTGGCGCTCGGCCTCGGCCTCAGCCGCCGCGGCAGCGACGATCTCGGCATCGCGCTGCTCCATGAGCTGCTTGACCTCGTCGGAGAGGTTGTTAAGAAGAGTTTGCGCCTCTTCCTGTTTGGCCTGCATCTCCTTCATCTGCTTGGCCTGGCTCTCCTTGAGCTCTTCCAACTCGGACTTCTGGGATTCGAGATTGGATTTTTTGGTATCCAGGTCGGCCTTGATCTGACGCACGTCCGCAATGACCGCACGGTCGTTCTCGTTGATCTTCTCAACATAGTGCGAGTTGGCGATGAGCTCCTCAAACGACGACGAGTTAAGCAGCATCATCAGCATGTTCGAGCCGCCGTTTTTGTAGTTATCGGAAACGCGTTCGCCCAGCTCGGACTGGCGCTTCTCGAGCTGCTTCTGCTTTTTATCGATCTCGGTCTGCGTTAAATCGATCTCATCCTGCACGTCCTCGATCTGGGACATGGTCTTGTTCTGCTGCTCGGAAAGCGACTGGAATTGTGCGGCGATGTCGTCAAGCTGTGACTGCACGGCCTCATATTGAGATTGCGCATCGGACAGCTTGTCTAGAGTTTCCTGCGTAGCGGTAGCCGCCCAAGCACGACCGGGATGCGCGAAAAGCGTCGCCGCACCCGCGAGGCCGAGCAGCGCTTTCATGGCATTGCGGCGTGTAACAGCGTAATTCGTATCAAGGGAAGGATGCGCAAGCGCGTCCTCCGCGCAATGCGCGTTTTTGAGTTCGGTACTGTGTGACATACATGCTCCGTTTAAATCTCTAGTATATGTCGCAACCTTAAAGGCCATTAAAGAATAGCGCATTTGCCTGCGGCATCGCCAATCTCCATAGCTTCATTCGGCACGCATGGCCTCGCACGGCGTTGCACATCACCGCATCATCGGCGTTTGCCCAGCTCGGTGCGGTATACTTCTTCCGACTTGCTCAGAAAGGAGCCCATAGATGTCACAAAAGCTAACTCCCCAGGACACCTGCGTCCTCGTTACCGGCGGCGCCGGCTTTATCGGATCCCACACCGTTGTCGAACTCCTCCAGGGCGGCTACCAGGTCGTCATCGTCGACGACCTTTCCAACGCCTCCGAAAAGGTCATCGGCCGCATCGGCACCATCGTGGGCGATGAGGCAGCCAAGAATCTAACGTTCCACCGCGCCGACGTCAACGATCGCGCGGCCCTTGAGCGCATCTTCACCGAGAATCAGATCGACCGCGTGATCCACTTCGCCGGCTTCAAGGCCGTGGGCGAGTCCGTGTCCAAGCCGATCGAGTACTACTCCAACAATATCGGCAACACGCTGACCCTCGTGGACGTCATGCGCGATCACGGCTGCAAGTCCATCATCTTCTCGAGCTCCGCGACCGTCTATGGCGACCCCGACTCCCTGCCGCTGACCGAATCCAGCCCCAAGAAGCCGGCCACCAACCCCTACGGCTGGACCAAGTGGATGATCGAGCAGATGCTCACCGACCTCCACACCGCCGACGCCGAGTGGAACGTCGTGCTGCTGCGCTACTTCAACCCCATCGGCGCGCACCCCTCGGGCCTCATGGGCGAGGACCCCAAGGGCATCCCCAACAACCTGCTGCCCTACGTCGCGCAGACCGCCATCGGCAAGCGCTCCGAGGTCCACGTCTTCGGCAACGACTACGACACGCCCGACGGCACCGGCGTCCGCGACTACATCCACGTCTGCGACCTGGCCGCCGGCCACGCCGCCGCGCTCGCGTGGATGAACGGCCGCGAGGGCGTCGAGGTCTTTAACCTCGGCACCGGCAAGGGCACCTCGGTGCTCGAGATCATCACCGCCTTCGGACGCGCCTGCGGCAAGGACGTTCCCTACGTCATCGGCCCGCGCCGCCCCGGCGACGTGACGGCCAACTACGCCGACTGCTCCAAAGCCAAGGAGCTCATGGGCTGGGAGGCCAAGTTCGACATCGACGACATGTGCCGCGACTCCTGGAACTGGCAGAGCCACAACCCCAACGGCTTCGAAGACGCCGAGTAAATCAAGCACCTCAGGGGCGGGCCCATATCGCCCGCCCTTTTTATGCACCGCCCAAAGGAAGAGACCTCACGTGACAAGCTCGTTCAGCGATTTTCTAATGCAATACAAAGACCAGGTAAATGAGTATGTCTCGGCCTGTTTTACCGATTGCACGGACGTAGACGATATCTCGCGTTACCTCTACGAGCCCCTTGAGCGCTTTTCCGAAAATGCCGGCAAGCGCCACCGCCCACTCATCTGCATGTTAGCATCGCGTGCGGTAGGCGGCGCTTTCGAAGCCGCGAAAAGCCCCGCGATGGCTATCGAGCTCTTCCAATCGGCAGCGCTCATCCACGACGACATCGCCGATAACGGGCAGTTGCGTCGTGGCAAGCCGTGTCTCCATATCACCGAGGGCGAGGGCATCGCCATCAACTGCGGAGACCTGGCGCTGACCTGGGTAACCAGCCTGATTCTCAACGACAGCTCCCTTGCCGACGCGACCAAATTACACCTGCTCGGAGAACTCACCGCCATGACCGAGCGCACCATCGAAGGCCAGGCACTCGACCTCGGCTGGGTACGCGATAAGCGCTTCGATATCTCGGTTGAGGACTACCTACGCATGGCAGAGCACAAGACCGCGTTCTACAGCGGCGCCGTGCCCCTGGCCTGCGGCGCCATCGTCGGCGGCGGCAGCGAGGAGCAGGTCGAGGCCCTCCGTACGTTCGGCATGCGCACGGGGCTCGCTTTCCAGATCCAAGACGACCTTCTGAACCTCATCGGCAAGAAAGAGGCCCGTGACAAGGATTTCCGCACCGATATCACCGAAGGAAAGCGGACCCTCGTTGCCGTGCACGCACTCGCTTCCCCCCTCTACCACGATGAGCTGGTGAGTATCCTCTCTTCCGGAACCACCGACCCCGCGATGCTCGCACGCGCCGTCGACATCTTCGAGCAAACCGAGTCGATCGACTTCGCGCGCGGCTATGCGCAGACGCTCACCGAACAAGGCAAAGCGGCACTTGAAGAGATCGACCTCGATGCCGAGTGCCGCGACCTTCTGCTATCCATGGCCGACTTCTTTGTCGCCCGCCTCAACTAGCCGGCAGGTCTTATGTCACACTCACTGATATCTACCTTCACGGGACTTATCGCTTGCGTTCTCCTGGCGTTCGGCATACGCCTCAGTCACTTTAGATGGCAGCGTTTTTTGCAAGGCAAATGGGAAAAGGCATCGCACGTGTTCGATGCCTCGTATCTCGCAAGGAGCCCTAAGGGAAAGCTGGGCGTGGTGCTCATGGCGTGCGCCTGCCTGCTTTTCGCATTTGCCATCATCGCCATGTTCATATAGATCTATCAGGCAATCTTCCTTGTTACACATAGTTTTGCCGCTTTTATGCCAAGCAAACGGAAGCGTTGTCGCAGATGTTTTATTTCCATCAACCGCATGGTTGATGGCGCGTTGCCCGACAGCGAAACGCATTACTTGTTAGACTGTATCGCAGGCATGACGAGATGCTTTCCCGGCTAGCGCCGGTTTGAGATATTCATTAGAAAGGGGTTCTCATGGAGCCGATTATCCCCGGTATGCAGGGCGCTGCCGTCGAAGACGTGCAGACGCGCCTCGTGCAGTTGGGCCTTTCCATCGCGGCAGAAGAGCTCTCCGCCAAGACCTATGGAACCACCACGGCGCAGGCCGTGGACACCTTCCGTCTCAACAACGGGCTCCCCACCGGAGACACCGTCGACGTGAGCTGCTGGGCCGCACTCGTAGATGCTTCGTATAAGCTGGGCGACCGCACCCTCTATCTCCGCAATCCCAATTTTCATGGCGCCGACGTCAAAGCCTTGCAGCGCGCACTCAACGTACTCGGCTTTGCTTGCGGCGAGGATGATGGCTATTTTGGCCCGCATACCGAGGCCGCACTTCAGCAGTTCCAGGAAAACGTGGGGCTTTTCGCCGACGGCATGGCTTTTCAGGACACCTTTGCCTATATCAACCGTCTGCACCATGTATGGGAAGGCAAGCCCTCGGTGACCGAGGCCGAGTCGCGTATCGGCTTTGCCCGCGCCGCCAACGTGCTCGAGCGCTTCAAGATCGCCGTAGTGGGCGAAGATCCCATCGCACGCAACGTGGCCTCGCGCATGTGGAACATCGCCAGCGCCACCACCGTCGATTCGGGCATGATTCTCTGCGATACCGATATTCCCGACGACTGCGACCTGGTGCTCGAAATCGCAAGCGATGAGCTTCCCGAGGCGGCTGCACCCCGCGCAACCATCGCCCTTGCCGAATGCAACAATCTGTCGCAACGCATCGCCACCGCCGCCGCGGCCGCAAACAAAAAACCGGCCCACATCCGCATCGAGCTCACCGGCATCACGCGCTATAACGGCACGTTCACCGCAGGCGATGCACAGACGTTGGCTATCCGATTGCTCGATGGCGTTTGCGATGCGCTCTCCGATTAGGTAAACTATTCAGGCTGCACCGCTTCATGGATGCAGCACCTCTACTTTGGGACGTAGTTCAACGGTAGAACTCCGGTTTTTGGTGCCGGCTGTTGGGGGTTCGAATCCCTCCGTCCCAGCCCGCTTATGAGAACGCCAGGACACCTGTTGCCCTGGCGTTTCTGTTACCCGTACACGGATTCGAACCCGAGCGCCCTATGCGTTGAGAAGACGCTCGAAGGCATCCGAAGTCGAATCGCGATAAAGCGGTGTGGTAAGGATCTCCTGCGGAATACGATAGTTGGCACGAAGCACATTCCTGAACTGCATGCGCGTCACGGGCGGCAAGTCCTTAATCGTGGTGGCCAGATTCTGCGGAATCCCCTGCAGGGTTGCCGCTGCCTCCGGCTCAAACCCGTCCTTCTCACGCTTCTTGTGCTCGGAAAGCATGGCTTTGTACATGCCGACATGCATCTTGATGGTTATGACATTGGCGTTGCGCGTCTGCTCGATGATGCGCGCACCCTCACGATCGATATCGCCCGCATAGTACACGAACTTAAAGCGATAACCGATATCGCTCAGGTAATCATCCAGCGCATGCGAAACGCTCGCCTTGCATCCGCCGCCGAAAATCACGCCGCCGATTTTCTGACCGAAGAGGCGAATGGATTTCTTCCCGCGCAGCAGGCGTGCGATCTCCTCATAGGCATCGAGGTTTTCCACGACGACAAAGGGGCTGTTGGAGCCGATACCATAGAAGCCCATGAAATGGGCCGAACGCGAAGGGGTGATCTTGAGCACCGTGGGATTGATGCCGCGGTCGTTAAGACGTTTGAAAAGCTTCTCCCCCGCCTTGCCGTCAAAAGCCTTTTCGTCACCAAGGATTTCGTAGGCGCGCTGGCGACGCGTTACATGAGGCGTTTCCGCAGTGAGTGTATGCTCGACCCAATCGGCTATCGTATCGACCTCGCGCGGTTTCCTGCGCTTTTCCGGAGCTTGCTGCGCCGGCGGCATCTTATCTTGAGACGGCGACTCCACGCGAGCACCCTTCGCACGGTCGACATCTGAGTGGACCTTGACGATAGCCTTGGAAACAGGCGTCGCATGCACGATATGCTTGGCAACGACACGCATAAGCGCCGTTACCGAGACCTTCCGCATGTGACCCTGTGTGTCAGCGGTTTCGTGAGCACCTGTTGCCGCTTTGCGCGAGTTCCGAGCCGCCGTTGCGGACTTTTTGCACGTAGAGCTGCTCTCAGACGTATGGCCGCCCTTTTCTTTCTTAGAGGCGCCTTCGCTCTTGCTCTGCTCGCGCGAAGAGCGAGCCTCATCTTTATCCTTTACCGCAGCCGAGGAATCCTGCTCAGCGCGTTTCGTGTGCTTTCGCTTGGCCTTAGCCTTGGCTTTGGGGGCATCGGAGGCCGGCTTCGCGGCGTTTGTATCAGCGGAAGTGGCATCGGCACCACCTTCCACCTCGATGGGTTCAGGGGACGGTTTCTTCGACGAACCCGAATCTGACACCGAATCCTGATTCTCTTTCACCGTTGAAGGCTCATCGGCGTGCTGTTCTTCGCGCCTAAAATGCGCCCCGCGTCCCACTTTGGAAACAAAAGTGCGTCCTTCGCCGGAAGCATGCAGACCCTTGGTATGTGACCTATCTTCATGCCATTCTTCGGGCTCTTTCCCCTGCTCTTCGCGCGCATCACCTTTCGGGCTCACGATCTCGACGCGCTCAACTTCGACCTCAACCGAAGAGGGAACCTCAGCGCCCTGATCCGCGAAATCGATCGTCGGCGCATCATCGTCTGAAAGCTCCTCTAAATCGGACAGCATCGCCCCCGGCATGATGCGGTACACAGCAGGGCGACCTTCTGTGCCCGTGCCCTCGATGCGCTCGATGATATGAGCCTTTATAAGCTCGTTGCGCTTTGCCTTGGTATCGATATCCTTGTCGAGCGAAAGAAATATCTGCGCCAACGCGCTCGATTTGATCTTGAGCTTCTTGCGTCCCAGCAAAAGCTGAGCCACCTTGATGGACTGAGGCAGGTCAAGCGATGTTTTATCAAACAGATGCTTGGCCAGCACCTGCACGTTGTGACGATTGTCGGAATACAGTTTATCGCCCACGGGCTCTCCTTTATGCAGATTCAAACCCCTCTATGGTAGCGCCTAGCTGCAGCATCGCCGTACACAGACACGTCCCTATACAAAAAAGCCGAGTACCTTGACGGCACTCGGCTTCCGAGTCGTCCAACTGACGTTGGAGATATGAGGTATGCCAAACGTGCATCTCACGCACACGCCGGCATTAACGCAAGGGGCTCGCTAAGTCCTAGGCGTTCTGAACCGCGGCATCGGCGGGAGCCTCGGCGGACAGATGACCGTACTCGGCTTTACCCATCTCGGTCCACTCGGGCTCCTCGTCAGGCAGGGAGCCGGCCTCCTTGCCGAAGAACTCCTTGAGGCAGTTCACGGCAACGATCAGGCCGAGAACCATAAGCAGGATGGCGAACACGAGCTGCAAACCCTTGGTTGCGGCCACGGAAACGGCGGCGGTCGTAGCGGTCGCGGGGATGGTGCCGAAGAAGCCGTAGGCGGCAACGGCGGCGTAGCAGCCGAGCGCGCTCTGGATGAGCGAGGTGAAGGTGCAGCAGAGCAGGAAGGCCACGGGCACGTAGAGCATCCAGCCCTTGCGGCCGGTGCACTTGCAGAACACGGCGAGGGTGATCATGGTCATGCCGCCGAGCAGCTGGTTGGAGGCACCGAAGAGCGGCCAGATGTTGGAGTAGCCGCCAAAGGCGAGGGCGAGACCCGGGAGGAGCGTCACGACGGTGGCGAACCAGGGGTTGCCGAGGACCTTCATGTAGCCGGTCTTGGCCTCGGTGGCGAGAGCGTCGTTGCTCGAGGCGAAGAACTCGGAGAACGAGGTACGGGCGATGCGGGCGACAGCGTCGAGCGAGGTGAGAGCCAGAGCCGAAACGTTCATGGTCATGAACACGGTGGCGACGGTCTGGTCGACGCCGAAGGCGGTCATGCCGCGGGCGATGCCGGCAGCGAAGATCTGGAACGGAGTCGAAGCCACGCCGGCGTTGAGAGCGCCGGTGCCGGCAGTGTTCATGTCGGAGAACATGACGCCGGCGACGATGATGGCGAGGATGCCGACGAACGACTCGACGACCATGGCGCCGTAACCGACCTTGACTGCGTCGGCCTCGTTGGAGACCTGCTTAGAAGAGGTGCCCGAGGACACGAGGCTGTGGAACCCGGAGAGGGCACCGCAGGCGACGGAGACGAACATAACCGGGAACATCATGCCCGAAGCGGTGCTGAAACCGGTGAACATCGGTGCGGTGATGGTGGCCTGGCCCGAGGCGTTGAGAGCGAAGATGCCCACGACGGCGCAGACGATCATGACGATCATCATGATGGAGGTCAGGTAATCGCGCGGGGTCTTGAGCACGCTGATGGGCATGGCGCCGGCAAAGACCAGGTAGACCATGACGACGGCGAACCACTGGAACTTGTCGAGATAGATCGGGAACTGCATGCCCACAGCGAACATGAGGACCATGAGCACCACGCCGGTCACGAACTCGGCGACACCGGAGAGGTTGAACTTCTTCTGAGCCCAGCCGAAGGCGATGGCCACAAAGGTGAAGAGGATCGAGATGGTGCCCGCGCAGCCTGCGGCATAGGACTTAGCGAAGTCGATGGCGGCGGTGGCGTTGCCGGCGGCATCCATGACGTTGGTCAGCTTAAAGGTGCCGCAGACCATGTCGGTGAAGGCGGCGATGACCGTGACGGTGAACAGCCAGCTGAAGAGCAGGAACAGGCGACGGCCGGTCTTGCCGATGTACTTCTCGATGAGCTGGGCGAGCGACTTGCCGTTGTTCTTCATGGACGCATACAGTGCGCCGAAGTCGTGCACGGCACCGAAGAAGATGCCGCCGACGATAACCCAAAGCACGACGGGGAGCCAACCGAACGCCATGGCGACGATGGTACCCGTGACAGGGCCGGCTCCGCAGATGGAGCTGAACTGGTGCGAGAACGCGGTGAACGTCGAGACGGGCGAGAAGTTCTTGCCGTCCTTCATGCGCTTGGCCGGCGTAAGAGCCTCTTTGTCGACGCCCCACTTGTTGGCCAGCCATCGGCCATAGCCCAGATAACCGCAGGCGAGCACCGCCGCGGCTACAGCCATGAGCAAAACTCCGTTCATATCCCTTTTCCTCCTTAAGAGGTTATCGAACCAATAGTGATACCTATAAAAAAAGAATGAGGGCCGTCGGTTGCGCTCGACGGCCCTCATTCTTTTACCAGCCGCCCGTTATCGTACGGGCTAGCTGTTATAGGCTAACCCGCATCAGATAATTACTACGCTGATAATGTTTAGCTGACGCGTTTTCATTGCTTCGATAAACCTCTTGAATCATGACGAAAGCCCTATGCTTTCGCCTCCCCAATGGACGAAAGTGAGTATGAAACTTTAGCGTAACAAAGTCAACCGTTGATTTGAGATTTTCTACCGTTTAAGGAAATCACGGTATGAAAACTCAAATGGGCGAGCTTGCTACAGCGTCATGTTGGGATCGGCATCCACACTGAACGGCGAGAACTCACCGCGCTGGAATTTACCGCGCGCGACCTCCGCGATCATGGCAGCGTTATCCGTACAGGCGTTGAGCGGCGGCACCGTCACGCGAATGCCTTGGCGCCCAAGCTTGCGGATCATCATCTCGCGCAGATGCGGATTAGCCGAAACCCCACCACCGATGCAGTACTCCTTGCATCCCGTGGCATGAAGGGCGTTCTTGGCCTTTTTGTACTGCACGTCAAAGGCAGCCGCTTCAAACGAGGCTGCCAAATCGGGCAGATGGATCGTGCGCCCCGCCGCGGTCTCGCGCTCGATATAGAGCGTCACGGCCGTTTTAAGGCCCGAAAGCGAGAAACGGTAATCGCCTTTGCGGTTGAGTGCACGCGGGAAGTCGATAGCCTTAGGATCACCGGTCTCAGCGAGCTTGGAGATGATGGGGCCGCCGGGGTATCCCAAGCCGAGGGCCTTGGCAACCTTATCAAACGCCTCACCCACCGCGTCATCGAGCGTCTCGCCCAGCACCTCGTAATCGCCCCAGGCCTTAACATGCACGAGCATGGTATGCCCGCCCGACACCAACGTGAAGATAAACGGCGGTTTGAGGTCGGGCTGGGTGAGCAGATTGGCATACAGGTGCCCCTCAAGATGGTTAACGCAGATGAGCGGCTTTTCCGCCGCATACGCAAAGCCCTTGGCAAAAGCCACGCCCACCACGAGCGCACCGACAAGCCCGGGGCCTTGCGTCACGCCGACCGCAGCGAGCTCTTGCGGCATCACGGCACCGCCCTCGAGGCCAAGCGCCCTGGCCGCGTCTTCAAGTGCGGCATCCACCACGCTCACGATGACCTCAACATGCTTACGCGAGGCGATCTCGGGCACCACGCCGCCAAAACGTGCATGAAAATCGATCTGCGTGGAGACCTGGTTGGCGAGCAGATTACCATCGGCATCGATAATCGCCACGGCCGTCTCGTCACACGAGCTTTCGATAGCAAGCACCATCTGCCGGCGTTCGATCTCCGCGCGCTCGTCAGCGGAACGCTCAGGGCACTCAAGAGGCCAGACGCGCACAGCAGCCGCCGTGGGCTCGGGAGATGCCGCATCAACGGGCAGCACCAACGGCAGCTGAGCAGTCATGACCTGCGCATGCGCATGGGACCCGTAGTAGTTTTTACGAAGGCCCGCCGCTTTGAACCCGAGCGACTCGTACAAGGCGATGGCCCCGGCGTTCTCGGCTTCCACCTCAAGCGATGCCGTGGTACAGCCGAGCATCTGCGCATCGTAGCTCACATGGGAAAGCAACTTGCGCGCGATGCCTTGACGCCGATACTCATCCGATACCGCGACATCCAGAATCTGCACGTCATCATCCACGACCATGCCGCCGGCGATACCGATCAGCTTTCCGTTGTCGTGAGCGACCCACCACGAACGCGCGGCGGGAAGGCCCTCCGACAGCTCCTCCAAAAAGAGCTGGGGCGACCAGGCCTCGTGATGAGCGCAGGCAAAGCAAGCATCGTCGAGTGCCGATGCCGCCTCGGCGTCGGCTGCACCCATGGGGCGGTACTGAAGATGTCTTCCGGCAAGCTCCTCGGCAACACCCGTCTTAGCGGAAGCCGCGCTCTGGGCCAACCCCAGACGCTTGCGCTCGTTTTCCTCCGCATCGGAAAGACGCGTGTACACCGGCAGCACACTCGCAGGATCACCGGCACCCTGAGCTTCAGCCAACAGCAAACCCTCACCTGTCGGCCACCACAGTTCGCGATTTAGGCATCGCGCCGCCTCGTCCTCGGCAAGCAGCTTCCCGTAGCGCACCAAACCATCGCCCGTAAGCCTGATGTCTTTCCAGTCATCGCGTTCGCGCCAGATGCCAAACGCCTCGGCGGCCTTGACCACCTGCTCGCGATCGAACTGCCGATGAGCGCCCTCATCATCCAGCAGGTAAAGTGCGGGATAGATCTCGCCGCGCATGGCATCGGCGGCAACGCCCAAAAGGCCGCGCTCGCCGTCACGCCACGCCGTCCACGCGCACGCGTCCAAGGTCGATGCCCCCAGCAACGGCACGTTGGCACCACGGGCCAAGCCCTTCGCGGTCGAAATGCCTATGCGCACACCGGTAAACGAACCGGGACCACGCCCCACCACGATGCGCTCGACATCGCCGACACCAAGACCCGCGGTCTGCAACGCCTCATTGAGGGTATCGACAAGCTCCTCGTTGGCATGGCGGCGACACATGTGATCGCGCGTCACCATCTCGCGCTCACCCGTCGCCCCGTCCTTCCAAGAGACCGTGCAAACCAGCATATCTGTCGCGGTATCGATCGCGACGACCACATCGCGCTTGTTATCTTGCGTCATTCTCAACAGCCTTATCGATCAAATCAACGAGCTCCTGTGCACGAAGCCCATGCGCCTCGAGCGAAATGGTACGCGCCTTCTCGTCCAAGGGCTTGCGCGCCAAGGTCACGCCGACGTACTCGTCCGTCAGCTCGTCCTGAAACTGCTCTCCCCATTCAAGCAGACACGCGCCCTCATATCCCAAGACGTCGTATATGCCGGTATCCTCGAGCTCGTAGGCATGCTCAAGACGGTACAGGTCAAAATGGTAGAGAGGCAAGCGCCCGCCATCATGCACGGCCATCAGGGCAAACGTGGGGCTCGTAACAGGATGCCCATCACCGAGACCGCGGCTCACGCCCTTGGTAAGGTGCGTTTTCCCCACGCCGAGCCCGCCCGTCAAAATGAGCACATCCCCATCTTCGAGCACCGTGGCGATCAGCTCGCCCAAATGCTCTGTATCCTCGGGACATGCACTTTCAAAGATGCAGGCACCCGTTCGTTTGAGCGTCAAAATAAATCTCCTGACCTTTATAGAAAGCGTCTACGACACGGAATCGACCGCCGACGCCGTGGACGCGGGCGTTGCCGGATGACGCTGCAGATAGTCGCCCAGCATCCTGAAGTCCTGCTCCAACAGCTCCTGCCACGCCGGATTACGAAGCGCCGCAGCCGGATGGAACGTAGGCATCACCACGAAATGCCCCATCTGATGAAAGCGACCGCGCAACCTGGTAATGCCCACCTCGGTCTTAAGGACGAAATGCGTTGCCGGGTTTCCCAGCGTCACGATGATATCCGGCCAGATGCTCCTGATCTGCTCACGCAGAAAAGGCGAGCAGGCCAATATCTCATCGGGAAGCGGGTTACGGTTTTGCGGAGGACGGCATTTGAGCACGTTGGCGATGTAGACCTCGTCACGCGTAAGGCCCGCAAGCGAGAGTATGCCGTTGAGGTCCTCCCCCGCGGCGCCAACGAACGGTTCGCCTTGCAGATCCTCATTGCGCCCCGGCGCCTCGCCTATGAACATCACACGCGCATGCGGATCGCCCACGCCGAAAACGATATTACGACGCGTCTGTGCAAGCTGGCACAGACGGCAATCCCCCAACACCGCCTCGATCTCGTCAAGCGTCACCTCGCGCGGCTTTTGCCTGGTATGTCCGGGGATGCGCATCACGCCCATAGGCACGACCTACACATAGAACTTTTTAAGGCGCAAGCCGAAATCGCACGCGACCTCGTAGTTGATGGTTCCGCGCAAACGCGCCATCTCGTCCATGGTGATCTCGTTGTCACCATCGCGCCCGATTATCGTCATCACGTCGCCGTACTCGGCTTCCGCGATCTCATGCGCAGGATTGCTTTGAATGGCCACCATGCACTGGTCCATGCAGATATTGCCAACCTGGTGCAGACGCTCACCGCGGTAAAGCACGTCCATGCGGTTGGACAACGTGCGCGAAAGACCGTCGGCATAACCTATAGGCAAGGTGCAGATCTGCACACGCGTGCGCGGTACGCGATAGGTAAACCCATACCCGACGCCCTCGCCCATGGCGGGATGCGTCACACGCGTCACACGTGCGCGCACGCTCATGGCGGGATCGAGCTTCATGACAGAACGCGCGGCCTCACAAGGCTGCAACCCATACAAGCCGATGCCGACGCGGATCATATCGTAGTGCGTCGCCGGATCGAGCATCGATGCCGGTGTGTTATCGCAGTGCACGATACCGCACGGGAACCCCGCATCCTTCATAGAAGCGACAGCCTCGTCAAAGCGGCGGTATTGCAATTTGTAATCCCAGCCATCGGGTTCATCGGCCGTAGCGAAATGGGTGAAGGTGCCCGCGCATTCGATACCACGATGGAAATCGATACTACGGCAGAACTCAAGCACCTCCGTATAGTGCACGCCGATACGGTTCATGCCCGTTTCGATCGCCAAGTGGTATTTGCCCACGGTTCCCGCCTGCACCGCATATTCGCCATAGGAGAGCGCAAACTCGTAGGTGTACACCGAAGGCATGATATCGTGCTCGATAAGCGCGGGAATAGCTTCTATCGGAGGCTCACTCAGCAACAAAATAGGCTGTCTAATACCTGCCGACCGAAGCTCAGCACCCTCATCCACCGTCGCCACGGCAAAATAATCGGCACCGACCGACTGCATGATCTTGGCGCATTCCACCGCTCCATGACCATAGGCATCCGCTTTGACCACACAGCACAGGCGCTGACGAGGTGCAAGCAAAGCTTTGTACTGATGTGCATTGCGCCGGATAGCGCCGCGATCTATTTCGATCCAGCTCCAGCGCGTAAGCGGCTCTTTGGCCCCCATGCTTACCCCTCTTTATCCGTTGAGATTCCCAGATCGCGCAGCGCCTCGTTCTCGACCAGCTGCATGGCATTGCCGATCAGGTCGATAAGATCGGTCGCGATCACGCTTTTCTCACCATAGGTCGCAGCCGCGCTATACCCGGTATACGAGTGAAGCGTTACGCCATAGGAGCAGAGCAGCGGCCAGTCATCCGCATCGCGCCCCATTGTCGCCAGCGTTCCAGCAAGGATGCCCGCAAGCACGTCTCCCGAGCCAGCGGTTGCCAACGAAGATGGCCCCGAAATAGGCAAGAGAACCTTCTCAACCCCCACCACAGCAGTAGTGGGACCCTTGGCGACGATCACCATGTTGGCTGATCCCGCGGCCCAGAGGATCTTTTGGGAGGCATCGATAGCGCCACCCAGCTCGCTCACCGCGTCGTCATCCACCAAACGGCCCAACTCGCGATAATGCGGCGTCATAACAAGCGGAGCTTCACGACGATACATCTCCGGGGTCTCATCGATCCCCCCGATGGAGATCTTAGAGAGGCAGTTGAGCGCATCCGCATCGAGGATAAGTGGTACGTCAAGCTCAAGAAGGCCGCTAACAACCTGCATGCAGCCAGCCGCCGTGGTCATTCCCGGACCGCAAAGCACGCAGCTGAATTTTTGCGCGACTTCGCACACCGCCTTACGAGCGGCCGCACCAAACGAACCCCGTGTGTCACTGGAGATACCGATAACGGGAACGGACGGCAGCGCCATACGGATGATGTCGGCACAGGCATCGGGTGCGGCAACGGCAACATAGCCCGCACCCGCACGCGCCGCCGACTTTGCGGCCATGATCGCTGCACCGGGATACGTGGTGGAGCCGCCCACAACGAGCACCGAGCCGCGCGAATACTTATCGATATTGGAGGGAAGGTCCTGGCAGAAACCAACAAGATCGCCCGCGCTGAGAATATCGGCCTCATGCTCCACATCATCGATGATCTCGTCCAGGCCATCGTACAGCTCACCGCACACCAGCTCGCCAACGTACTGCGGGGCATCAGCGCTATAGAGACCGATCTTGGGCGTGATCATCGTGACGGTCTTGTCCGCCTGAACGGCATCGTCCTCGACAATGCCGGTCTGAGCGTTAAGGCCCGAAGGTACATCAATGGAAACGGTATAAGGATGCAGCTCGTTAAGGGCTTTGATCCAAATCGAGAAAGGCGCACGCAACGACCCGTGGAAACCCGTACCCAAAATGGCGTCGACAACGACATCGGCCTTGCCGATAAGCTCAACGAGCTCATCGCGCGAAGGGCCCACATAAACCGTGACATCGCGGCCGGCGGTACGGCGTGCCACATGGCGGGCCAGCGCTTGGGGAATCTCATCGGGCTCAACAGGGGTGACAACATCGACCTCGATGCCCTTATGCGAAAGGATATCGGCCGCAACCCAACCGTCACCGCCGTTGTTGCCAAACCCCGTAAGCACCAGAACCCGGCTAGGAGACTCCTTATCGATCTCAGAGGCGGCAAACTCACCTGCCAGCTCCATGAGCTCGGCCTTGGAAGTTCCTTCCTTTTCGATAAGGTCCTCGAGATGACGGACCTCTTCAACACTCAAAACGGGTTTCATTCATTGCCCCCATCATCCAAGTCCAACGCCTGATCGATCTCCGCCGAACTGTTATCCTGCACACGATCGAGCTCATCGAGCACCGATCGAACTTCTTTAAACGATTGAGCGATTTTCGCCTTCTCGGAAACCTTATCTTCCTTCGGCTTCGGACGCGCCTCTTCGGTGATGGCCATGGCATTCGCAATCGCAAGTTCCTTCGTAAGCGAAAGCGAAAGCGCGACCTCGATTATGCCTTTCTCTTGTGCTATCTCGGCAGCGCGACCGGAAAGCACCGCGATAGGCCGCCCGCGATCATCTTTAGAAACCGAAACATCCTTACGCCCTGCCCCGTCTGAAAAACCAGTGCCCAGAGCTTTAAGAACTGCCTCACGAGCTGCAAAACGAGCAGCGTAGTGAGCATAAGGACGGTTCGAAAGCTCACAATAGGCCCGTTCCTCGTCGGTAAATACCTTATCGAGGAAAGAAGGGGTCTCTGTAATGACTTTTTCCATGTGAGCGATCTCGACCAGATCGACTCCAACAGCTGCTTCAGCCATGCTCACCTCCAATGCGACAGATACCTTGCATTGTAATCCCTAACGACCCGATGCAGATAAACCGCTTGAAGTGAATCATGTGGAGAGCGTGATCATCAGCCCTATACGCAGAGCGCCCCGCAGCAAAAAGGGGGAGGGCCCGAAGGCCCTCCCCCCTGCACGGTAACGTGC
>CAVGWH010000005.1:0-12401 GCA_963633065.1 Oribacterium sp.
ATCTCCGCCTTGAGAGGGCGGCGTCCTGAACCGCTAGACGAACGGGCCATATGTTGTATTGAAGCAGCGCCTCAACGAAGAAGTACTATACGGGAGAGAAGTGACCGATGCAAGCCCTAATTTTGAAAAAGTTAGACTTGTGGTCACCTTATGGAGTCAAGGCAAAAACCCAGTAAGGCCTCGCGATCATTGGCGACTTTCCCCTCTATGCACGCATCGAGTGCGCTCGCTAAAAGCTTGCCAAGATCAGGCCCGGGAACCACCCCGGCGTCTATTAGATCTTTGCCTTTAAGGTTAAGCGTCTGCAAGCTATAAGCCGCACCTTCATCGGCAAGCTCATGCACAAGCCCGCGCATGTCCTCGAGCATATCGACGTAGTAAAAACAGGCAGGTGCCTTCCCCAGCGTATCGGCACGACGTAAATCAAGCAGCTCATCCATGAGAGCCATAACGTCACGACCCTCTCCCGAAAATGCCCGCATCTGTCTCAACAACTCGGCACGCGTGCCTTTCAGGGGTTCGTCATGATAGAAGATGAGCGAGCGCACATCGCGGATAAGATCATTCGGCAACGCCAAGCGTTTCATGATCTTGGTAGCCTTTTTAGCTCCCGCTTGAGGATGACCGTAAAAATGTCCACGTCCCCGTTCATCGAGGGTAAAGCAATCGGGCTTGGAAATATCGTGCAGCAAAGCCGCCCACATGAGTACAGGCGACGGCGCGCCTCCCGTCAAGCGCCCCTCACCATCGAGGGCAAGCTCCCCCGCCACGGTCAGCACACGGGCTATATGCTCATACACATCGTAATCATGATAGATACTGCGCTGGTCAAAGCCGCGGCACGCGCTGAGTTCGGGAATAGCGGCGCACATAAGCTCGGGATAGCGGTACATCGCATCGCCACCGTGCCCCGTGGCCAATATGCCTCCGAGCTCTACGCCCACGCGCTCACGCGCCACCGCATCGAGCAGTTCCGCGCAGTCGGCAAGCGCCTGTGCGGTTTTAGGCTCGATTACAAAATCAAGACGACAGGCAAAACGCACAGCACGGAGCATCCGCAGCGCGTCTTCTTCAAAACGCCTGCGCGGCTCCCCCACGGCCCTGATAACTCGTCTATCCAGGTCTTCCTGACCGCCATAGAGATCGCGCAAGCCACGCTCGGGATGCCACGCCATCGCATTGACGGTAAAATCCCTGCGTGCAAGATCTTCTTCAAGCGTGGCCGCACGTTGCACACTCGTTGGATGCCGACCGTCCTCATAGAACCCGTCGACACGGTACGTCGTGATCTCTATGCGCTCTTCCTCGCATATGGCCGTTATGCCACCAAAACGAATCCCCGATTCCGCTACGGCGATATCGGCCGCCCGCAGGGCTTCGCTGCTTTGCTGCCAAGTACCAGAGCAGCACATATCGACATCATGGCAAACACGTCCCATGAGAGCGTCGCGTACCCAACCGCCGACATACCATGCCTCAAGACCCGCCTCTTCCAATACGTGCAAAACGTGCAGCGAAGGAGCCGAAGGATGGATGCCGTTGAGTTGGGTACCGTTTGCCATTACTTGTCCTTACCTGATGGGGAACGCGCCTATGAGTATAGCCGCAGGCCTAGGCAAGTGCCCCCATGGGATCCCAAGGCGCGAGCTCGACGGGCACGGACTCGTAGGCGGCAAGCTCTTCGGCGGTAAGATACTTCTTATCAACCACTACCTGGTAAACGTACTCGTCGAACCATTCATCCGAGGCGATGTCGTAACCCTTCTTGCCATGGTCGTCACTCCAGCTGTTCTCGATACGCCAACTGGTGGAATTGCCCTCGGCGTCGAGGTTAACGCCCTGCAGGGTCATGGCATGCGTCATGAGCGATTCACCATAGGCCAGACGCTCACCCTTATCTATGCCGCCTTCAATGGAAAGCCCGAATAGCGCATCGACATCGACGGCAGCAGGGTCCAAGACGCCGTCTTCGCGCAAAAAGCCCTGATCGACATCGGAACCGAACCAAACCGGCAGACCATCTTGCAGCTGCGCGATGGCAGCGCGCTTTAGTGAGGCAATGGGCAGATTGACGTAACGGACGCCGCCGTCCTCGAGCACGTTGCCCAGGTACTTAACCGAATAGGACTTCATGAACGGCTTATCCTGCGTGGGGGCATTGATGACCGAGATGTAATCATCAAGATTCATGTCAACGAACTCCGCAAAGAACTCCTGCGGCGTATAGGTTCCCGAAGCCTTGAGCTCGTTTTTGGCATCGCGGATGCGCACGTCGAATGTCGCGGGAGGCTCACCCAGGCAAATGCAAAGGTATTTGTATACATCTTGCAGAAGACTCTTCTTGATGCCCTGAAGTTCCTGATCACCCTTGCCCGCGCTAACTGCATCGCGAAGTTGCTTGGCACCCGCACGAAGGTAGCGCGTAAGGTACTTGTTCAGGTCGCCTGTATTGCTGGAGCACGAGGTTTCGGGCATGGCCTCTTTAGGGCAGACGCCATACTTCTTCACCAGCGAACGGAACATGTCCCACTGACCGCCATCGCAGAGGGGATCGGTCAGAAGATAGGCAACTTCACGCGAGGTCAGATCATCTTGAGCGGTCGCGATGATATTCTCGAAAAACCAATTGCAGCGCTCGTACTTATCCCAAAACAGTGGATACGCCTGGCTGAGCTCGAAGGTTTTAAGTCCGAGTTTCTTAATGATGCGGTAACGCATGGTATTGAGGCTCGCAAACATCCAACAACGCCCCGACCGCTTCTGATTGGTGATATCGCCCTGAACAAGCTGCACGTCAAACGTTGTAGCAGCGGCCGCAACACGTTCGGGATCGCGCGCGGCGCTACGAACGCCCATACTGGTTACCGCGTTGCGTGCGATTTTATTGCAGCTGCAGCTACGAAACGCCTTGCTTGCCGCCAAAATATCATCCGTTGAAATTGCCGTACCTTGAGCCATGGTCGCTCCCTTTCGTATACGTTCCACGCTTTAATTTCGCGCGATTTTATACACGGTTAACCATAGCATACTTAGATTTGAGTAAATAAAAGGACCTAAAGCTACAAATTGAATCGCTCAAAATGCAGCCTTAGGCCCCCGTTCGTCAACCGAACTCCAGCTTGCAATCATGCCATGCAGGCAACTACCACTGGCGCACAGACGAAAGCGTTAGCAAACCTGACGGATGGCAATACCCTTTTTGTACTCCTCAACCTTGGCGAAATCGCCCAGACCGGGACACTCGACCACGTTGGCACCCGTAGCCATGGAAAGGCGCAGGGCTTCCTCAACAGCCGTTTGATCGTCGTGCCACACCGAAAGGAACGCGGCCAGCGAGGAATCGCCAGCGCACACCGTCGAGAGCAGCTTGACATCAAACGTACGGTTAGCGAACCAGATGTTCTCACCGTTGGAGAAATAGGCGCCCGCACCACCAAGCGTGAGCAGCACGTTCTTAACGCCCTTGGCATGCAACTCGGCCATAGCGGCCTTTACCGACTCATCGTCCCCACCGGCAACCTTGAGTCCGAAAATATCGAGCAGCTCATCGTCGTTGGGCTTGATGAGCAGTGGCTGCTCGGCGACGAGCTCGGCAAGCTTGGGCGACGAGATGTCGAGGACGAACTCAGCACCCTTGGCCTTAACACGCGAGATAACCTGGTTGAGGAAATCGTCGCTCGTATGAGGCGGAAGCGAACCGGAGATAACAAGACAGGTCATATCGTCAAGCGAATCGATGAGGTCGTACATCTCCTGCTCGTTTTCGGGGGTGACGGCGGCACCGGCATTGACCATGTTGTATTCGATATCGGGACCGGCATTAAGGAAGACGTTGACGCGGGTGATGCCCTCGGTCCACACGGGCTTTACCGGCACGCCCAGAGCCTCGGCGCCTTCGACGATAAAACGACCGGAAAAACCAGCGAAGAAACCGAGGATCGTCGTAGGAACCTTATAGTGATCGAGCGTGAAGCTCACATTAAGACCCTTGCCGTTGGGTGTATACACCGCGTTGCGCGTACGGGTGACCGTATTGGCGGTGAGCCCATCGCAAGCGATGTTGTAATCGATGGCGGGATTAGCCGTGAGCGTGTAGATCATGAAAGTTCCTTTCTTCATGAAAGCCGATACTGAAAGTATATTACACAAGCGCACAGGCACCTGCAGGTTCTCGGTAAACGGTTATCTTCATAGGCTCAAGACACAAAATTCCCCGCCTTGCCAAGCAAGACGGGGATGCAAACACGCGCCAGACGCTATGGAATCACAAGATTACTTGCGCTCGAGCTTGCGGACCTCAACACGGTTCTTGTACTCGTCGACATGACCGAAATCGCCGATACCGATGGACTCGGCAACGTTGGCGCCGGTGGCCATAGCGAGCTTCATGGCCTCTTCGACGTTCTCGCGGTCGTTGTACCACTTGGAGAGGAACGCGGCGAGCGTGCAGTCGCCAGCGCACACGGACGAAACGAGCTTGATATTGAAGGTACGCTTGGCATACCAGATGTCCTCGCCGTTGGAGAAGTAAGCGTCGCCACGGCTGCCGCGGGTAAGGAGGACGTTCTGCACGCCGGTCTCGTGAGCCTTGGCCATAGCCACGCGCACCTCGTCATCGGTATCGACGGGCACGCCGAAGATAGCCTTCATCTCGTGGTGGTTAGGCTTGATGAGCAGCGGCTTCTTGTGAGCGAGCTCCTTGAGCTTGTCGGACGAGAGGTCGAGGACGACATCGGCGCCGGTGGCCTGAGCGTGCTCCATTACCTGAGCAAGGAAATCAGGAGAGGCTTTGGGAGGCACGGAACCCGAGACGATGAGGCAGTCCATACCCGTGGCCTCGTCGAGGATCTTGTAGAGCTCCTTCTGATTCTCGGGCGTGATAGGCGCACCGGGGTTAAGGATGCCGTACTCGTGCTGGCCGTCGTTGACGTAGGTGTTGATACGCGTGATGCCATCGGTCCACACCGGCTTGCAGAGGCAACCGAGGTTCATGACCTCTTCGACGATGAACTTGCCCGTAAAGCCAGCGAAGAAGCCGAGCGCCACAGTGTCGGTGCCCATCTTCTTGAAGGCGAAGGAGACGTCCAGGCCCTTGCCGTTAGCCGTGTAGCTCGCAGAACCGGTACGGACGTTCTCGTCCGGCACCAACGGAGAGCTTGACACGGTCATGTCAACGGCGGGATTGGCGGTTAGCGTGTAGAACATAAACAGTACCCCCTGTTTTTGAAACGACGAACATCGATCCCATTAACGGTGCTCGTCCACATCCTATAAATGCGGGCGCACCTTTTCGATGCGCCCGCTTAAACCCTTATCGAGCAGAAGCCTCGAGCAGCTCCTTGACTTCCTCGGCGGTGTCGAGCGCAAGAGCCTTGGCGGCAAGCTCGTCGCACTCGGCCTTGGTCCACTTGGAGATCGTCTTGCGTGCACGGAGGATGGAAGGAGCGCTCATGGAGAACTCTTCCAGACCGAAGGAGATCAGCAGCGGCTCAAGCAGCGGATCGGCAGCGGCCTCGCCGCACATACCGACCAGGATGCCAGCGTTCACGCCGCTCTCGATGATGTTCTTAAGCGAACGAAGCACGGCGGGATAGTACACCTGATAGAGGTTGGAGATGCTATCGTTGCCGCGGTCGGCGCACATGGTGTAGCCGATGAGGTCGTTGGTGCCGATGGAGAAGAAGTCAACCTCCTTGGCGAGCTTATCAGCGATAAGCGAGGCAGCAGGCGTTTCGACCATGATACCGACCTGGATGTTCTCGTTGAACTTGCGACCTTCCTCGGTGAGCTCGGTCTTGCACTCCTCGACGAGTGCCTTGACAGCGCGAACCTCCTCGACGCAAGTCACCAGCGGAACCATGATCTTGATGTCGCCGAAGGCGCTGGCACGGAGCAGGGCACGGAGCTGAACCTTGTACTGCTCGGGGTTGGCCAGGCAGTAACGCACGGCACGGAAGCCCAGGAAGGGGTTCTCTTCCTTCTGCATGTTGAGATACGGGATCTCCTTGTCGCCACCCACGTCGAGCGTACGGATGATGACGGGAGCGCCCTTGAGTGCGGAAGCAACCTTGCGGTACGCATTGAACTGATCCTCCTCGGAGGGAAGCTCGGTGGCATCCATGAAGAGGAACTCGGAACGAAACAGGCCGATAGCCTCGGCGTCGTGCTCGAGTGCGTTGGGGACATCATCGGGAGAGCCGATATTGCAGCCCAGGATCTTCTCCACGCCATCGGCGGTGACGGTCTTCTGGCCACGGAAAGCCTCAAGAGCGGCTTTCTCGGCAGCGAAGGCCTCGGCCTTGGCGGTGTAGGCGGCAAGCGTAGCCTCGTCCGGATCGGCCTCGACAACACCCTTGGAGCCATCGACGACAGCGGTCATGCCGTTGCGCAGCGCAGAGCAGCTGTTGGCAACCGAAAGAACCGCGGGGATCTCGAGTGCACGAGCGATGATCGCGGAGTGCGAAGTGCGGCCACCGGTCTCGGTAACGATGCCGGCAACGTGCGCCTTATCGATGGTAGCGGTCATGGACGGCGTGAGATCGTGTACGACGACGACGGTGTTCTCGGGGAGCACGGAAAGGTCGACGACCTCTTTGCCCAGAAGCTCAGCCAGAATACCGGTACGGATGTCGGCGATGTCGGCAGCGCGCAGGCGGAACATCTCGTCATCCATGGCCAAGAACATGTTCTCGAACATGGTGGAGGTGTCCATAAGTGCCTGCTCGGCGCACGTGCCGCCATCGATTGCGGCGTTGATGGCATCGGTCATGCCCGGATCCTGCGCGAGTACGATGTGCCCGCTCATGATCTCGGCCTCGGCCTCGCCCACAGCCTCCTTCATGTGGTCGGCCTGCGCCTGGGTCTTCTCGCAGAAGACCGCGAGCGCCTGTGCATAGCGCTCCTTCTCGGCGGCAGCGTCTGCAACCTCATGCGGCTCGAACGTCAGATCAGGCTCGACGGCTACCATAACGGTGCCGATGCCGATACCCTCCGATGCGTTGACTCCCTGATACATTCCCATTCCTCTCTCCGTGTTTGCTCAAAGGTTTTACCAATGAACAGAACAAAAGCGCAGAAACACCCCACGGTATCTCTGCGCCAAAATTATGAACTCAATTGTTCAGCATACGATGCGAATAGCCGTCTACTCGCCCAGGCCGCTCTTGATGAGCTCGATGGCAGCAGCAAGAGCGTCAGCCTCGTCAGCGCCGTCGCACTTGACCTCGACCTCGGTGCCACAGGGGATGCCAGCGGCCATCAGAGCCATAGGAGACTTGCCGTTGACCTCCTTCTCGGGGGTGACGACGGTGACGTCGCAGGCGAACTTGCCCATGGTTGAGGCGAAGAGGCCAGCGGGACGCATGTGAAGACCCTGCGGGTTTACAAGGGTAGCCTTCTCAGAAACCATATTGTGACTCCTTTTTCTTACATATCCCTAAGACGATGCCCGGGACACGTTAAATGACAGTTGCTAGTTTAGCGCAACTCTTGCAGTTTTAAAGCCAAATAGAAGGATTTTAGAGAGTCACCCAAACGAGGCTCAACTCCGACCGAGCAATGCGACGCACCCGATTGTTTAAGCAGGTTGCGCATAAAAAACGGGGCGCGCCTCCGTGGAAGCGCGCCCCGAAACAGGGGGTCTTAATGAAACCCTTATGCCCAGATCTTACGCAAGACGTGCATTGATGGTCTCGGCGATCTTGGCGGGATCGGTGGCAGAGGTGACCGTTGCACGGAAATCCTCATCCATAAGAGCCTCAGCGACCTTGGAGAGAATCTTGAGGTGCGTGGTGCCAGCCTGAGCACCGGGGATAAGCAGCGCGATGGCGACCTTGACGGGATTACCGTCCATGGTGTCCCAACCGGAAACGCCGGACTCGTCCTTGACGACGATGACGCTTGCCTGCTTGACGGTATCGGACTTGGCATGCGGGATGGCAAAGCCCTCCATCATACCCGTGGTGCCCTCGGACTCGCGAGCGAGGAAAGCAGCCATGAGCTCGTCGGCATCTTCGGCGATACCGAGCTTTACGGCCTCATTGGACACGAAGCTCAGAGCAGCGTCGCGACCATCGAAGTCCTGACCGAGGAAGACGTTCTCGGTCTTGACGAAGTCGGAAGCCTCGTCGTTGGCAGCGGCTGCAGGAGCAGCAGCGACCTCGGCCTTGGGAGCGGATGCTGCAGGAGCAGCCTCGGCAGCAGGGGCGGCCTCAACAGCGGGAGCAGCCTTCTGGTTCTTGTCGAAGTCGTACTTCTTGAAAGCGACGAACAAGATGCCACCGACGAGCGTACCGGCGAGGATAGCGACAACCCACATGGGAGCGTTCTCGACGACAGGCAGGACCAGGAAGCCACCGTGAGGAGCAGGATCGTGAACATCGAACATGATGGTGAGGATCGACGCGATGGACGAAGAGATCATCATGATGGGCATGACCGGCCAGATGTTCTTGGTCATGAAGGGAATGGCGCCCTCGGTGATGTGCGTGCAACCAAGGATGAGGTTGACGATACCGGCGTCATGGTCTTCCTGGGAGAAGTACTTCTTGCCGACCACGACGGCGAAGGTGGTTACGAGCGGCGGAACGATGCAGGCAGCGGAAACAGCGGCCATGAAGTTAGTGCCGAACGCATAGGTATCGGTGCCGACGCCGGCGGAAAGAGCCTCGGTGAGCAGGGCCGTACCGGTGACGTAGGCAGCCTTGTTAACCGGGCCACCCATGTCGAAGGCGCACATGCAGCCGATGGCAAGGCCGAGCACCACGGCGCCCGAAGAGGAAAGACCCTTCAGGAAGTCCATCATCGCGGTGTTGATGGTAGCCATGGGACCGGAGATGCCGAGCATCACGAGACCGACGATAAAGGTCGAGCACAGCGGATAGAGGAAGATGGCCTTAAGGCCGTTGAGGTTCTCGGGGAGCTTGGCGAAGACCTTCTCGAGCAACAGGATGACGTAGCCCGAAATGAAGCCGCCGACGATGCCGCCGAGGAAGCCGAAGCCAATGCCCGAGCCGCCCGCATCGATAAGGCCGGTCTCGGCGTTAACGGGAAGACCCTGGATGGCGATCATACCGGCAACGAAACCGGGAACGAGCGCCGGACGCTTACCGATGGACTCGGCGATATAGGCGGAAAGCACCGGAACCATAAGGTTCATGGCGATGCCACCGATGATCTTGAGCATGGCGGCAAACGAGTTGTAATCGCTCGCCGTGGAATCGTAGGACGTGATGCCCCACAGGAACGAGACGGCCGTGAGCACGCCACCGGCGACGACGAATACCAGCATGTGGGAAACGCCGTTCATAAGGTGCTTGTAGATCTGGTGGCCCAGCGACTCCTTCTCATCGGCTGCAGAAGCATCGGTAGCGGCGGCAGCCGCCACGGACGCATCGCCCTTAGCTGCAAGTGCACGATCGATAAGAGCGCCGGCAGCCTCGACCGAAAGCGCCTTGGAAACACCGACGGAAACCATGGGCTTGCCGGCAAAGCGCTCTGCCTGTACGTCCTTGTCCGCGGCGACGACAACGGCTTTTGCGGCGGCGATCTGCGCCCCCGTCAGCTCGTTCTCAACACCCACCTGGCCATGGGTCTCCACCTTGATGGTAAGACCACGCTCGGCCGCGGCCTTCTCCAGGGCCTCCTTAGCCATGAAGGTGTGGGCGATGCCCGTAGGGCAGCCCGTTGCCGCGATGATATCGAACGTCTCAGCCATGTGTCCCTCCTTCTTCTGTTTGTCGGCGTCCCCACGAACGCCAAGCCTTGCGCGAGCACAAATGTCCCCACGCCTTTTCCACATTTGAAAGCCTAACACGCTCTAAAGCGACGAAAACGACGAATATATCGCCCTATCCGTGAAAGGTTCTTTCATCCCGGTAAACGGTCTGTGAAAGTTTACCATCAAATCTTGACGCGGCAATAGATAATATGAAGGCGCCCACGGCCCGTAGAAGTCTCTTACGGAGCTGCCGACGCCGACAAAGGAGCACGCATGGTGGAAGCGACAAAGAGCGCCCTTTCGCTCATCACATCGACGAAGACGTTCTCGGAAACCGAGCAGCGCATCGTTTCTTACATATTGAACAACCGTGTGGACGCGCCGCGCTGTACCGCGGCTCAGCTGGCGCACAACAGCGGCACCTCGGAGGCCACCGTCAGCCGCTTTTGCCGCAAGCTCGGCTTTGGCAGCTATCGCAGCTTTCAGTTCTCGCTGGCGCGCGACCTTTCAACGCAGGGCGAACGTACGGGCATCACCGATGAGGTGACGCTCGAGAACATCGACCAGAGCCTGAAAAACATCCTCGCTACCAAGACGAGCGAGATAACCGCCACGGTACGCGGCATCGATCAAAAGATGCTGGCCGAAGCGGTCAAGAAGATCGCCTCGGCCAGCATCATCCAGATCGTGGCCGTGGGCAACACCAACGTCGTCGCGCTCGACGCAACGTTTAAGTTCTCGCAGCTCGGTCTACGCTGCGTGACGCACGAGATCTCCGAAGTGACAACGGGATTCGCGCTCACGCTCACCTCCAACGACGTGCTGATGGTCATCTCCAACTCGGGCAAATCGCGGCGTCTTTTCGCCATGGCAAACGAAGCACGCAGGGCGGGCACCAGCATCATCGTCATCACGGGAGACTCGGACTCCCCCCTGGCGCAACTTGCCGACTACCTGTTCTTAACCGTCAACCACGAGGCCATGCTCACCACAGGCGACTTCACGTTCTCAAAGATCTCGGCCATCATGCTCATAGAGGTTATGTATCACTTCCTCATGCCGACCATAAACGACGCACGGGAGCACATCAGCTTCTACGAGGAACTGATCCAGCCGGACAAGGTGTTCGACACGACCAGCTAGCGACCACCTCCGGGACAGCGACCAACGCAAAAGCACGCACCCCAAAGAAGATATGCTAGTATCTCATCAGTCGCATGCGCCATTAGCTCAGCTGGATAGAGCAGGGGACTTCTAATCCCAAGGTCGTTGGTTCGACTCCGACATGGCGCACCCTTGCTTCTTAGAAGCTCCTTGCGTTTCCGCGCATTCGGCGCAATCCGTAGTAGGATTACCGTCGTTGGCTTTGTTTTGCCTAGCAATGAACGCAAGGAGCTTTTTCTATGCCCACAACCTACGAAAACGTCGCCGTTCTTGTCCCCTGCTACAACGAAGCGGTGACTATCACCAAGGTCGTAAGCGATTTTAAACAGGCCCTTCCCGGCGCCCGTGTATACGTATATGACAACAACTCCTCCGACGATACAGCAGCGCTCGCTGAAAAAGCCGGTGCGATCGTTGCCTTTGAGCCTCGTCAAGGAAAAGGCAATGCGGTTCGTCAGATGTTCCGCGACATCGAGGCGGACTGTTATCTAATGGTCGACGGTGACGACACCTACCCCGCAAACGCCGCACGCGAGCTGTGCGAACCCATCTTGGCCGGTAAAGCCGACATGACCGTGGGCGATCGTCTTTCCAACGGAACGTACGCCGAGGAGAACAAACGCGCATTCCACGGGTTCGGCAATGACTTGGTGCGCTCCATGATCTATTGGATCTACGGTTACAGCTTTGATGACGTCATGACGGGCTATCGCGCCATGAGCCGCGTATTCGTAAAGACCTTCCCCGTGCTATCCGAGGGATTCCAGATCGAGACGGAGCTTTCCATTCATGCCGTGGACCATCGTTGGCGCATCAAGGATGTGCCCATTGAGTATCGCGACCGTCCCGCCGGCTCGGAATCCAAACTCAACACGGTGAGCGATGGCATCAAGGTTATCGCCGCCATCGGGTCGCTGTTCAAGGACTACCGCCCGCTCAAGTTTTTCTGCTTGATAGCTGCGCTTTTCGCCATCATGGGTCTGTGCTTGGGCATGCCCCTGGTGTTTGAATACGCCCGCACCGGATTGGTGCCGCGCTTCCCCACCGCCATACTGGCAGCTGCCCTCATGTTTTTGTGCGGCTTGAGTCTGGCAACCGGCTTTGTACTCGACTCGGTTGCCAAGGTCGAACGCAAGCAATGGGAGCTTGCGGTGTACAAGGAGATGGAGATGAGGCGCTAGGATGCCTCATCATTGAAGAGCCCACGAAGGCCTAAACGCTTTACGCAAAAGCCGAGACGCTACCTAGAACACATAACGCCCTGGACGCAACTGAATGAGGACAAAGAGTCTTCAAATAGAATCGGGACATCGCTCAAAAACGCGATGTCCCGATTTCTGCTACCTGCTTTTTCTTCAAGCGAGAAACGTTGAAAATGCAAACTCCTAGAGCGTTTTCAAATACTCGGCAAGCTCCTCTTCCCAGTCGCGCGGGGTAAAGCCCACAGCCTCGAGCTTCCCGAGGTCGAGCGCGCTGAAGTGCGGGCGCGGGGCGATGGGGCCCTCGGCGCTCGCATAGT
>CAVGWH010000006.1:0-18190 GCA_963633065.1 Oribacterium sp.
TACTTGAGCTCGGGCCAGTAACCCTTGTTGGCCTCGATGAGGTCGTCGAGGATCTGCTTGGCGACCTTGGCCGAAGGCACGGTCGCGGAGAGGGAGAGCGCCTGCCAGAGCTTCTGGTAGCTGCCCTCGACCCAAGCCTGGACGACGAGCTTCTCAACGGAGACCTGCTGCTCGAGCATGCCCTTCTGCCACTGCGGGACCTTGCCCTGGCAGATCTTCTCGTAGCCGTTGGAGCCGACGATGCAGGGCACCTCGACCATGGCGGTCTCGTCGAAGTTCGACACAGCGCCGTCGTTCGGGACGATGAGCAGGAAGCGCTCCTTGGTGTTCTCGGCGAGTGCGCAGGCGAGGTCGACGATATAGGTGGCGTGCGCATCGGCCTCAAAGCCGGCGCCCTCGGCGGTGCCGGACTCGATCACCTTGCGGCAGGCGCCGAAGACCTTCTTCTCGCGGCCGTCCATGACCTCGTTGGCGCGGGTGTAGTCGGGGTTGGAGGTCTCGACCACGTAGTCGGGGAACAGGTAGTACTTGAGATAGGTGTTGGGGATCGTCTCGGGATCGACCGCGTAGACGTCCTTGGCCTTGCCGAAGGTGTGGATCCAGCTCTCCTCGATGTGCTGCTCCTTGCCCTCCTCGTGCTCGATACCGTCGAGATAGCCGTTGGCGGCCATGTGCTTTTTGATCTCGGGCATGAGGTCGTTGCCCTCGGCGTCGTAGATCTTGGTGAACCAGCCGTAGTGGTTCAGGCCGTAGTAGCTGTACTGCAGCTCGCGACGGTCCTTGATGCCGCACATGACGGCCATCTTGTCCATGAGGTCGATCGGCATGTCGCAGATGTTGATGATACGGCTGTTCGGACGCAGCACGCGGCAGGCCTCGGCCACGATGGCTGCCGGGTTGGAGTAGTTGAGCATCCAGGCGTTGGGGCTGTACTTCTCCATGTAATCGAGGATCTCGATAACGCCGCCGATGGAACGCATGCCGTAGGCGATGCCGCCAGGTCCGCAGGTCTCCTGGCCCACGACGCCGTACTTCAACGGGATCTTCTCGTCCTTCTCGCGCATGGCGTAGAGGCCGACGCGGATGTGGGCGAGCACGAAGTCGATGCCGGTAAAGGCCTCTTCGGGGTCGGTGGTGTAGTTGAACTCGAGCTCGGGCGCGTTCTCCTTGAAGTAGATCTCGCAGGCCTTTGCAACGATCTCCTGGCGCTCGGCGTTGTTGTCGTAGAACGTCACCTTGTCAACGGGAAAGCGATCGTGCTCCTTGAGGAGCATGAGGGCGATACCCGGGGTGAAGGTGGAGCCGCCGCCGGCGATGGTTACCGCGTAGCTCTTCTTGGACATGGCCAAACCTCCTGGTTTCCGGTCGCTTGATGTTAGGTGGGGCGGCGTCGCGACCTTAAACCGCCGCCCCGCTTGTTACCTGGTGGGTGAGCCCGGAGCGTTCGCTCTAGAGCAGGGCCTCGAACTTCTCGCGGACCATGGGGACCGTGAGGCCCACGATGACCTGCATGGAGCAGCCGTTGCGCGAGAGGCCCATGGTGCCGATCTTCTTGAAGTCGGGATCGTTGGCGACGATGCTGTCGTCGTAGACGTTCACGCGCAGACGGGTGGCGCAGTTGGTGACGTCCTTGATGTTGTCCTTGCCGCCGAGCAGGTCGAGGATGTTCTCGGCGAGGATCTCGTTCTTGGACTTGCCGGTCTCGGCGGCAGCCTCAGCGGAAGCGGCGGCACCGGACTGCTTGTCACGGTAGTCCTGCTTGGACTTGAACTCGATATCTTCGTCGTCATCCTCGCGGCCGGGGGTCTTGTAGTCGAACTTGAGAATGAGCGTGCGGAACACCACGAAGTAGATACCGGTGAACACGAGACCGATCACAAGGGCGATGAGATAAGTAAGCGCATGCGAGGCCATGAGCGGGATGAAGTTGAGCGAGCTCATCTCGATCAGGCCGCCGGAAAAGACGCCGACCACGCCGGCCGCGTTCATGGCCGTGGCCAGGCAGGCCGCGAGCACCGCGTGGACCGCGAAGAGCGGGGGCGCGATGAAGAGGAAGGTGAACTCGATCGGCTCGGTCACGCCGCAGAAGATGGCGGTGAGGGTGATGGGAATCAGAAGGCCCAGGAGCTCCTTGCGGCGTTCAGGCTTGGCCGTGCTGTAGAAGGCGAGCGCGATGCCGGTGCAACCGAAGATCTTGGACCAGCCGGTGCAGGTGAAGGCGGCCCAGGGAGCAGAAGCGGCGAGCGAGTCGCTCGAGGCGGCGAGCGTCGGGAGCGCCGTCGCCCATGCGGCGTAGATGCCACCGTGTACGACAACGTTGTCGTAATAGAGCGGCGAGTAGACGAGGTGATGCAGGCCGAACGGAATGAGGATGCGCTCGAGGAAGGCGAACACCCACACGCCGAGCAGGCCGGTAGAGGTGAGGAAGCCCTGGAGCGCGGCGATGCCGTCCTGGATATGCGGCCACACGAAGCAGCAGAGCACGGCGGTGGGGAGCAGCACGAAGAAGCTCACGACGTAAACGAAGACGGAGCCGTTGAAGACGCCCAGCCAGTCGGGCAGTTCGGTGTCGAAGAACTTGTTGTGCACCGCGATGATGATGCCCGAGACGGCGAGTGCGCCGATCATGCCCATATCGAGCGTTTTGATCGAGGCGATTGTCGCGAGACCCGAGGCGGAACCGGTCTCGGCCGAGAAATCGACGCCGAAGAACCCGCCCCACTGCGAAAGCAGCGTGTTCATGAAGTAGTGGAAGGTGAGGTAGCCGACGAGCGCCTCCATGCAGCAGCGAGCGTTCTGCTTTTTGGCGAGGCCGACCGGGAGCGAAACCGCAAAGAGCAGCGGCAGCTGGTTAAAGACGGTCCAACCGCCCTGGAGCACCACGTTCCAGCAGAGGTACCAGGGAGAAGTCGGGGCCGCGAGGTCACCGAAGATGGCCTGCGTCGTGAAGAGCGTGCCCAGGCCCACAACCACGCCGGCAAAGGCGAAGAGCAGGACCGGGGTGAACATCGCACCTCCGAACTTCTGAATCTTTTGCATCATGAGGATGTGTCCCTTCTTTCCTGCTTGCATAGCGGCGAAACCATGCAAGCTATGCGTTCGCACGAGCCTCGGCGCCTTCGACTCACTTGTACGAACAAGTTCAATGCCTACTATACGCACTTGTTCGAACAAGTAAAAGCCAGCTTGTTCGAACAAGCTGTAAACGGTCGAAAAATGCCGGTGAGCGTATTTAAGACATGCCATCACGCATCAGACTGCATTTACCAACACCCTTCATTAAGTTGCCTGTTCGAACAACTTTGCATTAAGATTGAATTAAGCTGGTACACATCCGGCTTTTCCCGGCTCCTGCCAAAGAAGTAAAGCTACACATCTATAGATATGAGACGCATCCATGCCTAAGAGCATTTTCAGGGGTATCTACGACAACATCAAACAGGGTATCGAGGAAGGCCTCTTTACCTATCAATCCATGTTGCTCTCTGAAAACGAACTCTGCGCACGCTATGGATGCTCGCGCTCGAGCGTGCGCCGCGCCCTTTCAGAGCTTGCGCGCGACGGTTACGTGCAACCCATCCAAGGCAAGGGTGTA
The DNA here is from genome assembly GCA_963633065.1 of Oribacterium sp. Lineage (GTDB taxonomy): Bacteria > Actinomycetota > Coriobacteriia > Coriobacteriales > Coriobacteriaceae > Collinsella. The sequence goes on from CAVGWH010000006.1 coordinate 3,596, forward strand.
CGCGTGATCTGGCGCCCCGAAACCGACGATGATAATGGCAGCTACTCCATGGGCGGTCTCGAATCGTTCAATCAAACAGCCGCACGAATCGGTTTTGCCCCCTCTACCGTACTTCTTGAGTTTTGCACGCTCACCATCGATGCCGCCCTTGCGCAAACAACCGGATTCAAAGAGGGCGATGAGGTCTATTTCACCAAGCGCGTCCGCTCGGCCGATCAGGTTGCGGTATCCATCGAGCGTTCGTGGATGCTCGCGGCCGAGGCTCCGGGGCTCACTGCCGAACAGGCCCGCGTCTCGCTCTACGGCTATCTCGAAAATATCGGGGTGTCCATCGGCGTCGGCAAACGCCTCATCACCGTGGAGGCTGCCAACGAAGAGGACATCCGCGTGCTCGACCTCAACTCGCTCAAGGCGGTCGGCGTCTTTCGCGGGCAGCACTTCGACTCCAAGGGCGTGATGTTCGAATACTCCGAGATCCGCCAACATCCCTACTATTTCGCCGTTCGAGAAACCGCCACGCGCCCCACGCGTGCGTCGTAGGACCCACTAAGGTCTCTCGTCCGCACACATCCATTTCTTTGCGCTCCCAGCGTCTACCCGAGCCCAAGCTGAGCCGCAAATGTGACAACGCGCTCGATGAAGCTCAGTAGCAGCTCTTGCATCTCAGAGGGAGTCGCTCCGTTTGCGATACACGTAAGCGCGTACGACGCCAAAAACACGACGGCAAGCAACAAAGGAATCAGCACGATCAGAGCCAAGCTCTTCAAAACGTCTAGGATCTTCCGGCGTCCCGCTCGTTTTTTATCGAAATCAAGCTCATCGCGATATTCCTGCATCTGCACCGAATACGCTTCACCGTTAACAGAAGAGGCACTTCGACCGGGAGCGCCCTTCTGTCCATCTCCGCTCTTGTCCGCTTTGCCGCGCGCATCTTGAATCGGCACCGCCGCCGCAGTGGCCCTACCGTATTGAGCCAAGCGCTCATTTCGCTCTTGGCGCGTTTCCATAAATAAATTCATGCAAGCTCCCTCGTAGACAGCCATGCATGGAAGGGGCCTCAACTATGCCCCACGCACAGACAGACGGTCAAGAGCTTTGGAGCGCAATCGGGCGATTGCTCTGACAACTATTTGAACTCCAAAACACAACACCTTATCTACCTGGTATTTTGTTGAGCTTTTTGAGCGATTGCCACTTCCGGCGTCAACCGACGGCGCCTCATGGAATAAAACCGCACATTCCTTGCCAACATCTTTCCCCAACCCTACCCCGCACTCGGCGATCAAAAAATGCAGCGCAGCCCACATGCCCATCAACGCCGAACACAAGAAAAGGGCTCGGCCGGGAAAATCCCCAGACCGAACCCTTATGATTCAAATCGCTATATCCATCATGGAAAACGGCACCACAAGACAGTGCCGGGCATCGATAACCCCGGGCTGATCGTTAACTTAGTAGTTAACAACCTGCTCCTCAAAATAGCTGCGCGGATGATTGCACACAGGGCACACCTCGGGAGCCTCGGCGCCCACATGCAGGTGGCCGCAGTTCAGGCACTTCCACACCTTCACGCCTTCGTGCGTAAAGACCTCGCCGGCCTCAACGCGCTCAGCGAGCTTCTTGTAACGCTCCTCATGCGCCTTCTCGACAGCACCCACGCCACGGAACTTCTCAGCGATCTCGGCGAAGCCCTCGGCCTCCGCCGTCTTGGCAAAGTCCTCGTACATCTCGGTCCACTCGTAGTTCTCGCCCGCAGCGGCGTCCTTGAGGTTGGTCAAAGTATCGGGCACGGCACCATCGTGCAGATACTTGAACCAGAGCTTGGCATGCTCGGACTCGTTACCGGCCGTCTCGGTGAAGATGTTGGAGATCTGAACGTAGCCGTCCTTCTTGGCCTTGGAGGCATAGTAGCGGTACTTGGTATGCGCTTGCGATTCACCGGCAAAAGCAGCCTCGAGGTTTTTCTTGGTTTGGGAATTGGCAAAGTCCATAGTCTTCGTCCCTTCTGTGCAGTGTACTCAGGATGGCAGGCGACCATCTCTTCTTATTGTAATTCATTCCTAATAAGAATGCATTACCCGCCTTTGATATACCCGTTCAGGTGAGCGCTACGCAATGCGCCACACATCACCAGCGTCTATGCAGAAGCCCTCTTTGACCAGGTCGTTCAATATCGAACGCACGAGTTCCCTATCGACATCCGCACGTCCCGCCTTGCGTTCCGCTGTGCTCAGTTTCTCGGTCACCTCATCGAGCGTTAGGGCGCCCTCAGCGCGTCCAAGGCGCTCTTCGAGAGTCTCCCCAGCAGCTCCCCTCCTTTCGCGCTCCGCCAAGAGCAGGCGAACCAACTCGGCGCGTTTCTGCCTGCGCGAGCCCTCGAACTTGGATTGCCTATGATACCCACTCGACCTTCGCGAGGGATTGGGAAGAACTTTCTTGAGATACGCACCGTAATCGAGCAACGCGTAGTACCAGGCGCGCGGCGTGTCCCCCTCATCTAACGGCACCGCATAAACACCCGGATGTCCAACACCTGACGATGCCGGACAGTTGGCCTCGATAAGCGGGATCAGCTCCTTGTCCGACACGTTGGGCGTCTCGGGAAAGAAGTGATGCAAAAACACGGTGCGCACATTGGTTTCCAAATACACACCAGGCAGATCGAAGGCGAACGAACGGATTCCCTGTGCGGTTGAAGGGCCGATGCCCGGAAGCGCCAGCAAATCCGCCGTCTCGCACGGGAACGTCGCTCCGTATTCACCGACCACACGCACAGCTGCCGCATGTAGCGCAAGGGCGCGGCGATTGTACCCCATCCCCTGCCACGCCTCGAGCACATCGGCAGGCGCCGCCGCAGCCAGCATCTCCACATCGGGAAAGCGCTCAAGCCATGCGGGCATCCTGTCGAGCACGCGCCGCACCTGCGTCTGCTGCAACATCACCTCAGACAGCCAGACCACATACGGATCGCGCGTGCGGCGCCACGGCAAGTCCCGATACAAACGGACCCCTTCCGTTCGAACCATACTACGGAAGGGGTCGTCGGTCATGCGCAATGCTCCTTATCGAGGCGAAGGCCGCAAAGCGTCACCTTTGCGGAGCACATGCCCTGCAGTCGTTTTCGCACACGGCATATGACGCAAATGCGTCGCGGTCGGAAAATTTAGGGTCCACCGCAGGAGCCTGTTTACGGTTGACCACATCATCCAACGTAATGGAATCGAGGTAATCGCGCACCAGGGCCTGCGTACCGGCCCAGACGGGATGATAGCAGCACATGCCCATACGCGTGCAGCTGCCGTCCGGTCCCGTGCAATCATTCATAACCAAAGGACCTTGCACGGCCTCAACCACTTGACGGACGGTTATCTGGGAAGGATCCACACGAAGATGCATTCCACCATGAACACCACGCAGGCTCTCGATGATGCCCGCCTGCACCAAGCCGTGTTGAATAGAACGGGCAAACGAGTACGGCACGTCAACCCGCTCCGCAGCGGTGCGCACCGATAAAAGTTCATCTCTGTTTTCGGCCAGCATAGCCAGCATACGGAGAGCGTAGTCGGTCTTCCTGGAGATATCCATCTCTCCCCCTAGCCAAAAGCTGATGCTCCGCGGCCAAGGGCGCATCGGAGATTCAGTCCGTTACATACATACAGGCACCGAACACGGGCCCACATGAGCGATACCGCACCGATACGTGGGTATGCGCCACGGACGAGGCAAGTATAGCCTAACCCCCTATCGAGAACATGCAGACATCATGCGCTTCAGCTGCTGAAACACACCCTTTAATCGAAGGGACGCTATCGGGCATTTCCATCTAAACGTAACGACAAAAGAAGGCTGTATAAAAATATAACACCCTATTTGCTTTACGCATCAAGAATCTGTTTTGTAAACACCGCTGGATAAAATGCATAAGTTATGCCCGAATATGCAAAAAGCCCCGTCCGAAGACGAGGCTTTAATTGCAATGGCGGGAAGTACGGGGCTCGAACCCGCGACCTCCGACGTGACAGGCCGGCGCTCTAACCAAACTGAGCTAACTCCCCAGGCAAGCTGCACTTGCGTGCGCTGCGGGAACTAGTATACACAGAATCTGGAATCGAGCGCAAGAACTTTTTTAAAAAAGTTTTTATCGCTCAAAAGCCCAGCTAGAACCCGCTAAAGATCGATAAACTCCAGGGAAATGACCTGAGCGTCGCCCACGATAAGACGCGCGATGGTGGGACCGCGATCGCCACGCGGATAGGACGCAGAGCCGGGATTGATAACGAGGCAGCGTCCCAAGCGAAGCTCCTTGGCTCGATGAGTATGTCCACATATGGCGACGTCCACCGAACCCACCGGAAGATCCTCGCGATAATGGGCTACGGCGAACTTGAGTCCCTCGTAGGTGAACGTGCAGAGACGCTCCACCTCGGGACCGTAATCGCGGCAATAATCGTTGTTGCCCAGCACGGCACGCAGCGGCGCCACAGTCTTGAGATGCTCGTAATCCATCTCAGACGTAAGATCGCCCGCATGGATGATCAGATCGGCACCCTCGAGTGTGGAAAGCAACTCGGGTGAAAGATACCCGTGCGTATCGGAAACGATATCGATACGCTTCGCCTTCGTGTCGTCCATTCCAACCCCTAACGAACGTTTGCTTTCAGCTATAGACTGAGCGCCTTCTTGAGCGGTACCACGCGGCGGCGCGAAACCGGGATACGGTCCTCCACATCGGTAAGCCCGAGCTGGATAGCACCCGAAGGCACCGTCTCGACATCTTCCACGCAAGCGAGGTTGACGATATAACGGCGGTGCACGCGGAAGAACCCGAAGTCACAGAGTTTCGCCTCGAACTGAGCCAACGACGTCGTGGAAAGAAAACGATCGTCCTCAGTGAAGATGCAGGAGTAATCGTCTTTGGCCATGATGTAGCGAATCTGATCGACGGGAATGAGAACTTTGCGTCCACCCTTTTCGACCGGGATGCGCTCCACCGACACCTTGTTCTCGGCAACGGGCTTCACATGTGCCAACACCTTAGCGATAGCGTGATCGAGACGTTCTTCCTCAACCGGTTTCATAAGGTAATCGACCGCATCGACATCGAAAGCCTCGACGGCATGGTCGCTGTAGGCGGTGACGAAGACGATCGCCGGCGGATTTTTGAGCTTATGCAGAGCTTCGGCTAGCTGCAGACCCGATGCTCCCGGCATTGAGATATCGAGGAAAACGACATCTACGCGATTTTCCATCAGCATCTCGATGGCGGAACGTACGCTCGAAGCCTCGGAGATTGCTCCGATCTTGCCCGTCTGCTCTAAAAGAAAACGCAGCTCCGAACGTGCAGGGGCCTCATCGTCAACGATCATGGCACGCAGCATAGCGTCAACTACCTTTCGTTCGTATAGGAGGTCGACTTCATCTCATTTGGTAAAGAAGTTGACCAATAGGGTTTTATTTTACCCTTCTACCAAGATACTCTCTAACAAATCGAGATGCAAAATAATGGACGTGCCGCACCCCGGCTCAGATTCGACATGCGCATACGAGCGCGGTCCGTAAAATCGCCGGATGCGCTCGGATATATTGTGCATCGCGACCCCGGCACCGCTCCCCTGGGGAGCGCTCGCGTCGGGATGCGCGCCTCGCTCGTCGAACAGGCGCTCCGCCGTCTCCTCATCCATGCCGACGCCGTCATCGGTCACCTTGATAAGCACGGCGTTCTCGCCGTCTTCGGTTACCGAGACATCGATATGCAAAGGCCCCTCATCGCCCATTCCGTGTCTCACGGCGTTTTCGACTAACGGCTGGATGACAAACGCCGGGACCAGCGTGTCCTCAACCGCGGGATCGACCGAAAACGAATCGAGGATACGGTCCTCGCCGAAACGGGCCTTCTCAAACACCAGGTAACGCTTGGTCTGCGCGACTTCACGCGTCACCGGGATCAGCGAACCCGAGTTATCGAGCGTCGCCCGGTAGAACGAAGCAAACTCGCGCAGCAGCTCGCGAGCGCGCTTCGAATCGGTACGCGTGAACGATGCGATGGTGTTGAGCGTGTTGAAAAGAAAATGCGGGTTGATCTGTGCCTGCAAAGCGCGCAGCTCGGCGCGTGAGGTGAGCTCCTGCTGCAGCTCAAGCTCGTGGATGGCGAGCTGGGTCGACAGGATCTCGGCGAAGCCCGATGCCAAAGCGTACTGGGTGCGGTTGACCGAACGCTGGTCGCGGTAATAGAACTTGAGCGTACCGATCACGCGGTCGCCCACCTTGATGGGCGCGATGATACCGGCCGGGATGCGCGGACGCGAACCGTTCTCACCTGCTACGTCGAGCACGCGGCTGAACGACTGCACGATGCCGTGCTGGATGACATAGCGCGTCGCCGGCGTATGGATGGGCGACCCCGGAGGGAATTCGCGCACCAACGAACCCACGCAGGCGAGCACACGCTCGGTGTCGGTGATGGCAACCGTCATGGCACGGGTCTCGGGCAGGATACGACGACATACGGCATCAGCGCTTTCGGGGGTGAGGCCGCCCTTGATGTCCTCGAGCATGGCCGAAGCGACGGAGAGCGTCTCCTCGGTATACTGCGACCGCAGCGTATCGGGGTTGAGGCACAGGTAGACGAAGATCACAAGGAAGATGCAGAGCAGCGCGCACGCCACCACCGTGGCAACTGGTTCTATGCCGGTCGCAAGCGCGTAGATGAAATAGACGATGAGCAGGAGGGCACATACAACCGCCATGCCCCTGAAGATGGGGACAGAGGTGGCAACCGAGGCCCCAGCGGGCGCCGTGGAAGCGGAGACATCATCTTTTTTGTTCGAACGGGAAGAAAACGGCATCGATACGCCATGCTCCTTTTGCATCATTTTCCCTTTAACAGGCGCGAAAGCTCGGTGTCGCACCAAAGGCTGTTCATTATCTTGGGCCAGAAGCTCTGGAAACGCAGGTAGCGTTTTCGGTTTTCGCGCGCGTAACGCTCTGCGGAGGAGCGCCCCTCGCGCCAGATGCGGAAATAGCCTCCATGCTCCTGTGTGAAAAACGTGCGCACGATCGCCGTTTTACGCACGCGATCATCGAGCTCATCGGAGATCCACGGCCCCGGATACGGCATGAGCGATGCCGGCGTAACGGGATTGAGGTCCTGTTGGCAGGCCGCGAACCTCAGCTTGGCGCGCTCGTAATACCAGCGGTACACGTCCTGCATGAAACGGGGGCTGCGTTGCTCGATCTGGGGCGGCAGATGGCGTACGCTCCACTGGTTATCAAACCACACGTCGTAGCCCACCATGCGCATGTTGAAAAGGTAGTCGAGGTCCTCACCGCGGGTGATAAACGGATCGAAGGCAACACGCATGAACGCCCGCGCATGCAAGGCCATGCAACCTCCGCATACGTAGTTGGAACGGCTGATACGCGTTCCCGCGAGCGCCTGCTTCATCCAGCGATTGAACTCGAGGCGTTTGGTCCACCACTTGTGGCAGATGCCGACCTTATCGGTGTCGGCCAAAGGCGATCCAGCACGGTTGTAGAAATACCCGCTCTTCACCAGGATGGGCAGCCCTTGACGCGTCTGCTGCCCCAAGGCGTAAAGCGCACGTTCGACGAAATCCGAGCCCTGAACACGCTCGTCATCATCGAGGAAGATGACGGCGTTGTGGCCCAAAATAGCCGCGCAGGCGAGGCCCATGTTGCGAATAGCACCGTAACCGCGGAGGCTCACGCACTCACCGGTTCCGCTAGGTGCGAGCTCTCCCACGCGATCGGCAATCTGCGCCGCCTCGACATTGGTGACGATGCAGGTATCGAGAGCCTCATGTTTCCCGCAGAGGTAATGCACCACGCGGCTCACATCGCTCGTGGCCGACACCGGGCACACCACCAGGATGATGATGCGGGGGCAGTCGTGCACCTGCTCGAGCGAGGCGAGACAGGCATCAAGATCGGGCTTGGGATCGTTGAGCGATGTTGCGTGGTCATAGGCGCCGGGGGCATAAGCCTCGGTATTCTCTCCCGCCCAATAGGTCGGAATCACGATCGCAGCGTTCACGCCTCGCTACCCCTTCCCCATCTCAAAGGAAATCTCTTTTGAGAACGAAACCAAACGAAAAACGGGCGGACACGCCTATGCGCATCCGCCCGTTTGTGCTACCGGCACTTGCCTATCGTTTATTTACCCCACGCAGGAGCGGACTCCTTGAAATAGGGTGTGCGAGACAGCGAACGCGCCAGCGGATAACCCAACACGTATATGATAACCGCTTCGCCTGCGCCCGTGGTCACGAGCCCGAAGAGATACATGAGCGGCCACGACGAATCGAGCGAGATACCGGTGAAGGGAATGGTATAGAACCCCGTAGCCTTAAGCAGGATAGGCAGATATGCCGGAACGATCAGCGCATTGGCGAGCACCGGCCCTGCGAGCGCCAACAGCGGTCGACGGCGCATCTTGTACGTGAACAGGGCGCCTGCAAACGTCGCGAGCGAACCGAACACCACATCGAGCATGCCAAGCATGCCCGTTCCGGAAAGAGCGATGTTAGCGACGTTGGCGATCACGCAGCCGAGCGTGAGGCCGGGAATGGCGGCCGGCGTGAAAAGGGCGAGCACGCAAAGCGCCTCGGAAATGCGGAACTGCACCGGGCCCCACGCGAGGCTCCCCAAGAACAGCAATGCGAACAAGGTGCAGACCGCATATACAGCCGCGATGACACCGACATGGGCAACATACTGAGATTTCAAAACTTCCACCTTCTATAGAAACGGAGGGCTTTACTGTGCAAGCAAAGCCCTCCGCAACGTGTAAGGTGGTGGATTCGACGCCCGCCCTAGGCGACGGCACCGTCCATCTTTGAGAGCTTTACTAACAAAACGAAGCCCACAATAAGAAGGATCCCGATGGAAAGCACTCCTAAAGAAGGATCCCCCGTGAGCGACGTCACGACAGATACTAGCAGAGTTCCCATCACCGATGCATAACGTCCGAAAATGTCGAAGAAACCGTAATATTCGTTCGATTTCTCCTTAGGAATGATCTTGCCGAAATAGCTGCGCGAAAGCGCCTGCACGCCACCTTGGAACATACCGACCAGAATGGCGAGGATCCAAAACTCGAACGCCGTTTTGAGGAAGACGGCAGCGAAGATGACGATGCACATGTAGGCCACGACCGCCACCGTAATCATGCGGAGGGTTCCCACACGGCCGGCAAGCTTGCCGTAGATGATAGCCGAGGGAAACGCCACGAACTGGGTCACCAGCAAGGCCAAAACGAGCTGGGTCGAATCGATGCCGAGCGATGATCCGTAGCTGGTAGCCATGGAGATAACCGTGTGCACGCCGTCGATATAGAAGAAAAACGCGATCATGTACACGAAAACGGCCTTGTTTCCCGCGATCTCACGCATGGTATGACCGACTTCGGAAAACACACCGCCCACGATATGCCCCAGCGTGTCTTCGGGTTTGCGCTCGCGCCCGTACTTCTGCTTATAGGTGCGCAGCAGCGGCAGCGTGAAGACGAGCCACCACAGACCGGTGATGACGAATGAGAGACGCGTGGCGAGCATGGTGGGCACACCGAGCGCTGGTGCGGCCATGATAAGCGCCAGGCACACGATAAACGGTACCGTGGAGCCGACATAGCCCCAGGCATAGCCCGAGCTCGAAACGGCATCCATGCGCTCGTCGGTGGTGATATCGGGCAGCATGGCGTCATAGAAGGTCATGGACGAGTTAAGCCCGATGGTGCAAAGCACGTACACCGCAAGGAACACCATGGCCGACATCGGGATAGCCTGCGCGAGGCAGAGCACCAAGCCCGTAAGGAAGAAGCCCAGGAAGAACTTGATCTTGTTGCCCGCGTAGTCGGCAAGCGCGCCCAAGATGGGCATGAGCAGCGCGATCACCAGCGAAGCCACCGTCTGGGCGCTTCCCCATGCAACCACCAGATCGGCCTTGGAGGCGCCTGTATTGATGGCGTTGAAGTAGATGGGGACGATGGAGGTGTTGAGCAGCACCAGCGCGGAATTGCCCACATCGTACATAACCCAGTTGCGTTCGAGCTTGGTATATTTCACCGGCGCAAGCCTCCCTTATACGGCATACAGACGTGCCTATAGTAAGGCACCCGAGAGTTTATCCCCCGTAAAGATTCGGTCAAGCGAGTGTCACTCCTCGCGGTCAAACTCCTCCGTCGCGTCGAGCACGCGGCCGCTGTAGTTAACATGCTCGGTAACCTCAGCCAGGTCAGCCCCACCGATAAATCGCGCGGCAGTCCGTTCGTAATCGTCCAGTGCGCGCTCGAACACCTCGGGGAACGACTCGGTGGACACGGCGTCGGTAAAAGGATTCTTCCATGCAAGATGACCCAAGTTGCCCGTACGTGCAGGAGGCTCGGTGGTGACGGTATGCGCCAACGAACCCAAAAGCGAATAGTCCGAAATCGCGCCCTCGAGCGCCGCCAGCACCTTGGTGCGAGCCGAACCAGCAGGCTCGATCGTACGGTACAGAAACTGCATGTCGGCGACGGCCCCACCGTACTCACCGACCGGAATATCGAGTCCGTAAACACTCGTGGCGATAAAGCTCATAAGAGCGCCTGCCACGCAATCGATACGATCGGTCGTCACGATCTCGCCGGCGGGAGGATACTCAGCGCAGGTCGCGCCGTCTCGCTTGAGCTGAAGCATCAGCACGTCCAAATCACTCTCGAGGACGGCGTGCACTTTACCGCCTGCATCAGCAAGCGAAGGATCGGCCTCGACGATACCGAACTGCTGCTCGTATACAAACGGATGGGCATTGCGATCCAGCACATAGTGAGACAGAAGGCCGAGCGCGAAGGCCCTGCCCAGGTTGGCGTCATGCTTCGGCAGATGCGACACGCCATCGCGCAGGGCACTCAGCTGGGCGCTCATGCGCGAGCAATGCATCACCTGCGCCAGATGCATGCATTCTTTGAAACGGGGCGTACGGAAACGAAAGAAGTAAGGATCGGGGCCCTGGTTGCCGAGGATAAACGCGATACGCTCCTCCTCGGTGGTGATGATACCCTCCGGTAGGCGTTCCGCGGACTGCTCACCGAACAGATGGTGCGTTATAAGAGCGGGCATGGAATATCCCTTCAATTGATGAACAACTGTCCCCCATTATGCCCCCATCGGCGCACGGCTATCCCCTCCCCGCGGGCCAGCCTCGCCGCGTCCACCCTCGCGATGCGTTCCCCATACACATCGAACTCGGCACTTTGCGACATAAAACAACGTTTAAAGGCGCCATTTTGTCGCATTGTGCCGAGTTCGATGAAGGTGGCTTGGTTTAACGGGGCCGCAGCCGATACGGCCCCTGCACGCAACGGTTCAGTGTTTACGCAGAGTAGACGATACGTCCGTCAGAAATGGTGTAGAGCACCTTGGTGTCGGAGATCTTCTTGGGATCGCACTCGAGGATGTTCTTGTCGAGCACCGTGATGTCGGCAAGCTTGCCCTCCTCGAGGGTGCCGATCTTATCTTCCATGTAGTTCTCGAAGGCCACGTTCTTGGTATAAGCCTCAAGCGCCTGATATGCCGTGATGGCCTGTTCGGGCCAGCGGTACATGTCGGTGTCTTCCTCGTCCTTGTACGGGCTGTTGCGCGTGACGGCAACCTCGATCTCCTCAAGCGGAGCATAGCCGGTAACCGGGCCATCCGATGCGCCGGAGACGAAGCAGCCCTTCTCGAGCATGGTCTTGACCGGGTAGAACTTCATGGCGCGATCCTCGCCCACGAAGGCCACCTCGAGCTCGCAGAGGGAGTCGTAGTACATCCAGAGGAACTGCAACGCGCAGATCACATCCATGTCGGCGATACGCTGGATGTCCTCATCGGTTACCGCGCAAACGTGCGTCATGGTATTACGGCGATCGTCACGCGCGCCGTTCTCGCTGATCGCACGTTCGTAGGCATCGAGCGTGTTGTGCACTGCGCCGTCACCGATGGCATGGACGTGCACCTGCACGCCCGCCTTGTCGAGCGCGACGACCATGTTCGAGAACTCCTGCTGATCCCACACGGACTCGCCATACCAGCCATCACCCTTGCCAGCGGCCTCGGTATAAGGCTCGAGCATAACAGCGCTGCCGCCTTCGGTGACGCCGTCGGAGAAGATCTTGGCGGTGCCCGTCGAGATCATATCGCTCTCGTATTTCTTGAGATCCTTGACCGTCTTCACGGCCTCGTCGGTCGTCATGCCCGGCGTGATGGTGGGAAGCACGCGCATGCGCAAGTTGAGCTCGCCCTTCTTCTCAAGGTCGCGATAGAACTTCGTGCTTACCGCAGTGAGGTTGGTGATGCCGGTGATACCGTACTTCGCAGCAGCCTCCTGGTACTTCTTGATGGCCTTGAGGTACTGCTTATCGGTATGCTTCACCTCAACGACATCGGACACCAAGTTGGCAGCCGAGTCGATAAGGTAACCCGTTGCCTCGCCGTTGGCGTCGCGCGTGATGATGCCGCCTGTGGGGTTGGCCGTATCGTCGGTAATGCCCGCCATCTCGAGCGCCTTGGAGTTGACCCAACACGAATGATGTGACACGTCAAAGAGCTGGATGGGTTTATCAGAGCAGATCTTATCGAGGATCTCCTTGTTGGGGCCGGGGTTGGTGCCGTCATCCTGCGCGAAGGCGTTGATCATGAACGGATGGCCGGTATAGGCGTCATCGTCGGGGTGAGCATCGACGAACTCCTTGATGATCTTCTTATACTCCTTGATCGTGGAGCCCTTGGAAAGATCGATCTCATAGAGCTTGGTGACCCAGTCGCCCGGCGCGTGGATATGCCCGTCCATGAAACCGGGGATGACCATGCCACCGTCGAGATCGATTACATCGGTGTCGTCGCCGATGTAATCATCGAGACCCGACTCATCGCCAACGTAGACGATCTTATTATCGCGGATCGCCATGGCAGCCGCGGTATCGCCCTCGGCCACCATGGTCTGAACGGTGCCGTTCTTGAAGGCGATCGTGGCTTTGCTGCTCGCAGCCGCGCTGCCCGAGGCAGAGCCAGTCGAGTTGGTTGAGGAGCAGCCCGCTGCTCCGATGGTTGCGGCGGCAGCTCCCAGGGCACCAAGACCCACGAAGCCCCTTCGAGAAACAGGCTGATTGATGGCGTTCATATCTTCCACCTTCCGGTACGCTCGCACCCCTTGCGCGAGTCCATTTCTTGATGAATACCGTGAAAGCCGAAAGATTAGATAGATAATACGCGGGTTAAAGGGGGCAGACGGTATATAGACCCGCACTAACCCCTAAGGATTAGGCCCGCCACCTGCATATTTAATGGCAAGCGATTATTGCTCCCAAAACTTCTGAAGCAGCTCGTCGCGGGATGACACGTCGCACTTGCGGTAGATGGCATGTACGTGAGCCTTAACCGTTCCGATCGAAATATAGAGCTCCTCAGCGATCTGACGGTTGGCCTTGCCCTCCAACATCTTCTCAAGCACATCCCGCTCACGCTCGGAAATAGTACATTCCTCACAGAACCGCGCAAACTGAACCTCAGCGAGCTGTTTAGCACGCGAGCTTTCGGTTGTGGGAGGCTCATTGAAGCGCAGCGAGAGTACCTGAGCGCAAGAGCGAACGGCATAGACCATCAAAAGCAGCGTCATGACGTTTTCAGCCATATTGCGTCCAGCGGAAAAATAAACGTAATCCAAGCCATCGCGCATCGAGGCACTCAAGAAAAAGTGGCAATAATCATAAGGCAGCACCAAATGGCAGGCGTCCTCGAAGAGCACCAGAAGGATCAGCAGGGTGAGCGCGATGATCATCTTCTTAAAATGACGCAAGTAGTTCTTCAGGCCTTCGTCTTTCGTGCGTGCATAGGTAAAGGCGACAAGCGCCAGGCAGCCCAGCATGAACACCGAGCGCAGTCCGTAAAAAATAAACTGGCGAAGATTGTCACCCGGCACAAGCAACGAAAGCACCTGGGCAAAGGCGAAAATAACAACAGGCACAGCCGAGCGTTTGGAAACCTTGCGATCGGTGAAGTAGAGAATCACAAACCAAAAGCTCGCAATAAGCCCAACAGACAGCACAAGCTTGATGTGCATGTGCGTCATAGGAAAAACTCGAGCCGAGAAATCGATGAGCGTCTTCTCCCCCAAGTATTCGTCGAGCATGACAAGCGCGCTTTCGAATAGATCGAAGAGAAAAAAGGAAGCGGACGCAAGATGGACGCGACGATGCGAAACAAGGTAAGCGCACACGCAAACGCACACGGCAAGCATGCATGCCAGAATGAAAAAGATTCCGTAGAAGAAAATAAGTTCTTTCATGACGGCCTTCCTCGCTCATCCTTACCGCGTTTTTAGATTGTGCCAGAAAATAAGAAGCAGTCGCCAAAAAGCCCACAGCGCATTACCAAAACGAAACCCCGCACCTGCAGTCGCAGATGCGGGGTCGAGAGAGAGGCTATGGGTGTGGTTAAACCCTAGGCGAGCTCATGGGTTACACAGGAGACATAAGAGCTCGCCTATATCAGAGGAGAAATCCGCGGGTACGCCTACTCGTGGATGCGGGTGCCGGAGAGGCCTGCCATGGTCTCGGCG
>CAVGWH010000007.1:0-22753 GCA_963633065.1 Oribacterium sp.
CGTTGACTTTGTGGCTAATAACGAGGACTTTTAAAACCGGGATGCAGCCGGCTTTAACTGCGCCTTTGTAGATAAGGGAGAACACATGCTGACCATCGGATGCCATCTGTCCACGTCAAAGGGGTTTCTCGCCATGGGCCAGACGGCCTTGTCGATCGGCGCGAACACCTTCGCGTTTTTCACGCGCAACCCGCGCGGTGGCGCGGCCAAGGTGATCGATCCGACCGACGCGGCGGCGCTGCGCGACCTTATGGCTGCCAATGGCTTTGGCAAGTTGGTCGCCCATGCGCCCTACACGCTCAACCCCTGCTCGGATAAAGAACGTGCCCGCGAGTTCGCCCGCGAGTGCATGGCCGATGACCTGCTACGCATGGAGGCCGTGCCGGGCAACTATTACAACTTCCACCCAGGAAGCCACGTGAAACAAGGGGTCGAGAAGGGTATCGAGCTCATATCCGCCCTGCTCAACGAGGTACTGCATCCCCATCAGACCACGACGGTGCTGCTTGAGACCATGGCCGGTAAAGGCACCGAGGTGGGCCGGACCTTTGAGGAGCTGGCGGCCATCATCGAACGCGTCGAGCTCAGTGACCATCTGGGCGTGTGCCTCGATACCTGCCATGTGCACGACGGCGGCTACGACATCGTGGGCGACTTGGACGGCGTCCTTTCCGAGTTCGACCGCGTGGTGGGCATCGACCGCCTGCGTGCCGTGCATCTTAACGACTCCAAGAATCCGTGCGGGGCGCACAAGGACCGCCACGAGAAGATCGGCGAGGGCTTTATCGGCACCGAGGCCTTTGCTCGCATCGTCCGCCATCCGCAGCTCCGCGACCTGCCCTTCATTCTCGAGACTCCCAACGAGCTGGACGGTTATGCCGCCGAAATCACCCTGTTGCGGGGTTAAGCCATGACGTTTCCGTACAATTAGAGGTCAGTGTTTGGGCTGTGCCCGGACGGCTGTTTCCATTAAGCAGGGGGAGCGAACGCGATGCGTGATGAGGGAAGATTGGGCGATGGAGAGATCCTGAGCTACTTGGATGCCGCTCCGGCGAACATCTTCTTCAAGGACACCGAGTGCAGGTACCGCTTTGTCACCGAGATCTGCGAAGCAGTTAACGGGGGTGCGGAGCATAGCATTATCGGAAAGACGGACCTGGAGATTCAGAAATTCCCCGATCTTGGCCGCCTGTATTACGAGGACGACAAGAAGATCCTGGCGACGGGCGAGGGCAGCGAATACATCAGCGAGTTTCCGTTCGAGTCGGGTTCGCTTTTCTACGAGATCAAGAAGGAACCCGTGATTCGCGACGGCGTCATCGTTGGTATCGTCGGCGTGGTGAACGATGTCACCGAGCGCGTCAACCTAGAGCATAAAATCGAGGAACTGGCGTTTCATGACCAGCTGACGGACCTTTACAACAGGAACTATCTTGCGGCGCGCGACCGCATCGACGTATCCGACAGCGATTTTCCGGTGAGCCTGATCGTTGCCGACTGCAACAATCTCAAGGAAGTCAACGATACGCTGGGTCATGAGTACGGTGACCTGCTCCTGCGCAGGGTTGCCGGGGTCTTTAAAGAGAACGTGCCCGAGAGATGCGTTCCCGTACGAACCGGTGGCGATGAGTTCCTCATCTTTTGTCCTGGCTTTGATGCCGCTGCGGCTAAAGCTCTTATCGGAGAGCTGAGACGGGCCCTGGCGAGGAAGAGCGATAGCATCCTCACGCTCAGGGTTGCCTTTGGTTCTCATACGGTCGAGGACGACTCATTGCCCTTCGCCGAGGCGTTCGCGCTTGCCGACCGCGCGATGTACGAGGACAAGCGATCCTCGTAGGCTGGTTACTTATCAGGCCCTCTGTCCACTCATTCTTTTGAGTACTACAATCGGTTTGTCGTTACACCCACGAGAGAGGGGTTTCATCATGATGGGACGACTGAGGGCAATGCGCGAACCGCTCAAGTACGTGCAGGGTCGCGATGCCACGCTTAAGTTTTGGGACGAGATGGGCTATATGGGCACCCGCTGGCTCTTCGTCTGCTCGAACAGCGGATATAAGAGCTGTCACGACAAGCTTGAGCAGAGCTTTGGCGACCGGGATGACTACCGTCGCTACGAGGTCTTTCGCGGTATTTCGAGCTACAGCGAGATCGACCGTATGAAGGCTATCGTCGAGGAGGACAAAATCGATGCCGTTGTCGCGGTGGGCGGCGGCAGCGCCGTGGACACCGCGAAAGCCACTGCCTACTATGCAGGCGTGCATATCGTGATCGTTCCGACCGTGGCCGCGACCGACGCTCCCTGCACGGGGCTTTCGGTTATCTACAACGACGACCACAGCTTCTCGAAGTACCTTTTCTATCCGACGAACCCCGATGCAGTTCTGGTGGATACGACCGTTATCGCCCAGGCGCCGGTCAAGTTCCTTATCGCCGGTATGGGCGATGCGCTTGGAACCTATTTTGAGGGTCGTGCTTCCATCCGTACCGAGTCGGCGAGCCTCGAGGGCACGGGCATCACGCGTGCCGGCATGGCGCTTGCCCGTCTGTGCTACGAGACTCTGCGCGATTACGGCGCGCAGGCGATTGAGGCCTGCAAGCTGGGCGTCGTTACCCCCGCGCTTGAGAATATCGTCGAGGCCAACGTGTATCTCTCCGGTGTTGGTGCAGATAACGTCAACTGTGCGGCTGCGCACTCTTTCTACAACGGCGTGACCTCGCTCGGTATCGATCATGCCGATCACGGCTGTTGTGTCGCGTTTGGCACCATCGTCCAGCTGGTTCTTGAAGGCGTCCCTGCCTCTGAGGTTCGCGAGGTTCAGGACTTCTGTCTTGAGGTGGGATTGCCTGTCACGCTCGAGGAAGTTGGCGTGACCACGGATGAGCAGGTGTGGAAGGTCGCCGAGGCTGCATGCATTGCCGGCGAAACGATCCACAATCTCGCGGGCGATGTTCAGCCCGTCGAGCTTCATGCGGCGATCCTGCAGGCCGATGCCATGGGTAAGGCGCTGCTGGGAAAGTAGTTTCCTTCGGCCGCGGATCGCGCAGCGTGACGATTGTTGTTGACGGGCAAGCTTGAGGTCGACATCGCTATGATGTGCGCATAGGCGAAACGGGCCGGCCCTGTTAGGGCTGGCCCGTGCGCTCGTGTTCGAGTTTTGAATTAGCCAGATGGGATCCAATGGGAAGGCGGGGCCGACGTGCGAGTTCCGATGCCGTTGATGTGCACGGCTTTTGATCCGGGGCAAATCGATGATGCGGTCGCTTCTATCTCCGATGACGGCTCGCGCGCCATCGCCCGTGCAGAGGCCCTATACTTTCGGGGACTTGAAGGCGAGGCAGCTCAAGCGGCCGCTCCGTACCTCGACGCCGATGACCCTGCGTTGCGTTATTCGGCCTGTTTTATCAGCGGATATGCCAACCTCTCGCTCAATCGGATCGCAGATGCCCGTGCATGTCTGACAAGGCTTTTGGATGACAGCGGAACGGAGGACGATTCGACGGTGCACGCTGCGCACATCCTGTTTGCGTCGGCATCAAGTGTGCTGCTGCATCTACCTGCGCCTTACACGCTTGATGAGTTCTTTCCGCTGGCAGCGTATCTGCCCGAGGGATTGCGTCTCTTTGCGAGTTACGTGATGGCGCACGCTTACTATCTGCGCGGACAATACGGGCGCTGCCTGGGAGCTGCCGAGAACGCGCTCGCCATGAAGCAGGGGAGCTACCCCATATCGGAACTGTTCCTGCATCTGGTCGCATCGATGGCGTCCATGAGCCTCAAAGAGGTCGATACGGCAAAGCTGCACTTTATGGCCGGATGGGAGATCGCGCGCCCCGATGGGCTCGTTGAGCTTATCGGTGAGCACCACGGCTTGCTTCAGGGGCTTATCGAGATCTGTCTTAAGAACGATTACCCTGAGGATTTCGCCCGCGTGATCGAGATCACCTACCGCTTTAGCTACGGCTGGCGGCGTATCCACAATCCCGATTCGGGCGAAGACGTTGCCGACGACCTTACGACCACGGAGTTCGCCATCTGCATGCTTGCCTGCCGCGATTGGACGAATGCTGAGATCGCGCGTCACATGGGCATCTCCGCAGGTACGGTCAAGAACCGTCTCTCGAGTGCTTATGCCAAGCTGGGAATCTCCAGCCGAGCTGAGCTCGCAGCACGTATGCTGCGATAGCGCTCATACCATTTTTCGCGGGCATCTTGAGCGGACGAACGACTCGGGATGCTGCATGTGCCCGAGCAAGGTCGTTCGGGGCGCGTGCAACCGGAGGCAGGCTCGGTTGAAAGGCGGCGGAGTGTCTGAGGTATGAGGCTCGCCACGGCATTTAGCCGATTTGCCCCTCAAACGGCACTACCGATACGGCGGGTGTGGCCTCACGATAGACGTAACCATGCGTTTGTCTGTGAGGGATCCACATGTATGAGGCTGCAATCGATTCGACTCGCCTAAATCTTTCGGAGCGTGCCATGCGGCGCCTACTTGCGTCGTGCGCTTTGATTGCGCTCTGTCTTTGCGCCCTGCTTGCCGTTGCCGCGCCGGCTTACGCTGATGACATCAACACCATCGACATCAGCGGCAGCGGTTCCAACACCAAAATCGAAATCACCGAGTCGGGGGCATATCGCTTGGTTGGCGAGAGCTCCAGTGCGTGGGTTGATGTGCAGGTCGGCGGGGTCGACCTGTATCTCGCCGACGGTTTGAAGATGACGCCGGAGGCCAAGGCGAACGAAGGGGTCTCATGTCCGTCCATCAAGATCGAGGACAACGGCGGGACCGTCAACATCATCACCGAGGTGGCTGCGCAGGTGGAGCTTGCCAGCTATAAGGGTTGTGCGCCCATTCAAAAAGACGGCATATCGACAGAGCTTGTGTTCTCGACTGCTGATACCGAGAACCCGGGCAGCATCACGGCAAAGGCGAGCGATGACAGCCGTTCTGCGGGAATCGGTGCGGGCTACAAGGCGAACCCCGATGGGGTTGCGGGCAATCTTGTGTTTAGGGGCGGTAAGATCATCGCGACGGGAGGAAGTGGCGCTGCGGGTATCGGCGGCGCCAACGGCAGCAGTGTCGACGGCATCACCATTGAGGGCGCGGCGGAGATCGAGGCGCATGGCGCGGGCGGCGGTGCCGGTATCGGGAGCGGTCTCAATGGGACCATGCAAAACATTGCCGTCAAGGGCGGTTCGGTAAAAGCCTATGGCGATGGAGCGGATGGCGGAGCCGGCATCGGTTGCGGAAGGGACGAGCTTGGGGAGGATAGCGGCTCCATCTCCATCCAAGGTGGAACCGTGTATGCCCAAGGAGGTAGCTTGGGCGCCGGTATCGGTGGCGCGGGAATGGCAACGCTCGAATCCATCAAGATCTCCGACGGCACCGTCGAGGCTCGCGGTGGAAAAAACGGGTGCGGCATAGGAAACGGTGCGCCGCACGAGAGCTGCAGCGCAAAGTACCTGTGCAAGTCGATTGTTATTACCGGCGGAGATATCACCGCTTACGGCGGAGAGGAGAGTGCGCCCGCCATCGGCAACGACGAGCACGGAGCCGGGCGCTGGAACATCTCGATCTCGGGCGGAACGGTGCGTGCGTATGCGCTGGCAAAGCACGAGCATGCTATCGGCGGCGGTGGCTATGCCGCCTTTAGGAACCCTTATGTCTCGGTCGACATCAGCGGCGGAACCATCTTGGCCGTAGGCGGCAGCAAGGCGAGTGCCTTCGGAAGCCATGGCAACAATTACGGCACCAAAAAATCCGAGTATTTCTCCGCCACCATCACGGGCGGGTCGATCTTGACGAGTGCTTCGAACTCCAGCGAGAACATCGGCACGTTCCAGGTGACGCCCAAGAACGCGGCCGGCCAAGAGGTCAAGCCGATGTTCGTTACGCTTGGCGGCCAGTCCGATGCCGTGGTGGATCTGAGCGACGGCGCGACAGAGCTCGCGGGCCTCTCCGGGAGCTACGGCATGCACGATGTCTTGGCCGTGAGCATGTCTAAGATGCGCGATGCGGACGGCGACAAGGATGTCGTGTTCTACCCCTGGGTGAACTCCGGTGCGACCTTGAGCCGGATGACGGCGCATATCGATGGGCGTGACGTCGTCTATTCGGGAGAGGCTAAAACGGGCGGCACGGCAACGTTCTGGCCTTCGACCCATCTTGTGCTCAAGACCGAGAGGGGCGGCACCGAGGGCAGTGCCGATGCCATCTATGGTGGAGGGGTCGTCAACCTCGATAACGCCGTCGTTCCCTATAAGGTGGTCGAATATTACGTGGCCGGCTCCGGCAACTCGAACAATGTCGTCTTGGAGCCCGACGGAAAGCTCGGACAAGATGTCGTTGCCAATGGCGAACGCCTGACCGCAGAAGACGCCCGGACTTGGGTGTACAACAAGGGTGCCGGTGCCTCGGGCGGCGGCGACTACACGCTCTATGCGCATACGCGCGAGTACCGTTATACGCTCCACTACGATGCAAATGTGCCGAGCAGTGCCAGCGGCGGCTTTACGGGCGAGCTGCCGGACGACATACAAGGCGAGAACGAGCAAGCCTATCTGATCGGTGAAGGTTCGACGATCGCGCTCGCCGGCTACGAGTTCCTCTGCTGGAACACCAAGGCCGATGGCTCGGGCAGGAGATGCGTGCAGGGGGATCCGTACGCGAATTTTGCGGACAAGGACGGCGAGACGATCACGCTCTATGCCCAGTGGAAGCCCAAGACCTATACGGTGTCTTTTGACAAGGGCAGCACCGTGGCGACGGGCACCATGTCGTCGCTGACGCTTCGTATCGGCGAGGCGTGCGAGCTTCCTTTGCAGACCTTCGACAACGAGGGCTATGCCTTTGCCGGTTGGCAGGTTGTTTCGACCGCGGGGAGCCTTATCGCTGACGGAGGAGTGGTATTCGATCTTTGTCAAAAGAATGAGGATGGCAGCATCTACCTCGATGAATCCGCCTCTCCTGTTGGATTGACGCTGCGTGCCGTATGGGTACCCGAGACCGAGGGGAACCGTGCGGCGGTTGTCGTGACCAAGGATGGGCAGGTTGTGAGCGGCCTGGCATCGCGTCTTACCCTCGTGAACGGTGAGACCGCGTTTGCACCGTATGAGGAAGTGACGACAGACGACCTCACGTACTACCGGGTAAAGGAGGAAACGAGCACCGGTGGCACTATTCCTGCGGGGATATACGATGTTTACCTCGATGGCAAAGATACCGGTGCGATCGTTTATTACGGAGTCATGCCTGCGTGCGTTGAGCTCGTGAGCTACTGCACGCTGAGCGCGCGCTGCGACGACAATCTCGCCGATGTCGATGTTTCGGGTGAGAAATCCGCGGTGATCGGCGGCGATACGGTCTATGTCGAAGAGTCGCCGGTAACGTTGACGGCGCGCGAGACCGGTCAGGGCAATGCGTTCGATCGCTGGAGCGCTCTCGGCCGACGTGTTGACTTTGCGCAGGGGTCGAGCGCGACCGCAAATCCGACGACTATCTGGATCCGACAATCGCAGGTCATACGCGCCGATGCCAAGCCGATCGAGTATTCCGTATCGTTTGACGCTAACGCTTCGGACGCGACGGGCTCCATGGACGATCAAAAGTTCACGTATGGGGAGTCCGCAAAACTCACGGCCAATGCGTTCGCGCGCACGGGATATGCCTTTGCGGGATGGAACACGGCGGCCGACGGTTCCGGCACCGCCTACAAGGACGAGGCGAGCGTCGGGGGCCTGAGTGGGGTTTCGGCCACCGTCACGCTCTACGCTCAGTGGAAGCCCATCACCTACTTTATGCACTTCGATGCGAATTTTGGCGGCGGCGTGGCCATGCAGTCGCTCGAGGTCGACTACGGTCGGGCATTCAACCTGCCGCCCTGTACCTTTACATTCGAGAACGAGGACCTGGCGGATTCAAAGTTCCTGGGGTGGAACACGAGCCGCGACGGTTCGGGCACGGCGTTTGCGGACGAGCAGAGCGTTCAGAGCCTGTGTGACACCCAAGATGCGTCCATCGTGCTCTACGCGCAGTGGGAGGATCCGGATCCCTCCTACACGGTTGCCTTCGACGCGAATGCCGACGATGCAACTGGCGAGATGGCTGCGCAGCAGATTCTGTGCAGCGAGAAGGTTGCCCTGAACGCATGTGGGTTCATGCGCGTTGGCTACACCTTTGCCGGCTGGAACACCAAAGCCGACGGGTCCGGTACGGCCTACGACGATCAGGCTGAGGTAAGCGACTTGGCTGATCCGGGCAAGAGCATCACGCTTTACGCGCAGTGGAAAAAGGATACCGAGCCGACGCCCGAACCCGAGCCGACTCCGACACCCGAACCTGAGCCTAAGCCGACTCCGACTCCTAGCGGCAAGTCGGACAAGAAGGACACATCGCAAACCACGGTGACTGAAACCAAGACGACTGAAACCAAGACGACTGCGGTGGCCAAGCGTAGCGCGCTGCCTACAACGGGGGATGATTCCGCGCCGTGTGTCGCAGTGGTCCTTCTTCTGGTTTTGACAGGGCTTGCTTGTATCGTAGCTGGTAGACGTATACGTTTGCGGTAGACGAAAAGATTGGGACCGATGTCCCATGGAATGCGTTCATGCGGGCCGCGGGGACATTCCGCGGCCCGTTACTTTTCCTCAGAATTTGAGCTGAAAGGAAGCTCGATGACGAGGAAAGGAGACGGCCATGGGTCTCGAGAGCGTCAACTACCAATGTCCGGCATGCGGAGGCCCCCTGCGCTATGACGGCACGAAGGCGTTGCTCGTCTGCGATCATTGCGACTCGGAGTTTGCGCTCGCCGATATCGAGGCGCGCTACGCAGACAAGCAACAAGCGGCTGAGGGGAAAGCCCAGGCTGCAACAGTCGATGCGTCGAATGCGACGGAGGGTGCAGCGGATGCCGCCGCCCTCAACGGTGCCTATGTATGCTCGTCGTGCGGAGCCGAACTTGTTTGCGACGACACCACGGCGGTCTCAGAGTGCCCCTACTGCGGTAATCCCGTTGTCGCGGCCGGTCGCTTTGCGGGTGAGTTCCGTCCCGATCTTGTGATTCCCTTCAAGCTCGATCGCAAGGCGGCCGAGCGGGCACTCGCCGAACACTACCAGGGCAAGATATTGCTCCCCAAGAGCTTTGCGGGCGGCAACAGGATCAAAGAGGTCCAAGGTGTTTACGTGCCCTTCTGGCTCATGGATGCCAACGCCACGGGTAGGGCGACATTTGAGGCCACGCGCACGCGCCGGCATCGCGAGGGCGATGACGAGGTTATCGAGACCGATCATTTCAATGTCGAGCGCGAGGGCGCCATGTCGTTCACGCGTATCCCGGTAGATGGCTCGAGCAAGATGCCCGATGCCCATATGGATGCTATCGAGCCATTTGACTACAGCGCGCTTGTGCCGTATTCGGTGGCTTATATGCCCGGGTTTGTGGCGAACCGCTACGACGAAGATGCCGAGACCTGCAGGGGTCGGGCAAAGGGCCGCATCGATGTAAGCGTTCGTCGCGCGCTTGAGAACACGGTTGTGGGTTACGACTCTGTTATCTGCGAAAGCTGCAAGGTCAAGAAGGACTGGGCCGATCCGGTCTATGCGCTCATGCCCGTATGGATGCTCGGCATCATGTGGGAAGGCGAGCAATTCCTCTTCGCTATGAACGGTCAGACCGGCCGCCTTGTGGGCGATTTGCCGGTAGATAAGAAGAAGCGTGCGCTCATCGGTGCCGGAATCTTCGCCGTGCTCTTCGCCCTCTGCTTCGTCGCGGTGAATTTCGCCGGGTTCCTCTCCGAGAACGAACCGGCTTTGCAATGGGGCTTCATGTTGTTGGCGCCGCTGGTGGTGGCGTTCGTTGTCTGCGCGATTCTGACCGGTCAAATGAAGAGCGCGATCGAGGCCACGGAGGCCGATACCTATCTCGACGCCGCATCGGTCGACATCACGCGCAGACAGGACACCTTCACGCATACCACCACCGAGCGCATTCATCACGAGAAGACCAAGAAGGACTAGCTGAGGGGCGTGCATTGCTACGCAAGGCGTGGCATGCGATGGCGATTTAGAAAAACAGTACCGAGCGAAAGGAGAAAGCCATGGGACTTCTGAAAGCGGGTATCGGGGCGGCTGGCGGTGTACTTGCCGATCAATGGCGCGAGTACTTTTATTGCGAGGCCCTGGACGCCGAAACGCTTGTTGCCAAGGGACAAAAGCGTACAGGTAAACGTAGCTCCAACAACAAGGGCGAAAGCAACATTATCTCAGACGGCTCCATCGTGGCGGTGGCGGATGGTCAGTGCATGATGATCGTTGAGAACGGCAAAGTCGTCGACGTGTGCGCCGAGCCGGGCGAGTTCGTCTACGACACCGGTACCGAGCCCTCGGTCTTTTCGGGCAAGCTCGGCGAGACGATTAAGAAATCCTTCGAGCAGGTGGGACGTCGTTTCACCTTCGGTGGAGACGCCGGCAAGGACCAACGCGTTTACTATTTCAACACCAAGGAGATCGTGGGTAATAAGTACGGCACCGCAAGTCCCGTGCCCTTCCGTGTGGTCGATGAGAAGATAGGCCTGGACGTCGATATCACCGTGCGCTGCAACGGCGAGTATTCCTACAAGCTCATCGATCCGCTCATGTTCTACAAGAATGTCTGCGGCAATATCGAGGATGTTTATACGCGCGATCTTATCGATTCGCAACTCAAGAGCGAGTTGCTCACCGCGCTTCAGCCTGCCTTTGCACGTATCAGCGAGATGGGTATCCGCTACAGCGCCGTACCCGCCCATACCAAAGAGCTTGCCGACGCGCTGAACACCGAGCTTTCCCATGATTGGAAAGAGCGCCGCGGTATCGAGATCGCTGCCTTCGGTGTGAACACCATCTCGGCTCCCGAGGACCAGGAACAGATGATCCGCGACCTGCAGAAGGCTGCCGTGATGGCCAATCCCGCCATGGCTGCAGCCAATATCGCCTCGGCGCAGAGCGATGCCATGCGCACTGCGGCGGCGAATCCTGCGGGCGCCGCCATGGGTTTCATGGGCATGGGCATGGCGGGTGGCATGGGAGGCATGAACGCCGCGCAGCTTTTCGGTCAGGCCTCACAGCAGCAGGCGGCAGCTCAGCCTCAGGCGGGCGGCGTGGTTGCGGGCGCGGCGGCTCCGGCTCAGGCAACGCCTGCAGCGACCGGTGCTTGGACCTGCTCGTGTGGCGCTCAGAACACCGGAAAGTTCTGTGGCAATTGCGGTAACCCTAGGCCCGAAGCGGCTGGCCCCTGGTTCTGCACCAGCTGCGGCACCCAGAACACGGGTAACTTCTGCTCGAGCTGCGGGAGTAAGCGTCCATAGCGAAAAGTCAGCAAGGCTGTGTGAGAGAGGAGCACGCCATGAAGAAGATCAACATCCTGTTTGCCACGGCGCTATGCGCGCTCGCGACGCTTGTCGGCTGCTCGTCGGGTTCAGGTGGCACGAGCGCGAACATGGTCGGCTATTGGGAGCTTACGGGCGGTACCTCAGGTGGTGAGGAGATCACCGAGAATATGGTGAAGGCCATGGCCGACGAGGACCTTCGGTGCATCTTGCATCTGGGTGAGGACGGCAAGGCGACGCTCGACCTCTTTGGCGACGTTGAAGATGGAACGTGGAATGCGGACAAATCGACCGCGAAGTTCGGTGACGATAAGATCACGCTGAAGCTTTCGGGCGATAGCCTGACCGCATCGGGTGAGGATGACGAGAGCCTTACTTTCAAGAAGGGCAAGGACTCCCTGGCGAAGAAGGTCAAAGAAGATCGAAAGGCCATGAAGGAGGCCGAGGCCGGTACCGAGGTCGAGACCGAGCGCGTGGCTCTCGATTCGCCCATCACCATCGCCGACGACGAGGTCGCGACCATCACCGCGGTCGCCCGCGTGGTTGACGAGAACGGCATGGGCGGCATCGAGCTCGCCATCACCAACAAGTCCGGCGAGCGCTTCGCGTCGCACACGCTCGCTGACGCCTCCGTAAACGGCGGAACGTATGAGATCTACTACTATGCCGACGTCAACGCAGGGGAAACGGCTAACGAGGTCGTCGCCTTCGACGGGGTCACCACCATCGACGAGCTGAAGGACATCAACTTCACGCTCACCATCTACGACACCATGACCTTCAACGACCTCGGTGTCTATGAGGTCAACATCCCATAGCGTGGGTTTCGGTGCAAAAGGGGTCTCGGCAAATGACTCGGGTGCCGGGATCCTGCAAACCGGGCGCGTTGACTGGAAAGCGGCCGGGGAGGGAGACCTCTCCGGCCGTTTGCTGTCGTGGGCGTTATCGTGCGCGCTGGGCGAACGGGAGATTGCCGTGGTTATTGCTCGCTATCCAAGCCCGGTACGATATTGCCTTCGGCCACGGCATGAACCGCGAGGCGCAGGATATTGTCATAGCCGGTCTTAGCGAGGATCTCGCCGATGCGGCGTTTGACGGTGCCTTCGCTCATGTAGAGCTCGGCGGCGATCTCCTTGCGGGTCTTGGCTTCGCATACTAGGCGGAGGATCTGCACCTCCACATCGGTGAGCGCGGCCGTACCGGAAAAGATCGACTCGGGCGCCTTGGGAAAGGTCTGGTAGCCCAAGGCCGTGGAACGGATAACGGCCATGAGCTCGTCGATACCGACGTTTTTGTAGACGAAACTATCCACGCCGGCGGCCTTCGCCTGGTCGACGAAGGTGACCTCGGGCATGCCCGTCATGATAACCACGCGTACGGCTGGGTCGGCCTCTTTGATGCGTTGCGCTGCAACGATGCCGTTGGAGCCGTTTTCGGTGCAGACGTCCATGAGCACAAGGTCGCATCCGAGTTCTGCCGTGTGCTCCGGTGCCTCGGCGGCATCTGCGAGACTGGCGGCGACGTGCATGTCTTCTTGGTTGTTGATCGCGCAGGCCAAGCTCTCGCGCAGCATCGCTTGGTCTTCTACAAGCAGGATCTCAATCATCGGGATGCGCCTTTCACGGGAACCTCGGCACGTATCGTGAATGTGGGACGGGGCTCGATTTTCACTATACCGCCCAGAGATTCGATTTCGCGGCGCATACCGGTGATGCCGCCGCGTTCGACCATCGCGTCTGATGGCGCCGCCCCGTCATCGGTAACGGTGAGCTGCTTGTGTCTGTCTTCGACATCTGCCAGCGTGACAAAAACGCGCTTGGCATGGGCATGGCGGCACGAGTTGGTGCATGCTTCGCGGATGATCCGTGCGAAGGCGATGCCGATGCGCCCTTCAGGTAGGTCGCCGTGTATCTCGATGGTTATGCCTGCCAGCGCAAAGGCGTTAACGATGGCTTCAAGCTCCGTTTTGGCATCGGCGTCTTCACCGCGCCGCAGATCAACCATGACGGACGAAAGAAGGCGTCCGAGTTCGGCAACCGAATCGGGATCGGTCATATCCATTTCGAGATAGCGGTGGAGAATCGAGAGGCGCTGACCCACGACATCGTGAACGCGTGAACGCATGCGAAGGTAGGCGGAGGTTTCGGCGGCGCGTCCGAGATCGGCAAGATGGGCCCTAAGTTCGCCGGCCGCAATCTCAAGCTCGCGGTTCGTTCTGCTGAGCTCTGCATTGGCGCGTGTTGCGTCGGTGACGTCAAGGCACACGATTCTGTTCAGGTGCCGATGCCCTCCGGTCGTATCGTGGGCAAACAGCCAGGTTCTTCCGTTGGGAAGGTCTACCAGCAGACGATCTCCGCTCTCTAAAAGTGCTTCGGGTGCATCCAATGAGCTCGCTTCGGTGGGCAGATCGCGCCCGAGCGTGGAAAGATGCGACCATAAAAGAGTCTGATCGCCGAGGTCGCATGGCAGCTCCAGGGAGGAAAGGCACTCCCTCATCTTCGTGTTCATGAAGCTCGAACCGCCCGTAGGGCCGATAATCAGCAGGCCCATGGGCATGCCCATCAGTGCTTCCGCGCAGCTGAGCTCGGAGAGGCCTTCCGAGCGCCTTACGAGGTCGCGGGAGATTCCGGAAAGCCCCCGAAACAGGAACCAGGTGATATCGATCAGGGCGATAGCATTCCAATAAATGCCCAGGGCGGTGATAGCTGGTGGCGTGCAGAATCCCATGAATAGGGCGTCGATCAGAAAATCGGGACGCCCCGATCGCAGGGCGAGCATGGCCGTCATCAAGGCAAGCGCCGCATTAAGCCATAGCGCGCCAAAAGAGCGGAATGAGGCGAGCGCCCAGGCCAAGATCGGCGCGCCGATCAATCCGGCGCCGACGGTGAGAATCAGTGCGAGGGATAAATGGAGCAGCGCGGCCGTCTCGAGGCAGCACAGGCGCCCCCTTGATTCCCGAGACGCCTGAAACGCGACCAGGAACAAGTGCACGACCTCGAGGCTGGTGCATATGAACTCGCCTGCGACGATAAGTACCAGGCACGGCTCGTTAAGCAGCAAAAGGCTCGTCATGGCGTGTCGCCGCCCTTCACGCGGGCGATGAGCACCAGCTGGCCTATATCACCGGTAAGCGCGTATATGACATCGCAGGCGTCCAGGCGACGGCGCAGGGCCTGTGTTCGAGGGGAGGAGCTCAGGTTTTCGTCGTCATCGGATTGCAAATGAGCGCGTAGTTCGACCAGACCGTCGCTGCGTTCGCTAAGGTGATAGATGAGCACGGGCGCGGAGCAATCAAAAGCCGTGAAAGCCAAATCGTAGATGCAATCGTAGAGGGTGCTTGCCTGCTGCGCTGCCACCGGATGCTCGAGGCTGACGATGGCGGCGCAGTCGATGCCGACGGCGCGTAGGTCGCAAGCCAACTCATTGGCAATGAGGCGAATGCGGTCGCGATCAAGTTCGGGATCTGCGGCTTCTGCCAGAACGAGCGATCCTTTTCGTTTGCAGTAAGCGACGAGCGTGCGAGCGCGCTCGAGTTGCCGGCGTCGTGCCTTGGGCTCGGCGGGCAAGGTTTGCAACAGGTCGGTGACCTCGGTCATCGAGAGCGAGAGCGCGGTGTCGATATCATCCACAAGTCGCGATTCGGCTTCGAGTTCCGCTAAGAGCTCGGTAAGTTCCCGATCGTGCTCGAGCGCCTGGTGATCGTGTTCAAGATCGGCTCCCTTTTTGCTCAGCATGCGGTTGAGTTGGTTGAGGCCGCTCATGTCTTGGGTGAGGAGCGCGACTCCTCCGTAAAGCGGCCAAGAGATAAACAGGCTATCGGGCAGGTCCGGTAGGGTGAACGACCTTGATAAATCGTTGTTTGCACGGTCGATCACATCCGAGCGTGCCGATTCGGCTACGTCGGTTTGCCGATAGAGCGTGCCATCGTGCGAGATGATCTTAAGATCGAAGGGCAGATCGTCGAAGACCTTTTTGAACGATCGCGCGGACGGGATAAGCCCTAGGTCGAGGCAGAGCTCGAGCGTCATCGCGACGAGGATGCCGTATACGAGCGAGAAATTGAGCGATGCGGCCCATTCGATACGGATGGCATAAGCTGCGCAAAAGAGTAACCCCGCTGCCGCAACGGTAGCGGCGGGGACGATGAGTCCACGTAGGGCGCTTCTGCTCGAGCGCCACAAGACGCAGAAAAAGGCCAGGTAGCAAATGATGTTATAGGCAAAGAACATCCAATAGGCGGGACCGTATCCATAGCGACCGACTATGCCGGGGGTGGGCGTGTCGAAGATGAAGAAGAGCTGGTGGGCATCGTTGGTGAGCGCAAGCGTCGCGAATAGGGCCCCTACCGCGATGCAGATGTTTCTAAGTCGTTTTATCGCGTTGCCAAGTGCAAATCCCGCAGATCTGAGAGCGCATGCAAGACAAAGCGGCGGCAGACATGCCATGGGGATGTAGTAGCTGTACCAGAGATAGCGCGCAAGATCCTCGTTGCTTATATTCCACTTGATGGTCACTACCAAGAGCCACAGGGTGAGGATGATGGCTATGGCAGCAAGGCGACGTGCAATGCGTGGGTCAAGGCAACGGAGATAGGCCATGACGCCCCAGAACGAGAATGCAACGCCGAAGACGCAATTGAGGGCGGTGCGGTCGATAGGCGCGAGCGCACCTGTAGCCTCGGCAGATGGTGTGGGCGCTGAGGGCGGCCAAGCAAGGTTGAGCGCGATCGCGAATGCAAGATAGAGAAGGGCGATGCTCACGCAAACGAGAGCCAGGCGGCCCCGCCGTGCCCGTGTGAAAACCGATAAAACGGTACCGTTTGACATGCGACCACCTCCCTCCTTAAAAATTAGGGGAGGAAGATTCATCTTGCAAGGACCTAGGTCCCAAAGAGCTCGGCGTCGGGCATCGTTACTGTGCCAGGTGAAACTCGCGCTTCTCCTTGTACATCTTTTCGTCCATGCGCCTGAGGAACGCCTCTGCGTCATCTTCCGATTCGAGCTTTGCGTATCCCATAGCGGCATGAAGGCTAAACGGCTCTGCTTTGGATTTATTGAAGCGGGCGAGATTTCCAGCGATTGCATCCATGGTCGTGCGTGCGATTTCCTCATCGGTGTCGGGCATCAAGACGATGAACTCGTCTCCCGCGTATCGGATCGCTATCGCGCCATCGGGTATCGACTTGAAAAGCACATCGCCGATTGCGCAGATTGCACGATCACCCATGCTGTGTCCGAAGCTGTCGTTGATGGACTTGAAGTCGTTGATATCGAGCATGATCCCATGCAGGGAGCCGTTGCTCGGTAGGTGTTGCTTTTCGAGCATACGATCGAAATATCTACGGTTGAAGAGTCCCGACAACTCGTCTTTATAGAGGTTTTCGGCATAGGTTTGCATCTGCACGAAGATCATGGCGATAGAGACCGACAGCCACGAGGTTGTTATGCCGTAGAAGAAAAACTGAATGAGAACGCCGGCAAGGCAAGGGCCGACAAAGTATTGAATGGGGAAGAAATGCAGGTTGATGCCTTGTCTGCGCGAACGGACCACTAAATAAACGCTGTAGGTGAAGTAGACCATGAGCGAGATGTAGCCGATAATCGCACCCTGTCCACGGGCATAGACGTTCTCCGCGGATACGCCGAAAACGAACCCTGTGCCTAAACAGTTGTAGGCGAGCGCGGCTACTTCGACGAGCCAGGGGATCGTCACGATACGTGCATAGCGTCGGGTCCTGTTGTAGTTCCTGTAGATGCGCAGGTCGACATAAAAGCACCAAAGCAAGCCGATGCTCACCGTACCGAGGAAGCACAGTGTATTGGCGATGAAATTGAGAACGATGCCACCGGCGAAACCCTTTCCGTCTACGAGAAAGGCGACGGTTTCAAAGAGTGCCCCGAGCAGATTTGCCACGCACATGGCATCGTACGTCTTGTCCTCAGCGTGGACGCTTTCTCGATTTTGCCTCCTGCAGCTGAGGAGGAACCACATCAACAGCATGGACACGCCGTTGGCGACCAGTATTTCCTTCAAATCGATCAATTGCCGTCAAAGCTCCCGTAACGGTTTGACGTCGCGACCTTTTTGCGGGTATCGCGGCGGTACGCCTGCTGTTTGTATCGTTTAAGAACGTTGAACAGTTTAATACACCGCTCGTATCGCTTTATGTAAAGAAGGGTGAACGGTCGAAGGCGGCGTGGGCATCCGTTTGCACATGGGGTGGATGTCGAGCTCTGGTATGGCGGGAAATACGGTGATGGCATTGCTTCTAGCTTGGGCACGCGCAACGCGCATCGACGTTCAGCGGCATTTCCGGTCGAGCCAGGCGATCAGATCTTCGTAGACACGTAAATGCTCGTCTTCGTTCAATATCTCGTGGCGCATATGCTCGTAGATCTTGCAGGTCACATCGATAGAGCCTGCATCGCGTGCGAGTTTTGCAGCTGCTTTAACGCCGCGGCCGTTATCGCCCACCGGATCGCTGTCGCCGGCGATATAGAGGAGCGGCAGGTCGTGCGACACCGCCTCTGCGCACGACGGCGAACATGCTCGAGCGGTGAGTGCCGTCAACGTCGCGTAGCCGCCTGCACTGAAGGCAAAACCGCATTCGCCGTCGGCTCTGTAGGCCGCGGCATTTTCCTTACTGTACGAAAGCCAGCTATCGTCGTTCGATTTCGAGACCACCTTATCGTAGCCACCCGAGCCGAGCGTATCGAGCAGTTTGGACACATGGTCTTGTCCGCGCAAGGCCGCGATAAGGCGAGAAAGCACATGCCCCGCCTTTGATTTCGCTGTAGGGATCGTTCCCGTTCCGCAGATAACGGCGCCACTGAGCCCGTCCGCATGTTGCGATAGATAGACGCGTGTGATGAAGCTTCCCATCGAATGCCCGAGGAAAACATAGGGTATGCACGTACCGACCCTGTCTTGCATGAGCGTGCGGAGCGTATGTTCATCCTCTACGAGGGTGACGTCCCCGCCGCGCGCCGGCATGCATCCGAATTTTCCGGGGAGCGCGGAGCGTCCGTGTCCGATGTGGTCGTCGCCGCAGACGATCCAGCCGTGCGCGCAGAGATACCGTGCGAAATCATCGTAACGTCGCACGTGTTCGCTCATGCCGTGAACGATTTGCACGACGCCGCGTGGCTGTGGCGCGGCGCCATCGGCATCGGAGGTCTCGTTGCGCGGCGTCGTGGGCGTACCTGCCGTTTCGCTTGCGCCCGCTGGCCACCAGATGCGCGCATGGATGGTCGACACCTTGTCGGTCGATAAAAATGTGACGTCTTCTATCGAGGGTTCTTGAAACCGGTTATGAGCTTGGTTGTCGGCGTCCATGTGTTCTCCTTCTTTGCGCACGCTTTCCGTATCATTCCCGTATTTGCTTGGGCAAACCCTGCGCGTGCAAAATCGCATTCGCTTCTCGGTGCCCGCGGCGTCGCGCGCGGCTGTGCGAAAACGGGGCCAGCGGGTAGAATGGGGCCTAATTTGAGGCAAGCCGCACGCCGCCTCGTCGCGTTCAGAAGTAAGGACGTATGGAATGGAAACCTCGGCGACCCCGCATGAACAATACCTTGAAGAGCAACTTGCGATTTTCGACATTCTGTCTCGCAACTATCGCAATGTGTACCAGGCGAATGTTAACGGCGGAACCGCCAAGATCCTAAAAGTTGCGGATGATTATGATTTGGGCGCCGTCGTCTCGCTTAGGGATAAGGTCTTTTCATACGAGAACGTACTGGGATATTGGATTGACCATCGCGTGCACGACGAGGACAAAGAGCGCGTGCGCCGACAACTGAGCACGGAGAACATCCGTCGCGTTTTGGCAAACGGCCAGGAAGAGTATACGGGCACCTATCGCAGCTTAGATGGCGGCGCGATGCGCCATTATCAGTTCTATGTTGCCAAGATGGACGATGTCGGCAACGTTCTGGTGGGATTTCAGGTTATCGACCACATTATTGAGGAGCATCTGGCCCAAGAGCGCGAGCAACGCGCCCAAGAAGAGGCGTACCAGCGCAAGTTGCTCGAGGCGATGCAAGAGGCCGAACGAGCCAACCGCACGAAGACGGACTTTCTTTTGCGTATGAGTCATGACATCCGTACGCCGCTCAATGGCATCATCGGCATGCTCGATGTAGCGGAGCGCTGCGGCGATGATATCGCCAGGCGCGACGACTGCCGTCGAAAGATCAGGGAATCGGCGCAGGTGCTGCTCGAGCTCATCAACGAAGTGCTTGACATGAACAAGCTTGAGTCAGGAGAGATCGTTCTCGAGCACGCCTCGTTCGACTTGCGAGAGGTTTCCCGCGCCGTGAACACCGTCATCTCAAAGCAGGCGGAAAGCTGTGGGGTGGAGGTCGTGGAGGAATGCTGCCGAGCGGATCACGCGCGGTTGATAGGAAGCCCCACCCACCTTAAGCGCGTCATGATGAATATCCTCAGCAATGCGATCAAATATAACAAGCCGGACGGGAAGATCTACATCACCTGCCGAGAGGTCTCCTATGAAGGGGACAACGTTCTACTTGAATTCAAATGTCGCGATACCGGCATTGGCATGTCGCAAGAATTCATGCAGCATCTGTTTGAGCCCTTTGCGCAGGAATGCGATACCGCGCGCTCCGAATATGGGGGTACCGGCTTGGGCATGTCCATCACTAAGAGCCTCGTTGACAAGATGGGCGGAACGATCGATGTATCGAGCGTTAAAGGCGAGGGGTCTACCTTCGACGTTTTGCTTCCGTTTGAGATAGATCGAAGTGAGCCGGCGGAGTCGTCCTCGCGGTTTGAGGTCGAGGCAGCTTCCATCGCGGGACTTCGGGTCTTGCTGGTGGAAGATAATGCGCTCAACACCGAGATCGCCCGATTCTTGCTCGAAGAAGAGGGGGTCGATGTCTCCGAAGCCGCTAATGGTAGAGAGGCCGTTGAGCTGTTTGAGGCGAGCGAGCCGTTTTCCATCGATGCGGTCCTGATGGATGTCATGATGCCGCATATGAATGGCTATGAGGCAACGCGGGCTATTCGTGCAATGTCGCGCCCCGATGCCGAGACGGTCCCCATCATCGCCATGACCGCCAACGCTTTTGCCGAAGACAAGCTCGCGGCTAAAGATGCGGGCATGAACGAGCATCTGTCCAAGCCGCTCGATGTGGGACTGATGATCGCGACGATCGCCCGATGCGTTGCCGCTCGCGGATAAACCAAACGCTCGTTTTTCGACTTGAGCGGAGCGCGCCCCGAAACCCATTGGGCTTCGGGGCGCTCGTTCATTTTCGTGTGTGCGCTCGCTTTGAGATGCGCCGGTTTAGCCTGCGACGATGGAGTCGAGGTGCAACGGCATGCCCGTGGTGTGGGCGCTTA
The DNA here is from genome assembly GCA_963633065.1 of Oribacterium sp. Classification (GTDB taxonomy): domain Bacteria; phylum Actinomycetota; class Coriobacteriia; order Coriobacteriales; family Coriobacteriaceae; genus Collinsella. The sequence continues at coordinate 20,729 of CAVGWH010000007.1, forward strand.
CCTCGGAAGCGAGATAGAGCGTAGCGTATGCGACCTCTTCGGGGCGGCAGTAGCGCTTGTCGAGTGCCGTGCCGGCGAAGATCTTCTCAGCCTCTTCGTGGCTCATGGAGTCACCGAAAGTGTCAAATTCGATGCGGCGCATCATATCGGTATCGACAGGGCCCGGGCAGATGTAGTTGACGTGCACGTTGGCGGCGCCCACTTCGTTGGCCACGCACTTGGTGAGGCCGGCCACCGCGTATTTGGACGAGCAGTAGGTGCTCATGGTTGCGGCGGGAGTGTACGAGCCAGCCGAGGCGATGACCACGATGGCGCCCGACTGCTGCTCGAGCATATAGGGTACGGCGTATTTCATGACATACATGGGGCTGAAGACGTTGAGGGCGTAGACCTTCTCCACCTCGGCCATATCGACCTGCTGGATGGGAACGCATTTGCCTTCGTAGCCGGCATTGGGTACGGCGATATCGACGGTACCGAACGCTTCGGCGGCTCCCTCGACAAATGCCTTTACCTGATCTTCCTTGGTGGCGTCGACCACAAAGCCTTTGACATGGTCGGCATCGCATCCGAGTGTCGGGATGAGCGCATCGAGCTTTTCCTGCTTGGTTGACGAGAGCGCCAGTTTAGCGCCCTCGGCGGCGAAGGCGCGCGCGATGGCCGAGCCGATTCCGCCTGTGGCGCCGGTGATGAGTACGACCTTGTCCTTGAGTTTCAGATCCATGGAAACGCCTCTCTCTTATGGATGCAAACACACGCAGCTTAATCCTCGAAAAGGCCGACCCCCTTCGACAACCGTTTGCCATCGGCAGACGGTGGCACTGCGTGTATAGTGCATGTGATTGAAACGGTTTATGCGATGGTGCGCGGCCGGCTCTGTTTCGCTGCATGGCGAATCGTTCTGGCGTCGAGGGGGTCTATTGTGGGTGGCGAATCCGAGAAACGAAATATGGCCGGTCTGATGTTCTCGTTGGCACCGATGGAAGGCAATACGGGGCATGTGTTTCGGCGGGTGCATGCGGAATGCTTCGGTGCGCTCGATCGGTATTACACTCCCTTTTTGCCGCCGCCACGTGTGGGCAATCGCTTTGGAGGGAGAGCGTTCAAAGAGCTTGATCCTGCAAATAACGAGGGCCTGCATGTCGTGCCGCAGCTGCTTACTAAAAACGCCGATGAGTTTGTGTGGGCATCTCAGGTGCTACGGGATATGGGCTATACGGAGGTCAACCTCAATCTGGGTTGCCCGTCGGGTACGGTCGTTTCCAAGGGCAAGGGTTCCGGCGCTCTGCGTGACCCCGAGGCGCTCGAGGTGTTTTTGACCGACATATGCGAGCATTCGGCACTGCCGGTTTCGGTTAAGACGCGCGTCGGCTTTGCAAGCGATGATGAGTTCGAGCGGCTTCTCGATGTATACCGCCGCGCGCCGCTCGCAGAGCTTATCGTTCATCCGCGTGTTCAGAAAGACGGCTATCGGGGGCATCCTCGACAAGGGCTGTATGGTGCCGCATTGGCGCAAATGCCATTTCCTGTCGCCTATAACGGAGATATCGATACGGTGGGGGATCTTGACGCCTTGCTTGGTGACTATCCGGCGACAAGGCATGTGATGATAGGTCGAGGACTCCTCGCAAATCCGGCGCTCGTGCGCACGATACGTGGGGGAGAGACTTTGAGCCCTGCTTCGCTCAAGTGCTTTCACGATCGGCTGTTTGAGGCGTACGAGCAAGAGATCGGCGGCAATGCGGTGTTCCGCATGAAGGAGTGGTGGGCATACGCCAAGGACTCCTTTGCCGATCCGATGGCGGTGGGACGCCGCGTGCGTAAAACGCGCAAGGTCGAGGAATATCTGACGGCGGCCGAGGCGGTTTTTGCGAGCGAACCTCTTGCAAAGGAGCCGTGCTACCGTCCTTGCAGGTAACTCGGCTCCTTTCTAGGCCGTCGGTTATTCGGGTCAGTCGGCTGCGTTGTCCTACTTGATGTCGCGCCAGTGGCGGACGTTGTTCTCCCAGATGTAGGAGTAGCCCT
>CAVGWH010000008.1:0-11117 GCA_963633065.1 Oribacterium sp.
ACCGCATGTACTACCTGACGGTCACCAACTCCAAGAAGACCGTTCCGGAAGACCCCGAGGAGCCGGAGGATCCGGAGGACCCCGCCGAGCCTGAGGATCCGACTGATCCCACCAACCCGGAGACTCCGGAAACGCCGGAGAATCCCAGCAATCCCACCGCGCCCGAGAACACCAAGAAGCCGGCCAAGTCGACCACGACTGCAACCACGACTACGGCTTCCAAAAAGACGAGCGGCTCGATCCCCGCTACGGGGGATAACGTCTATGCGCTGGTCTCCGGCCTGATCGTTTTTGCGGCAGCGTCCTTTGTCCTCGGTAAAAAACTGATGCGGAGCAGGCGGTAGGTTTTAGCGAGATCTGAGATTCATGGCTCTCGTGTGTGAGGCGTCGGCGAAAGCCGGCGCCTTTTTTTGTATGTTGTGACGTCGGTGCAACGTATACTTGCGAAACATAACGGACCTTCAAAGAACGGCTATGGCTACAAAGAGGAGAACATGGTGGACACTATCGATATTCATGATTTTGCGTATCTCGCACCGACACGCGTGCTGTTTGGCGCGGGTAAATTGAACGAGCTTGCAGCGACGCCGCTTCCGGGCAAGAAGGCCCTGGTGGTCACCACGGGCGGTAACTCAGTGAAGGCCAACGGCTACCTGGGCCGTTTGGAGGGTGCACTTGACGCTGCAGGTGTGGATCATGTGCTGTTTGATCGCATCGAGCCCAATCCGTTGCGTGCGACCGTCAACGCTGGTGGCTGGATGGCACTTTGCGAGGGGTGCGATTTCGTGGTTGCTCTCGGAGGCGGCTCCGTGATGGACGGATGCAAGGCGATTTGCACCATGGCGGCTAATCCGGCACAAGATGCGGACGGCACGGTGATCGCGGGCGATATCTGGGATTACATGAAAGGCGGCACGGCCAAAGGCCTGCCTATTCCTGCGGATCCGCTCCCGTTGGTGTGCATTCCCACCACGGCGGGCACCGGTTCCGAGGTGGATGCGGGCGGCATCATCTCGTGCGAGGAAACCGATGAGAAGCTGCGCTTGGGGGATCCTCGTCTGTTCCCGGCGCTGGCTGTTATCGATCCCGAGCTGATGCTGACGGTGCCGCCTCGCTTAACGGCATTTCAGGGCTTCGATGCGCTGTTCCATAGCATCGAGTGCTTTATCGCCTGTAATCATATGCCCATGGGCGATATGTTCTGTCGTGAGGGTATCTATAACGCCGCACGCGCGCTTGCCGTTTGCGTTAACGACGGTTCCGACCTTGAGGCGCGCACGCGCATGGCTTACGCGAGCATGCTCGGCGGCTACGGCATGGCATGTACCGGCTGCTGTGGATGCCACGGCACCGAGCACGGCATGAGTGCGCATCATCACGATCTCCCGCACGGTGCCGGCCTGATCTGCATCGCCCACGCATATCATCAGCATATGATCGAGGTGCATGCATGCGACGATCGCTACATCGAGATGGCACGCCTGATGGGTAATGAGGCGGCAACCAAGCCCGCGGACTTCCTTGTCGAGCTCGACCGCCTGCTGCGCGAATGCGATATGGATCAGCTTGCCATGAGCGCTTGGGGTATCACGCGTGATGAGCTTCCTGCAATCGCTCACAACGCCATAACCACCAACGATGCGCTCTTCGCACATGACCCGGTGGAACTCTCCGAAGAAGATGTGACTGCGATCTTAGCCGCGTCATGGCGCTAAGGCCTCGGTAGCTGATGGTTTTGCCGGGCTAGGCGTTAAGTAGACGTAGGGCCTCGTCTACGATGTTCTCGACCGTTATACCGCACGAGCTCAGCAGCTCATCGACGTCGTAGCGGTCGGGGAATCCGGCGGCGATGCCGAAGCAGCGCACGCGCACATCGGTTGACCCCAGGTAACGGGCCACTTTCTCACCCCATCCGCCATCGACGGCGCCGTCCTCAAGGGTGATGACAGCCCGGTGTTCATGCGATAACTCGTCAAGCGTCTGAGTGTCGAGTCCGGTGGCGAAGCGCGGGTTGATGAGCGTGGCGGAGACATTTTCCGTGGCAAGGCGCTCGACGACCCGCTGGCCCAACGCAAAGAAATCGCCCAGCGCCAAGATGGCGATCTTTGAACCGTGGATAACGGTCTGGTAGCGGGGCTCACTGTAGTCATCGGCAAGCTCGAGCATCGGGTTGGACACCGCGCCCGCCCCGGGCACGCGGATTGCCGTGGGGTGCGTGCTGTCGTCAAGTGCCCAGTTCAGCATGGAGAGGTACTCTTCGGTGCAGGTGGGTGCCAGGTAGCGCATATTGGGCAGATTGCCGAGCATGGGGATATCGAAGTACCCTAGGTGCGTTTGAGCGTTGGTGCCGTATACCGATGAGCCGAACACCAAAAGCGTGGCCGGTGCGTCGTTTAGGCACATCTCATGCCAGAGCTCATCGTAGGCGCGCTGCAAAAATACGCCGTATACACCGAACACCGGCTTAGCGCCGTTGGCGGCAAGTGCCGTGGCATAAGTGATGGCGTGTTCTTCGGCAATGCCCACATCGGTGAACTGCGCACCCGCCTCGGTGCGACGCTCGGGCGTGAACCCCATGATGTAGGGGGTGGCTGCGGTGATGGCGATGATGTTTCGGTCATCGCGCATGCGCGCGAGCAGATGCTTGCCGGTTATCTCGGCGTAGGTTTCGGTGTCATCGTCGGTGACGTTACCCGATTCGATGCCACCTTCACTTAGCGCTTTGGCGCGCTTTGCAAACTTCCGTCCCGTTGCGATGTCAAACGGCCCCACATGGTGCCAGGCCTCGGGGTCCTCTTGCGCGGGTTTGAAGCCCAGACCCTTTGCGGTATGTACGTGCACGACGATGGGGTGATCGCTGCCGCGCAGCGCGGCAAGGGCGTCCACCAGCGCTTCCACATCGTTGCCGTCTTCAAGATAGAGATACTCGAGTCCGAGTGCGCGGAAGAAGTTGTCGGGGGCCTCTCCTCGCGTTGCGCGGAGCTTCTGAAGGTTGCCGTAGAGTCCGCCGTGGTTCTCGGCGATGGACTGTTCGTTATCGTTGACGATGATGATGAGACCGCTGCCCAACTCGGCCGCAGCATCGAGACCCTCGAAGGCCAGACCGCCCGAAAGAGCGCCGTCACCGATGACCGTCACCACGTCGTAGGTATCGCCCGCAAGGTCACGTGCCTTGGCGAGTCCGCAACCGAGTCCCACCGCGGTGGAGGTGTGCCCGAGGGCGAAAAGGTCATGTTCCGACTCGGACGGGTTGGAGAAGCCCGATACCTCGCCGTAGTGTGCCGGATCGATAAAGGCCGCAGTACGCCCCGTGATGGCTTTATGCGCATAAGTCTGGTGCGATACATCGAACACGATTTTATCGACGGGGGAGCTGAAAACGCGATGCAGCGCTACCGTGAGCTCGACGATGCCCAGGTTGGGAGCTACGTGGCCGCCGATAGCTGAGGAGTGCGCAAGGATCGCGCGGCGCACTTCATCGCAGAGCTGGGGGAGCTCGGATGCATCGAGGGCTTTTACGTCCTCAGGGGTGATGGCGTGCGTCAGTAGCATCGGTTTGTGGGACTCCAAAAATCAAGACGAGGCACATGGCCTCGTCACACGAACGAAACCAGTTTCTCACAAACATACGGACGTTATGTGGCGGACAGGCGAGAAACCGTGTAAGGGGGATGATAACGCGCTTTACCCGTTCGCGTGCCGCCGCGGTGCTCTCATTGCAGTGATGCATCGATGATGTGCCCGCCGAACTGCAGGAAGAGTATGCTTGTTGCTTGCATGCGACGCTGGAAGATATGAAGGGGAGAGCGTGGGACGCAAGGAATCGAGGATGCAAGAGGTTGCCGATACGGCGATTGAGCTCGAGCGTCAGGGGCGTTTGGGGGCTTGTCGCCGGTTTATCCAGCACGGTAACGTGAGCGTTTACGAGCATGTGGTGGGGGTCGCCGAGGCGAGTCTGGCCGCGGCCGATGCCCTGCAACACATGGGGGTCACGCTCGACCGCTCCTCGTTAGTGCGTGGAGCGTTGCTACATGATTATTTTTTATACGATTGGCACGATCCCGACCCATCGCATCGCCTGCACGGCTTTAAGCATCCTTATTTCGCGCTCGAGCGCGCCGAGGAGGATTTCGATTTAACGCCGCGCGAGCGCAATATCATCGTAAGGCACATGTTTCCGCTGGTGCCGGTACCTCCGACGTGCCGCGAAGCTTGGATCGTGTGCCTGGCTGATAAATATTGCGCGTTGCATGAGACGCTCTTTCGTCGAGGGGGCGCACGCTGATGCTTGAACTGCTTGTATCTTCGGGAGTGACGCTTCCGGGCGCTCCCTTGTCTACATTGTTCCTGTCGTTTTTGTTCTACGGGCTCATCGGTTGGCTATGGGAATCGACGGTGTGCGCGATGCTCAACCATGGGCATTTTTCCAATAGTGGGTTCCTGCTTGGTCCCTGCTGTCCTATCTACGGGGTCGGCGGCCTGGCGTGCTGGTTCGCTCTGCGCGATATCCAAGGCCTGGGCGAGCAATTCTTGGCGGCTGCCATCGTCTGCAGCATCATCGAATACACGGTCGGGGTGCTGCTTGAGCACGTGACCCACGCGCGCTTCTGGGATTACTCGCATTTCCCCTTCAATATCCAGGGGCGCGTTTGCCTTTACGGTGCGTGTATGTTCGGCTTGGGGGCGATGGCGATCTGCCGCGTAGCTCAGCCGTTTGTCATGAGCCTGCTGAGCTTGCTTCCCGTTTGGGCCATCGTGTCTGCCGCTTTGGGGCTTGGCGCGGTGCTTGCGCTCGATACCGCGAGTTCGCTCGCGAGCTGGAGGCGCCTCTCCGATCAGCTCGAACAGACGCGCAACGAGCTTGCGGATCGCATCAACGAAGGGCTGCGCGATGCTTCCGACTCCATGGTTGAGAAGATCCCCGATGCCGCTATTGACTCCGCCGCGACGGCACATGTGCGTGGACGCGCCATCAACGCATGGCTTTCCACTATCACCGATGCCATGATGGACGCCGTTCGCGAGAAGGTCGAGATGCCGCAGTTCATTGCCGATGGTACCCGTGGGCTGCGTATGGTGGCGCGCCGTGTGAAGGACGCTGCGCCCTCCGTGCCACGTGTGCCCGCGAGCATGCGAACGCTGGCGAAGCCTCTTCGCAGGCCTGTTCCCAAGATCACCTTGCGCCGCCGCGAGCTGCGCTTCTTCAACGCATTTCCCCACCTGCGCATGAATCGCTACGAAGGCGTCATCCGCGCCACACGTTTGCGTGATCGCGCCCGTGAGCTCTATCGGCGCAAATAGGATGCCCGACAGGCCGCAACGCTGCCTGCGTGCGGCGGCTGCTTGGACTGTGTTGCAAGCGGCTGAGTGCTCCCATGGCGGATGTCTTGACGCCATGGGGTCTCGGGTACTTTGACGACGCTTCTGCGCTGGGTTTCTATTTCGAACGTATTGCCTGTGTATTTCGAGAACGTTTTCAATCTTTCCAAACGGTTACAGGGTTGCTTCAAAACCTTTACGAAGGCCTTCTGCGGTCTACACCAGTTGACGCCGCGTGGCACCATGCTGCGGCATCAACCAAAGGGAAGGGAGCGCTTATGTTCGATACGGGTTCTACCGCGTTCATGCTCATCTGTACCATGCTCGTCTTTTTGATGACGCCCGGCCTGGCGTTTTTCTATGGCGGGCTTTCGAGGCGTAAGAACGTGGTCAACACCATGCTCATGTGCTTCGGTGTGATCGGCGTGGTCGGCGTGCTGTGGATCGTTGCGGGCTGGTCGTTTGCCTATGGCGGTGACGGCTCGTGCTCATTCTTCGGTGGCATCGATCAGCTGGGGTGTCTGCCGGCGCTCAACCAGGTGCTCGATGCCGCTCGGGGCAACGCCGATGGGGCGACGTACCCCGAGGTCATCAATATCGCGTTTCAGATGGCTTTTGCCATGATCACGGCGGCTATCGTTACCGGTTCACTCGCCGGGCGCGTGAGATTCGGCGTCGTGCTGACCTTCATCTCCATATGGATGCTCGTGGTCTATGCGCCTCTGGCGCACATGGTGTGGGGTGGTGATGGGTCGCTTATCGGCGACATCATCGGCGCGCTCGATTTCGCCGGCGGTGACGTGGTGCATATCAGCTCGGGCCTCACCGGACTCATGCTTTGCATCATGTTGGGCCGCAGGCGTGGTTTCGGAATGGTGAGCTACCGTCCGCATAACGTGCCGTTTGTGGCCCTCGGTGCCGGGCTGTTGTGGTTCGGCTGGTTCGGTTTCAACGGCGGCTCGGCGTTCAAGGCCGATGCCGTGGCCGCGCTCGCCATTCTCAACACGGTGACGGCCAGCGCAGCCGGCCTGGTGTCGTGGATGCTCGTCGAGCGTATCAAGACGGGCAAGCCCACGCTCGTCGGTGCAAGCACGGGCCTCGTTGCCGGCCTTGTTGTGGTCACACCGGGAGCGGGTTTCGTCGAACCGTGGGCGGCGCTCGTCATGGGCCTCATCGTCTCTCCTGTCTGCTACTTCGCCATCAGCCACCTCAAGGTGCGCTTTGGGTACGATGATGCACTCGACGCCTTCGGTTGCCACGGCATCGGTGGTATTCTGGGCGGCGTCCTCACGGGTATCTTCACGGTTCCCGAACTGAGTTGGACGTCAAATGGCGGTCTGCTCTATACGGGCGACCCGGCGCTGCTTATCGCGCAGGTGCTCGGAATCGTTTTGACGGTTGTCGTGGTGCTGGTGCTCGATGTGGTGATCGCCTACATTGTCAAGGTTATTTTCCGCGGCGAGCTGCGCGTGCCCGAAGCCGACGAGGCGCTTGGCATGGACGTGAGCGAGCATGGCGAGAGCGCGTATCCTGCGTACTCGGGTCTTGACTAGCGGTTGCGGAAGGGGTTAATCATGAAGAAAATCACGGCGATCGTGCGTTCCGAGAAACTCGAAGTGCTTAAAGAGGCGCTGTTCGCGGCGGACGTACACGGCATGACCATCCGTCAGGTACAGGGCTGCGGCACTCAGCACGGATGGAAGGAGTACGTGCGCGGCAACGAGGTGCTGCTCAATACCATCCCCAAGGTGCAGTTCGATTTGATCTGCGATGACGACCAGGTGGAATCCATCGCGGAGGTTATCTGCAACGCCGCCTACACCGGTGAGGTGGGCGACGGAAAGATCTGGGTCACTCCGGTGGAGGAGGTCATCCGTATCCGCACGCGCGAGCGCGGTTCGGCGGCGCTCTAGCCGAGCAGCCGTACATGTGTTGATGCCCGCCCGATTGGATCGCGGCGGTCACTCGGTTTAACGGCGCGTTTGCAGAGGGCGCTTGCATAAAGTACAAAGCGTTTGAGGACGCCCGTGGTTGCCCTGCGGCAACTATGGGCGTCCTTTCATAATTGAATGATGTTTATTGACTATCGTTCAATGGCGCGCATAATCGAAGACGTACAGAGGGGTTTGTGCATTTCCGCAGCAGGCATTTGATGTGGCTGCGGGCTTGATTCTGCAAAAGGGGGCACGCGTATGGCTACGACCAGAACCGTCAAGGCTCCGGACGAGCGCAAGCAGGAGTTGCTTGATACCGCGATGCGCCTTTTTGTGGAACACGGTTTTTCGGCAACCTCCATGCGCGATATCGCGCGCGAAGCGCATGTAACGCCGGGGCTTGCCTACCACTATTTCGATAATAAACAGAAACTGTTCTCGGAGGCGCTTGAGGCTTATGCCGCGCAGTGCGCTGCCGAGGGCATCGCGGCTCTCGATGACCAGACGGCCACGTTCTCGGAGAAGATCGATCGGCTGCTGGCCTCCATCGCCTACGAGGAGCATCTGCCGTTTCACGAGTTCTTCCACAAAGAGGGCAACCGCGCGTTTCACGATGAGCTGTCGGTGCGTTTGTGCGACTTGCTTGTGCCGCATCTGGCATCGGCCATAGCGGGCGAGGGCGTGCGCCTCGGCACTCCCGTGAGCGCCCCCGAGACGCTCGCGGACTTCATCGCCCACGGGCTTATCAACCTGCTTTCCGACCCCGATGCACCTGACGCTCAGGCGCTCGAGCGCGTTCGTTCCTATGTCCAGGTGCTAGTAGCATCGCAGATGCAGGAAGGGGAAGCTTAGAGGCAAGAGCGCGCCATCTACGTTCTAATCGCTTGCAGCCTGCGGGTTGCAAGCTTTATTTGGCATCAATTATTGAACAATGTTCAATGCGGGAATTTTCGATATGAAAGGAAGCGGATCATGAAGGTGCTTGAGAAGAGCCTGCAAAACGCTAAGAAGACGGAGTCGCTGCGCACGTTTGAGGCACAGGCCCATAAATACGATGAGGCGCTTTGCGGGGAGCATGCGCGTGGCATGTATCCGCATATGCTCAAAGGCGTCTGCAGTGTTTATCGCGCGTACGCCCATAGGGAGCTTGCGGCGGGCCGCATGGAAGAGGGCCTGCCCACAGCGCCGTTTCGGGTGCTCGATATCGGCTGCGGCACGGGAGCGCTTGCCGAGCACGTGCTCAACGCCTTGCCCACGTGTCGCCTTACCGGGGTAGATATCTCTCCCGAGATGCTGCGTCAGGCGCGCCGCCGTTTGAACGGCGAGGCCACGTTTGTCGTTGGGGATGCCGAGAAGCTCCCCTTTGGGGATGGACTTTACGACGTCGTGATTATGAGCGACGTGTTCCATCACTGCCCCGATCCGCGCCGCGCGGCGTTTGAGGCATGGCGCGTGCTTAAACACGATGGGGTGCTTGTGTTGGGGGATATCTGGTCGGCCGACCCGCTTCGCCAGGCGCGCAACCTCATGCTTCCGGTGTATGGTGAGGGCGATGTGCGCATCTACTCCGAGTCGGAACTGTGCGAGATCCTGGGTCAATGGTTCGATACGGTCGAGTGGAAAACCGTCAATTCCGGCAGCTGCATGGCCATCGCGCGTAAATAACTTGTCTTGCACTTTACGGAGACCATTCGTTTTGGTGGCACAATGGTGGCAAAACAACCGATGACCGGTGACCGAGATGGGGAACGTATGATCAAGATGTTCGCGAGCGATTTGGACGGTACGCTGCTCAACGCCCTGCATGAGACCGACGGAACTATCCGTCGCGCTATCAAGCGGCTGACGGGCGAGGGGCTTCGCGTGGTGCCTGCTACGGGACGTTCGGTTCTTCCGCATGGCGAGCGCGGGTTTACCGGGCTTAAAGTCGATGCATGCTGCTCCAACGGCTCCATCATCCGTGGCAGCCACGGCGAAGTGCTCAAGATCTATGCCGTGGACCCCGCCTTTACCGAGGAGCTCATCAAGCGTTTCCCCGACATCTGCTTTGACTGCTCGACACCGGACGGCATGTACTCCAGCGGCTCGTACGAGATGCACCAGGCAGGCTTTAAAAACGACGGCCTCATGAAGCGCATTATCATGCGTGGCATGCGTGCGCGCGGCGGCTTGCACGAGGAGCAGTATTTCGACCAGCCGCTTTCCGAGATCCTCGCGCACGATGTCTGCAAGATCAACTGCCGCGTGACCAGCAAGGAGCTTGATCGCGACCTCAAGGCGTTTTTGGCCGACCATGCCGACACGGTGGTCAATGCGCCCTTTAACCCCGTGATGTTCGAGATTACCGATATCGCCTGCAACAAGGGCGAAAGCGTGGCGTGGCTCGGCCGCTACTACGGCATCGAGGAAGACGAGATCGCCGTCTACGGCGACGGCGGCAACGATATCGCGATGCTCAGGCGTTTCCGTCACAGCTACGCCGTGTCCAACGGCAGCGATGCTGCCAAGGCTGCTGCGGGTAGCACGATCGGTAGCTGTGCGCTCCATGCGGTTCCGCGTCATATGCTCGCGACAGCGCGAGCGGAGCGTGCGCGTACGGTGATCGAGGAGCGCTAAATATTCGGTTTCGATGTTGATGCACACGGTGTGCAATACTACTCGGAGTGTGAAATAACACCCGAAGGAGGCATATGCCCCAAACCGATCGATGCGACCGCAGATCGCTGCGTTCGCAAGTGGCGCTGCGCCAGGCGCTGGTGAGCGAACTCGCGAGCGGCGAGGATATAGCGCATCTCAATGTAGGCATGCTTACGGACCGTGCAGGGCTTACGCGCCGTACGTTCTACTCGCACTACCGTGACATTCCCGATTTCATCAACCAGGTGGAAGAGGGTGTCCTGGATGACATCCGACACCTGATCAGCCAGATCTCGGCTGCCACGTTGCCCGATCTCTATCGCAATATCGATGAGCTCGAGCCGGCGCCCGGCTCGGTGGAGCTGTTGCGCTACCTCTCCGATAACCGAGGGCTTGTGGGGAGCCTTTTGGGTCCCGGGGGCGATCCGTCCTTCATCAAGAAACTCATCGACCTGGCACGTGAGGAGCTCGCGGACCGCATGCAGGCGGGCATCATGGGCCTCGCGCTCGGTACGTTCTTTGATTATTACCTCACCTATGTGGTGGCGGCCGAGGTGGGCGTTGTGCAGCGCTGGATCGAGCGCGGTCTCGTCGAGTCGCCTGAGACCATGGCGCGCATCATGACCGTCATCGCCTTCGTGCGCCCGGGTGACCTCTATGGACAACCGATCGATATCAACGTGCCCGCTTACGGCATGAAACTCATGAACTTGCAGCTCGAGGATGCGGACGGTATCGCCGCCGTCGCAACCGAGCAGAACTAAGAGGAGAGAGACATGGCAGAAAACGCGAACGATACGCTGGCAAACGAAGTGAAGCCCGGGGTAGTGCCCGAAGGGGCGCTGTGGAACCCGGAGGCTGCGCTGGGCCAGCTGCATTTGGGGATCGATGTGGGTTCCACCACCGTCAAACTTGCGGTGCTCAATGACGAGAACCAGATCGTATACGCCAAGTACCAGCGCCATCACACCGATGTGCGTGCATGCGCCCGCGATTTGTTCGTAGGTGCCGCGGGGCTTTTGCCCGAGGCTCAGATGACCTGCGCCATCACCGGCTCGGGTGGTCTTTTGCTCTCGCAGTGGTTGGGGCTTGAGTTCGTACAGGAGGTCATTGCCAGCAAACGCGCGGTCGAGACCCTGATTCCCCAGACCGACGTCGCCATCGAGCTTGGTGGCGAGGACGCCAAGATCATCTACTTCGATAACGGCATCGAGCAGCGCATGAACG
>CAVGWH010000009.1:0-59299 GCA_963633065.1 Oribacterium sp.
CTCGATCCGGTGATCGGCCGTACCGACGAGATCCGCCGCACCATCCAGGTGCTGAGCCGCCGCACCAAGAACAACCCCGTGCTCATCGGTGAGCCGGGCGTCGGTAAGACCGCCATCGTGGAGGGCATCGCCCAGCGCATCGTGGCGGGCGACGTGCCCTCGACCCTGCGCGATCGCGACCTTATCGAGCTCGACATGAGCGCCCTTGTGGCCGGCGCCAAGTACCGCGGCGAGTTCGAGGACCGCCTGAAGGCCGTGCTCAAGGAGGTCGAGAAGGCCGACGGCAAGGTGATCCTCTTCATCGACGAGCTCCACACGATCGTGGGAGCGGGTGCCACCGAAGGCTCCATGGACGCGGGCAACATCCTCAAGCCTGCGCTTGCCCGCGGCGAGCTGCATGCTATCGGCGCCACTACGCTCGACGAGTACCGCAAGTACATCGAGAAGGACGCCGCCTTGGCCCGTCGCTTCCAGACGGTCATGGTGAGCGAGCCCACGGTGGAGGACACCATCTCGATCCTGCGCGGACTCAAAGAGAAGTACGAGATCTTCCACGGCGTGCACATCACCGACGGCGCGCTCGTGGCGGCAGCCGACCTTTCGGATCGCTACATCGCCGATCGCTTTTTGCCCGATAAGGCCATCGACCTGGTGGACGAGGCCGCGAGCCGTCTGCGTATGGAACTCGACTCCATGCCAGTCGAGATCGACGCCATCACGCGTCAGCTCACGCAGCTCCAGATCGAGGAGCAGGCGCTCATGAAGGAGACCGACGAGGCATCGAAGGAGCGCCTTGAGGCTTTGCGCCAAGAGATCGCCGAGGTGCAGGAAAAGCTCAACGTGCAAAAGGCCGGCTGGCTCAACCAAAAGAACGCCATCGACCACGTGCAGGAACTCAAGGGCAAGCTCGACGACGCCAAGAGCGAGGAGGAGCGCGCCACGCGCGACGGCGACCTCGCTCGTGCCTCTGAGCTGCGCTTCAGCGTGATTCCCGGGCTCACGCAAGAGATCGAGGCTGCCGAGGCCGCACTCAACGATCAGAAGGAGAGTGGGGATGCGCTCAACGAGCAGGTGACTTCCGATGAGATCGCCGAGGTCGTGAGTGCATGGACCGGCGTGCCCGTGGCCAAGATGATGCAGGGCGAGCTCGACAAGCTCAAGGGCCTCGAAGACGAGCTGCACAAACGCGTGATCGGTCAGGACGAGGCGGTGTCCGCCGTGGCCGCCGCCGTGCGCCGCAGCCGCGCTGGGCTCTCCGACCCCGATAAACCCATCGGCAGTTTCTTCTTCTTGGGGCCGACCGGCGTGGGCAAGACCGAACTTGCCAAGGCGCTTGCCGAGTGCCTGTTCGACGACGAGCGCGCGCTGGTGCGCATCGATATGTCGGAGTACATGGAAAAGTTCAGCGTCCAGCGCCTCATCGGTGCGCCCCCGGGATACGTGGGCTATGACGAGGGCGGCCAGCTCACCGAGGCCGTGCGCCGGCGTCCGTACTCCGTCATCCTGCTCGACGAGATGGAGAAGGCGCACCCCGACGTGTTCAATGTGCTTCTGCAGGTGCTCGACGACGGCCGTCTCACCGACGGTCAGGGTCGCCAGGTGAGCTTTAAGAACACGATCATCATCATGACGAGCAACGTGGGTTCGAACGCGATCGCCGAGCTTGCGGGCAAGGACGACGAGGAGATGCGTCGCCAGATCGACGATGCCATGGCCAAGACGTTCCGCCCCGAGTTCCTCAACCGCATCGACGACATCGTGGTGTTCCATCCGCTCGGCATGGCGCAGATCGAGAAGATCGTCGATATCCAGCTCGCTGACGTGCGTGAGCGTCTTGCCAAGGAGCGCATGACGCTTGAGATCGCGCCTGCGGCCAAGCAGATACTCGCGGTGGGTGGCCTCGATCCGGTTTACGGCGCGCGCCCGCTCAAACGCCTGGTGCAACGCGAGGTGGTCGATGCCATCGCGGCGTCCATCATCGATGGTGAGGTGCGCGAGGGCGATAAGATCCAGCTCGATGTAGATGCTGACAACAACCTGGTCGTGAAGGGCGAGGGCGACGCATCGGTGGCCTATGAGGTGCCCGACGAGGCATAGAGCGTTGCCAGTGGAGACGGGGCACTCGACGAGGCACAGCATATAGATTGTGTTCCACTTTAAGAGGGACATGCGCGATCGCAGGGGCGCGGCAGCCAGCCCAAGGCTGCCGCGCCCTTCTTTTCGTTGTGCGTTGCTTGCGCCGGTTGCAGGGCATTTGGTTACCGTTCGTTTTCGATGGCCTATCGGGCGTATCATGGCTGCATTCTGCTTTTAGACGAGCCTTGAGGAGAAGCCCGTGGCATTTGATTTCTCTACCACGTACGATCGCGCCGGTAAGGATGCGCTGGCGGTCGATGTTGTGAACAAACAGCCCGCATGGGCACCCAAGGAGGGGTTCGACGTTATCCCCATGTGGATCGCCGACATGAACTTCGCCACCGCGCCGGCAGTGACCGATGCGATCCGCGCCCGTCTTGAGCATCCGCTGTTCGGGTATTTCGATCCGCGTGACGATTATTACGACGCCATCATCCGCTGGCAGGGCACGCGCAACGGTGTCACGGGCCTCGCCCCTGAGCATGTCGGTTACGAAAACGGCGTGCTGGGCGGCCTGGTAAGCGCCTTGAGTGCGGTGTGTGCGCGTGGCGACAAGGTCTTGGTGCACGCTCCCACGTATATCGGGTTCACGCACGCCATCGAGGATGCGGGCTATCGCATCGTGACGAGCGAGCTGGTGCCTGATGAACAGAACGTGCTGCGCATGGATTTCGGCGATATGGAAGAGAGGATCCGCGCCAACGATATCAGGGCCATGGTGTTTTGCTCACCGCATAATCCGAGCGGGCGCGTGTGGGAACGTTTCGAGGTCGAGCGGGTTATGGACCTGGCGAAGCGCCTCGATATCACGGTGATCTCGGATGAGATTTGGAGTGACTTGACGCTTGCCGGGCACAAGCATGTTCCCACCCAGAGCGTGTCTGAGGACGCGCGCCACCGCACGATAGCGTTGTATGCGCCGTCAAAGACGTTCAACCTTGCGGGCCTGGTGGGCAGCTACCACATTGTGTACAACGAGACGCTCCGCCGCCGCATGGACGCCGAGGGGGCGGCTACCTGCTACAACAACATGAACGTGCTTTCGATGCATGCGCTTATGGGCGCCTATAGTGACGAGGGTGCGGCATGGCTCGATGAGCTGCGCGAAGTACTTACGCGCAATGTGCGCTATGCCAGCGATGTGGTGAATGGAGAGCTCGAAGGCGTGGGCACCCGTGAGCCCCAGGGTACCTACATGCTCTTCTTGGACTGCACCGAATACTGCGAAAAAGTCGGTATCTCGTTGGATGAGCTGTTGCGTCGTGGCCACGAAGTGGGCGTGCTTTGGCAGGATGGACGCCCGTTCCACGGTGCCTGCCATATTCGCATGAATGTCGCCCTACCGTATGAGCGTTTGCAAGAAGCGATGAGGCGCCTGAAGGAATACGTCTTCGTTTAGCGCACAATCGGCCGCTGGCCGTCTCGGGCGAGAGCGCCTGCCACAAAAAGCGTCCCCTTTCCGGGCGGAAAGGGGACGCTTTGCGTTCGATACGTTAGGCCGGGCCCATGTTCGGGGCCTTCAACGGCGTCGCCGTACGGTGGGCGCCGCGACTGCCGGTCGAGCATATGTGCTAGAAATCAAGCTCCTTGCGCACCTTGGTATCGAGCACGGCGGCGATGAGCGCCACTGCGGCGACGATGGCCGAAAGCACGGGAATGCCCTGGCCGGCGCCGGAGACTACGCAGGTAACGATGCCGATCAGCAGGGTGAGGATGGCGACCAGACGATGGCTGCCGAGCGCGCTGGGGCGGTTGGCGCCGTGGATGCCCATGACGGCATCGGCGATACCTAGGATGCCCAGAAGAACATAGAGCACCTTGTCGAGCCAGAGCAGTACGATCTCGCCGAGGCTGGCGTCGGCACCGGGATCGGCTACGCCAGTCGCGGCGATAAAGGCGATGACAAAGGCGGCGATGGCGAGGACGAACTGCACAAAGCTGCAGATCTTAAGCCATTTGCGGTTGCTGGACATAATGGTTCTCCCTAGCGGTTAGAGGCATGATAACGGCCCTATTATCCCCCATAGGCGGTGCGGCACGCACGTGCGTGTTAGCATGAGCCAAAAAGTGAAGGGAGCCAAGATGGATCAAAGCTCAAAGGCGATGGGCTCGGCGGTAGATGGCACGAGGGGCGATGCTTCGCCCGGGACCGTACAGGTCGATGTTGCTGAGTCCCGTGTCACGGTGAAGCCGGATGACGAGCGAGCCAAGGTGGGTACTGCCAAGGCGCCAGCTGCATCGGTTAGGCCGCAGCAGGCACAGCGCGACCCCTATATCCGTGCCGAAAACGAGGACGACGATGGCTACGATCCCTATAGCGATCGCCGTCCCGAGCCCGAACCGCTCTTCGAGCCTGATCCCTGGAGATAACATTTCATGGAGCGCATACTTACCATCAACGGTTTGACCTATGCGGCAACGTATCAAGAGTCCGATGTGGAGCGGATATTCGAACCTTTGCTTAAGCGTTGGGCAGCGGTTTGCCGTGCGGCGGGCAAACGTTTTGTGGTGTGTATGGCCGCCCCTCCGGGCGCCGGCAAGACGACGCTCGCGCATTTTTTGGCGGCGTACGGCAACGAGCTCTATCCGAACGTGAAGTTTCAGGCGCTCGGTATGGACGGATTCCATTATCCCAACGAGTACCTCGATACGCATACGGTTGTTGAAAACGGGCGCGAAAAGAGCTTGCGCGCCCGTAAAGGGGCTCCGTTTACCTTTGATGTCGAACGCCTTGGGCGTGCGCTGCGCGACCTGCGCAGCCCCGTGCCCCAGCCGTGGCCCGATTATTCGCGTGAGCTGCATGATGTGGTGCCCGATGCGCTCCCCGTTACGGGCGACGTGCTTATCGTAGAGGGAAACTACCTGCTTTTGGATGCGCCTGCGTGGCGCGAGTTGCATGCGCTTGCCGACGAGACGGTGTTCCTTTCCGCCGATGCCGATATGTTGCACACGCGTCTTGTGGGGCGCAAGGCCGCTGGCGGCATGGATCTAGCTGCGGCGGAAGCTTGGTATGCATCGAGCGACGGTCGCAATGTTGAGCAGGTGCTATCGCATCACGTTCCCGCCGATATCGAGCTTGCGCTTGCGGAAGACAGCTCGTTTTCGCGTGTCGCCCTGTAGCCTTCGCGTTGCGCTTCCGATATCCGTAGCGTTCGGATTCGGCATTGTTTCTTCCGAGGTCGTCGCTCCGCGTGCCGCGTCAACACTTCGCGCCGTTCGCGGACGGCTTGTGTCGACAGCATCATTGTTTGGCTACAATCGTGCCCACATGTAAAACTAAACGTGCGCGGCGGCGGGGAAAGAATGACCACTTACGATACCAAGGCGGAAATCCTGGCGTGTCTCGACAGGATGACGCGCGAGCTCACGAGCGACAACCTGCGCGATTTCACAACAGCGCGTATCGCTGAGGTCTGTCATGTGAGCCGTAGCCTGGCAAGCCAATACCTCAACGAGCTGGTGCGCCAGGGGCATGTAGTCAAGATCAACGGTCGACCTGTTGTCTACTTGCATAAACACGCGGCCGAGCGCTACTTTCAGGTGACCTTCGATCGGGCTGAGTACAACTCGATGCAGGAGGTTCTCACGCTCGCTCCGCAAGAGGACGTGCGGGATTTCGATAAGGCCATCGGTTTCGAGCTGAGCTACGGCACGTGCATCGACCATCTTAAGAGCGCGATTAAATATCCACCGCACGGTCTTCCCGCCATCCTTGTGGGAGAACACGGAACGGGAAAGCGCACCATGGCGGAACTTTCCCATGAATATGGCGTTAACCAGGGGATCCTTTCACCTGAGTCGCGCTTTATCGCTATCGATTGCGCAAGCTACGAAAGTCCCGCGGCGCCGATCGAGCGCGATGTGTTCGGCGGTGACGGCGTTGCGGGTGCGGTGAACGACGCGCGGGGAGGCGTGGTGTTCTTGGGCGGCATGGACCATCTTCCCCATGCCATGCGCGAGCTCATCTTGCGACGTATTCAGGAAAACGATACAGCGCAGGGTGCACCGGGGGAGTCTGTGGCTCCTCCGCGTTTCCTGCTTGCGACCAATCGCTCGGCGGCAAGCGATTTCGTCAAGTACATCTCACGCTTCGTTCCCATCGTGGTGTCGTTGCCGCGCCTTGCCGATCGCGGTGTTGAAGAACGCACTTCGCTTGCCCTGCACTACCTGCGCGTTGAGGGGCGGCGCGTCGGCGCCGATATCCAGGTGAGCCGTGGCGCCTTGCGTGCTTTGGTCAACACGGACTTCAAGGACAACATCGATGGCTTGCGCGCGTGCATCACTAACTGCTGCGCGAGCGCGTATCTCAATCGCGAGGACGAGGTCCTTACCATCCAGACGTTCAACTTGCCTTCCAGCGTCATCGCGAACACTGACGCCCAGCCGGATGACGATCAGCTCATCAGCGGAAGCCGCGCGGTCAACGACCCGTCGACACGCGTGATCGGGCTTTTCCAACGCGTTATCGATCCTTTGCAATCGCTCGACGAGGGGACGATCAGTTTCACGGAATTTTTCGCCGGGGCCTCCATGGCCATGCAAGCGTACGGCGATTACATGAATTTCGAAAGCCAGAGCGTCAATCCCCGCATCGATTCGTACGAACGCCTGGTGAGCCCCGTGATCGAAGAGGTCAATCGCGCGTATGGAATCGAACTCACACGTCGCGTTTCGCGCTCCATCGCGCAATCGCTGTTCACACAGCTATGGGGCGGACTCAACATAACGCAGTGGCGCAGGAAGAATATCGAGCCGGTGCGGCATGCCCTTGAGGTGTTGGCTCGCAATATGCCGAGCACGGCTACGGTAGTGGAGCAGGTGGCCACTAAGACCAAGACGGCGCTGGGTATGGGGCTCGACGAGCTTTCGCGCATGATCTTGTTCATCGAAATCGGTGAGGCGCTCAAAAACTCCGCTTCCCCACGCGATTACCTGGGGATCATCGTCTGTCATGGATACGCCACGGCCACGAGCATCGCCGATGCCGCCGATCGTATTCTGCATACGCATGTGTTCGAGGCCATCGATATGACCTACGACCAAGAGGTGACGGACATCATCGGTCAGCTCACGCGTCTTCTCAACCGTTTTTCGCATGCGAAGACCATCGCGTTGCTGGTCGATATGGGTTCGCTCGAGCAGATGAACGATGCTATATCGGGGCTCACCAACGCCGATATCCATATCGTCAACAATGTATCGACGGGTTTGGCGATCGAGGTGGGGAGTGCTCTTGTGGCGCATCGCGGCCTCGATGAGGCTCTTGACGGTGCGCGCGAAAGCTGCATGCCTCATTACAGTATCGTTGCCGGGTGCAGCGAAAACGACGCAGTGGTGTTTTGCTCGGAATCGGGGATCGATGCTGCCGATAAGATACGTCGCATCGTGCAGAACAGCCTTCCCGGCGCATCCGAGGTGCAGTTGGTTACCTGTGACTATTCCGAGCTTGCACGCGAGGGCGACACATCGGTGATCTTCAAGAGCTATCGGGTGCGCGCCGTTGTGGGCACCATGGATCCGGGTGTGGGGTCGGTGCCGTTCGTCGGGCTTGAGGACATCTTGTATCGGGGGAGTTCCGATGCGCTTGACCGCGCGCTCTTCATTCAGCCCGATTTGGAGGCGGTCTCGAAGTTCCATTCGAACCTGCTGCGCAACCTCACGCTACGTAACGTTATCGAATCCATCACGATCCTCAATCCCGAAATGCTCTACATCGAAGCGGATCGCGCGGTGGTGCGCCTGGTGGAACTTACAGGCGAGGAGATAGATCCCCGGCGGAGGATCGGCGTGTATGTGCACCTGTGCGGACTTATCGAGCGTCTCGTCACCAAGAATTTCGTCGACACCGCGCCCGATACCGAGCGTTTCGTTGCCGAGCATGCGGATTTCATTCGTCACTTCCGCGAGGCGTTTGTCGATATGTCACAGCGCTATCGTGTCGAGATACCTGTCTCCGAGATCGCCTATGTGCACCATATGCTGCATGTTCCCGTGGCCGATACGACTAAGACCGCACGTATCGCCGGGATGATCCTGGAAGACGAATAGGTATCCGCAGCCCCGCCTGCGCCTCGCGAGTCAACACTCACATATCGACACTGTCGAAGTAGTGTCGGTTCCCACTGTCGACAACGCTCGCAAACTGTCCATCTCACCGCTTCGTCTGTTGCGAATGAAACGCCGTTGTCGAATCGCCCATGTACCGAACATGGGCGATTTTTTTCTCGGTATTTTGATATCAGCAAGAAGCAAGGGTGCATTTCCCGCGCGAAGGAGAGGCCCGTACGTGCGGGCGCAAACAGGAAAGGAAGGGAAGAGCATGAGCATTGTTGCAGGGCGCATCGACTATCGCCTGTTGCACGGCATCGTTCAGGGTTTTTGGTGTCCCACGTATGCCACCCAGCGCACGATGATCATCGATGACGCTACGGCGAACGATGAGGTGCGTAAGGCAGCCATGAAGCTGTCCAAGCCCTCTGGCCAGGCACTGTCGATCATCACCGAGGAGAAGGCGCTTACCAATTTCAAGGCGGGCAAGTACGACGGCCATACGGTATTCACCATCGCGCGCGATCCCCAGACGTTTTTGGACCTCATCGAGGCGGGCCAGAAGGTTCCCGTGCTCACGTTGGGTTTGACGGAGCTTCCGCCCGAGGGCACCCCGGGCGTGCAGGCGGGGCGTCGTGCCTTCATTTTGGAGAAAGACATCCCCGTTTATCAGAAGATCGTCGCTTCGGGCACCAAGGTTGAGGTGCGCTATATGACCACCGATAAACCCGTGCCTATTTCCGAGTTCATCTCTATCTAAGGAAAGGTGGAACCATGGAAGTCAATGCGATCCAGTTCATCCTTATCGTGCTGCTGGCAGGTTTCCGCGCTGCGGACCAGTACGCCACGCAGCTCTTCCCGTTCCAGCACGCACTGATGTGCTGGCTGTGCGGCATTATCCTGGGTGATCCCAACACCGGCCTTATCGTCGGCGGTACCATCCAGCTTATGTCGATGGGCGCCGCGGGCCTCGGCGGTTCGTCTGCTCCCGACTACGGCATGGCCGGTATGGTCGCGACCGTTACCGCATGCGTTACCGGTAACTCCGATGTTTCCGTCGGCCTTGCCATCGGCGTCGTCGTCGCCATGCTCTACGTGCAGCTCGATGTCATCTTCAAGATCTACAACTCCTGGGTCTTCAAGGTCATTCGCGGCTATGCCGTCAAGCGTGAGTACAACAAGATGCTCGCCTCGTTCTTCCTCTCGCATCTGTATCTGTTCCTGCAGGGCGCGCTGCCGATGATCATCGTGCTTGCCTTCGGTAAGTCCGCAGTCGAGGCCATCAACAACTTCATGCCTGCATGGTTCACCGGTGGTCTTTCCATCGCTGCAGGTATCCTGCCCGTTACCGGTTTCGCCATCCTGCTTACCTTCATGCCCGTTAAGAAGTTCTACGCGTTCCTTATCGCCGGCTATGTGCTCGCCGCGTATCTGAACCTCTCCGTACTGCCCATCGCACTTCTTGGTGGCGTCGTCGCCGTCGAGTACTTCCGTCTTAAGTCCGAGACCCCGGCCGTTGCCGCCGCAGAGATTGGAGGCGAGCTCGAAGATGAGTAACTTCTTCAAGCCTAAGGATTTCAAGGATTTCAACGAGGCTCCCGCACCGGTCCAGCTTCCCGATGGTTCCTACGAGCCTGTTCTTACCGACGAAGACCTCAAGATCTGCTCGCGTCGTATGTGCATCATGGATACGGTTTCGTATTCGTACGCAACGCAGAATGCCCCGTGCTGCACCTTTGCCGCTTATTATGCGCTGCGCAAGATCTACGGCAACGATGAGGACGCTTTCAACGTAGCGCTTCTCAACCAGCTTGACTGCGTCTTCAACGCAACCCCTCCCGTGTCCGGTCTTCTGCTGGGCGCCGGTCTCGCGATGGAGGATAAGGGTCACCTCAACGGCCTTGCCGCCGAAAACGACCTCAAAGTCGGCCTGATGGGTCCGCTCTCCGGCATCGGCGACGTGTTCATCTGGATTCTGCCCATGACCATTTTGGGTTCCATCGCAGGTTACATGGCGCAGAACGGTAGCCCGGTCGGTATCCTCCTTTGGTGTGCGCTTTGGATGGCCATCCTCGGCTGGCGTATGCAGAACTACGTGCAGGGCTATCGCGTGGGTGCTTCCGTCGTTACCAAGATGGGTGACAAGCTCAACGTGCTCACCGACGCCGCCTCGATCCTCGGTCTTACCGTGGTCGGTTCGCTGATCTACTCTTCCGTGAAGATCACCACTCCGTTGGTGTTCCAGTATGGCGAGATCTCGCTGCAGGTGCAGGAGGGTATCCTCGACCAGATCTTCCCCAACCTGCTCGCTGTCCTGATGGCGCTTCTTGTCTACAAGCTCATCAAGAAGGGCGTTAAGCTCAACTGGATCATCATCGGTATCCTCGTGGTGAGCTGCGTCTGCGCTGGGTTCGGCATTCTGGCCGCATAAGGCCCCCGACGCTAACTTGCTGTCCCTTTTGGCCGGACGGAATCCTTTTCCACTTCCGTCCGGCCGTCCCGAATCATTTCGCCTTGGCATCCATGCTCGGTCGTGGATGTCCATGCGGAAGGATTTACCAGAGAGGAGACGCCGATGAGGCATGTAGTATTGGCATCGCACCATCGTTTTGCCCAGGGTTTGGCGGACACGCTTGAGTTTTTGGGCGCCAAATGTAACTTCAATGTCATATGCGCTTACGTGGACGAAGAACCCCTGGAGCCTCAGGTGGCCGAGGTGATGGAGCAATTCGGTCCTGAGGATGAGGTGCTGGTGCTTACCGATATCCTTGCGGGAAGCGTCAACCAGAAATTCATTCCTTATATGGGACCTCATGTGTTCGTTGTCGCCGGTGTAAATGTGGTGCTCGCGATGGAGCTGTGCCTTGCGCCTGCGCCTTTGACGACTGAAGGTATCGAGGCGGCCATCGCTATGGCCGGGCAGTCCATCAAGCTCATCAACACGTTTGAAGTGGCTGATGACGAGGACGACGAATAGGGCGGGAGTGCGCATGCTTATATCGGAAGCGATTCAAAAGGTTAAAAACTACTGCGTGGGCATCGATTCGTTTACGGGCAAGCCCATCGACGATGCGACGACGCGCGATCAGGTGCTGTATGGCGATGCGGGCCAGGAGTGCACGGGTATCGTGACGTGCATTTGGCCAACGGCCGATGTCATCAGAAGCGCGCAGGAGCTGGGAGCCAACTTCATAATCAGCCATGAAGCCATTTTCTGGAATCACGGCGATCATCAGGATGTCGTGGGAGATACGGAGACGTTCAAGGCCAAGAAGGCCCTGCTTGACGAGTGGGGCGGTGCTGTATGGCGCTGCCACGACTATATTCACTCGCGTGTGCCGATTGAGAGCGATGGATCGCTTGCCGACGGAATCTTCTACGGTTTGGCGGCAAAGCTTGATTGGCTTGATTATCGCGTGGGCGAGGACAAGGGTTTTTGCTTGGAGTATCGGATTCCCGAGACCGATGCAACCGATCTGGCGCGTGAGCTGGTGCACAAACTTGGGCTCAACGGTACGCGTGTCGTGGGCGATCCGCATGCTCGCGTGAGCAACGTGCGTGTTCCCATGCATGTGATGGGCGAGGGCTCCTCGGATACGCACGAGATCAATGCAACTGACGCCAAAGGTAACGACTGCTTGGTGACCATGGAGTTCATCGACTTTACTACCTGCGAATATATTCGTGATTCCGGTATGCTGGGGCAAAACAAGTGCGCTATTACCATCGGGCATTTCAACCTCGAGGAGCCGGGCATGGAGTACATGGTGCAGTGGCTGCCCGCGGCGCTGGAAACCGATGAGGTGCCGGCGACCTTCGTTCCCATGCACGATACCTATCAATATGTGGTCGCTTAACTGACAGCAGCCTTCTTTCGAGAGAGTCGTCTTTACAGGCGGCTCTTTTGTACTGCGCGACGCGGCGACAGAAGTCGCGCGTCTTGAGCGCGGCCTTAGCTCGGTAAAGACAAAGGAGTTTCCCATGAAAGCAGCATCCATTGCGGTCGACATCACTCCCCAAGGACGTTTTTGGATGGAGGGCTATCTGCATCCGTGCCGTCGGGAGCCGTCGTATGAGGTACACGATACGCCTCTGGGAACGATGCTTTTGGTCGAGATCGATGGATCGGAGATGCTCTTCGTTTCGCTTGACGTCTGCATCGTCGATGCCACGGCCACGATGCCCCTGCGCGAGGGCTTGGCTGCGTGTATCGGAATCGCACCCGAGCGCATCGTGATCAACTCGATCCATTCGCACTCGTGCGTCAACGGATTTGAGGGCGCGAGCAACATGGGGCTCCCCACCACGCCCGGATATGTGCAGATGGTCACGGGCCTGCTTATTCAGCAGGCGCAAGATTTGCGCGACGCGATGCGCGAGGTGTCGTCCGAGTTGCTGGTCACGCATGTGCGCGGATGGTACTCCAACCGCAACGACGCCAACCTGCCCTTTGACGATGAGGCAATGGTGCTGCGTTTTGTAGACGCCGACGGTGTGGTTGTCGGCGCCATGCTCAATTTCAATTGCCACGCCACCGTGGTCGGACCTACCAATAAGGCGCTGACTACCGATGTGCAGGGAGGCGTACGCAACGAGCTTATCGATTGGATCGGGTGCGTTCCCTACATCTTCACCGGTGCTTCGGGCGATTTGGGAAACCGACAGTTCCGTCAGGGCAATGATTTCGCCGAGCTTGCGCGTGTGAGCTGCGGTATCGCTAGCGAGATCATGAAGGGCGTCTTTGAGTCGATTGAGCTTACGGCGCCTGCGGTGCGTTCGTTTGTGCATCGGGTTCATTACAACAATGAGCAATTCCATGAGGGGTATCGTGCGCAGCTCGCGCAGGTAGAGAAGGCGCTGGCCGATAACCCCAGCTTCGACGAAAAGAAGCTTGCCGATACCGAGAAAGAGATGCTCGAGCAGCAACTTCAGCGGCACGAGATGGATTTCACCGTGCGCATGGAGACTATCGACTTCGGTGCCGTGGTACTGGTGACCTTCCCCGGGGAATTGGCAAGCGAGCTCGGGGCATACGTGAAAGAGTCGTTTGCCGGTGCGGGAAAACACCCCATTATCATCGGTTATGCCAACGATTATCAGGGCTATTTCGTTGCCGCGCACATCTATGGCGGTACGAGTTACGAGAGTTATGTGACGCAGATGCCCAAGGGCTGGACCGAAGAGATGCTTGCGGAATACCGCACGTCGCTTCGGACGGATGGCGAGGGAGCTGCAGCTGGGGCATCCGCGGGGGCGAGCGATGATTAACGTTGCCTTTTTCGACGTCGATGGCACGCTGGTGTACCGCGATCCCCAGACGGGGCCGGGGCTCGTGGCTTCCGAACGCGTGCGCAGCGCGCTTGCGGCATTCAGCGAGGCGGGCGGGGTGCCCGTTCTTTCTACAGGGCGTGCACCAGCGGGTGTCGAAGCGTTGTGCGAGCAGATCGATTTCAAGGGTTACGTATGCTTGGATGGCGCCTTGGTGACTTACGACGGGCACATGATTCGCGAGGCCTGTATCGCGCCCGATGTGCTCGAGCGCATGGTCGCCGAGATGCTGCGTCATCGCATCCCCGCGTTTATCGAAGGTGTGAGCGCGCAGGTCGAGTTGAGCTTTGACGGCAAGAGCCACTACGATTGGGGCGATGTCATATCCGACTTCGAGGGTCTTCGCGCGCTTGATCCCGAATTGCGGTACTGCAAGGTCGACCTGATCGATGAAGCTATGTCGGGCTACCGGAAGAGCGCGTACCTGCAAGAGGCGTTTACCTACTACGACGTGGGAGACGGGGCTCACGAGCTGGCGCTTCCCGGCATAACCAAAGGCACGGGCGCCCTTGCGTTTGTC
Source organism: Oribacterium sp. (assembly GCA_963633065.1). Taxonomy (GTDB): domain Bacteria; phylum Actinomycetota; class Coriobacteriia; order Coriobacteriales; family Coriobacteriaceae; genus Collinsella. The sequence continues at coordinate 14,033 of CAVGWH010000009.1, forward strand.
GAGACCCTCCGGTCGGTTTCCGGTGATGAGGTCCGTACCTACGCATTCGGCGATTCCGAGAACGATCTCTCGCTTTTTGAGGTTGCGGATGTGGCGATTGCCATGGGGCAAGCTTCGTCGCACGTTCGCGCGGCGGCCGATTACGTGAGCGATACCTGCGCTAACGATGGTGTGGCAGGTGCATTGGAGCATTTGGGGTTGATATAGACCCTCGGAGGCCGCGGGCGCATCTCTGCAAGGGGTGCGTCCGCATTTGCCGTCAATCGACAATCATTACCGACCTTTTGCACAAAATCAGACATTGTGTCCTAAAAAAGTGATATGGTTTTCTCCGTTCTTGTAGGAGATATGAACACTTTAAGGAGGTTGTGTGATGGTAAGTATTGTTCTTGCAAGCCATGGTGACTTGGCTTCGGGAATCAAGCAAACGGGCTCGATGGTCTTCGGAGATCAGGAGGCCGTTGCCGTGGTCTCGCTCCAGCCGAGCATGGGACCCGACGATTTCCGTGCCAAGGTCGAGGAGGCGGTTGCTTCCTTCGATGACCAGGAGCAGGTGCTCTTCCTCGTCGATCTGTGGGGCGGTACGCCTTTCAATCAGATCAGCGGGCTCATTGAGGGCCACGATTCCTGGGCAATCGTCACCGGCGTGAACCTGCCTATGCTCATCGAGGCATATTCGCAGCGCTTTGACGCTAAGAACACTGCACATGACATCGCAAAACATCTGGTAACCGAGGCAAGGGGCGGCGTGCGCGTCAAGCCCGAGTCCTTGGAGCCCGAGGAAGAGAAGCCCGCAGCGGCTGCTCCGGTGCCTCAGGGCGCCATTCCCGAGGGAACGGTTCTGGGCGATGGGCACATCAAGTACGCCCATGTCCGTATCGACACGCGTCTGCTGCATGGCCAGGTGGCCACCGCATGGACCAAGTCGGTCAACCCCACGCGCATCATCGTCGTCTCCGACGGTGTCGCGCACGACGAGCTGCGCAAGACCATGATCGAGCAGGCCGCCCCTCCGGGAGTTCCCGCCAACGTGGTGCCCATCTCCAAGATGATCCAGGTTGCCAAGGATCCGCGCTTCGGCGATACGCGCGCGCTTCTTCTGTTTGAGACGCCGCAAGATCTGCTGCGCGCCATCGAGGGCGGCGTGGATATCAAGAAGGTCAATCTCGGTTCCATGGCCCACTCGGTGGGCAAGGTTGTGGTCACCAACGCCGTCGCCATGGGCGACGACGATGTCAAGACCATCGAGGAGCTTATCTCCAAGGGTATTGAGTTCGACGTGCGTAAGGTTCCTGCCGACTCGCCCGAGGACATCAACGCCATGCTTAAAAAAGCCAAGGCCGAACTGGCCGATCAGGAAAAGTAAAGGAGGGTCCGATATATGTCTGCGATTTCGATCGTTTTGGTGGTGCTCGTCGCATTCCTCGCCGGTATGGAAGGCATTCTCGACGAGTTCGAGTTCCATCAGCCTATCGTCGCCTGCACGCTTATCGGTCTTGTGACGGGACATCTGCAGGAGGGCATCATCTTGGGCGGTACGCTTCAGATGATGGCTCTGGGCTGGGCTAACATCGGCGCTGCCGTGGCGCCCGACGCCGCTCTGGCCTCCGTTGCCTCGGCGATCATCATGGTGCTCGCCCTCAACGGCGGCTCCACCGATTCCTCCAAGGCCATCACGACGGCTGTTGCCGTGGCCGTGCCGCTTTCCGTTGCCGGTCTGTTCCTCACCATGATCTGCCGCACCCTTGCTACCGCCATCGTGCACGGCATGGATGCATGCGCCGAGAAGGGCGACTTCCGCGGTATCGAGATGTGGCAGATCGCCGCTATCTGCATGCAGGGCGTCCGTATCGCCATCCCTGCGGCCGCGCTTTGCGTCATCCCCGCCGAGGCCGTTACCAACGCGCTTAACGCCATGCCCGACTGGCTTTCGGGTGGCATGAGCGTCGGCGGTGGTATGGTCGCCGCTGTCGGTTACGCCATGGTCATCAACATGATGGCTACCAAGGAGACCTGGCCGTTCTTCGTGCTGGGCTTCGTGCTGGCCGCCATCTCCGAGCTCACGTTGATCGCCCTCGGCCTCATCGGCATTTCGCTTGCGCTTCTGTACCTCGGCCTCAAGGATATGGCCAAGCAGGGCGGCGGCACGGGCGGCGGCTCGGGTGACCCCCTCGGCGACATCCTGAACGATTACGAGTAGGAAGGGAGTGACACACATGGCAGAGAACAAGATCGAGCTTTCCGCTTCCGATCGTAAGAAGGTTTGGTGGCGTCACCAGTTCCTTCAGGGCTCGTGGAACTACGAGCGCATGCAAAACGGCGGTTGGTGCTACTCCATGATCCCCGCGATCAAGAAGCTCTACCCCAACAAGGACGATCAGATTTCCGCGCTCAAGCGCCATCTGGAGTTCTATAACACGCACCCCTATGTGTCCGCGCCCGTTATCGGCGTTACGCTCGCCCTCGAGGAGGAGCGCGCCAACGGTGCTCAGGTCGACGATGCCGCCATTCAGGGCGTCAAGGTCGGCATGATGGGTCCTCTGGCCGGTGTAGGCGACCCGGTGTTCTGGTACACCGTGCGTCCTATCCTCGGTGCCCTGGGTGCATCGCTTGCCATGACCGGTTCCATCATCGGCCCCGTGCTGTTCTTCGTTGCATGGAACATCATCCGTATGGCCTTCCTGTGGTACACGCAGGAGTTCGGCTATAAGGTCGGTTCGGCCATCGCCAAGGACCTTTCGGGTGGTTTGATGGGCAAGGTCACCGAGGGCGCTTCGATTCTCGGTATGTTCATCATCGGCTCGCTGGTCGAGCGCTGGGTTTCCATCAGCTTCACGCCGGTCGTCTCGGCGATCACGCAGTCCGAGGGCGCCTACATCGATTGGGCGAACCTCCCCTCCGGTGCCGATGGCGTTAAGCTGGCCTTGCTGCAGTACAACAACATCGGAGCCTCGGCTCTTGATGAAATCAAGACCACCACGCTGCAGCAGAACCTCGATTCGTTGATTCCGGGACTCTGCGCCGTGGGTCTGACGCTCCTGTGCTGCAAGCTCCTCAAGAAGAAGGTCAGCCCCATCGTGATCATCCTCGCGCTCTTCGCCGTGGGTATCCTCGGGCGTCTTATCGGCTTTATGTAAGAGCTGTTTGAGGGCCTTCGGTTTTAGAGGCGTCGCGCTGTTGACGCAGCGCCCTTAGATCAGCTCATGGCGGGTCGCATTCGGTACTACACTGGATGCGACCCGTTTTATGTAGGGAGAGGATGCGCATGGCGCAATCGCAGAACAGCTCTGTCGACCTTGCTATTCCGGCAACATGTCTTATGGGGCTTACCTCACAGGGCAATGTGATGGTGGGCAACAAGGCCTTTGAGTTCTATAACGAGCGTAACCCCGAGGACTATATTCAGATTCCTTGGGATGAGATCGACTATATTGCCGCCGAAGTGCTGCGCGGCACGCGCAAGATCGCGCGCTTTGCCATCTTTACCAAGGATAGTGGGCACTATACGTTCTCTACGCGCGACAATAAGGCGACGCTCCGTGCGGTGCGCGCGTATGTCCCCGAGGATCGACTGCAGCGTTCCCCCGATTTCATCGATGTGGTCGGTAGGGGAGCCAAGAGCATTCCCGGTGTAGTAAGCGGACTGTTCCGCAAGGGCAAGTAACGACGAGTTTGCTATACTAGTTGGGCAACGCCTCAGTAGCTCAGGGGATAGAGCACCGCTCTCCTAAAGCGGGTGTCGACGGTTCGAATCCGCCCTGGGGCACCAGTTTATTTTGCATAAACCCGCCGGGCATACGTCCGGCGGGTTTTGCTTTACCGCGTTGGGCATCGATTTGAAATGTTGCGCGACTCCTTTGGGTGCACATGAAAAAGCCCATCGGCGGAGGACCGATGGGCTTACGCGAAAGATGCGACGATGTCGGCCTCGTCGTCAGGCCATCGAGCTCGGTCGAGTCGATGCGTGGGACCGTTAGCTGTTGTTGCTGTTCATGACGTTGTTGCCGGCGGTGTCGCCCGTGCTTGTGGAGCTGCTGTTGCCGCTGTTGCTGCTGGAGTTGCTTTCGCCACCGTTCATGGTGCTGCTGCTGGAGAGTTTGACCACGACACGGATGGTGCTACCAGCCGCTTGCTGAGTGGTGGGGGAGTAGCTCTGAACCGTGCCCTGTGCCTCATTGCTGATGGGGTTGCCACTGGTGTCCACAAGGTTGTACTTAAAGCCGGCGTTTGCGATGGCGCTTGCGGCGGCGCTCGGCGTCATGCCCGTCACGTTGGGAACGTCGATCTTGCCACTGCCGCTGGAAACCACGAGCGTGATGGTGGTGCCGGGCTTCTGCTTGCCGCTGGGGTTGAAGCTGATGACGCAGCCCTTCTCGACGCTGTCGCTGTTCTGGTATTCGACGCTCACTCCAAAGCCGGCGCTATCGAGGGCGGTGCGGGCATCGGATTCGGACTTGCCGGCAAGATCGCTCGGGACCGACTTGGTGTCGGGGCCGGTGGAAACCTTGTATTTGACCGTGCTTCCCGCTTCGACTTCGGTGTTGGCGGCGGTTTCCTGCTCGAACACGGTGCCGCTCTCGGCATCGTTGGCCTCGGAGCTTCCTTCGCCCTTGAGTCCGGCGGCGGAAAGCGCTGCCTTCGCCTCATCTTCGGTCTTGCCTACGAGTGAGGGCACCTTGACCTTATCAACGGGCTTGGATCCCTTGGAGATGACGATGTTGACCGTAGAGCCTTCGGGCTTTTGCGTGTTGCCGTCGGGCGTCTGCTCCATTACCTCGCCTTCATCGTAATCATCGCTGTAGCTCTGCTCGATGGTTCCGACCGTAAGGCCGGCATCGGTGATGGCGGCAACGGCGGTCTCCTGATCTTGACCCAAAACATTGGGCACCGTGACCTGATCGCCGCTGAAGAGGTTCATGACAAAGAACGCGACGGCGATGATGACGATTATCGCGGCGATAACCCCGGCGACGATCTTCCCCTTGCCGCCCTTCTTGGGCTTGTCTTCGGAGTAGCCGCCCGAGGCAGCCGAGCGCTGGGTGTTGCCCGAAACGCCGCTTGTGGACGGACGCACCATGGCCGATGTCTTCTCGGCGAGCTTGCGCGTCTCGGTTGCACCCATGCCGACCGCACCGGCGGCGGCGCCGATGATGCGCGTGGGTTCTGCGACGTCGACTGCACGTCCCGCCAGATAGTTGCTCAGTACCTGGCGCAGCTCATCGGCGCTCTGGAAGCGGTTGGCCGGATCTTTCTCCATGCACTTGAGGATGATGCGCTCAAGGTCGCCATCGAGGCTGGGGTTGAGTTCGCTTGGCGGCACGGGCAGCTCATTGACCTGCTTCAGGGCCACCGAGATAGCGTCGTCGCCATCGAACGGCACGCGCCCCGTGGCGCATTCGTACATCACAACGCCCAGACTGTAGATGTCGGAGGTTGCACCCAGCTCTTGTCCGCGCGTCTGCTCGGGGCTTACGTAATGGGCGGTTCCCAGCACGTTGTTGTCCTGAGTGAGATGGCTGTTCTTGGCGCGTGCGATACCGAAGTCCATCACCTTGATGTTGCCGTCGGGGAGCACCATGATGTTCTGCGGTTTGATGTCGCGATGGATGATCTCGTGCTTGTGGGCCACCGAGAGTGCGGAGGCGATCTGCGAGCCGATCTGCGCGACCTTCTTGGGATCGAGGGCGCCGTGGCTGCGGATGCCGCTCTTAAGGTCGGTGCCGCGGAGATATTCCATGACGATGTAGTAGGTGTCGCCGTCCTTGCCCCAGTCGTACACACCGACGATGTAGGGACTCGAAAGTCCGGCGGCCGCCTGAGCTTCCTGCTTGAAGCGAGCGGCGAAGGTCGCGTCGCCGGCGTACTGCGGCAGCATGATTTTGACGGCTACCGTGCGGTCGAGGACTTGGTCCTGTGCACGGTATACGGTGGCCATGCCGCCCGTGCCCACTTTATCTCTGAGGAGGTACCTTCCTCCAAGGACCCTCTGTTCCATTCGTTGCTCCTTACCTGATCTTTCGCGTATCGGTTGCTGCATTTGAACTACATAGTGGAAAACGGTGCTTCACGGGCATCACGACCCCTGCGCGGCGAGTGCCGCCTTGATAACGGTGCCGGCGACCGAAGCAGCCGAAACGTGGTTCTGGTCGTATCCTTCGACGACGACCGAGATGGCCACCGTCGGAGTGTCATAGGGTGCGAATCCGACGAAGCAGGAGTTGACGTTGGTGGAAGTCGTCTCGGCGGTACCGGTCTTGCCGGCCACCTGTACGCCCGAGATGCGAGCGTCCTGGCCCGAGCCTTCCTCAACGACGCTCAGCATGGCTTCCTTGACGCTTTCTGCAGTGGTGGCACTGATGGCCTGCCCCAGCGATTGGCTCTGGGTGGTCTTGACCACGGTGCCGTCGGGCGCAAGCGTCTGGGAAACGACATAGGGGTTCATGACGATGCCGCCGTTGGCGACAGCGGCTGCCATCACGGCGTTCTGCATGCAGGTGGTCTGCGGACCGGGAGTATGGCCCTGGCCGACGGGCTGTCCCGCGCCTGCCCATGCGAGCTCCCACTCGGTCATTTCGGCAGGATCGGGCATATACGAGGAAGTGGTGTCGAAATCCTGGCCCAAGCTCTGTCCGTAACCGAATGCCTTGGCGAACTGTACGAGCTTCTCGGAGCCCAAGGTGTCGGCGATCTGGCCGAACACGACGTTGGACGAATACGCAAAGGCCAGTTTGAGCGACATGGTACCGTAGCTGGCATCCTTGAAGTTGGTGACCTTGGCTCCGCCGATCTCCATCTCGGCAGGCGAGGAGTAGGTGCTCGTGAGCGTAGCCGTACCGTTTTCGAGTGCGGCGGCAAGGGTGACGACCTTGAAGGTGGAGCCCGGCGTGTAGAGCGCATCGGTGGTGCGGTCGTACTGATCGCCCGACCGCGTCTGCATGGTGGTGGCGATATCGGTGTTGTCGTAGCTGGGCGAACTTGCCTTGGCAAGCACGGCGCCGGTGCGCGGGTCGAGTACCACCACGGCGCCGTTGAGGTCCTTGAGCGCCTGCTCGGCAGCCGTCTGGATGCGCGAATCGATGGTGAGTTTCACCGAGTTGCCCGGCTGGGTTTGGCCGGCGAGGGATGCCAGCGCGTTGGTCCAACTCGAGTAGTCCTTTGAACCGGTGAGCGTGTCGTTCATGGTCTTCTCGATGCCGGCGGTGCCGTATTGCGAGGAGATGTAACCCACGGTATGTGCCGCAAGGTTGCCGTTGGGATACGAGCGCGCATAGGTGCCGTCGGCCTGTTGGATCGATTCGGCCAGAGTCACGCCGTCGGAGGTGATGATGGAGCCGCGCTTGATGTACTTGGAGCGTGCCGAGGTGTGGTTGTTGATGCCCATGCTCTGGTACTCGGACGCTTTGATGACCTGCACGTAGGTGAGGTTACCGATGAGCACCGCGAACAGCGCGGTGAACAGGAACACCGTGCGGGTAAGGCGCTTGGCCAGGGCCACGCGGCCCAGCACTCCCGACTCGGGCGTATCGAGCATGCGACGGCGCACGCGGGCGTTGGGACGTGCGTGCGAACCTGCGGAGTAATGTCCACCAGATGCGCCTCGGTTGAAGATGCGCGTGCCGGCGGAGGTGAGATTGGGCGAAGAGGCACCCGCGGCCGCTGATGCCAGCACGGGGGCGGGAGCGATAGTGCCCGTGCCCGTGATGTCGGTTTCGACGCCTGTAGCCTCATCGCCTGCGCGCAGCAGGAGGGCGACGATGATGAAACTTGCCAAGAGCGATGAGCCGCCCTGACTCATAAAGGGTAGGGTAACGCCGGTCAGCGGGATGAGGCGGGTGACGCCACCGACGATGACGAACGCCTGGAACGAGATGGCGGCGGTGAGGCCGGTCGACACGAAGGCCGCCAGGTCGGATTTGGCGCGAGCGGCGGTCGTGAGGCCACGTACGGCGAACAGCATATAGAGGATGAGCACGGCGCCGGCGCCCAAAAGCCCCATCTCCTCGCCGATAGCCGAGAAGATGAAGTCGGACTCGACGACGGGGATGGTGCCGCACATGCCCTTACCGATACCGGCGCCTACAAGGCCGCCGTCGGCAAGCGAGAAGAGGGACTGCAGGATCTGGTATCCCTTGCCCTGGGCATCGGAGAAAGGATCGAGCCAAGTCTGGAAACGTACCTGCACGTGTGAGAAGAACTTGTACGCGCCAAAGCCGCCGAGCACCAAAAGGCCCATGCCGATAACCACGTAGGACAGGCGTCCTGTGGCGACGTAGAGCATGATGAGGAAGATGGTGTAGAACAGCACAGCCGAGCCGAGGTCGCGTTCGAAGATGACCACCAGAAGGCAGACGCCCCAAACGGCGAACAAGGGCAGAAGCAGGCGGAAGCGCGGGATCTTGAAGCCCAAGATCGAGCGGTTGGAAATGCTCAGAAGCTCGCGGTTCTCGGAAAGATAGCCTGCCAGGAACAGGACGATCAAAACCTTGGCGAACTCGCCGGGCTGGATCGAGAAGCTGCCGATACGGATCCAGATCTTGGAGCCCGAAATGGAGGTACCGATGATGGCGGGCAGGATAAGCAGGATGATACCCAGCACGCCAAAGGTGAATTTATAGCGTTTTACCACGTCGAGGTTTTTTACCAGCGCGAGTGTGGCCACCATAAGCGCCACCGAGATGAACAGTACGACGAGCTGGCTCATGGCCAAATCGGGCTTTAGGCGCGTGACGAACGTGATGCCGATACCCGAGAGGATGAACACGATGGGGAGGATGGCGGGGTCGGCGCCCGGCGCCAGAATGCGCACAGCGACATGCGCCGCTGTGAAAGCGGCAAAGAGGCCGATGGGCACGGCGAGCGTCTCGAAGCTCACGGCACCGCCGATGGTGATCACGTACATGGCGTACAGCAGCATCACGGGGAATGCCGATGCGATGAGAAGGAACAGTTCGGTGTTGCGGCGGCTACTCATTGGCAACGCTCCCTTCAGCGGATGTGGAATCGGGCGTCGTCTGCGCGGCGTCGGTCGACCCCTCGTCCGTGGTGGTCTCGCCGGTGCTATTGCGGATGGTCTCGGCATCCTGCACCTGTTGCGTTTGCTCTTGGTCTATCTGGGCGCGGTATTTGGAGATGGTGCTCATGGCCTCATCGACGCTACCTTGTGGAATGCCCTGCTTTAAGCGTTTTTGGGTGTCGTCGGGAAGGTCGGAAAGCTGCACCGATGTCTCATCTTCGAGGTGATAGAGCTTGATACCCATCACCGTGCGATGCACACCGGTGTAGATGGCGACGGTTCCGTCCTTAACTCCCAGGTAAACGTTATTGTTGATGATGATGAGACCCGTGATGACCGCCAACACGATGGCGATGGTCGCACCGCAGAGAGCCGCAACCGCGTTGCGCTTGCGCTTGCGGGAGATCTCGCGATAGCGCCCGTCGTCAACCACGTCGACGGCGATGACGGTTACGTTGTCTGAACCACCGGCGGCGAGTGCGGCGTCGACAAGGTTGTCGACGCAGATCTGCGCCGTCGAGCTCTGAGTGGCGATGGTTTCGATCTCGCGGTCGGGAACCATGGACGAAAGTCCATCGGAGCAGAGGATCAGGCGGTCGCCTTCCTCGATGGCTAGCTGAAAATGATCGGCATACATGGCGGGGTCGGACCCCAGCGCACGTGTGATGACGGAGCGATTGGGGTGCACGCGCGCCTCGTCGGCGGTGATCTCGCCGGCATCTACCAGTTCTTCCACGTAGGAATGGTCGCGCGTGACGCGGATGAGCGTTCCCTCATGCAGCAGGTAGGCACGCGAATCACCCACATGCGCGATGGCGATGGTGGTGTCCTCTATATAAGCGCAGGTCGCCGTGCAGCCCATGCCCGGTTTGCCCAGGCCGTTGACCGCGGCTTCGATAACCGCCGCGTTGGCCGCCTCGACGGCGGCAGCGAGGCGTGTGGGGTCGGCCGTGTCGGGTGCGGTTTTGGCGATGGTCTCGACGGCGATGCTCGAAGCGACCTCGCCGGCAGCGTGCCCGCCCATGCCGTCACATACGCAAAAAAGCGGCGACTGCACCAGATACGAGTCTTCGTTGTGTCCGCGTACGCAACCTACATCGGACCGAGCACCCCACATGAGCTGCTTGGTGGTGCCGGCGTCGTAGGTTGAGTCGGTGTTGATGCGTATGTCCTCGTCGGTCAAGGGCGCAAAGCTCATGGTGGAGCCGAGGTCTGCTTTTTCCTGAGCCTCTTTGAGGCGTGCTTCGACTTCTTCCACATCGATCTCGGCGGTATCGCCCGGATGCGGTGCCGCGGTGGAGGATTCTGCTGCAGGTGCGTCGGTGACGTCCGTCGTAGCCTCAGCAGAAGGCGCCGCTGCGGTCGCGGCGGCTGGCATGTCGGTGGGGTCCGATGCCGCCACGGTGTGAGGCGCTACGGAGAGCTCGTCGAGCGGGGCAACAGATTGAGCGTCCAGGTGTTGAGGAACTACGGGGACTTCCACGGGAGATTCGGCGTGGCCGTCATCTGCCGCCTCCGCGTTCACGGCTGCGGATTCAGCGCTGTTTGCCGGCTCTATCTCATGCACGAGTTCGAGCTCGGAGACAGCCTGCTCAAGTAGCTCTGCAGCATAACCGGACAGGGGCTCGTGTTCCGATGTGAGGTTGTCGTCCTCGTCGATCATCGGCGATTCACTTTCATCATGACGTCGCCGATCTGCACCTCGTCACCCTCGCGCAGGGTGGCGGGCTCTACGAGCTGGCGGTTGTTGACCAGCGTGCCGTTGGTGGAGTTGAGGTCTTCGATGATGAGCGCGGGGCCCTGCAGCGAAAACTTGGCGTGCGAGGCCGAGACGAAGGGCTCGTTGATGCAGATATCGGAAGAAGGGGATCGTCCGACGAAGACGGGCCCCAGGATATCCATGTGCATGCCACGGATGCCGCGCGGTCCCTTGTCGACGTCGATGGTCCAGATGGCCGAGTCGCGGCGCTGGCCGCGCACCAGACCGACGCCGGTTTTCATGACGGCGAACAGGAAGATATACAGCAGTACGACGAGGACGATGCGCCCCGCAAACAGAACGATGTCGATCATAGGCGCTTAGCTCCTGAACTCGAAGGTGCTGAGACCGAAGGTGAGCATGTCGCCGTTACGCAGCGGGCAGCGGGTGATGCGGCGATTGTTGACGAATGTGCCGTTGGTGGAATTGAGATCCTCGATGGACCAGTCGGAACCGGTGAACGTGAGCTGTGCATGCTGGCGCGACACATTGGGGTCGCGCAGGGCGACGTTGGCAAGCGCGCGCTCGCGCCCGATGACGCACTGCGCCGCGTTGACCTGGTGCGTCTCGCCCGAGACGATATCGACGAGCTGTGCCAAGGGACGAGCGGGGGCCTGCTGCTGCGGCTGTGGGCGAGAACTCGCCATGTTGGCGGCGACGCTTGCGCCTGCAGCGCCGGTGACGGCTGCCCCGCCCAGACCGGCGAGCTGGTCGCGCGTCATGGTTTTGGGGACGGCGATGGCGTCGGCGGGATCGGGGATGCTGGGCGCGAAGGGGTCGGCCACGGCAAACGGGTCAGATGAGGTAAATGGATCGGCAGCTGCGCCGGCGAGCTGAACGGGGGCTGCGGCGGGAGCGGCCGAAGGAGAAGGCACGGCTGCCATGGGGCGCTGCTGCGCAAGGGGCTGAGCTGCGCGTGGGGCAGCCTGCTGAGACGGCGCCGGTGCGGGTGCTGAGGAGGCGCGATCGACGGCGCTGGACTGGCTCAGGCCGTTTTGATAGGCGCGCTCCTCCTCGTATAGGCGGCCGAGCGTGGGAGCGTCGACATTTTCGGCGAAAACGGAGAACTTGCCGGCGCGGAGCGCGGGGTCGATCATGAAGCGAACCAGGGGCTCGCCAACGAACACATAGTGTTTCTTCTCGGCCTGAGCCTTGACGAATTCGCTGACCTCGCGGGCGAGTTCAGGATAGTACGGGGCCATCATGGGGTCGTCGGCGCTGGAGACCAAGATGGTGTAGAGCGCGGGCGCGGTATCGGCGCCGTTCACCACGAGCGTCTGGTCTTCCATATCGTGAGCAGCCTGCTTGGCGAGCTTCTTGAAGGAGAACGGGGCGCGCGCTGCTCCGAAGATGCCGGCCACGTGGTCCTCGAAGATGTTCAGGAAGTTCACGAACGATCACCCTCCGATTGTTCTATACGGTATCCGAGTAAATACAGACATATCCAAACGATTATAGAGGAAAGCGATCCCACACCGAGGCTTTTGGCGAGGGTCTGGGGTTGCAAGCTGGTAATTTCCACAGGCCGTGCAAGGCAATAGAGCGCGATACCTGCGAATGCGGCGAAGACGCAAGGGCCCACGAAGCTTTTCGCTCCACGCCCTTGCCGGTAGCCTTGCCAGGCGTGCATCAGTAAAAATGAGAGCCCTGCTGCCGCGGCGGCGGTCAAAACGAGCTGCGCGCCAAACGCGACACTTGCGAGCGAGCTCACCGCGCCGCTGAGGCTCAGCACGCCTCCGTTTGCGCTGGCGGCCGCGAACAGACGCGCTGTGACAAGCGAGAACCCGCAGGTGATGGCAGCCGTTTGCGGAGAGAGGAAATAACCTGCCAAGGACACGGGTATGCCGACAGGCCATGATGCCGCGGCGACCCCTCCAAGCATGACGGCAAGCTCCGATCCCGGCACGTGGCCCAAGGCGAGCGAAAGCGCGAAGACGGCCGAGGCGGCGGGTGCTGTGCGCCCCCAAACGAGCCACCATCCCGCAAAGAGCGCGAAGACGAGCGCCGCTACGGGAAGTGCGTGAAGGGCGCCGAGGGCGGTTATGGTGGCGTTGCAGCTGCACATCAAAAACCCGGCTGCGATGAGGGCCGAGCCCATTTGCGGGGCGATGCCCGCGGCGATGCCGATGGCGGCGGCACCCGCTACCAACCCCGGGCCTGTCACTTGGCCCATAGAAGCTAGCAGCAGATAGCTCACGTAAGCGCATGATATGCCGCAGATGGCACCTGTGCAGTAAGTGCGGGCGCGCTCATAACGGCTGCCCAGATAGCCTTTGGCGGGATCGAGCTCCCAGGTGCGGTCGGGCGTCACGCCGGCCGGTGTTTCGTCCGTCGCTTCTTCCTCGGAACGCGTCATGCTGTCGATCATGCGTGCCAAGCTTCGTTGTCCTTCACGGGGGCTGCCGAGTTGCGCCAAAAAGCGATCGCAGAAGGCGTCGACGCTGGCGGGGCGGTCACGCGGCATGGGCGAGAGCGCACTCACCAGGGCGTCTTCGCTGAGTTCCGAAAGATCGGGCAAGAGGTCGGTTGGGTAGATAACGCCCTTGATGATGCGGTCCATGGAGCCGTCGGGTGTCGTGGCCCTAAACGGGGCCGTGCCGCAGAGCGCTTCGTAGAGCACGCTGGCGAGGGCGAATACATCGCTTTGGATACCCACTTCTTCGTTGTTGAGCTGCTCGGGCGGCATGTAGCCGATGGTGCCGCCACGTGCGCCGCCGAATCCGCCGGCGGAGGAGAGCGCGGCCATACCGAAGTCGGTGAGTTTGATATGACCGTTGCGGTCGATGAGCACGTTGGCCGGTTTGATGTCGAGATGCAGCACGCCGTTCTCGTGGGCGAACTGCAGGGCTTGCCCCAGTGCGTCTGCGATGGCGGCCGCCTCATCGAAGGTGAGCGAATGCCCATCCACTTTGGCCAAGAACTCTTCGAGGGACATGCCGTCGACATACTCCATGACCATGTAGGCGTACTGCGCATCGTATGAGAAGTCGATGAGCGACACGATGTTGGGGTGCTGCAGCATGGCGGCTGTTCGCGCTTCGATCAGCGCTGTCTGGACCCCCGTCGCGTTCATGCCGGGCTCGGCCATGAGCGGCATGCGCTTGATGGCGACGCGACGTTGCAGGCGACCATCGAGACACACCTCGACGCTGCCGAAACCGCCGGCCGCGCGTGTTTCGAGCGGCCGATAGCGTTTGAGCAGGGCCGTCGAGGTCGTGCTCGCAGGCATCTGCTGCGTGCGAGCGGCGGCGCCTGCGCTATGTTGCGAAAAGAGCGGCATGTCCATCCTTGGTGCATTTGGGGTCTAGGTAGATGGTGCGCTCCAGTTTACCACGCGCGTTCTGCGCTCATGTGTTCTGCGCGTTTTGTTGGGTCTTTTGGTCTGGCCTCTATCATTTGCCGTCTCGCGCTTGATGGTGGGCGGCCGTTCGTGGCGGCGTGGCGACGGTTGTGCGCCATGCCGCCATGTTGTATGAAGCTGGCTCTCGGGCGGGCGTGCGGATCAGCCCCCGGATCAACCCCTCGGGCCGATCGTTAGGGTGGGTTGCGGCTTAGGAATAATCTCCCAAGAGCACGCGCATGGCGGCGTCGAAATCATCTTGGTCGATGCTCCAGCCTTCATCTTCGCGGTCCAGCTCAAGTCGTTCGGTGGAAATCGAGGTCTCGTCAAATGTCGAGAGGACATCGCTGAACGCCGCAGCCATATGTGCCTTTTGCGCATCGTTGAGTGCCGTGCCCGTCGCATCATCGTCGTACGCGCCGGTGAGCTCGTGCTTGTAGAAGTACTTCGATGTGGCGTTGCTGTAATTGCTCACCAGACTGTAGAAGTCGGGGTGGGTGGACTCTAGATAAGCGCTTCCGTCCTCGTCGAAGGCGTAGACGGACGTGATCTCCATCGAGATCTGCGGGACTGCCCACGCTGCAAAAGCGTCGGTGTCGATACCCAGCTCTTCGGAGGTGTATCCGAGGCCGCTCTTGAGTTGTTTGTCGAGCACGGCGATACAGCGGCTCTTCATACCGTCGGTATCGGCGAGCGCTTCGTCGAGTTTGGTCTGGACCGTTTCTTTTACGGCAGTTTCATCGGCATCGTAGTCACGGGAGCTTTGCGAGCTGTAGTCATAATCGCTGTCGTAGCTGCTGTAGTCGTCTGAGGGGAAGATCTCGTCCATCACCGATTCGACGATATCGACGGTGCACGAGATCACGCTCCCCACCAAGCTGAAGCAAAGAGCTATGGCCACGACGATGAGGATAAGGCGGCGTTTGAGTTTGCCGTCTTTACCGCCTTTGCCGCTTTTGGTGGCGTCTGCGATTTCGATCTTTGCGCCGCGCGATGTGTCCGTCTGCTCTTCTTGTTGAATAGGAGCTTGCGAGGAGCTGCGCTTTTCGGCGCGATGCTTAGGGCGTGAACTTTGGGATACGTTCCGTGTACGTTTAGTGACCGTTACCGAGGCCGTACGCCGCGCATGCTCTGTAGCGTCGCTTTCTTCGGATTTTTCCTCGGCGGCTTCGTAGGAGGCCTCTTTTTTGACGGGGGCATGGTAAGAACCGTCGTCCAGGGCGCGGTCGTCGGGGGCATCGTGCCAGGCGGACGCGTCGTCCCACGGCATGATGGGCTCGCCCGCATTGAAGGGGGTGAGTTCGGTTTTTTCGTCGCTACGACGTATGGTTTTGCGTGCCATGGTTCCTCCTGTGGTCGGCCCTTAGTCCATTATGGGGCATAAGGGGTGCTTTTGTGGAAGAGCCGATCCTCTGTCCAGGCAAAACAGGTATGCTGATGCTGTTGTATTACAAACCCGAGCAAGGAGCACGCATGATCTTGGGTCTTTTGAACGGCATCGTTTTCGTCGTCGTCATTCTGTTTGTGGTGGGTGCCCTCTCGGGCAACATGTTCTACGTCGTCAAACAACAGCACGCCGTCATCATCGAGCGTCTTGGTAAATTCTCGGGCATCGTGGGCGCCGGTTTCCATGCCAAGGTGCCGTTTATCGACCGCAAGGCCGCCACGGTGAGCTTGCGCACCATGAAGAACGGCTTCGACATCGACGTGAAGACCGAGGACAACGTGACCATCGGTCTCGAGGTGTCGGCTCAGTACCACGTGAGCTACGACATGGGCAATGCCCCCGAGGAGTCGGGCGTGTACAAGAGTTACTACATGTTGCAGGAGCCGGTGGCGCAGATGCGCGATTTCATCACCGATGCCCTGCGCTCGTCCATTCCCGGCTATACGCTCGACGAGGTCTTCGCTAAAAAGGACGACATCGCCAAAGACGTCAACGAAACGGTATCCGAGCAGATGAGCGCCTATGGCTTCACGTTGGTGAGCACGCTCATCACCAAGATCGCCCTTCCGCGCGAGGTCGAGGACTCCATGAATCAGATCAATGCCGCCCAGCGCACCAAGGCCGCGGCACAGGATTTGGCCGAGGCCGATCGCATCCGTCGCGTCACCGAGGCGTCCGCCGAGGCCGAGGCCATGGAGAAGGCCGGCGAGGGCATCGCCAACCAACGCAAGGCCATCGCTATGGGCATCAAGGATTCGCTCGAGACCATCCAAGAGACGGGCGTGGGCAACGACGAGGCCAATCAGCTCTTCATGTTCACCCAGTGGACCGAGATGATGGGCGAGTTCGCCAAGACGGGCAAGAGCTCGACGGTGGTACTGCCGAGCGATTTCAACAAGGCTACCAGCATGTTCGAGCAGATGATCACTGCGGGTGCGGTAACCGATTCCGCTCAGGCGCCGGCGCTCAAGGTGGAAGAAAAATAACCCGTGGCAAGTTCTATGAAGGTGACGGTCGTCGCCGTCGGCAAGCTTAAAGAGCGCTTCTGGAAAGACGCTTGCGCCGAGTACATCAAGCGCTTGGGGGCCTATGCCAAGGTCGATATGCGCGAGGTGGCCGATATCGACCCGGCGCGTGCCGGCGGGGTGGAGGCCGCGCGCGAGCGTGAGGGCGCGTCCATCGTCGCGGCGCTCCCTTCCCATGCGCATGTGATCCTTTTGGCGATCGAAGGCAAGGAACGCTCGAGCGAAGAGCTTTCGGCGCGTCTTGACGAGCTGTGCTTGCGCGGATCGAGCGACATCGCATTTGTGATCGGCGGCTCAGACGGGGTCTCCGATGCCGTGCGTGCCCGTGCCGACGAGATGCTCTCGTTTGGGCGCATCACCCTGCCGCATAACCTGGCACGCGTGGTGCTTTTGGAGCAGGTCTATCGCGCTTGTAAAATCTCGCGTGGCGAGCCGTATCACAAGTAGAGCCTACGTGTTGCGTGCGAAGATGGCATAAGCAAGGCGAGCGAAGCACTTGCCGAAACGTTTGCACGAGCTGGCATGGGCAAAGCGTGCAAACGAGGCGAAGGCTCACGAAAGGGCGGACATATGAAGATCGGTTTCATCGGATTCGGCAACATGGCGAGCGCCATGGCAGACGGCTGGATCGCATCGGGCAAGGTTGCTGCGTCTGATATGGTGGCGTGCGCGGGACGCTACGAAGCGCTTGTGCCGCGCTGCGAGCGCCGCGGCATAACCGCGCTGCACGATGCCGCCGAGGTGGTTGCCGCTTCCGATATCGTCGTAGCGGCGGTGAAGCCGTATCTGATCGAGAGCGTGCTCGCCCCCGTGGCCGATGCCCTTGCGGGCAAGATCGTTCTTTCGGTGGCGTGGGGCTGGGATTGCGCCAAGTGGGAGGGCGCCTTCCCCGGTGCTCATCATGTTTCGACGGTCCCCAACACGCCCGTTTCCGTTAACGAGGGCGTGATCGCGTGCGAGAAGACCTCGACGCTCGATGCGCATGAGGCGGAACAGGTACGCGAGCTGCTCGAAGCGCTCGGCACCGTGGTGGAGCTCGACAGCAGTCTTTTGTGGGTTGGCGGCACCACGGCGAGCTGCGCGCCGGCGTTTGTTGCCATGGCGATCGAGGCGCTCGCCGATGCGGCGGTGAAGAACGGCATCCCGCGTGCCGATGCGTACCGTATCGTGAGCGCCATGATGGCGGGGACGGCAAAGTTGCAGCTGACCACGGGTCAGCATCCCGCTGCCATGAAAGACGCCGTGTGCTCACCGGGAGGCGCTACCATCAAGGGTGTGGCCGCGCTCGAGGCCGCGGGCATGCGCGACGCTTTCATCCGCGCCATCGACGCTACGCTGGGATAACGAGCGCGTAAAACCGCCGAGCGCCCTGTGATCGGGACGTTCGGCGGTTTCTCTATGCTTCCTGCTCGAGCTGTAGATACTCGGCTGCAAGCATTTCCACCATCATGATGCATGCGGGAAAGAACGATGAAGGCAGGCCGTTGCGGTTGTCGAGCGGCCGGTCGTCGTGCACGATGAGCTCGGTATCCGCCATTTCCCGTAAGGGATTTTCGGTATCGGCCGTAATGGTGATCACGTAGACCCCTGACGCTTTGGCCACCTTTGCATATTGCAGCGCGCGCACCGTACGCCCGGAACGTGATACCAAAAACGCGGTATCACCTGCCTCGACGATGTTCTCGAAATCGATAACCGAGTTATCGCCGTCGGTGATATGAGCGTGCAGGGCAAAGCGGCTGAATTTCTTGGCGATATACGAGCTGACGATAGAGGAGAATCCACTGCCGAAAAGATGGATATCCCCATGCGTGCGACGCAGGCGCCTCGCCACGGTCTTGAGCGCGGCCCGATCTTGCTCGGGAAGTTGGATGACTTGCCTGAGAGGATTCTCGTTTTCCGTTGAGTTCTCCCCGTCGAATTCAAAATCGCGCTCAAGGTGATAGCACATGTCGGTGAAGCCGCGGTACCCCATCTTTTTCGCGAGGCGCATAACGGTGCCCGCCGACGTCCCGTTTGCGGCGGCGACATCGCGCACATTGGCGTCGAGTACATCGGCGCCCGTCGCGGCTAGGTAGAACAATACCTTGCGTTCGGTCTTACTGAGCTTATGCTCATCTGCCAAATATCTAAGATCTCGCTCCATGCAAGCTCCTTCAGGCGATGTCCCGCTGTCTTTGAATTTACGAAACAAGTTACGTTAAATTTGAACATATTTTATAAACTGCCTGGTAGAAGCATCGAACAGAACAAAAAATGTTACGGAATATACCGTTCATCTTTAAAAATCGACCGTTTGGCCCCGTGGGTGGACGAAGCCGCAAGATGTGCTTTTCGAGCGCTCTATATTCGCCTTGTCCCAACAACAGCATCTCAATCAGCGAGCAAAAAGCAGGCGTCAGGCATGCAGATGAACTGCGCTCAAAAATTGCGGATGCAAAGCAAGCAATATCAAGGGAGAGCATCCATGAAAACGTTCAATGTCTGCATCGTCGGCGGCGGTAGCACCTTCACCCTCGGATTCCTTAAATCATTCGTGCGTCTGCGCGAAGAGTTCCCGCTCAACAAGCTCGTGCTCTTCGACATCGATGCGGAGCGTCAGGAGCCTATCGGCGAATATGGCAAGATCCTGTTCTCCGAGCGCTTCCCCGAGCTCGACTTTTCTTACACCACCGATATCGAAGAGGCCTACAAGGGCATGGACTTCGTATTCATGCAGATGCGCTCAGGTGGCCTGCCCATGCGCGCCAAGGACGAGCACATTCCGCTGTCCATGGGTAAAATCGGCCAGGAGACCTGCGGTGCGGGCGGCATGGCATATGGCCTTCGTTCGTGCGTCGACATGATCAAGGCAGTGCACGATATTCGCACCTACGCTCCCGATGCGTGGATCCTCAATTACTCCAACCCCGCCGCTATCGTCGCCGAGGCCCTGCGTCGTGAGTTCCCCGACGACAAGCGCATCCTCAACATCTGCGATCAGCCCGAAAACGTCGTGCGCTCCGCAAGTCGTCTGCTCGGTTGCGGCTGGGAGGACCTCGATCCGGTGTACTTCGGTCTCAACCACTATGGTTGGTTCACCCATATGTACGACAAGAACACCGGCGAGGACCTACTGCCCAAGATCCGTCAGCTTACCGCCGAGCGCGGCTTCCTGCCACAGGATGCCGAGCAGCGCGACCAGTCATGGCTCGATACGTACGGCATGGTTCAGACCATCATGGCCGATTTCCCCGACTACCTGCCCAATACGTACGATCAGTACTATCTGTATCCCGACTATAAGGCGGCGCACCTCGATCCCAAGTTCACGCGCGCCGACGAGGTCATGGCGGGGCGCGAGAAGCGCGTCTTCGCCGAGTGCCGCGAGGTGATCGCCGCGGGCAAGCTCGGCGATAAGTTCGAGAGCATCTCGGACGCACATGCCGAGATGATGATCAAGGTCGCCGAGGCCATCGCCTACAACAAGAACGATCGCCACATCCTCATCATCGAGAACAACGGCGCAATCGCCAACCTGCAGGATGACGCTATGGTCGAGGTCGTATGCGAGCTCGGTATCAACGGTCCGCGCCCCATGCGTGTGGGCAATATCCCGCAGTTCTACTACGGTCTGCTCGCCCAGCAGGTTTCCGCCGAGAAGCTCATCGTCGATGCCTATTACGAGCATTCGTATCAAAAGGCGCTCGAGGCCTTCACGCTCAACCGTCTGATCAACGATGCCAAGAAGGCCCGCGAGATCCTCGATGCGCTGATCGAGGCCAATGAGGGTATGTGGCCCGAGCTCAAGTAAGCCCGGTTCGAGCTCATCGCTCTCTGCGACTGAATTGTTTCGGGGCGGTGCCGCCTGCATCGCCCCACTACTTACGAGGGGAGTACCCATGGGAAAGCAAAATAAGGTCCTCGACTTTTTCTCCGCGCTGGGTCGTAGCCTTCTGATGCCCATTGCGGCGCTCGCTGCTTGCGGCATCGTTTTGGGCCTGACGTCCGCGTTCCTTAAGCCGTCGGTGCAAGAGGCGCTACCGTTCTTGGCGACCGGTTTGCCGCTCTTTATCATCTCGACGCTCAACAAGGTCTCGAACGTCGTCTTCACGTTGCTGCCCGTGCTTTTCGCCATATCGATCAGCTTCGGTCTGGCGCGTGAGGAAAAGGAGATCGCCGCCTTCGCCGGATTCATCGGTTATTACACGTTCTTGGTCGCCTCGCAGTGCACCATCGCGACCGAGGTGATGGACTTCAGCATCCTGAAGATATCGCCCATCTTGGGAGTCGAGACGGTCGACATGGGCGCTGTCGCCGGTATCTTGACGGGCGTGGTTACCGCAGCACTGCATAACCGCTTCCATCGCATCGAGTTCCCGGTTGCCGTGGCGTTCTATGGCGGCAAGCGTTTCGTCGCCATCATCGTGATCTTGGCCATGGCCGCCCTCGGCCTCGTGGCCCCGCTGGTGTGGTATCCCGTTTCCGCTGTTATCGATGGTCTCGGTGAGATCATCTCCGCAACGGGTGCCCTGGGCGTCTTCCTCTACGGTTTCCTCGAGCGCTTGCTGATCCCCACCGGATTGCACCACGTGCTCAACGGCCTTTTCCGTACAACGGCTTTGGGCGGCAGCTTCCAGGGCGTCGAGGGTTGCCTCAACATCTTCCTGCAGTTCATCGATAAGGTCGATATCGAGAAGCTCGCTCCCTACACGGTCTTTTTGGGCCAGGGCAAGATGCCGATGATGATGTTCGGCCTGCCCGCCGCCGCGCTTGCCATCTATCGCACCTCGCCCGAGGCTAAGAAGCCCGCCGTCAAGGCGCTTATGATCGCGGGCGTCGCCGCGTCCATCGTTTCGGGCATCACCGAGCCGCTCGAGTTCTCTTTCATGTTCGTTGCACCCGCGCTCTTTATCTTCCATGCAGTTATGGGCGGCCTCTCGTTCATGCTCATGAGCCTGTTCCATGTGATCATCGGCAACACCGGCGGCGGCTTGATCGATTTCCTTATCTGGGGCGTTTTCCAGCCGGGCTCCAATTGGTACTGGGTATTGGTGGTCGGACCGTTCTTCTCCGCGATCTACTACTTCGCTTTCAAGTGGTACCTCACTCGTAAGAATATCTCCATCGAGGTATCCGAAGCTGATGCGTCAGATGTTGGCTCCAATGGATCGACCGACGAGGCGAAGCTCAAGCAAGCATCGTCCATCATCGAGGGTCTGGGCGGCCGCGATAACATCGTGGAGGTTAACAACTGCCTTACGCGCCTGCGTGTCGATGTGAAGGACATGGCGCTGGTCGATGAAGCGGCGCTGAAGAAGACCGGTGCTCTTGGTTTCGTCAAGCCCTCGGAGACGCATGTCCAGGTGGTATACGGCCCCAAGGTCGAATCGATTGCGCCGCATGTGCGCGAAGTGCTTAAGTATTAACCTGATCGGTATTACAATCAGTAAGCTAACGCATTAGATTCGTATAACGGTCGCGTGGGTTTGCATCCGCGCGACCATACTTATTTCGGGAGAAGCGCATGGAACTGTCGGTGGCCACGACAATGCCCATTATGTTGTCGCAGATTCTGGCGATGTTTTTGATGATGGCTACGGGAGCCGCTCTGTATAAAGGCGGCTTGATCAACGACGTGAGTTCCAAAGGTCTTGCCAACATCGCGGTCTATGTCGCCACGCCCGCGGTGATCCTCAAGTCGCTTGCTACCACATTCGATGCCGAGCGACTTGCGATCGGCGGCGCGTGCGCGGTGCTCTCGGTGGTGTTCACCTTTGTGTGCGCCGGCGTGGCGCGCGTGGTCTACGGCAAGAAAAACGCCATCGCGCAGGTGGGTATCACCATCTCCAACATGGGCTTTATCGGCATCCCGCTGGTGCAGTTCGTGGTGGGCGAGGAGTACGTCTTCTACATTTCCGCGTGCATGGCTTCGCAGATCTTCATCACGTGGTCGTATGCCGTGTACCTTATCGCTCAGGATAAGAGCGTCATCTCGCTCAAGCGCATCCTCACCAACCCTGCGGTGCTCTCTGCGATTGTGGGCGTGGTTGCCTTTGTGTGCTCATACACCCCGACAGGTGCTATCAAATCGTTCGTCGATGCTATGGCGAGCCTCAACACCGGTATCGCCATGCTGGTGTTGGGCGTCTATCTTGCACAGTCCGATTTGCGCTCCTTGGCTAAAACGCCCTCGCTCTACATGGCGAGCTTCTTGCGCCTGGTGGTAACCTCGCTATTGATATTGGCTATCTTGCTCGTGGCGCCCGTCCCGCGCGCGGTGAAGATCGTGCTGCTTATCGGATTCTCGGCGCCCTGCGGCACCGTGTCGGCGATTTTCTCGCAGCTTTTTGGCGGTGATTATCGTTACGGAGCGGGACTCGTGGTGGTATCGACGCTGCTGTCGATGGTTAGCATGCCCATGATGCTGTTTGTGGGGCTGTTGGTGCTGTAGGCGCTGGCTTAATCGTCCAGCCAGCTGTCCTCGTCTTCTTCGCCTCGATCGACATAGAGCTGCGAGGTGCGCTTTTCGAGGATGAAGGCAGCCAAGGCAAAAATGATGATTCCGCAAACAAACAGCACTCCGAAACCTTCGCGCGTGCCGAACAAAAAGGAAAAAACTGCGTCCATCTGGTCTTCTTGCCTTCTTTAGGTTGGGTCAAAAACTCTCATAAGTATATACTTGCGTCTGCACAGTTACACCGCCAACCTCAATTGCACATCGCGGGAGGCAATCAATGCTAGATATCAAGTTCGTGCGCGAGAACCCCGATGCGGTCGACGCCGCCATGGCCAATCGCCAGACCTCGTGGGATCGCGAGAAGTTTTTCGCTCTCGATGACGAGCGTCGCGCCGTCATCACCGAGGTCGAGGAGCTCCAGGCCACGCGTAACGCCGAGTCCAAGAAGATCGGTGCCCTTATGAAGGAGGGCAAGAAGGACGAGGCCGAGGCTGCCAAGGAGGCCGTGCGCGAGGTTAACGAGAAGATCGAGGGCCTCTCCGAGCGACGAGGCGAGCTCGAGCAGGAGCAGTACGACTTCATGTCACGTCTGCCGAACATCCCCTGCGACGCCACGCCTATCGGCAAGGATGAGGACGAGAACCCCGAGCGTCGTCGTTGGGGCACCCCGCGCGACTTTGAGGCCGAGGGCTTTGAGGCCAAGCCGCACTGGGATCTGGGAACCGATCTCAACATCCTCGATTTCGAGCGTGGCAACAAGCTTTCGGGCAGCCGCTTCACGGTGCTCGGTGGTGCCGGCGCCCGTCTTGAGCGTGCGCTTATCAACTACTTTGTGGACACGCACGCCAGCCGTGGTTTCAAAGAGTGGTGGCCGCCCATCGTGGTGAAGCGCCAGACCATGTTCGGCACCGGCCAGCTGCCTAAGTTCGAGGACGACGCCTATCACGTATCGGGCGACAACTTCTTGATTCCCACCGCCGAGGTCGTGCTCACCAACCTGCACGCCGGCGAGGTGCTCGAGGCCGAGAGCCTGCCGCGCCGCTACACCGCCTTTACCCCGTGCTTCCGCGAGGAGGCGGGCTCTGCCGGTCGCGACACGCGCGGCATCATCCGCCAGCACGAGTTCGACAAGGTCGAGATGGTCAAGTTCGCCACGCCCGAGCAGTCCGACGAGGAGCTTGAGAGCATGACGGCCGAGGCCGAGTACCTGCTGCAGCAGCTTGGCCTTCCGTATCGCGTGATCAGCCTTTGCACCGGTGACATCGGTTTCTCCGCGCGTCAGACCTACGACATCGAGGTGTGGCTGCCCAGCTACAACGCCTATAAGGAGATCAGCTCCTGCTCTAACTGCGGGGACTTCCAGGCGCGTCGCGCGAACATCAAGTACCGCGATCCCGAGAATTTCAAGGGCACGCGCTATCTGCATACCCTTAACGGATCGGGCCTGCCCGCGGGACGCACCATGGCGGCTATCCTCGAGAACTTCCAGAACGAGGACGGAACGGTGACGATCCCCGAGGTCCTGCGTCCCTACATGGGCGGTATGGAGAAGATCGTTCCCGAGGCCTAGGCGTAGGATATAAAACGCGGGCTGCGACGATTGCTTTGCATACGGCGATGGGTCATGTGCCCATCGCCGTTTTTTTATGGCGCGAGCAGGCTGCAGGACCGATCGTGCTCGGTGCGTTATCGTGTGAGCGCGGTCTCTTGAGACGCTTCCAATTTTGACGGTTTTTGAGTCCGATCGGTTAACGAGCGGTAGTCTATCGGCCGCGAATGGTTGCATTCCGGTGTCGTTTCGGTCGAACGTTGAAACAATGTTCCGCATCCAGCATAAAGTGCTGACATATTTGAACCATACGACTTTAATACTCGGTATCGGAGGTGCGCAATGGAAGGTCACGGTTTGCTTCTGCGCTTGCGTGAGTGCGAGATGACGGCGAGTCCCGCTGAGCGCAATGTCATAGATCTCGTGAGGCATCATCCACAGGATGCGGTGGGAATGCCGGTGCGCGAGCTTGCGGAGCGGACGTTCACGTCCCCTTCCACCATCTTGCGATTCTGTCGACGCTTGGGCTTTGGGGGCTACAAGGATTTTCAGCGCGAGCTTATCTGTGAGCTGGCGTTGATCGATGACGAGGCGGATATCGCGTTGGAGGACATCACCGAGGACGATAACGCCGAGCGCATCGTGAAGAAGGTGACGAAAAGCAACGTGCGCTCCATTGAGGCAACGGCCAAGCTGCTCGATTACGCGGCGCTCGATAGATGTGCCGACTATATCGTGCGAACGCGCGTGGTCAATCTGTTCGGTCTTGGGGCATCGCGCCTGGTGGCGCACGATTTCGCGCAGAAGCTCATGCGCGTTGATAAGGAATGCCATCTGTACGACGACTGGCACGATCAACTGTTGTGCGCCAAGAACATGCATGAGGGAGATCTGGCAGTGATCTTCAGTTACTCGGGATTGACCGATGAGATGCTGCAGATCGCCACCGAAGCTCAGCAGCGTGCATGTCCAGTGGTTGCCGTCACCCGCATTGACGGTGCGTCCAAGCTTGCGTCTGCTGCCGATGCCGTACTTGGCGTGGCGGCGAGCGAGCCGTTGGTGCGCAGCGGGGCAATGGCGTCGCGCATGGCGCAGCTCATGGTGGTCGATGCACTGTACGCGATGTACGTTGCCAAGGATTACGAGCGCTGCACCAAGCTCATCAAGCGTAATTTCATCGAGAAGCGATAGCGGGACGTGTGCGGATATACCGATGCGCACATCGCAAGAAAAGAAAAGGAGGAATGCATGCTGGATCTAACGAAGCTCACTACCGAGACGCGTAATCCCCAAACGATGGATCTCGATCAGATGGATGCGCTCGGCATCGTACGGGCGATGCACGGGGAAGACATCAAGGCGGTCGAATCGATGGAGCCGGTGTTGCCGCAGATAGCGCAGGCCATCGATTGGGCTGCCGAGGCGCTTGAGCGCGGCGGTCGCATCATCTATATGGGCGCCGGTACGAGTGGGCGTTTGGGCGTGCTCGATTCGGTGGAGTGCCCGCCGACGTTCGGCGTGACGCCCGATACCGTAGTGGGGCTCATCGCCGGCGGCGATGCCGCGTTCGTCAAAGCGCAGGAGGGCACCGAGGACCGTGAGGCCCTGGGCGAGAGCGACCTCAAGGATCGTGACCTCACGGCAAAAGATCTGGTGGTGGGCATCGCGGCGAGTGGGCGCACCCCCTATGTGCTGGGTGGCTTGCGCTATGCCGCGCAGGTGGGCGCCAAGACAGTTGGCATCGCCTGCAACAGGGAATCCGCGGTGGGGGCGGCAGCCGATCTGGCCATCGAGCCCGTTCCCGGCCCCGAGGTGCTCACTGGATCCACGCGTCTTAAGGCGGGAACGGTGCAGAAGCTCACGCTCAACATGATCTCGACCGGTGCCATGGTGCGTGTGGGCAAGGCCTACCAGAACCTCATGGTCGATGTGCAGCAGACCAACCAAAAGCTTGTCGTGCGTGGCCAGAACATCGTTATCGAAGCAACCGGTTGTACGCGCGACGAGGCTGTCGCCGCGCTTGCCGAGGCTGACGGGCATGTTAAGTGCGCTATCGTCGCCATCCTGCTGGGGTGTACGGCGCAAGAGGCGCGTCAGTATCTTGCAACTTCAAAAGGGCATGTACGCTCGGCGATCGCCGATGCGTCTGCATAGGAAGAGGAGGAACCATGACGGATAAGGAACTGGCTCAGAAGCTCTTGGAGCTTTTGGGCGGAGCGGAAAACGTACTGTCCAACGCGGCATGCATGACGCGCCTGCGCGTGTCGGTGCGCGACGCATCTAAGGTTGATGTCGCCGGCATCAAGGCCACGGACGGCGTGATGGGCTTGGTCGAGGACGATACGATGCAGATCGTGCTCGGGCCCGGCAAGGTCAACAAGGTGCTCGACGAGTTCTCCAAGCTCACGGGCATCGCTAAAGGGTCGGTTGAGGAAGACGTTGTCGCTGCGGCTGCCGAGAACAAGGCGGCGCAGAAGGCCAAGTACGAGACCAAGCCGGTGCAGGCGTTTTTGAAGAAGATCGCCAACGTGTTCGTAGCGCTGCTTCCGGGCATCATCGCCGCCGGCCTCATCAACGGTATCTGCAACGTGATCAACGTGTCCACGGGTAACGCTTTCGCTGGTGCATGGTGGTACCAGGGCATTCGCTCGATGGGATGGACACTCTTTGCGTACCTGCCCATTCTGGTCGGCTACAACGCCGCTCGTGAGTTCGGCGGGTCGGCGGCTCTCGGCGGCATCGCCGGTATGATGTGCATCTCCAACACCGCGATGCCGTTGCTCTCGGCGGGCGCTGCCGATCCCGCATCGGCCATTCTGCTGCCGCTTACCGGCGCCGAGTACAACCCTGCGGCGGGCGGTATGATCGCGGCACTCATCGCAGGCGCTTTCTTCGCGTGGCTTGAGCGCCATATCCGCAAGGTCATGCCCAACCTGCTCGATACGTTCCTGTCACCGCTGCTGGTGCTCATCATCGGCGCCTTCGCGCTGATGCTCGTCATCCAACCGGTCGGCTCCTGGCTCACCACGGCGATCTTCACCGTGCTCTCGTTCCTCTACGAGAAGATGGGCGTCGTGGGCGGTTACATCCTGTCCGCAGGTTTCCTGCCGCTTGTTTCGGTTGGCCTGCATCAGGCGCTGACCCCGATCCATGCCATGCTCAATGATCCCGACGGCGCCACCAAGGGCATCAATTACCTGCTGCCCATCCTCATGATGGCCGGCGGCGGTCAGGTGGGTGCCGGTTTGGCCCTCTACTTTAAGAGCAAGAATGCCAAGCTCAAGAAGTTCGTCGCCGAGTCCATCCCGGTCGGTATCCTCGGTGTGGGCGAGCCGCTTATGTACGCCGTCACCCTGCCGTTGGTTCGTCCGTTTGTGACCGCATGCCTGGGTGCCGGCTTTGGCGGTGCGCTCGCCGCGCTCTTCCATCTGGGAACGGTGTCGCAGGGCGTCTCCGGTCTTTTCGGTCTTCTGATCGTGGTGCCCGGCACGCAGCTGCAGTATGTACTCTGCATGCTGGTTGCCTATGCGGCGGGCTTTGTGCTCACGTGGTTCTTCGGCGTCGATGAGGATCGTATCAACGAGTTCTATGGCGAATAGCTCATAGCTGTCGACAAGAGAAGTGCGATGCATGTGCGCGCTCGGCGGTCGCCGGGCGCGCTCGTTTCAGAAGGATACGTTATGAAAACCGGTTTCTCTATCTATCTCTCGCAGACCTCCGAGAAGATCGAACGCGTTGTCGCCAAGGCGGCTGAGTGCGGGGCCAGTTACGCGTTCACCTCGCTGCATGTGCCCGAGGATGCGGGCGATGTCTATCGCGATAAGGTGCGCTGGCTGTTCAAGCTTGCCTCCGACGCCGGGATAGGGCTAATCGCCGATGTCGGCCCCGAGACATGCGATGTGGTGGGCGTGAGCCACGTGGGGGATCTTGCTCACATGGGGCTTGCCTGCGCACGCCTGGATTACGGGTTCTCGCCGTCTGAGGTGGCGCATCTTTCCGATGCATTCCGTATCGTGTTCAATGCGTCCACTGTTTCTCGCGAGGAGATAGCCTCTTGGCGTCATGCGGGGGCCGATCTGAGTCGATTTGCAGCGTGCCACAATTTCTATCCCAAACCGATGAGCGGTTTGGAGCTCGCGGAGGTCGCCGCGACGAACGCGCGTCTCCATGCCTACGGGTTCGAGACGATGGGATTTGTTCCCGGCAATGCTGAGCTGCGAGGTCCCGTTTTCGAGGGCTTGCCGACGCTCGAAGCTCAGCGCTCCCGACGAGCTGATGTTGCTCTCAATATGCTCGAACTCGCTTATGGAACCGATTGCGACGTGGTGCTGGTGGGGGATCCGGACCTTTCTTGTGCGGGTTGGGAAGCCTTTAACGAGATCTCGCAGGGATATATCAGCGTCGGTTGCGATATCGATCCTGCATACGGTTACCTTCACGGCCAAGTGCATCATGATCGCCCCGATTCGAGTGCGCTCGTGTTTCGGTCGCAGGAGTCGCGCACGTCGTTGCGTCCCGCGGGCATTGTGCAGGATGGGAGTGCCGCCAAAGAGCGTCCGCGCGGCTCCATTGCGGTGTCCAATGCGGGCTATGGGCGCTATGAAGGCGAACTCGAGATCGCACGCGTCGATTTGCCGGGCGATACGCGCATGAATGTCGTCGGTACGCTTGATGAGGAAGCGCGCCGCCTGCTTCCTTTCATCAAGCGAGGCTTTGGACTGCGCTTTTCTTAAAGGCATATTCGGGCCGATTGTGTTTATCAAAATCGCCAAAAGTTTTTCTTGACGAAGCCCCTACTCGATGCCATTATTACTAATGCGCTGCGGCATTAGCTCAGCTGGATAGAGCGTTTGACTACGAATCAAAAGGCCGTAGGTTCGAATCCTACATGCCGCACCAGTTGCATTGAATAGCCTCCGGAAACGGGGGCTTTTCTTTTAGATATGCATAGCTTTCAGTAAAATGCCTGGTTTTACTTTATTTATATGCAGCGTAAGCGTATTTTCATAAAAATAATCTTGACGTCACGCCCGCCTGATGCGAAGATACTAACCGAGTTGCGGCATTAGCTCAGCTGGATAGAGCGTTTGACTACGAATCAAAAGGCCGTAGGTTCGAATCCTACATGCCGCACCAACTTGAATGTAAGCTCCCGCCACGGGAGCTTTTCTTTTACGTCGGCCCCGCATGGATTCGAACCTTGTTGAAGGCGCGCGCGAAAAAGCGAACGCGGAGCGTTTGCCGCGCGCGGGCGAGACCGCCGGCAGGCGGGCGAAGCCGGTGCAGGCGCGAAGCGACTGCGGAATCCTACATGCCGCACCAACTTGAATGTAAGCTCCCGCCATGGGAGCTTTTCTTTTACGCCGGCCTTTTCGTGTCCGATCGATTTGCTACTCTTCAAAGTACGTGTCTGCGAAAGAGGTTTGCCATGTCGGTCACGCCGGTTTACAAATTAGGCCTGTTGGCACATAAGAAGAAGTTCCCCCGTCTCCCTGAACAACAGGATGAAGGGACCTATGGCGTCGTATGGGGTGTCTTTGGAAAAGACCCGCGTGAGACGTGCTATGTGGTGCGCTTCGTCGACAAGACCGAAGTCAAGCTCCTCGCTTACGTGAACGTTGCCGGCGAGGTGTATCGCACGTCCGAACCGGTCAAGGACAAGGCGCTGCCCGATCAGCCCGATATGCAACTTATCTTGGATACCGACAACAGCAAGAGCGGGATGGTCACCGTCAAGGGTGCGGATGGGATCTTGCGTATGAGATGCTATTGCGACGGATCTCCCGAGGGAACCATGCGCGAGCGGAGCGAAACCAAGACCTGGAATTCGACGCGCAGCATGCCTTACGGCGAGTTCATGGCTTCGCTGTTCTTGCGCTACGTGCATTTTGCCTCAGCAGATACATTGCCGAAGGGCAACGAAGGGGTTGCGGCCGCAGCTGGGGCTTCGGGTCTCAAAGACGTGCTGGGAACGGTCCAGCTTGACGAACCGGTTGAGATCTTCAACGGCTTCAACGCGGTATCGATTTCCGATGCTATCGATATGCTGCTGTATCGCATCGACAAAAAGGAACATCCCGCTGGTATAGAACGCTACGCGCACCGTGTGCTGAACGAACTCGATCTTTCCAAGCTCAAATCGGCAATCACGCGCCTCGATGTCGGCCTTGCGCGCCTTGATCGCTCGGATAACTTCTTCTTCAACTATACGGTAGATGCTGCCGACGATGACGAGGCCGCTTGCCTTCTCAGTGCTGAGGCCGCGCTCAACCGCTTGTCGTCCATCCTTGATCAGATGGACTGCGGACTCAACCCCACGATGTCCTCACCGAGCGAAGAAGGATGCTCGCTCTTAGATCAGCTCGATCTCTTCTCGGTGACCGGTAGGGTCGCGTCGCTGGTTAAACGTGTGAACGACAAGAATCCGTGGGGATGTCCTGGGTCGATCGCATGCACTCCGGGAGGTGAGTGGGATGTGCGCACGCGTTTTGTCCATCTTGTCGAAGGGCTCAATGTCATAACACGCTTAGATTATCGTTACGGTGCCAACACGGCTGCAGGTGAGCTTACCGTCCGGTTCACGGCTGCTCCTGCAGGCGCGATGCCTCGTGCGGTGTGGGCAGATGCTTGGCAGGACCTGAGCACGGAGGAGCGTGGGCTATGGGCGCTCGAACACGATGCCCGCGTGGCGCTGGTGCTTGCCGCCGCTGCGTTCGCATCGGGGGCAAGCATCGATCAGGTGTGCGTGTGCGCGGAAAGGTCGTATGCGGAAACTCCGACCGATGCTGTTTACCGCTTCTCACGCGCTGAATTTATGGCGACGTTCGTGCCTTTGGCGGCTGAGCTCAACGGCGAGCCATTGTACGGCACGCCTTGCCTCGCCGCTCTCGATAGCGTGAGATCCAGCGAACCATTCTCGTGCGTTGCCCCGCCTATGAGCTCGCTGAGCCCACACGACGATCCTCGCGATCTGCCCCAAGCCCTGTGCGAGCTGTTGCTTGCCGACAAGGCTTCCGAACTTGAGGTGATGGAAGATCCGGGCGATCCGTATGCCTCGCGTCTGGTTGAGCTTCGCGCCTTGGGCGACGACGATCCGCAGAAGGCGGCGGAGGGGTACATCGATCTTATCGGTGAGCTCGAGGCCTCCTGTGTGGTGAGGGAGCTCATGGCGGAGACGCCGGTGCAGTCGCAGTTTTGCGAGGGGTATCTGGCGCGCATATTGTGGCCGCTGACGTGCTCGGATCCCGATACGCGCGTGCTTCGCGCCCCCGATGCGCTCTATTTCGCTCAAACCGCGCTCGCTGATCTGTTGGTGCGCGCAGGCGATTTCGAGCGTGCGCTGCCTGAGGTGCGCAAGCTTTACGACATGGCACGCTCATCGATGCAGGCGCACTATCAGATAATCAACGTGCTCGCCCGACTCCAGATGTTCGACGAGGTGGTTGAGGTATGCCGGCATGCATTGCGCCTCGTGGTGGATCGCGACAGCGTCGGGTATCTGTTCTATCGCATAGCCTTTGCCTATTGGCAGATGGGGCAGCGTGATGTGGCGCTTGCCTGCTATCGCCTTGTTCCTAAAGGCGACGAGATGGGCGATGTCGCCAAAGATGAGATGCATGCGCTTATGGATGAGATGGGTATCCATGAGGCTCCCGATTTCGATTCGGCTGTTTCGAAGGTTGGGAGCGAGGGCATAGAACTTCCGCCTACTAATGAGGTTTGCACACAGATTGCAAACGCTGCGGTGCTTCTGACCGATGCGGGGTTTTTCAGGCTGGCTTCGCGCTGCGTTCTCACCATGTGGGGTGTGATGGGCAACGACGAGCTCGGCTCGATGGCCCGTTCGCTCGAAGACGGGTTTACTCAACAAACGTTTTAAAAATCGTTCTTGTGTGTTTGCGCGGGTGTGGGTTAAGATAGTGCAGCTGTTACGGAGAGCTGACCGAGAGGCCGAAGGTGCTCGCCTGCTAAGCGAGTATGCCCCAAAAGGGCATCTGGGGTTCGAATCCCCAGCTCTCCGCCAGTTGATCTTGCTAAAGGGTCCCCACGTGGGACCCTTTTTGCTTTACGAAAACTTACTTGATGACGGAGCAGAGCGAGGTCTCTAAGGCTTCCTGTGCCTTTTGATGTGCGATGCGGGCTTCGGTGAAGCTCTTTTCCGCTTCTATTTTCCGCCGATAGGCATCCGCATAGGCATCACGGTGCTTTTCATAGGCTTCGCTTCCGGGGCAGAGTGCATCGGGGACTTCGATCTGTTCGAGGTCCGACCAGCGAAAGGACCCCGTGCGACGGCTCGAGATCAGTTTGAGCTGCTCGAAACCATGGCCAGACGAGAGATAGAGCGCGAGGGCGTGGGCGAGCGCGAGACGTTCGGATGTGTCTAGGCTCTTGCGGGAAATGCGCAGCACCATAAGGTTCGACGAGGCGACCAGGTGTTGTTTTTGGAAACCCTGCACAATGGAGACGCTGCCGGCGCCAAGCGAGCGAAAGACACGCGGTATAGCGATATCTCCTAGGTGCAGATAATACTGAGGCATATTGCGTCGCTCACGCACCAGCACGCTTTCGCCTGGGCTGGTAAGAAGTCCGTTTTCAAAATTAGCGGCAGTGAGTACATGTACGGAAACGCTCGCTTCGGCGGCGTTTGTACGCTCGCTCCTCGACGGCTGGTGTGGTCCCACGGGGACGCGCTCGACGATATCTCCGAGGTTATGGGCGTAGTGCCGCGAGGAGTAGAGGAGCGATATCGCCCGTCTTCCGATGCACGAGTGATTTTTAAGCAGGGTGGTTTTAGGGAGGCTGCTTACGGTTTCGAGTTCTTGACGGGAACGTTCGGTGCGCGTGGCATCGATGAACGTGACGAAATCGTTACCGCTTGATAGGACGAGCAGCGTTACGGGCATATCGCTGGAGCGCAGGGGGGAATCGAGGTCGGTGAGGTAGATGACCTTCTCGATGAGCCCGTCCTTTATGAGCTGATTGCGGGCGGCCTCAAAGCCGTCGAGCAGGTCGTTGGGAATGGCGACGAGCGCGTTTCCGTTATCGGCGATAGCCGCAGCATAGAGGCACCAGATGAAGGGCCCCCAATTTGCAAGGTCGAAGTACCCGGGCATCTCCTTGTCGATAACGGGAGAGATGGCCTGGACGAGATCGTCGAGCTTCGGGAGGTCGCGCAGGAACCGGGACGACTGAGCGGAGCTCGCGCCGTATTGCCCTGTGGCATCGATGAAGCACGCTGTTTTGGAAGAGGCGCTGTCGGATTTTGTCTGCTGAATGATTTCGGTCAAAGCGGTTGCCTTGAAGGGCATGACGCTGGGCTCCTGTTTTGGGGCCGTGGATGCTTTGCGTTCGCTTTGCGCGGGGTCGAAAGAGACGATGCCGCCGGCGTGGTCACTCGTGTCAATGCGAACCAGGTTGAGTGATTCGGCAGCGACTCCGGTGTAGGAGATGCTCGCTTGGTTGATGACGCTCGTGACGGGCTGAGCGTATACCAGCGTGTCGCCTTCGCTGAGTTTGAGTTCGTCGAAAACGAAATGCGCGAGTTTCTCAGCTGTTGTTTGCGTTGCGTGGGGCATGGCGCCCTCCTTTCCCTATGGCTATTGTCGCTGAAGTTGTTTGTGTAACAGAAAACAAATATAAGATTGCAAAACTAAAGGCTGTAACGCGCTACATACTTACGAAAAATGTGTTAGAGTCAGGGCAGCCAAGAAGCTCTATAAGACTGTATTGGAGCTAAATAGATGAAGTTAAGGACAACAAAAGTGTAATAAACCGCATGTAACGCAAAAGAATGTCCTTTCGGAATGATAAAACAACGTTATGCGTTACATCGAATGCTTGAAGGAGAATGAGGATCGATATGGATGACAACGCGATGCAAGCCCTGCTGGCGGAGCTGCCAAAAGACATGCGTTTTCGCCTAGAGGAGCGCATGGCGCAAGGCGAGCGATATCCTTTCCCGCATGCGCTTGACGGTGATGAAGCGATAAGGGCTTATTTCGCCGCTCTTGCTCAGGCGATCGGGCCTTATAGGCCATGGGAACACCCACAGCTCACCATCCAACAGGCTACGCTGGTGCAGAGCGGTGCTGCGGCTCTTGTCGAGGCAAGCATCCTTTTGATTTCGCGCTATTTTCCGCAAGGTGATTGCACCTTTTTCGGTTTGGCCACCTTGCTCGGGATGGCGGAAAGCCGTCCTCGTAAGGCGGACTTCCGATCTCCTGCAACGATGATGTTCAAGCAGGTGTCTGAGGGGCGCAAATACTGTCCGACCCCGTCAGGGTGGAGTTTGGTTCCCTCGCGTTTTGTGCGCACGACCGATGGCTTGCGCCCTTGCGATCAGGTTAAACCGGACGGAACGAATGGCTTTACGGCAGCCGAGGAGCCTACCATCGCGCGCTATCAGAAGTATCGTGCCTGCGAGCGTGCTTTCGCAAAGCTCGACTCGCGCCTTGATTTTG
Source organism: Oribacterium sp. (assembly GCA_963633065.1). Taxonomy (GTDB): domain Bacteria; phylum Actinomycetota; class Coriobacteriia; order Coriobacteriales; family Coriobacteriaceae; genus Collinsella. Next base: position 49,065 of record CAVGWH010000009.1, read on the forward strand.
CGTTGTCGGTAAAGCGCGCGCTGCTGCCCTTGTGCCCTGTGGAAGCGCGGGGAAAGCTCTTCACCAAGCGCGAGCGTGCGTGCAACGAACTCATCGAGGCTGTCGATGCTGAGGACACGCGCTATCACGAGGTCCTTTTACAGGGAGATAGGTCGCTCGACCTGCTTGATCGCCTTTCCATCGAGAGCATGTTCAAGATTCTCGTGGATGAGCGGCGCTCATGCGATGAGCGTCTGCCGTATCTGAGGTCGCTCCGTGCGCGTATGCCGTAGGCCGAGCGTTTCTCAGGGAGGGGTGCACGATGCGGGCTATCGAGTCGGTCGGCGTCCGCGGTCTGCATCGTGGGGCTAATCCAACTTAAGTCGACTCGGCTAGCGATGTTTGAAGGGAAAGGAGTGCTGATGGCTAACGAAGTTTTGCGATTCATCCAGCTCAAGAAGGATTACGGCCGTGCGAAAGAAAGCGTTCCCGAGCGGTATGACCTGCTTGATCGCCTGATGATCGAGGCGATCGTCGCATATGGGGAAGCGGAGGGTCTTCCCGAGGAACAGCGGTATGCATTTATGTCCCAGCTCAATGCCCTTGTGGGTGGCAGATCGGGCAAGCCGATGAAGGCGAAGGGGACGCGGAGTCAGAATGAGGAGAGGAGATAGGGTCATGGCGTTTCCTATGCATGATTACCGTGCAGCCAAGAGAAAGCCGGCATCACCGGTGAGCTGGGCGCGGAGCGATGAGGTCGCCCGCTACTCATCGGGCGATAGGGGTCGCGACATCATCTTGGGGCATGATGCCTCCATCGCGTTTTACGAGAGCGACAAGACGTGGGAGAACGGGGTCAACAACAACGTCTTTTGCTTCGGCGGCACCGGTTCGGGGAAGACCTATAACCTCATCATGCCTAATCTGGCAAACCATCTGCAATGCAACTATGTGGTTACCGATCCTAAAGGGGAACTGCTGCGTCGTATGGGCGCCGGGTTTGAGCGCGATGGCTATACGGTTCAAACGCTTGATACCATCGACCTGGGCAGTTCGGTCGGGTATGACCCACTGCGTTACATCATGCGTGAGGAGGATATCCTCAGCGTGGCCGTCATGATCCTCGATGCTATCAGCCCCGATCGCGCGAGGGGCATCGACCCGTTTTGGGAACAAGCCGCGGAGCTGTATCTGCGCGCCCTGATCGGCCTTCTGTGGGATTGCGAACATGTGGATGGCTGTTTTACCGAAGGTGGCGACCCTTCGTGTGAGCGTCGTTATCTCAAGATGAACCGCCTGTTCGATCTCATGGGCCTCATGCGCGTGACCGAAGCTTCCGATGGTGAGATCAAGTGCCCCTTGGATTATCTGGTCGAGGGTCTTGAGATGGGTGGCCTCAACGAGACGTTCTTCGAGGGCAAGCCGGATGGATACGGTCCATCCCAGTACCATATGTTCCGCACCGCCGCCGCGCGCACCCTTAAAAGCATTCTGATCACCTTGCATGCCAATATGTCCAAGCTCGACACCGAGGAGATGCGTCGCATCTTCGAGCATGATGAGGTGCGTCTCGATGCCATCGACGAAGGTAAGCGCTTTATCGACGTGAAGATGAGCGATTGCGATCCGGCAAAGGCGCATCTGGCGAACATATTCCTTAAGCAGCTGGTGATCATGGCTGAACGTAAAGCCGATGCGAATGCTGACGGACGACTCGAGCGCCCGCTGATGTTCGTGCTCGATGAGTTTCCCAATGTGGGGAGAATCGCCCATTTCGAACGCACTATCGCTACGGTCCGCTCACGCGGTATCAGCTTTTTGCTGTGCGCCCAATCGATCTCGCAGCTCACGGGGGTTTATGGCGAGGCGACGGCAAAGACGATCTTGGATAACTGCGATACGGTGCTCTATATGGGTTCGGGAAGCTCGATCGAAACGGCGAGCTTCGTGGCGCACCTATGCGGCGAGGCGGTGCTGGGTACGCAGCGCGTTGGCGTGGAGCGCGTTGCGATGGAGGTGCGCGACAGCGTGATCAGGACGAGCGATGTCAGCCTGCTGCCACGTACTGATTGCCTGGTGAAGATCGCAGGTTGCCGTGCGTTTCGAACGAAGAAGTTCGGTGTGCATGAGCATCCCGATTACGAGCGCTTCGTTGCGGCGTAGCAGGCGGTGGGGCATGCAGTTGGTGAGCTGCGGCAAGGCTGGGCTGCGTGTCTACGTCCATGTAAGGGAAGAGGCGGTCTGCCGTGGGGTGCCGGCGGGTGCTCGGCGCCTCACGGCAGCGAGAAGTTAGGAGAAACCGATGCAGTATCCCGAGCCGCGCGTCGTACGCAACGAATCCGATGGGTCCATCAGTGCGACGAGCTTGACCGATGAGCTTTTCAACAGCCGTATGTTGGTGTTGGACGAGCCCGTTTCGCAGGAGAGTTGCATGAGCCTCATCAAGAGCATGCTGGTGCTCGAGCACGAGGACGCGGATGCGCCCATAACGCTCGTCATTTCGAGTCCTGGGGGTTCCGTGTATGCGGGGCTCGCGCTTATCGACGTGATGCAGCATCTCAGCTGCCCGGTCAACACGGTCGCCGCGGGCATGGTGGCATCTATGGCTTCCGTTATTTTGGCCGCCGGCTCACATCGTATGGCGTACGCCCATGCCTATGTACTCATCCATCAGCTTATGGGCAACAGCGGTATGGCCCAGCAGACCGATATCGAGATCGTGGCGAACCACACCACCGAGTTGCGTGGCGTGCTCGATAAGCTGCTTGCCGAGCGTGGGGCGTGCACGGAGAACGAGTTCCACGATATGACCGAGCGCGATTGCTGGTGCAATGCCGAGCGAGCGCTCGAGTTGGGGCTTATCGACGAGATCCTGTAGGACATGCTGGCGGGCATGGCGCGGGATGGGCGTCGTAGCCGACGCGCGATCCCACGCCATGCGAATTCGGCCGTGGGTTTATTTGCCGAAATGTCCGCTACATCACGGCTTTGCTTGCAACGTGACGCTTGCAGGCCGCAAGTGCGTCTTCGTAGGCCCGCTGTTTTCTCTCATAGGCCTGCGCGTAACGCTCCTGATCGGCTTTCGGGGGCACGGGCACACTCATACCGCGCAGATCTTTTGGGGAGATCTGCACCAAGGCGGTGCCGTGCGCGATTTCCGCCAGCTTGGTCTGTCCCTCTTTGGATGAGAGATAGGCCAGAAGGAAGCGAGCGTAGATCTCGTCTTCCAAAGCGGCGAAAAACACGTTATCGGACGGCACGATAAGACGATCCGGCAAACCGGGCTCGGGCATCGTGTCGGGGTTGACCTGCGTGTTGCCCGGGGTGATCAACGCGAGCTTGAACGGAGGGCCCACGCGTGCGATGAGCAGATTGCATACCTTGGTGTCGAGACACTTGAGCCGAGCTATCTCCGCGGGCGTGACCCATCCCACGTCATAGATATCCGCAAGCGAAATAAGGTTGCGGCTGGCGACGCTCCCAGCGTCGATGATGGATCCGCTGATGAGGGGCGTAAGCGACAGATAGTAGAGGTCGTAGGGTACATAGGTGTCGGAGCCGCGGTCTTCGGGAAGCCTGGTGATGAGTCCGCGTGCGATGCCGCGGTTGACGTCGGCGCGCTCGCCCAAGGGCGTCCAAGGCGTCGTGGCAAAGGTGCTCGGTATGGTGCTGGGTAAAAGACTGCAGGTGGCGCTGTCGGTTTCGAGTGGGCGCATCCAATGCGCGTCCGCCGCGGGGTCGGTATCGTGCGCGCGCCGCAGGTCGTCGATGAGGCGTGGCATCTGGTCGGCCCCGGCTGCCGTGTCATCGAAGGCGCGGGCATCGTAGACGAAAATCGGCCGACGTGCCTTTCCGTCGGTCAGGCAGAGAAGGGCGGAATCCCTGCATGCAGGGGCTATGCTGGGCGGAAGTAAGATGACGCTGTCGAGCAGCCCGAGTTCAAGGAGCAAGCGGCGGCCGTCTGCTGCACGTGCGAGATTGAGCGTGCGGGCAGGGACCTGTATGACGGCAACCGACCCCGGATGCCGATCGATAAGCGCGGCGGCGGCGAAAACGTGGTACCACTCGGTAAGGGAGAGCGCAGAGGGCGTCGCGCAAGGGAGCGCAAATCGCGCTGCGCGCGAACGGATATAGGCTTTGACGAGCTTTTTGGCATCGCGCAGGGAACCCGGGAACTGCGCCATGGTTTTTTGCGCGGGAGGGCGGCAGTAGACAAACAGGGCTTCCGTGGCGTCGATAGGGAATCCCTCGAAGACTTCGGGCGAAAAAACGTCCCCTTCGATAGCTTCAAAGTCTACATGGCCAAGTGCATCGCACGAAGGCTTTACCAGATCGATTCCGATGCATCGATGTTGTTCAAGGTCGGGCAGGAACTGCGAGAGTTCAAAGTTGCGGCAGCAAAGTTCGATGACGGGAGGTGTCTTGTCTGCGTCGCCGCGATCTCGGAAGAGCGTTGCCACCAGCTTGGCCAACCGAGCGTTCGCATGGGGCTGCTGCTCCGCTCCGATCTCGCGGTATGACCCCTGCTGTCTGAGCTGCTCGAGTGATTCGACCATTTTCGACCCTCCCGTATTCGGGGCGGCGCATTCTCAAAGAAGCGTAGCGTGAGAAATAAAACAGATGAGTAAATCTTTTTATATAGATTACCATCTGGCTTAATGATCGGCACGGGCGCCGCGCTCGCTCTCGAGGAAAGAGATCGTCATCTGCAACGTCATCAAGATCTCTCCCTCTATGATTTACTTTGATTTACGCGATTGTGTAAGGGGTCCCCATGTTGCTTGCAACCTACCAGCCCGCCGAACCGCTGCCGGATCATCGCAACGGGCAATACGACTGTTTTCGCCCAAAGCTGGGCGGGGAGTATCCGGTCTTCTGCTTTCCGCTGCGTACCGCGGACGAGTTCCGCTTCCGTTCACTGCTCGCGGCGCCCCTCAAGCCCGAGCGGCTCGTGCTTATCGAGACGGAGAGGTTCGCACGTTTCGATGCGGTCGAGTGGAACAACATCTTGTGTCTGCCGCGCGAAAGTGCCGAATTCGCAGAACGCTTTGAGCACATGTTCGAAAACGTGGACGAGCGTTTTTCCGAGTATGTGGTAGCCTCATCGGAGCTCGAGGACCCCTTTGCCGAGGTTGGCCTGCGCGAGCTTATCGAAGACGAGACCTTTTCAGAGGTTGAGGATGAGCTTGTGAGGGACATGCTGCTTGCGCAGCAGAGGGCGGCCAAAACCATGATCGCAAAATCGCTCAGGGGCGCCGGCGGGGCGCGTGCGGAGAAAGATTCGTCTGGAGATTTTTGCGCCATGGTGACGCTCAACGGCTTTTTGAGCTTTATGGGAGGTGCCACCTACCGCATGCTGCTCAGCGAGCCGTCGACGTTCGTCGATATGATTCCTTTTCTGCCCGACAATACGAGCGCCACCGCGCTTGCAGCATGGGATACTTTCAGCGAACTTAGGTATCGCGTGTTCGATACGACTGAGGGCGGATCCCATCAGGATTACCTGGATATGACAGCGGCGCTTGAACGCGCGGTGGGGGAGCAAAGGCGGCGGATGCTTTCCGCGCGCGTGGGACGCAACGACCTCTGCCCCTGCATGAGCGGTAAGAAATTCAAGAGCTGCCACGGCAAAAAGCCGATCGATGTTTTTCCGCCTGAATAAGGTAGCGGCGCGGCGCATCTATTCAGCGACATCCCGTCCGCCCGGCCGATGGTGCTCTGCCCGCCGGCCGGGCGGGGCGTCCGTTGCCTTGACGTGGCCGTGAGCCGTCTGGGTAGGGCCGTACTTGCCGCCGATTAGGCGATGGTGATGTTCTCGTGGTGCGCCCGCAAGGCATCCCAAGAGAAGAGCTTCACGAGTCCCGTAGCGCTACGCGGGCTGGTATCGGGGGCGATTCCTGTTTTTCCGGTGAGCCAGCCCAGAAGCGCCTCAGGTGCGCCGAATCGCTCGCGAAGGGCATCCATGCCGATGTCGCCGTCGCGTTTGGAAAGACGCCTGCCGTCCGGTGCGACCAACAGGGGCACATGGGCGTAGCTTGGGCGCGCATAACCTAAAAGTCTCTGCAGGTAGATCTGGCGTGGGGTGGATCCTAAGAGGTCGCAGCCACGCACCACTTCGGTGATGCCCATCTCGGCATCGTCGACCACCACGGCAAGCTGGTAGGCAAAGATGCCGTCACTGCGCCGAACAAGAAAGTCGCCGCACTCGGTCGCGAGGGTTTCGCGGCGCGCGCCGTAGACGCGATCCTCGAACTCAATGATGCCGTTGTTCTCATATACGTCTGGGGCTCGCAGGCGCGTGGCGGGTGCACGCAGGGCGCTGCGGCGGGCAGCATCGGCAGAGGAGAGGTTTCGGCATGTTCCCGCGTAGATGGGTGTGCCGTCGCTGGCGTGCGGGGCGCTCGCGGCATGGAGTTCGGAGCGCGTGCAAAAACAGGGGTAGGTGAGACTTGCTTGGTTTAGGCGGGATAGCGCCGCCTCGTAGCGGTCTGTGCGTTCGTGCTGGTAGATGGGGCCTACATCCCAGGTGAGCCCAAGCCATTCAAGATCGTGCATGAGCATATCGGCCCAGGTCTGCCGGCAACGGGTGTCGAGATCTTCGATGCGGAGCACCACGCGTCCACCCTGGCTTCGCACCGAGAGCCACGTAGCCAGGCACGAAAAGATGTTCCCCAGATGCATGCGGCCCGATGGCGAGGGGGCGAAGCGTCCCACCACGGGTCGATGTTCCCGGGTGGCGAGGGAGGTCATGGTGCCATTCGCGAGGATGTTGTCATGCGTGTCGTTCATGGGCATGAGTATAGGCTGTTTGGGCATCGACGACAGAACCCCGGCGGCCGTTTTGCGGCAACCGGGGCTCTGCGGAAAAGGGGGACAAACCCAAGGCGCGATCGCAAGTGTCCGAGTCGTCGTTCGCGCACGCTCCTGTTATGCCCCGCAAATGCCCCCTCAAACAACGCCCCGGCATGCTCACAAATCGACTACACATGTGTCAACCCCATGAAATGGGCAAATGTGAGGAATAACCTTGTCCGATGCGGGGGCTGCGCAAACGCTCAGGCGCCCGCGCGGGCTACAATGGGTGAAAAGTCCTCAACGTTATAAGGATGCCCCATGTATTCAAAGTCCGCCCATGTTGCCAGCCGCACCTGTGCTCTGGCGTTGCTGCTGTTGGTAGCGCTTTGCGCTTTTGGTTATGCTCCGGCAGTCGCTTGTGCCGATGGCTACGACATGCCCAGCGTGAGCATTGAGGCTCAAGTGCAGGCGGATGGATCCGTTCAGGTGTCCGAGACGCGCGCTTTTGAGTTCGATGACGACGTGAGCGGTGTGTACTGGGTTATCCCCTTGGCCGAAAATCAGCAGGGAACCCAGACGGGCGTCACGATCGATGGCGTTTCCGTCGACGGCTCGGCGTTCGCTTACGCCGATGCGGCGAGTTCGGGCGATAACGGCGTGTACACCGTGGAGTCCTCGTCTTACGACGGTACCGATGAAGTCAAGCTCAAGGTGTTCACTCCGCATGGCGAGGACACGACAGCTTCGGTGAGGGTTGCCTATACGCTGACGGGCGCTGTGATGCGTTGGAACGACACGGCTGAGCTTTACTGGAAATTCGTCGGTGACGGGTGGGCCGAAGATTCCGAGAACGTGAATCTTGCCGTCACGTTTGACGACGCGCTTGCCTCAGCGAATCCTGCAACGAAGAAGACCCTGCGTGCTTGGGGCCACGGTTCCCTTACGGGTACGGTGACGCCCGATGTCGCCGGCGCCAGCGTTAACTATTACATCCCTACCGTGCACGAGGGGCAGTATGCCGAGGCGCGCATCGCGTTCCCTAATGCGTGGGCTCCTCAAACAACCGAGGTCGCCGACAGCGGCAATCGCCTGAAGACGATCCTGAGCGAGGAGCGCGCATGGGCGGATGAGGCCAACGCGCAGCGTGCGCGTGCACGTGTTCTCTCCATCGCCTCCGCTATCGGTATCGCGGTGCTTTCGGGCGCGTTCGCCCTCGTGGCCATCGTGTTGCGCGTGCGCCGGAAAGATCCCAAGCCCGTTTTCCAGGAGACCTATTTCCGCGATGTTCCGAGTGCCGACCACCCGAGTGTGATCGCCACCTTTATGAACGACGGCAAGGTTCCCGATCGGGCTTTCGTTGCCGCCCTCATGAAGCTTACGGACGACCGCGTGATCAGGCTCAGCCAGCAAAGCGTCACCGAGAAGGGCCTGTTCGGCAAGGAGCGTACCCGCGAGGATTACGTTATCGAGGCGAAGGCCGCCGCGATCAAGGCGCTCTCCGATCCGGTGGACCGCGCTGCCGCCCGCCTGTTTTTCGTGGGTGCCGAAAAGGACGAGAACGGCGTGCGAACGCGCGGCTTTAACGATCTGTCCGATTACGCATCCGAGCATCCGAAGCGCTATTCGGATAAGTACGATGATTACAAGGGTGCAGTGGAAGGTGCTCTTGAAGATCGCGAACTGGTCGCGTCTGAGGGCAAGTTCGCGATGGTGGCCACCATCGCCGTGGCGGTGATCTTGGCGGTTATCAATCTTGGGCAGCTTATCGTTACCGATCTTGCGGATGCGAACTTCATATCGTTCCTTATTTCAGCTGCCTTCATTGTCGCGGGCTTCGTTGCGGGCTGCACGTTTAAGCGTCTCACGCAGGAAGGCTGTGAGCTGCAGGCGAAGTGCAAGGCGCTCAAAAAGTGGCTCGAGGACTTCACGCGTCTTAACGAGGCGGTTCCCGAAGATCTGGTGCTTTGGAACAAGCTGCTGGTAATGGGTGTCGCTTTGGGTGTTTCGCAAGAGGTCATCAAAAAGCTTGCCGATGCTGTTCCCGCGCAGATTCGCGAACGTGATGATTTTTACGACATGTATCCCGCGTACTGGTGGTGCTATCCGCACGGCGGCATGCATGCTCCGGGCGAGCAGCTGCGCGGCGCCTACACCGAGAGCATCTCCGAGCTGGCGGGAAGCTCTAACAGCTCGGGCGGCGGTTTCGGTGGCGGCTTTTCGGGTGGCGGAGGCGGCGGCGTCGGTGGAGGCGGCGGCGGAACGTTCTAACCTATGGGCTCCTGGTATATCCAGGGGCCCGTTTTTGTTTGAGGCGTGCCGGCAGCCTGACCATAACCGTGACATGGTCGCCGGCACGGATGGGCCGCAGCCGCGATACGTCGGCGCCCGCGATTGCCGCCGTGGTTCCGCGTTTGATTGCGGATGTGTTGCCCTTGTGGTTGGGGTCACCCCGATAATCTCCCTGCGTTAGAGTAGAAGACCGATGTAAACGGCCGCCGTGCCGTGCGATCCCATGTATCACCGACTCGAGTAGCACGGCGGCATAAGCAGACAGGAGGGCTGCATGGGCTTGGATGTGAAGATCGAGCGCGCGCTGATCTCGGTTACCGACAAGACGGGCGTGGTCGATTTCGCACGGACTCTGGTTGACGAGTTCGGCGTCGAGATCATCTCCACGGGTGGCACGGCACGCGCCATCGAGGACGCGGGCGTTCCGGTAACGGCTATCGAGGACTTCACCGGGTTCCCCGAGATGATGGACGGGCGCGTTAAGACCCTGCATCCCAAGGTGCATGGAGGCCTGCTCTGCCGTCGTGATTCCGCCCAGCATATGGCCGAGGCGGCTGAGCACGATATCAAGATGATCGACCTGGTGGTCGTCAATCTCTATGAGTTCGAGAAGACCGTCGCCAAGCCCGACGTGACGTTTGCCGATGCTATCGAGCATATCGATATCGGTGGTCCCTCCATGCTGCGTTCCGCTGCCAAGAACAACGATTCGGTGACCGTGGTGTGCGATCCCGCCGATTATGAGAGCGTGCTTGCCGAGATGCGCGCCAACGACGGCGCCACTACGCTGGCTACCCGCCGTGCCTGCGCCGCCAAGGTGTACACGCGCACCGCCGCCTACGACACGGCCATCTCCACTTGGCTCAACAACTATCTTGCTGCCGACGCCGAGGGCGCCACGCCTGAGGAAGATGCCGCAGCTGTCATGCCCGAGACGTTCTCCATGCAGCTTTCCAAGGTGCAGGACCTGCGCTATGGCGAGAACCCGCATCAGGTCGCCGCCGTCTACCGTTTCGATGATGAGTTCGGCAAGCTGGTGTCTTCTTCTAATCCGCTGGTGGGCGCCAAGCAGCTGGGCGGCAAGCCGCTGAGCTACAACAACCTGCTCGACGCCGATGCCGCCTGGAACGCGGTCCGTGAGTTCGACGAGCCCGCCTGCATCATCCTCAAGC
>CAVGWH010000009.1:59309-73096 GCA_963633065.1 Oribacterium sp.
GACGGCAGACGATATCGTGGCCGCTTACGATCGCGCCTTCGCATGCGATCCCAAGAGCGCCTTCGGTGGCATCATCGCCTGCAACCGCGAAGTCACGCTTGAGCTCGTCGAGCACTTCGCCGACGTCAACAAGCAGTTCGTCGAGGTGCTGATCGCTCCCTCCTATACCGAGGATGCCAAGGAGCGCCTTGCCCGCCGCAAGAACCTGCGCGTTCTCGAAACCGGTGGCGCCGCGGGCCATGCCGAACTCGAGGTCCGTACCGTCGATGGCGGCCTTTTGGTGCAGGGCGTCGATACCGTCGAGGAAGATCCGGAGACCTTCACCGTTCCCACCGACCGCAAGCCTACCGAGGCCGAGCTGCACGAGCTACTCTTTGCCTGGAAGGTGGTAAAGACCGTCAAGTCCAACGCCATCATCATCAGCAAGGACCATGCGGGCATCGGCATGGGTCCGGGCCAGCCCAATCGCGTCGATTCGGCACTCATCGCCTGCCAGCGCGCTGAGGAGTTCTGTGAGCGCGAGGGTATGGAGCCTACGGGCTTCGTCTGTGCGAGCGATGCGTTCTTCCCGTTCCGCGATAACGTCGACACGCTTGCAGAGCACGGCGTGACGGCGATTATCCAGCCGGGCGGCTCCATCCGCGATGAGGAATCCATCCAGGCGTGCAACGAGCATGGCATCGCGATGGTCTTCACCGGAGCAAGGCACTTCCGCCACTAAACATAAGGTACTCGGCGGTCGCTATTCATCGGCGTTGGGTACAATGAGCGGGCACCGGGCATATACTCGGTGCCCGTTTTTTCATGAAAGAGGCCCTAGATGGCAGAAGATCAACTGTTTTCAAACCCCGAGGACGAGCAAGCGTACGAGGAATTCGTCGCTACACAGGAGCCGGTGGAGAAGTTCGAGCTTGCGGAGCCTGCACTCGTGTGCCGCTGGCGCATGTCCAAAAAGCACGTGCCCATGCTCAATCGCCATATCCGTGCGTTGAGCCAACGTCGTGTGCAAGGCGAGCCGCTCACCAACAATATGCTCAGCTGGGCCAAGCAACATGTGGAATGGAGCCTTGCCGAGGGTGACTACCGCGCCGTCGACGGCGTGCTCATGCTGGTCATCGATGTGAACGGCAATGCGGCTATGACGGTAGGGGAATATGAGTCCCTGCCCGACACCTCGCGGAGCGCACTCGAGGCACGCGCTTCCTTGGCACGCACGGAAGCGGCGGAGACGGGCGTGGCGCCCGAGGTCTTGGCCTCTGTGGGGGAGGGCTCGCTGACGCTTGCGGTACCGTCCGGTGAACACCTGTGCGGCACCGCCACGCTTATCGAGCAGCTGGCTTCCACGCGCGGTCTTGCCGTTACCCGTGCAGAAGACCCCGCGGCGCTTGCCGGTGCCGTCTTCCTCATCTCCGATGAGCACGGCGTGATACCCGCCTCGGATAACGCGGAAGGCTCCGATGCTGCCGATGTCGTCGCCCTCATGGTCGACGGCTATGCCAAGCTGCTTGCACGTGGCGGTCAGCACTAGCCGTGCCGCCGACCTGCCCTGCGCGTTTGACAGGTGTGGGGTTTATTTTTACATTATGGGCTTGAACAAGAGGCATTTATAGCGTCTCGATAGTCGTCGCGAGCATATACGGGGGTTGCTTTGGCGGGAAAAGGACGGGCAAGCACCGAGGATATGGCGCGCGTCGAGGCGGCGGTGCTGATGTGCATCGCAGAGCACGTGGGAACCCAAAGCGAGAAGGGCTTTGCGCGTCGTTCCGTAAACCTTTCGCGCAGCGATCTTTCCCGTGCCGTCGGGGTGAGTGCCTACCGTGTCGGGGCAGCTGCTTCCCGTTTGGCCGAACAGGGCCTCATCACCTGCGAGGCGAGCTACGGCGAAAACGGGTGCCAACGTGGCAATTCCCTTTCCTTGACCGAGACGGGTGTCTGGTACGCGCGCGGCATCGTCCAGGGTAAAGAAATGGCCGAAGCTCGATAGCTCCGACCATTTCGTAGGAAAGCTTGTGGATAGCGGCGCATGCCGCAGGGCCCGTTTTACTTCACGACCAAGATGTCGCAATCGGTGTTGCGCAGCAGGAACGTGGAGATGGAGCCCAGAAGCGCATACTTGATGGAAGAGAGTCCGCGGGCGCCGCAGAGCACCAGGTCGGGCTGCACCACGTCGAGCATCTCGTCCTTGAGCGTCTCGCGAATGCGTCCGGCGCGGATCAGGACTTCAACTTCGGGGATATCGGGGTTGGCCTCGGCTTCTTTTACCTGGTCTTCAATGGAGGTCTTGAAAGCCTCTTCAAGGCCGTTGATCAGATCGACGGGGTAGGAGCCTGCGGACTCGAGCGCCGTGGAGTCGATGACGTGTCCGATGATGAGCTTAGCGCCGTTGTTGGCGGCGACCTTTATAGCGCGCGCGAGGACGAAATCCTGCTGCTCGGTGCCGTCAAGCGAAACAAATACTTTGGTATAACCTTCGTTCATGGTGACCTCCTTGGTCTATTCCCCGTGATATTCACAGGGGGTAAGACGGCTCGTGCGTACCGTCAAACGCTTTATCTTGTCGCAGTTATACCCTTTGCCCCAAATTTAACGCCTGATTATTCTGCGAACGCGGCGCTTTTTCCCGTGGGGTAGGAGGCGGGCGATGGGCGTGCGGTTCATAATGTCCCTTTGCCCCTGCATCTGTCCGCACGGCTTGCTCGCGCAGGGTGCAATGTAGGGAGGATCGTTTGAATATCATCGAACTGCTTAAATCCGCTTTCATGGGCCTCGTCGAGGGTATCACCGAGTGGCTGCCCATCTCGTCTACGGGCCACATGATCCTGGTCGACGAGTTCATCAAAATGGACGTCAGCACCAAGTTCATGGATATGTTCCTGGTGGTTATCCAGCTGGGGGCCATTTTGGCTGTGTGCGTGCTGTTCTTCCATGAGCTTAACCCGTTCTCGCCCAGCAAGGGCAAAGAGGGGCGTCGTGCCACATGGACGCTGTGGGGCAAGATCGTGCTGGGCTGCATCCCCGCCGCCGCCATCGGTCTGCCGCTCAACGACTGGATGGAAGAGCATTTCTACAACGCGGTGGTGGTTGCGATCGCACTCATCGTCTACGGCGTTTTCTTCATCGTGATCGAATCTTGGCGTGCGAAAAAGCGCGCTCGGATGCTTGCCGATCCGGCCTCTCCTTTGGGGCGTCCTGCGGGCGCGCATTTTGCCGCGAGCGCTTCTGCTTACGAACCCGATGAGGACGATCTCGATTTCGGCGCCATCACCACGCTTGAGGACCTCAGCTGGAAAACGGCCTTCGGTATCGGTTGCTTCCAGGTGCTTTCGTTGGTGCCCGGTACCTCGCGTTCCGGCTCCACTATCATCGGCGGCTTGCTTTTGGGCTGCACGCGTTCGGTGGCCAGCAAGTTCACGTTCTTCCTGGCGATCCCGGTGATGTTCGGCGCCAGCGCCCTCAAGCTCGTTAAGTACTTCATCAAAGGCGGCGTGTTCGGTACCAGCGAGATCGTCACCCTGCTCGTGGGTTGCGTCGTTGCCTTCGTGGTGTCGCTCGTGGCCATCAAATGGCTCATGGGCTTTGTGCGCAAGCACGATTTCAAGGGCTTCGGCGTCTACCGTATCGTGCTCGGCATCATCGTGCTCGCGTACTTTTTGGCTATAGCTCCCGCGCTCGGCTTGTAGGTCGCGGAAGCGTTCCCTATGCGTTGACGGCGCGCGCGGGGGTGCGCCCGAACACGAGCTTCTCGACAACGTCGGCGAGCGTCATGCGGCGCAAGGTGTCGTTTGCCTCGGCGGTGCAGTAGGCCGTATGGGGCGTGACGATGCAGCGCGCGTGTTCGATAAGCGCGCGGTTGGGCGCCGTCTCGTCGGCGAGTACATCGAGGCCAGCGCCGCATATGCCGCGCGTGCCGCCGCTGGCAAGGTTGTCGTCGAGGGCGGCGACGAGCGCCGATTCGTCGACCACGGGGCCGCGTGCCGTATTGATGAGAAACGCAGTGGGTTTCATGATCTCGAGCTCGTGCGTGCCGATAAGCCCTTCGGTTTCGGGGATGAGCGGGCAATGCAGGCTCACCACGTCGGATACGGCGAGCAGCTCATCGAGCGTTTCAGCCTTGGTGCATCCAGCGGCTTGGAGCATCTCGGACGATTTGGTGGGGGCCCATACCACGACGTTCATTCCCAGTGCGTGGGCGATGGGTACCATGGCCTGCGCGATGCGTCCGAAAAACACCAATCCGAGCGTGCGTCCCTGGGTGCGATGGGCTTCATAGCCGCCTAGGGGATTCCATTCGCCTTGCTTTACGTTGCGGTTGCTGAAGCTTACCTTGCGCATGAGATCGAGTGTGAGCGCGATGGCATGTTGCGCTACGTCGTCTGCGCAGTAGCCAGGGCAATTGGTGACGGTGATGCCGTGTGCGCCCAGACCATCGACGTCCATGTGGTTGAGGCCGATGGACATGCTCGCGGCGATGCGGATCCCCGCCTCGGCCATGGCTTCGACGGTGGCGCCGGTGACGGGGCCGAACTCGCCGATAAAGCCCTCACAGCCTTTCATCTGCTGGGGCGTGGGCTCCTCGAGCGGCTTGTGCGCACACCCGACGAGCTCTATCCGATCTCCGCCTTCCATTTGATCGAGGACGGCCTGTGCGGGCGTGGTGTCGCCGTCGCAGATGTAGTACAGCACTTTGTGGGTATCGCTCATGAGGCTCCTATCGATGTGATGGGCTTCATTGTAAACCCCCTTGATGGCCGACGCTTTTGAGTGGTTGCGGCCATAGCGCTGCGTGTGGGATGTTGCTTGGGGGCGCACGTGAGCGAAGCGGGGCTTTCCGTGCGCTGCGTGAAGCGCATACGGTGGGCTGGCGTCCGATCGTCGACGCCCTGCTGAAATCTGCGATTTTGTGCCGAAAG
This sequence comes from Oribacterium sp., assembly GCA_963633065.1. Lineage (GTDB taxonomy): Bacteria > Actinomycetota > Coriobacteriia > Coriobacteriales > Coriobacteriaceae > Collinsella. The sequence goes on from CAVGWH010000009.1 coordinate 64,220, forward strand.
CTTCGCTGTACGGGCGGCTCGCTATACTGGTTTGGCTCAATGACTGCAAAAGGAGACTTCATGGCGTACGCCGTCGATATCGATTCGCTCAACCCCGCTCAGCGAGAGGCTGTGCTCTGCACGGAGGGGCCGCTTCTGGTTCTTGCCGGCGCCGGTTCGGGTAAAACACGCGTGCTCACCTTCCGCATCGCGCACATGTTGGGCGACCTGGGCATTAAGCCATGGCAAGTCTTGGCCATCACCTTCACCAACAAGGCAGCTGCCGAAATGCGCGAGCGTCTTGCCGCGCTCATCCCCCAGGGTACGCGCGGCATGTGGGTATGCACCTTCCATGCCATGTGCGTGCGCATCCTGCGTGAGGACGCCGATCTTTTGGGCTACACGGGACAGTTCAGCATCTATGACGACGACGATTCCAAGCGCCTGGTGCGCGACATCATGCAGAGCCTCGGCATCGAACAGAAGCAGTTTCCCATCAATATGATCCGCTCTAAGATCAGTACCGCCAAAAACGCCATGATCTCGGCCGAGGATATGCTCGCCGCGGCCGATAGCCCTAACGATAAAAAGGCCGCGCAGGTCTATTTGGAGCTCGAGCGCCGTTTGCGCGCCGCAAACGCCATGGACTTCGACGACCTGCTGGTGCGCACCCTCGAGCTTTTGCGTACGCGTTCCGAGGTTTTGGAGAAGTATCAAGAGCGTTTCCGCTACATAAGCGTGGACGAATACCAGGATACCAACCACGTGCAGTACGAGATCGCCAACCTCTTGGCTGCCAAATACCAGAATCTGATGGTGGTGGGCGACGACGACCAGTCCATTTACAGTTGGCGCGGTGCCGACATCACCAACATCCTCGATTTCGAGAAGGATTTCAAAAACGCCAAGGTGGTTAAGCTCGAGCAGAATTACCGCTCGACGGGACATATCTTATCCGCCGCCAACGCCGTGGTGCGCCATAATTCGCAACGCAAGGATAAGCGCCTCTTCACGGCGGCGGGCGACGGCGAGAAGATCCAAGCCTATCAGGCGAGCGACGAGCGCGATGAGGGCCGCTGGATTGCGGGCGAGATCGAGAAATTGCACGCAAAGGGCACCTCATACGACGATATCGCCGTCTTTTACCGCACCAATGCGCAGTCGCGCATGCTCGAAGATATGTTCCTGCGCGCAGGCGTACCCTACAAGATCGTGGGCGGCACGCGCTTCTTCGATCGTGCCGAGATCCGCGATGTCATGGCGTATCTCAAGATGATCGTCAACCCGGCGGACGAGATGAGCGTGAAGCGCGTTATCAATACGCCTCGCCGCGGCATCGGATCGACTTCCATCCAGAAGATCGAGATGCTGGCGCACCAGAACCGCTGCTCGTTTTTCCAGGCTTGCGAGATCGCCTGCGCTGAGACCGGCATGTTCTCGGCCAAGGTGCGCAACGGCCTGTCGAGCTTCGTGAACATCGTGCGCGAGGGGCGTCGCATGGACGGTGAGCTTAAGCGCGTCGTCGAGATGATCGTCGAGAAGACGGGGCTCATGCAGGCCTATCGCGCCGAGGGCACCATGGAGGCCGAGAGCCGAGCCGAGAACATCCAGGAATTTATGGGCGTCGCCGCCGAGTTCGAAGAGTCGCATGACGATATCGAAGGCACGCTTGAGAGTCTCGAGGAGCTGCGCGCGGCGGGTGTCGCCGATGTTGCGCCAGCGGCCGCTACCCACGCGGTGGCTCAGGTGACGCCTCCTTTGCCGGGAGCTGCGGCTTCGACGGGCGCCGCCTCGACTCCTGCGGCGACGTCTTCTGCATCCGAGCCGCGCTCCGCACAGGATGCCCTTGCCGCCGCGATCGCCAACAATCGCTTTGCCGCGTCGACAACGAGTGCGGATATCGCCGGTGCCGTGCGTGCCGATGAGATCGAGCGCACCTACGGGCCGCTTGCCTGCAAGGCGCTTCCCGCCCTTATGGAATGGCTGGCCCTGCGTTCCGACCTCGATTCGCTTGCGGGCGACACGCATGCCATCACGATGATGACCATTCACTCGGCTAAGGGCTTGGAGTTCCCGGCCGTTTTCGTCGCCGGCCTCGAGGAGGGCATCTTCCCGCATGTGGCCGGTTTCGGCGGCAGTGGTGACGATGCCGGCAAGCTCGAGGAGGAGCGCCGCCTGGCCTACGTCGCCATCACGCGTGCACGCAAGCGCCTGTTTCTCACCTATGCCGCGACACGCCGCACCTACGGATCCACGCAGGCCAACCCGCGCTCGCGTTTCGTCAATGAGATTCCCGCGGCCGATATCGAGTTTTCGGGTATCGGGTCGGCAGGTTTTTCGGGCACCGGTTGGGAGAAGCGCGGCGATCGCCATGGCACTTTCGGTTCGGGTAGGGGCCAGGAGATGTACGGTGGCAAGGTCTTCGGATCGTACACGCGCTCTACCGGCGGTTCGGGCGCCGCGCGTGGAGGTTCGTCGTTTGATGATTTCTTCGGTGGCTCCACGTACGGTACCGAGCGTCATCGCGGGGTAAGCCCCGATGCGGGACGCGCTCCGTCCACCTTCGGTTCAGGGGCTCCGCGCACGCAGAAGAAGGCGCCGGCGCATGCCGTGGAGCAGCGTCGTCCCGATGCAGCCAAAGCGGCGGAGGCGTTTGTCGCGGGTGATAAGGTGCGCCACAAGACGTTCGGCGACGGTACCGTCATCAGTGCGGCGGGCGATATGATCGAGGTCCGCTTCGATAAGAGCGGGCAGACCAAAAAGCTCATGAAGGGATTCGCTCCCATCGTCAAAATCTAGGTTCTGCTGCGATTGGGGTCGGCAACGGTCGGGAAGCTATAAAGCTCGTGCTGGCGGGGTACTGCGAATATCGCGGTGCCCCACCGGTTTTTCGGCCCGCCCGCCGAGAACTTCTGTTGCCGAACGAATAAGTAGAGCGCTCTGCTTTGCCAGGACGTATGATTAGGCATGTTGCATAAGGCGTCTCAGCCGTTTCCGAGACGGTTTTGAAAGAGAGGAAATCTTATGGCAGAAGAGCTGTTCGTGGGCATCGACGTGGGCGGTACATCGGTGAAGATCGGCTTGGTCGATCGCTCCGGTCAGATTTTGGCTAAGCAGAGCGTGCCCACGCCGCCGCTTACCGACGAGGCGGGCTACAACGCGGTCACCGGCGGTATCGAGATCGTGCTTGCCGATAACGGCGTCGATAAAACTGCACTTAAGGGCATCGGCCTGGCTGTTCCCTGTCCCGTTCCGGCCGATGGCAACATTTCCATCGTCGCCAACATGAGTCTCAACCTCGCTGGTGTGCAGGATGCCCTTAAGGCTGCCTTCCCGGCTTCTGAAGTGAGCTTCCTCAACGACGCCAACGCTGCCGCCATGGGTGAGCTCTGGCTCGGCGCCGCCTCTGAGTACGACAGCATGGTTTTGATCACGATCGGCACCGGCGTCGGCGGCGGAATCTGCATCGGCGGCAAGGTGGTAAGCGGCTCTAACGGCGCCGGTGGCGAGTTGGGCCACTTGACCGTCAATCCTGCAGAGGAGCGCACGTGCGGTTGCGGGCGCAAGGGTTGCCTCGAGCAGTATTCCTCCGCAACGGGCGTGGTGAGCAACTATCTCATCGAGTGCGAGAAGGCGGGTGTCGAGCCTATCGAGCTCACCGGCCCTTCCGACTCCAAGGATGTGTTCCAGGCGTGCCGCGAGGGCGACGAAGTCGCATGGCGTGCGGTTGACACCATGGCATATTACCTGGGTCTCGGTCTTTCCAACGTGGCGCTTACCGTCGACCCCGACGCTATCGTCATCGGCGGCGGTGCTTCGGCATCGGCCGACGTGTTCCTCGACAAGGTACGCGAGAGCTTCAAGAGCTTTACGCTCTCCTGCTGTGCCGATACGCCTATCACGGTGGCCTCGCTTGGTAACGATGCCGGTTTGCTCGGTGCTGCTTATAGTGCCATACAGGCTGTGGACGATGTCCAGTAGGGCACATGCCGCATAGATACACTAAGGGCCGCTGCATCGTTTGATATGCAGCGGCCCTTTTGTCTGATGACGCATGTTGGTGCGCGCGGTCCCGTAAGGTGCGAAAATCCGGTTTTTCGGACCGCGCTCGCGCACCTCGTCGCAGCGGAAGCTACATGAGCTTTACCAGCTGTAGCAGCAAGTCGACGGTACCCACGTTGTAGCCGCTGGTGGCGTAGAGGCCGCGGAGCGTTCCCTCATCCGATGCGTTGACGAGTATCGTCAACGGTAGTTTTTCGGGATTGGTGAACATGCGGCGTGCGAGCTTTTCGGGCAGCTCGCTGAAATCGTCGTAGGCGACCTGCACATGGGAGAGCTCGGGCAGGGTGCGTGCGAGTGTGGGGTCGTTTAGAAGGGCCTCGTCCTTCAGCACCAACACCAGCGGAAGGTCGGCTTCCGCCACGCGTGAGGCTTGTTCGCGCAGCTCGTTGAGCAGGTGTTCGGTGGGCTCCATACTGGGTTCGAGGAACGAGACCACGAGGGGATGCTTGTCGGTTCCGTGCGCTTGGGCAACTTCAGCGGGATCGATACCGGCGCCCGCTTCGTCGGTCAGCTCGAAATGCTCAAGCGCGATGTCCTCGAGCATCTCAGCGGCGCTCGGTTGACGCAGTTTGAGTTCGATGGGCTCCGTTTCCATATCGGGTGATACGTCAAAGTAGCGCTCGAGCACCTGCATATCGCCGTTGGGCAGGCGTACGCCGGTGGTCAGGCGGTAGCGCCCGCGCGGCAGCGGCAAGGTGCAGATTCCATCCGTGAAGGTCGCCCCGTAGAACTCGAGCTCCTCGTACCCCAGGGCCATGGTGCCGGCGACGGTGAGGTTGCGCTCCAGACGCGCTACGCTCCAGCTCTGGAAATAGCCGGGTGCAGGGTCGGCATCGCTTGCGAAGCGTACATCGATGGTGGGTTCGGGGGCTTCGACGGGCACAAAGGTGCCGGTCTTGTAATACTCCGCTCCGTGCGTGGCGGGGTTAAGGCGTGCGGGCACGCCGATCGCGCGGCAGATCTGCACGAAGAGCGTGTTGAGGGTGATGGGGCTCGCCTGGCCTGAGGCAAGGGCGCCAAGGGGTGCTCCGCAGAGCTTCTTTACCTGCTCGGTAGCATCGAAAGAGCAGACACTGCTCACATGTTTCCAGATGAGCGATGGGTCGTTTCGGAAGGTGGCGACGGTGCCGTCATCAAAGGCGTCTGCCAGAGCGCTGCGTTCGCCGCAGAGTCCCTCGTAAAGTGCGCGGGGAGCAAGGACGAAATCGATAAAGAGCTGCTGAGCGCGAGCATCGGCGCCTTCGCGCTCAAGATAGGCGAGTGCCGCCTTGTAAAGCGTGCTGCCCGCTACGATCTTCTCGGCTGAATCGAGATACGCGATGAGTTCCTTGCCCGACGCGTCGCGGAAATCCTTGGTGGTGAGCGTGGCGAGCATAGGCTCGGCAAACGCGTTGGTGTCGCAAGCGTGCGCATACGCCGAGATTTCTCCGGCGTTGCGATAGGCGAGCTCGTAATAGGGGGCGAGCCCGTCTGCGGCGTGTCCATCGGCAGCTGCCATATCGCGTGCCGCTGCCTTTGCCTCTTCAACACGATTGATGCGGTGCGTATCGGCCGCCGCCTTGCGCGCGCGGCCGATGTCGGCCTCATCGGGCGTGAGCGGATTCGAGGGCGCGGGATGGTCTGCGGGAGCATGCACGTCAAACGAGCGCCACGCGGTGTCGGCTGGCGCGCTCTCATCCACGGCATGCAGTGTCAACGTAAGGTGCTGTACCTGCTCGGTGTCGATGATCTCCTCGGTCATGGCACCTTCGGTGGATGCGAACACGCGCAGGCTTCCTTCGCCGATGACGATGCGCGCACTACCGTCGTCGCCGGTGATCAGCTGTGCAACATCGCGCCATGCCGACTCGTTTACCAGTGCGAGGCGTACGAGTGCATCGCTGACTGGTTTGCCCTCCTCGTCAATGACGCATACGGTGAGCTGGGCGGTGGGGGCGTACGAGCGCGTGACGTTGACGATCACCTGGCTGCCCTCGCGTGCGAGTAGGTGCCCTTGCGCCTCGAAATCGCAGCCGAAGTCGCTGAACAGGCGCGTGTGTTCCAGCATGGCGCGGCCCGATGCCGCGGTGAACCATCCGCGGTTGAGCTTTTCCTCGGGTTCGCAGGCGCCGAGGTAGCACCATTCGCCGTCCACATAGGCCTCGACCCAGGCGTGGTTGTCGTCGCAATGCGCCCACCAGGGGGTGTAGACCTGGCGCGCGGGGATGCCGTTGGCGCGCAGCACCGACACCAAAAATGTCGACTCCTCGCCGCAGCGACCGCTGCCCGACAAGATCATGCCCACCGGCCCCAGCGTTCGTCCATCGCTTGTTTGATACGTTGCCGTCTCGCAGCACCAATAGTTCGCTTCCAGCACGGCGTCATGCACGTTTTTACCGGCCAGGCGCTCGTGCATCAGGTCGTAGATGTAATCCCAGCTGCAGTCGTATCCATCGATGATCTTGGTTTCGGTAAGCGCTTCGTTGTTCACGCGCGGCGTGGCGACAAAGTGCACGAAGACGTCCTCGGCAAGGGGCTTGCACCAGGGGTTCTCGTGGCGCTCGCGCACGGCATGCGCGGCAAAGGCCGCAAGCGTCGCGTATGGCGTGTCGTAGACATCGGTGAGCGGCAGCGTTCCCAGGTAATATGCCAGGAGCTGATCGACGTCGGCATCTGCGTCAGCCGTGGCCTCGGCTTTGCGGACGCCGAACTCTTTATAAGCGGGGGCGTTTTCTATAAGCGCCTTGCGTGCATCGAGCTTGCGGTCGGTGTAGGCGATGAAGGTATCGGAAAAAAGTGCCATCGATTAGCTCTCCTTGATCGTAACGGCGAGTACGGTGTCCACGGGATCGGGCAGGTAGGGCGAAGGCCCCAGGTCGGCAAAGGCGATATCGGGATAGTCGCTGTGCGTCCAACTCGTCGAGAGCGGCACCTCGGTGCCGTCGAACAGACGACGGATGGAGGCGATGCGGTCTTTGGGAACACCCATCAAAGGCACCGGGCCCAAGGCGTTCTCGTACAGATGGAAGTAATACGTGTTGCCGTTGCGCGTGATGCGACCGTAGTCGGGCTTGTCGGGATCGATGGGTCCGCCGGCGACGGTTCCGCACCCGTAGATGCTTGCGGCATTGCGGCTCATCCAGTCGCCGATCTCGTCTAGGATCCTCAGCGATTGCGCAGGGAAGCGCCCGCAGGCATCGGGACCGACGTTCAAGATGAGGTTTCCACCCTTAGAGACACACTCCACGAGCTTATGGATCAGAAGGTCGGAGGGTTTGTAATTGGTGTCGGTGGCGCAATAGCCCCAGTTGTCGTTCATGGTGATGCAGGCTTCCCAGGCAAGGGGGTTGCCCTCGACGTCCTTGAGTCCCGCGGGAGGGATGATGCGCTCGGGCGTTACGAAGTCGCCATGGTAGGGAGTGGGGTTGCACTCGGCCAGCGAGCCAAAGCCTTCGCCCGATACCTCGATGCGGTTGTCGACGATCACATCGGGCTGCAGTTCGCGCACCATGCTCATGAGCTCGGTGCCGCCCCATTTCTCACCGCGCATATCGTCGTACGAGAAGTCGAACCACAGAAGGTCGAGCTTGCCGTAGTTGGTGCAGAGCTCGCGTACCTGTTCGTGCATGTAGGTGAGATAACGCTCGAAGTGGCGGTTGTCGTTCGAACCCGCGACGGGGTCATTGCGTAGCGGGGCCTGGCGATCGCCGTATTGAGGGAAATCGGGATGATGCCAATCGATGAGCGAATAGTAGAGGCCCACGCGGATGCCTTCGGCGCGGAACGCATCGAGATACTCGGCAACGATATCGCGCCCAAACGGGGTGTTCGTGACCTTCCAGTCGGTGGTCTTGGTGTCGTAAAGGCAAAAGCCGTCGTGGTGTTTGGCGGTGAGTACGGCGTACTTCATGCCGGCGCGCTTGGCGGCGCGGGCCCAAGCGCGAGCGTCGAAGGCATAGGGATCGAATTCATCGAAGAAGGGACGATACTGCTCTTCGGGCATCTCCTCGGTGCTGCGCACCCATTCGCCGCGCGCGGGAATGGAGTACAGGCCGAAATGGATGAACATGCCAAAGCGATCGTGCAGGTACCACTCCATGCGTTTGTTGTAACGGGCACGGTCAAACTGATAGGTCATGTGCTCCTCCAAGGTGTGGGTTGTGGGTTTTGCGGACTGGTAAAGATTTTTGTTCCGTAAACGGCCGAAACGGGGGCGTGAGCGGTAATAAATGACCCCCATAATGCCGTTTACCTGCTATGTTACGACAAGGTAACGCACTTGCGACATTTGATAAATATAATGATTATTAATATCGCTTCGCGGTGAGATTTGGAGCGCTACGAAGCAATTTGCAAACGGTGCCACTGTCGTCATTCGGGCGCAAGGCACGGAAGGAGAGATCTTAATGGATCAGGAAAACACGTTCAACATGCCGGTCAGCCGTCGCGGTTTCGTCGGCGCTGCCGCTGCCTCCGCTGCTGCCCTTGGTCTGGCTGCCTGCGGCGGTACCTCCGACTCCGGTAGCTCTGCTGGCTCTTCCAGCTCGAGCTCCAAGGTCGAGACCATCAAGGCCGACAAAGACGGCTTCGTGGTGAAGGCCACCGACACCGATGGCACCACCGACAAGAACGAGGCCATCCTCGCGTTCGAGGGTGAGTTCCAGGAAATGCACCCCATGAACTGGTCCGATGGCAACTCGGGTAACGTCGTTTACTACATCTACGACTCCCTCTATGCGCTCGACAAGAACTACGAACTCGTGCCCGACGCCGCCGACAGCTATGAGGTTTCCGACGACGCCTGCACCTACACCTTCCACCTGCACGAGGGCATCACCTTCGACGACGGCACCCCGC
>CAVGWH010000010.1:0-13241 GCA_963633065.1 Oribacterium sp.
CGACCGGATCGGTGTAGGGGCTCTCGCCCTCAACAGCCGGGCCGTCGTCCTCTTTACCGCCGACCTTGCCGAGCTCGGCCTCCACGGGCACGCCCATGGCGCGACCGGCATCGGCGACCGACTTGGTGAGGGCGATGTTGTCCTCGAACGACTCATGCGAGCCATCGATCATGACGGAAGTGTAGCCGGTGCGGAAAGCCTGCATGCAGCGGTCATAGCCGTCGCCGTGGTCGAGATGCAAGGCCACGGGCACGGAAGCGCGCTCGGCGGCAGCCTTGACCATGCCGTAGAAGTAATCGAGACCGGCGGCCTTGACGGTGCCCGGGGTGGTCTGCATGATGACCGGCGACTTGGTCTCCTCAGCAGCGGCAAGCACCGCCATGACGAACTCGAGATTCTCGACGTTGAATGCGCCGACGGCATAATGGCCGGCCTGAGCATCCTTGAGCATCTTTTCGGTGGTGACGAGCATATCTGCGCTCCTTTTTTCCGTCCGCTTCGAGCGGAAACGTACAACCCCGCCGGCAACCCCGGCTTTTCGGCTTCATTGTAGGCGATTGGCCTGCTTTGTTCTTTTTCCTGAAGGCGCTGTATCCCTATCAAAATGAAAGGGATTGAAAGCGTGTCGAAGCCCGTTGCGCACCCCTTGCTGGATTCGCCTCCCGACGCAGCCCCAAATGCTGGGAGCTTTACGAGCTTTTCTTCGAACATCGGCCAACATAGATTTTCTTTTGTGCGAAAAGCAAGCAAACATAACCTATTTACTTGCTTAAAAGGAAAGTAAAAGCAAATATAATCTGCACAATTGCGTTTCAGTACGCAAAGACGATCGAAAGGAGCGCCATGTCCACGAAGCAGCAGCGCGTTTTTGCTGACGAACGCCGCGCAGCCATTCTGGAAATGCTCGAAAGCAACGCATCACTGCAGGTCGCCGATGCGGCAACGCTCCTGGGCGTTTCCTCGGTGACCATTCGCAGCGACCTCGATGCCCTCGCTGAAGCCGGCAAGCTCCGTCGCACCCACGGCGGAGCGGTTTCGCTCCACAAGCGGCTCACCGTCTCGACCCAAGATATGCGCGTCAATCTCAACGTGGCCGCAAAGCAAGCCATCGCGCGCACGGCCGTAGAGCTTGTACACGACGGCGACACCGTCCTCATCGACTCCGGCACCACGGCGTTGGAACTGGTCCGCGTACTTGATACCAGGCGCAACATCACGGTCATCACCGCCGATATCACCGTTGCCGACTACATCGACGAGTCGATGCCCTCGGTCGACGTCATCATGCTCGGGGGCGCGCTCCGCAAGGGGCACCGCTACCTTTACGGGCCCATCACCATGCAGGCGCTCGAAGCGCTCCATGCCGACATCTCGTTCATATGCCCCGGATCCTTTGTGCCCGCCCGCGGCCTCATGACCGACTTCCCGCAGATGGCAGAGCTCAAAAGCGCCCTTATCACAGCAGCGGGCAAATCGGCGGTACTCATCGATAACAGCAAGGTCGATAAGCAAGGGATCTATTGCTTTGCCGACCTCACGCAAGTCGACTGCATCGTGACGGACAGCGACGCTGAAAAAGCAATGGCATCCGCTCTGGCAGAACTACCAGACGGATGCCATTCCCCGAAGCTTCATATTGCCCGGCTACCCAGCGCTTAGCTGATAAGTAACAGCAGAACGCAAGGCGCCAAGGGCCTCATGATCAACGGCCCATGTTCAACGGCCTATTTGGAAAGCTCGTCGGCAAGAGCCTGGATCTGAGCGCGCGATGCGTCGTCAAGAGCACCCATAACCGTGACCTTGTTCTCGGCGAGCGCGATGTCCTTCATGGCCTCGAGCTCCTTGGTCATGACCTTGGCCGCCGCGGCTGCCCAACTTGCACCCTCGATCAAGGCGACGGTTCGATTCTGATACGCATGCTCGGAAAGCGTATGGATGAACGTGCTCATGAACGGGAAGATATCGCCCTGATAGGTGATGGAGGCGAGCACCAGGCGGTCGTAACGGAACGCATCTTCAACGGCCTCGGCCATATCGTCACGTGCCAAGTCGAACAGCGAGACTTTCTGGCCACGCTCCTCAAGCGCCGCCGCGAGCTCCTCAGCCGCCTGCCTCACATTGCCGTACACGCTCGCATAGGCGATGGTCACGCCCTTGTCCTCAGGCTCATAGCTCGACCACGTGTTGTACAGATCGAGGTAGTAACCGAGGTTCTCCTTGAGCACTGGCCCATGCAGCGGGCAGATCACCTGGATATCGAGACCGGCCGCCTTCTTAAGCACCGCCTGGACGTTCTTACCGAACTTGCCGACGATACCGAAGTAGTAGCGGCGCGCTTCGCATGCCCAGCCTTCCGGGTCTTCCACATCGTTGGCGCCGAATTTTCCGAAGCCGTCAGCCGAGAACAGCACCTTATCGGTGGCATCGTACGAGAACAGCACCTCGGGCCAATGCACATTGGGGGCGCCCACAAACGAGAGGCTATGGTTGCCCAAATCGAGCACAAAGCCCTCTTTAGCGACAACGCGGCGGTCGGCGAAATCGGATCCGAAATAGGCCTTCATCATCTTGAAGGCCATTGCCGAGGCCACGACCTGTGCCTTGGGATAGCGCTCCATAAAGGCAGCGATACCAGCGGAGTGATCGGGCTCCATATGATGAACGACCAGATAATCGGGCTCGCGGCCGTCAAGGGCACTCGCGAGATTGCCCAACCACTCATCGACAAACGCGCCATCGACCGAATCGGTAACGGCAATCTTGTCACCCAGGATAACGTAGCTGTTATATGCCATGCCGTTTTGGCTGACGTCATACTGCCCCTCGAACAGATCGATCTCGTGATCGTTGACGCCGATATAGCGGATGTCCTTCGTAACTTCCATAACGCTCCCTCAAATACATACCAAACAGGGCGCCCGGATGAGCGCCCTGCCAACCTCATTATCAGTATATGTTACTACTTAGGATCTATAGCCATACGAATGGCACACGGCCCGCAAAAGCCGATACGTAACGCTCACGCAGACAATCGCTTTACAGCTCGGTTACCTCGACGGCGTCGTAGACCTCATCCCATTTCTCAATGACCAAGTGGCCGGTCTTGGGATCCATGGCGTTGAGCTTGCCGCAGGTGTTGGCGGTCTTGAGAACCGTCACATCATCGGAACCGGCCGCGATTGCATGTGCAAAGCCGGCAATGGTGGAGTCGCCCGAACCGGTAGCGTTCACCGCGGGGATGTCGGGGGTCTTGGCACGGAACGCACGCCCGTTATGGAAACCAACCGATCCGGCAGCACCCATCGAAACGACGACCCAAGGAATATCGGCAAAACGTGCGTCTTCGGCGAGCGCGTCGCGCAGCTTATCGACATCATCGGTGGTGAAGTTCGTGCCCAGAAGACCGTTGATCTCGGTGAGGTTGGGCTTTACGAGCTCGGGCTTGGTATCCGAAGCAAGCGCCGCATCGAGCGAGGCGCCCGAGGTATCGAGCAGCACTTTAGCGTCCGCTGCCTGGGCGATCTTGACGAGCTTTGCATAGTAGCCGGCATCGACGCCGCGCGGCAGCGAGCCCGAAATGGTAACCACGTCGGCCCTAGAGGCAAGCTCGGTGAACTTGGCGGTAAAGGCTTCGAGCTCTTCGGCGGCGATAGCAGGACCGCTCTCCAAAAGCTCGGTCTGATTGCCCTCGTGCAGGATGTTCAAGCAGATGCGCGTCTCACCCTTGATGGGGACGAAATCGTTCGCAACGCCGTCGACATCCATCAGCTCGGCCATGTAGGCACCCATGTGGCCGCCGAGCAGGCCCGTAGCCACCACGTCATCGCCCAGCTGCAAAAGCACACGGCTTACGTTAAGGCCCTTGCCGCCAGCGGTCTTCTCGGGGGTCACACGGTTCACGTCGTCGATGATCAGCTTGTCGAGCTGATAGCGCGTATCAACCGACGGGTTCATGGTTACGGTAAGGATCATGGTTGTTCCTCCTCTTCTCGGCGCTCTTTGCGGCACCGTGTTCAGCCTCCTGGCCCGGGCATCAGCCCGCGCCGGCTACAGGATCGAAATATCAAACGAGCGCGTTACGGTCTCGCCCGGTTTTGCCACCAGGCAACCGCGCTTATGCTCAAACACGTCATCTTCATCAGAGCAGGTTGAGAGTCCACCCCACGGTTCCACAGCCACAAAGTCGCCCTCGGGCTTGCCCCACACGATCAGGTAGGGAAACTCGCTAAAGCTCAGGCGCACGCCCTTATCCTCGCCCTTTTTGGAAAGCGTGACCACGCGGCTCTCGAGCACGTCGAAGATAGTCTCCGCAAAATCGAACAGCTCGTGCGTGAGAGGCAAATCGTGATCGACCATGGGATTGGCGACGCGATTCTCAACATCGATCAAGCCGGTCGAGGGAACGGCGCAGCAGAGCTTGTCAGCCTCGCGCTTCTCAAAGCGCAGCTCATAATCAGCGTAGCTCTCCCCCTCGTCGAGCGGGCAACGGAACCCGGGATGCCCGCCGATGAAAAACGGCATGTCCTCGGTGCCCTCGTTGGTCACCTCGTAGGAGACCTTCACCGTCGCGTCGACAATCGCATAACGCGCAACGAGTTTGAACGGATACGGATACTGCTCGAGCAGGTCGGGGTGATCAGCCGAGGAGAGGCTCAGCGCCACCTCATCGGCGCTTTGGCTCTCGAGCTTCCACTCCTGCTTGCGTGCAAACCCGTGACGTGCGAGGTTGATCTCCTTGCCCGACTCCGTCACGGCACGGTCGTCGCGCAAGCCGCCGCAAATGGGAAAGCAAACGGGAGCCTGTCCGCTCCATACGGACGGATCACCTTGCCACAGGTATTCGCGGCCGTCTGCCGCGATGGACGTGAAAGAGCCGCCTGTCTCTGTCAGCTTCACGCTGATCTTGCCGTTATCAAGTGCGTATTCCATGAATCCGCCTCTCTTTGACTGCGCCCCAAGACGCACCGTTAAACCTTAGCCTACCCTATCGCCGCACGCCCGCGTCGCAACAGGCAAAAACCAGACTCGATACCCCGCGTAAACTGCGCCGATACCGTAAAAAACGGCCCGCGCTACCTCGAATCGTAGGGCGGACCGTAATAATTAACGCAACGGCGGAACCAAACTAATCGTGATACTCGCCGCGATCCCACTTCTCCAAGAACTCGTCGAAGAAGTGCGGATCGGCCTGAGCCTCGGCGTCGGCCTTGTTGACGGCATCGATTTTGGCAACGAGCGCATCGTGCTCGGGCGTCTGCTCGTACTCCTGCTCGAGGAAGGCGAGCATGACATCGGCCATGAGGAACTCGCCGGTGATCTTGCCACCGAAGCCCACGACGTTGGCGTTGAGCTCGCGACGGGCATAAAGCGCCGAAGTCATATCGCGAACCAGTGCGCAACGAGCGCCGGGGACCTTGTTGACGGCGTTGGTGATGCCGATGCCGGTGCCGCAAAGCGCAACACCCAGGTCGGCCTTACCGGAAGCCACGGCCTCGCCGATCGCCTTACCGAAGATGGGATAGTGCGTACGCGAATGGCTGTAGGTACCGCAATCGAGCACCTCGTAGCCCGCCTGCTCGAGGCGGTCGGCCAGATAGATCTTCTCATCGGTGACGATGTGGTCGCACCCGATGGCGATGATTTTCTTTCCACTCATTACAAATCGTCCTTTCGTATGTGAGTCCTGCGAGTGCGCTATCTACGCCATCTTATTGAGCATGTCGACACGAATCTGGTGACGACCGGCTGCGTAGTCGGCCTTAAGGAACTCACGGGCGATGCGACGCGCCACGTCGTTGCCCACAACGCCGCTACCCATGCAGAGCATGCGGGCATTGTTGTGCTCACGGGTCATATAAGCGGAACGCTCGTCGGAGATATTGGCGGCCACCATGCCCTTCACGCGCGTCGCGGCCATATAGGAGCCAACGCCGTACTCGTCAAAAGCAAAACCCTGCGAGCCCTCGTGCTCGAGCAGATCGGCGGCAACGGCCGTAGCGGAATCGACGAAGTCGGCAGCGGGGGTCTCGGAGAGGTCGACGACCTCGTGACCGTCCTCGACGAGCACCTCCTTCACGACCTCCTTCAGCGGCATGCCGTTGGCATCGGAAGCGATAACAACCCTCATGACATCCTCCTTATGTGCACGCGATCGTCATGCGCGCACTTATATACCGATAACGAAAGCGAACATGGCGCCAACCGGGCTCAGGCTCCCATCTCCGCTATCTTTCACGTTTATTTGAACATATCCGAACATCAATAACAAGGTCGAAATGTTCTT
This sequence comes from Oribacterium sp., assembly GCA_963633065.1. Taxonomy (GTDB): domain Bacteria; phylum Actinomycetota; class Coriobacteriia; order Coriobacteriales; family Coriobacteriaceae; genus Collinsella. The sequence continues at coordinate 6,284 of CAVGWH010000010.1, forward strand.
TTTTGTTCTTATTTGCGTAATTACCGTTCGCCTTCCGTTTTCTACCGTTCACATATTGATTGAATTTGTTCGATTTCGATCGCTCGCCTATTTGCTATCTTTGTCCCGTCAAAATGCAGCGCGTAAGCCCGGACGCGATGCCTCGCACCTACGATTCGCATCAAGCGGAAGGACATCTGATATGGCCACTAAAGAAGAAATCTCGATGATCGGTTTTGAGATCGTCGCCTATGCCGGAGACGCCCAGACCGACCTTATCGCTGCCCTTGACGCCGCACGTGCCGGCAAGTTCGATGAAGCCGAAGAGCTGGCCAAGAGCGCTAACGAGGCCCTTATCGGTGCACACGACACCCAAACCAAGCTGCTTTCGCAGGAAGCCGGCGGCGGCACCATGGACGTCACGTTCATCATGGTGCACGCACAGGACACGCTCATGACCACGATGATGCTCGAGAAGCAGGCGCGTTTCATGATCGACGAATACCGCCGCATCGCCGCGCTCGAGGCAAAACTCGCTTAAGCGCGATCAACAAGACCCCCTTTGGATTGCCACCGTCGGATTTTACGGCGGTGGCTTTCTTTTCAGACGCATCTATCTTGCTGTCGTCTTGCTCTTCTCTTGCAGCTCGCAAACATCGGAAATGCCGACACCCCGATAGCGGTATCCTCTTTTGTTAACAGCATGTAAAAGGAGACCTCATGAACGATACCGACCATCGACCCGCCCGCGTTGCCGATGTGGCACGTGCCGCCGGCGTATCGACGCAAACGGTCTCGCGCGTGATCAACGGCGTCTCCACGGTAAGTGCCGAAAACGTCAAACGCGTCAAAGACGCCATGCGCGAATTGGGCTATCGCCCCAATCCCGCCGCCCGCATGCTCAAGCAACGCGAGTTTCACACGCTCGGCGTCGCCACCTATAACACCTTCGCCACCGGCCAACTCGACACCCTGATGGGCATCGCCAACGCCGCGAAACGCGCCGGCTACGCGCTGACTCTTTCGATGTTCGACCCCGATGAGGGTGATACCTTCGAATCGGTTATCGACAAGATGCTGGACCTTCCCGTCGATGGCATCATCTTCGTCGCCGGTTGGCTCGCCGTCGATCCCCCGGTCATAGAACTCCCCTCGGACAAGATGCTCACCATCGTCACCTCGCGCTCGGATATCCCCTACCCCACCGTGGGCGAAAACCCCGAGGAATACGCCCATATGGCGGTCTCGCATCTTATCGAGCTGGGCCACACGCGCATCGCGCACATCTCGGGACCCGCCGCCTCGTTTGCGACTCAGCAGCGTATCGCCGGATGGCAGCGCGCTCTGCAAGAGCACGACCTGCCCGTCCCCGAGCTCTATCAAGGCGACTGGACGGCCGATTCGGGCTTTGCGGCGGGGCTCGACATCGCCTGCGACCCCGACATCACAGCGGTATATGCCTCCAACGACGCCATGGCTTACGGCCTGGTACAGGCGCTTGAGATCTGCGGGCGCAACGTACCGGGCGAGATCTCGGTCATCGGCACCGACGACTCACTCGCCGGCACGGTGCCCAACCTCGACATCTCCTCCATCCGCCTGGGCGCCGATGAGATCGGCGACGTCGCCGTGAAACGCACGATCGAGGCCATTAAATCGGGCAAGCACGAGATCTTCCATCATCAGGTGTCGGCAACGCTCGTCCAGCGCGGAAGCGTCCGCGACATCCGCAAGCATTAGCGTCGGGGTAAACCCCCAACGCAGCAACGCCCCTCTGCCCGAGCCGAGCGCCTGCATCAAGTTCTAAATCCGTGCGATACAAAAGGGGCATCGACGAAATGTCGATGCCCCCTAACAGGTGCTATGTGACCTTATCCGTTGCTCCCAGCCTTGCCGAGGCGCTCAACCGGGAAGCAACGCGGATCCAAATCCCACAAGCTCCAAGAGCTAGTCTGCGAAGTTGCTCACGATGAAGTCAACGGCGCCCTTGGGATCGTTGGTAAGGTCGATGTACTGCTTGCCCTTGGTACCGATGAGCTTGATGCCCAAACGATCGGTATCGGCCTTGATGTCGTTGAAGTAGGTACGGACCTGCGGAGCGAGCACGATCACGTCGTACTGATCCATGATGTCGTAGTGGCTACCATAGGCACCGGAGTTGGCGATGATGGGGATACCGGCGGGACCGGAACCCTCGGTAAGGGCGTTGGCCAAAAGGGCACTGGTACCGGCGCCGGCGCAAAGCACCAGAACCTTCAGCTCGCGGCCAAGCTCCTCGACCTTCTTCTTGCCCTCAGCGAAATTGGGGGTAGAAGCAGCGGTATCGGAAGTCTTAGCGTCACCAGCGGCAGCCTGATCGCCCGCAGCGGCGGTCAACACGGCCTCGCCACCCTCAGCGGCCTCGAGCTGCGCGTCAACCTCGGCCTCCTGCTTGCACAGGTTGTTGTCGTAGGCCTTGCAGAACGGATAGTAGATGATGAAGTCGACTACCAGAAGCACGATGGCGAGCACAAACGACAGTGGGGCGAAGCCGGTGGACATGATCATACCGATCGGGCCCGGCGTGGACCACGGAATGGTGTACATCTGACCGTTCATGCCCAGCGTGGAGACGAAGAACTTGAAGATCACGATGTTGGCGACAGGAGCCAGGATGAACGGGACGAAGAAGTAAGGGTTGAGGATCAGCGGAGCGCCGAAGAGAACGGGCTCGTTAACAGCGAAGAGCGTGGGGATAAACGAAGCCTTGCCGACGGCCTTGAGCTGCTTGGAGCGCATGAAGAGCATGAAGATGATGGGGACCAGGAACGTGCAGCCCGTACCACCCATGTCGCCGATGAGCGTCAGGTTGTAGGTGAAGGCGTGGGAAGCATGCTCGCCGGCCTGGAAGAGCTGCAGGTTGGCCTCGGTATTGGCGAGAAGCGTGGCGTACAGCGGAGGACGGACCACGGAAGGACCGTGGATGCCCATGAACCAGAAGAAGGCGATAAGCGCCTGGTAGATGATCAGGCCGGGATAGCTGTCGGCAGCCGAAAAAAGCGGAGCGAGCAGGGTACCCAGGGCCTCAGCGAAGGGAACGTTGAGGAAATAGCGCACCAGGAAGTCCACCAGGGTGCAGATGATCATCGTAAACGAGAACGGGAAGATGTCGCGGAAGCTCTGAGCGATGGTGCCAGGGACCTCTTTGGGCAGGTGGATGGTGATATCGCGCTTAACGCAGAAGGCATACACGTGCACCGTGACGAACGCGGAGATGAAGGCCGAGAACAGACCCTTGGTGCCCATGTTGCCGAAGAGCATCACCGAGGTGTCGGCGTCGTTGATGGAAGCGACGGTCTTGGTGACGGCCAGCACCAGCATGCCGCACATAGCAGCTACCTGGGTGGACGTATCGTTGAGCACACGGCCGGCGGGCATCTTGGAGCGGTTGAAGGAACCGGTGAGCACCTTGGCGGTGGTACCGGCGACCATGATGCCGAGAACGCCCATGGTGAAGTCGTTGCACTTGTTAGCGAAGTCGAGGATGACCTGCGGCAGAACAAGGCCGAACATACCGGGCATGGTGGCGATCAGCAGGAACAGACTCGAGAACAAGATGATGGGCATGTTGACCAGGAAGCCATCCTTAATGGCCTGAAGGTACATATTGCTCGAGATCTTGTCGAACTTCGGCTGCTGCTTCTCAAGAAACTTGACGAGCGCATCCATTGTCTTTACGCCTCCTTTTCCGACGTGTCCATGGTATCGGCAAGTTCGCGATACCACAGAGCGCTTTGCTTTATGTAACGCTTCTGCGTCTCGAAGTCGACGTAGAAGAGCCCATAGCGCTTGTTGTAGCCGTTGCTCCAGCTGAACTGATCCTGCAACGACCAAATGAAGTAACCCTGCACGTTAACGCCCTCGGAACGCGCGCGAAGCGTGGCTTCAACGTGCTGATCCACGTAGTCGATACGCTCGGGATCGGCAACGATACCGTCCTCGTCAGGCTCGGGATCCTTAAAGCCCAGGCCGTTTTCGGTAACGTACATCACGGGATGCTCGGGGTAATCGGCCTCGATGCGCTTGAGCAGGTCGTAGAGTCCCTCGGGATAGATGCTCCAGTCCCAGTCGGTGGTGGGAACATCGGGGTGCGTGACGGCCTCGGCCACACCGTGGAACTTGAAGCACGAGGTGCCCTTGTCGCCGGTGCCGTTGTGATGGCAGGTGCTCTCGCCGTCGTAGGCCACCACGAACTGCGGCTGATAGTAGTTCAGGCCGAACACGTCCTGGTTACCGGCTGCGCGGGCGATCTCGTCCATATCGCCTTCCTCGATGGAAAGCGCAGCGTCGTTCGCCTCGAGCACCTCGTTCACCAGCGCCATCGTCTCGTCGGTGTAGTGACCGAGGAACGTGCCGTCGAGCAAGAAGCGGTTGTTGACGGCATCGTAGAGCTCTGCCGCATGCTCGTTTTCGGGCGTATCGGGATACGGGTAGAACGGCTTGCACACATGGATGAGGCCGATGCGACCGGTGCCGCCTAGCTCACGATAGGCATTAACGGCCTTGGCATGAGCCAGAAGCTCGTTGTGCTGTGCCTGCATGAACGATGACACGTCGAACGAACGCGCCGGCGGGAACACACCGCGGATGTACTGGCTCATGGCCAACGAGATGAGCTCGTTGATGGTGAACCAGGTCTTTACCTCGGTGAACTCCTTAAAGCAGAAGCGCGCATAGCCCTCGAACCAGTCGAGGTTCTCGCGGCAAAGCCAGTCACCGCGCTCGACCATGGTCTGCGGCGAATCAAAGTGATGCAAGGTCACATAGGGCTCGACGCCGTTGTCCCAGCAGGTCTTGAACAGATCGTGATAGTACGCCACGCCCGCCGCATTGGGTTCCGTCGTGGGGTCGCCCGTGGGGAAGATGCGCGTCCACGAGATGGAAACGCGCACGGCGTTGAGGCCGTACTTGGCGGCCAAGCCGATATCCTCGGCGTAACGATGGTAGAAATCGCACGCGGGCTCGGGGTTATAGCGCCCATGCTCACGCAGGTAAGCATCCCACATGCAGTCTCCCCTACCATCGGCGGAGGTGTTGCCCTCTACCTGATAGGCGGCAGTTGAGCCTCCCCATACGAAGTGGGGCGGAAGCGATTTCACCCGATTCAGATAACTCATCAAAAGACTCCTTACATAGGTCTTAGCCGATGGGAATCGCGTCGAAGGGCGATGATGGCGCACACAGCCCGGGTGTGTGCCGGGACCCGTGCAAGAAACCAACGTTCTCTCGAGCTGACCGCTGCTTCTTGCGTCCAAAGTTATCGCTAACTTCGACGAGTTAACGATAACTTGTTTGGAACTGTTCGTCTTTGTTATTTTTTTCTACTCGGTGAACGGCGCGTTACCAAAGATAAGCGGGCGCGCTACCCCACTCCCTGATATTTGTGCTATGGAGTCGCCACGAAGACACAAAACCTAACGTAGATCGCGTACGGTGTCGCGCTCGATAAGCTCGCCGGGGACCAGCACATGCTCTTTGCCCGCAGACGTCCTGGCGCCGGCAAGACCCGCGATCTTGTCGACCGCCCACATGCCGACGCGTTTGTTGTCGAAACGCACCGTGGTCACACCCATATCGGGCACCACGTCTTCAAGCGAATCGTCCACGCCCACCACGCTCACGTCATCGGGAACGCGCTTGCCACGTGAGGCCAGGCCCCTTATGCAGCCGTACGCCATGGCATCGTTGGATGCATAGACCGCCGTGCACGTGGGATCGTCGGCGAGCGCGCAGCCCGCCTCGTAGCCGCTCTTGGCCGTCCAGTCACCGCGGATCAGCGCCGGAGGCTCGATGCCATGAGCGGCAAGCGTCTGGCGCCAGCCTTCCTCGCGCTGCATGCCCGAAAGCGAACGTTCGGGACAACTGATGAAGTGAACGGTCTTGTGGCCGAGGCTCAAAAGGTATTCAACCACCATGCGCGATGCGTCGAACTGGTCGTTATCGACCGTGGAGCACACAGGGTGCTCGAGCATGGTGACAAGCACCGTCTCCAAGCCGGGTAGCGGGGAAAACGCCGTGAAATCCGCGGTCATACGGTTCATGACGATAACCATGCCGTCCACCGGAAGCCCGCTCATGCGCTGCGCTGCGCCCTCGAGCGTGTAAGGCGGATGCGAATCCATCTTGACGAGCGTGAGCGCCAGATCGTGTTTATCGGCGGCGGTGGCGAAACCTTCCAGGCGGTCGAGGTTGCCGGTGCCCGCCATGTTGAACATGACCACGCCGACCGTCTTGAACTTGCCCTGGCGAAGCGATCTGCCCGCAAAATTGGGACGGTATCCCAGCTCGCGCATGGCCGCGCGAACGCGTTCCTTTGTTTCGGGGCGAACGCTCGGAGAATCGTGCACGGTACGCGAGACCGTCTGTTCGGATACCCCCGCTGCGCGGGCAACATCTTTGAGCGACACTGCTTTTGCGGGCTTCATGGGCATAACCGTGGCTTTCTCTGCACATCGACACATATACGAAACGGATACGTGACGGCAACTCTTCAATGGATCGGTGGAACGAAATATCGAACGCACCCAAGTATACGAAACGGATGCGCCCGGCAAACGTTCGCAACCGAAAACCTACCGTTCGCCGACAGCACGCGGCGTTCGAAACGCGCATATCGCCCCAAATGTTAACGTTGCCATTGAAACGACATCAACCACCGGGCGGCTGATGTATTCCGCAACAGGAGATGCTTTCTTACAGGCACAGGAAGAAAGCTGACGGTTTCACCTCTGTGTCACAAAATGGCAACGTCAACATTTTTAAAAATCACGGAGTGAAGACGGTTCTCCAGCTATCGTTGCCTTATTGACCGCATGAAAAGGAGCACGCATGGAGCAGCTAATCGCCACCATCGAGAAGGGCCAGCCCTTCTTTAACGCGATCGCGCGCAACAAGTACCTCAAGTCCATCCGCGACGGCTTTATCTCCGTCATCCCTATCA
>CAVGWH010000011.1:0-16162 GCA_963633065.1 Oribacterium sp.
CCACCACGTGCTTGTACTCGGTGGGCTTCATGTTCTTGATGGTGGCCGTCATGCCCGCGGACTCTACCTGGAACACGCCCGCCGTGTGGCCGCCGGCCATGAGCTTGAAGATCTCGGGATCGTCGAAGGGAATCTCGTCCTCTTTGATGTCGATACCGAAGTTCGCCTTGATGTTCGCCTTGGCCTTCGAGATAACGGTGAGCGTACGCAGGCCCAGGAAGTCCATCTTGAGCAGGCCCATGTCGGCCACGGTATGACCCTCGTACTGGGTGATCTCGACGCCGCCCTTGGTGTCGAGCTTGGTGGGCACGTGCTCGTTGACCGGGTCGCGGCAGATGAGGACGGCGCAGGCGTGCACGCCCTCGCCGCGCGTAAGGCCCTCGATGGAGAGCGCCGTGTCGATGATCTTGCGCGCGTCCTCGTCCTTTTGGTAGGCCTCCACAAAATCGGGGTTGTACATATCCTCTTTGCCCGGCTGCTTCTCGAGCACCTGGCTGAGCTTGACGCCCGGATCGGCCGGCACCATCTTAGAGAGCTTTTGGCCCATGTAGACGGGATAGTCGAGCACGCGCGCGGAGTCGTTGATGGCCTGCTTGGCCTTGATGGTGGAGTAGGTGATGACGTGGGTGACCTTCTCGGGGCCGTAGAGCTGGCGCACATGCTCCACGACCTCGAGGCGACGCTCATCGTCGAAGTCCATATCGATATCGGGCATCTCGGTACGCTGCGGCGAGAGGAACCTCTCGAACATCAGGCCGTTCTCGAGCGGGTCGAACGCGGTGATGTTCATGGCATACGCGACGATGGCGCCGGCGGCCGAACCACGGCCCGGTCCCACGCCGATACCGTTGTCCTTGGCCCATTGCACGTACTCGGCAACGATCAAAAAGTAAGCGGCAAAGCCTTTGTCGCATATGACTTTGTACTCGTACTCAAAGCGCTCCTTGATGTTGACGCCGCCGATCTCGCGCTCTGCCCAGTTGTCGCCGTAATGCTGGCGCAGGCCCTTCTCGCACTCGCGACGGAACTGGCTCTCGTGGGTCTCGCCCTCGTCGAGCAGCGGGAAGCGCGGCAGGATGATGGAGTCCCAATCGAGTTCCACGTAGCACTTCTCGGCGATCTCGAGCGTGTTGTCGCAGGCCTCGGGGCAGTACGGGAACAGCGCGCGCATCTCCTCCTCGGTCTTCATGTAGAACTCCGAGCCGGTCATGCGCAGGCGGTTGGGGTCGTCGATCTTAGCGTTCATGCCGATGCACATGATCACGTCCTGCACGCTCGCGTCCTCGCGGCGCAGGTAGTGGAAATCGTTGGTAGCGATGACCTTGACACCGATCTGCTTGGCGATATCGATCAGCATGTGCGACAGTTCCTCATCGGTGATGCCGCTATCGGTGGCGATACCGTGATCCTGGATCTCGATGTAGAAGTCGCCCGGATCGAAGATGTCGCGGAAGGTCTCGGCCCACTGGATGGCGCCCGCCATATCGCCGCGATCGATGCACTTGGGAATGATGCCGGCGATACAGGCGCTCGTGCAGATCATGCCCTTGGCGTGACGACGTAGGTTGTCGAGAGTCACGCGCGGCTTGTAGTAAAAGCCGTCGACCGCGGCCTCCGAGACCGTCTGCATGAGGTTGACGTAACCCTCTTGGTTTTTGGCCAAGAGGATCATGTGGTAGAGCTCGGGCTTTTTATCGCGCGCAAGCGTGTCGTCGGGCGTGAAGTAGACCTCGCAACCGAAAATCGGCTTGATGACCATGGGCGGCTTGAGGTCGTCGATGTTGCCCTTCTCGTCCCAACCGGCCATGTCCTTGACGTACTGGGCATACGCGGCCGGATCCTTCTCGGGATCGGGCTCCTCCAACTCGTCGCGACGCCCCTTCTCGAGGAATGCCTTGTCGTGGCTCCAGGTTTTGTACTCGGGTGTGTTGTGGTTGACGGCATCGCAAGCGAGGCTCAGATCGGGCACACCGTACATGTAGCCGTGGTCGGTGATGGCGACGGCGGGCATGCCCAGCTCCACCGCGCGATTGACCATATCTTGGATACGCGTAGCCCCGTCGAGCATGGAGAAAACCGTGTGATTATGCAGATGTACAAACGCCATAAGTGATGTGCTCCCGATACGCTCAAATTCAGTCCGGACACGATTCTATCGTTGGGCGCAGACATGATCACGTACCCAACGCGGCTTCAACAAATAAGCGTACAGATGTTCGAATTATTCAACTGAGGTGTTTACGCTTGGGCATCGGTCTCGGAAGTGCCCGTCGCAGAGGCTTTCTCGGAAACAGGCATCGTAGCCTCGCTGCCGTCCTGAACGTCGGCTGCATCGGCAGCAGACGCACCGTCCCCGGTTCCTGCAGCACCCTCCGCTTCCTCCACCTCCATTGCGCGTAGCTCGTCGAGCAGCGGATTGTTCGCCGGCGTGCGATGATCGTGAGCGTATTTGACGATCTGCTTGATGGTCTTGTTCGCGCGCGCCTTGATGCGCCGTTCGTACATGAACAGATTGAACCATCCGGTGATGCCCTTGGTGGAGACGTTTGCCGTGTACTCCTCGGTATAGGTAAGCACGGAGCCGGCCCCGTCCGCCGTCGGCTCCACCGCATAGCGCATGACGTTAGCGCCCGTCGCGTAGGTGAACTTGACCTCGTAGAGCGCGGGATAACGATAGCTCTTGACCTTCACCTTGACCTGCGATCCCTGGTCGCGGCCCGGCTCGCGCGTGGCCTTGGTGTAATGGAAGCCGTTGATGCGCTTACGCGTGATACGCTTGCCCGTCGCTTCCTCGACATCGTAGAGAATCGAGGTCTCTATGGCATCGAAGAACTCTTCGGGGGTTACATCAAGCGTCTTCTCGATCTGCATGGGGCTCCTGACTGTCGCGCGTTTATGCAGGGGACATTGTAGACCAACGTAGAACCGTGAGCCCGGCCGCAGTAAACGCCCACGGCTGAGTAGCGACCGGTGGGCATGCTTCCGAATAGGAATGCGCCCACCGGTCGGGCCCACGGTTTCGATCAAAGCCGTGGGCCCGACCGCAACCGCGGGCATTCGCACATCGAACGCAGGCTACAGGTGATAGACGACCGTCTGAGGTTCGCCGGGACGGTCTTCGTCCTCGATCTCCACGCGAACAAAGACGAGCGTCACCTCACGCAAGCCCGCCTTATGAAGCACGTCGGCATAAACGCGCGCCTGCAGCGCATGCTTTTCTTGGAGCTGGTCAGGCGTCTCGTACGCGCTGCCGCCCGTCTTGTAGTCGACGAGCAGGGCGCGCTCGGGATACGCCGAATCGGTGGCAAGAGCGTCTATGGCGCCCTCGGCATAGGCTCCAAAGGGAGCGATATCGACATCCGCCGAGCCCAACGAGAAGAACGGCACCTCGGCACGGACTTCAGGCCACGCCATGAGCTCGCGCCGTACGGAAGACCCCTCCCAGCGCGCAAGCGCCGCCTGCAGGCGGCCTCGTTGTTCGGGCGTCACGCGCCAATAGCGAGCCAGGGCATCGATACGCTCGGCGGGCACCGTAGCGCATCCGGTTTCGATAAGCCATTGTGCCGCCGCATGGAAAGCCGAGCCGAGAGCCGTCGGATCACCCGCCGCCGTGCGGGCGACACCGTCCTCCCCCGTTGACCCGGCATCCTCGCCCGCGCGATCTGCGGGCATCGCACGATCCTCCGCCTGCTCGTGCAACGCAGCCGAAATCGACGAGTAGCTGTACGAGTCACGCGGAGGACGTTCCGGAGTACCGATCGAGGTCGTTACAGCCTGCGGATACACCAAATCGACCGTGCGCGCGTCCCCACGCAAAGCGCCCGCATTCGAGACATCGAACGCAACGTCTTCCGCCACCGTATCCGCATGTAGCGCCTCGCGGCCGTCCGGTCCATCGTCCGGCCGCGCACCGGTGGCATCAGAACAAACGCTGCCCGCGCGCTCCGTCCGCATCGACAGCGAGGGGTAATCCGCCGCCGCGTAACATCTGCCCTTTTTATCGGGGTAGCACACATCGTCCAAAAACGCGACGGAATAGTCGCCGGCATGGGCACCGGGAAAATCGAGGCGGTCCGCGCCCAGATAAGGCAAACCGGCATTGGAGTCGTCCGCCGGCAGAACGTGCGACAGCACATCGCCCACCAGCGACGATTTATGCCCCGGCTTCAACTCGGTTCCATACTGTGCACCCATGGCGAGGATCACCACCTCACGCGCACGCGTGATGGCAACGTAGAACAAGCGCGCCAACTCATCGAATTCAAGCTCGGCGTCGCGTTTGCGCATGTAGATGAACGCATCGGCCGCGCTCTCGGGAATACCCCGATCGGGCTCGTCCTCTTCAAAAGCGACGTCGGCAAGGCCCTTGTAGAAGCATTCATCGGACCCCACCTCGTATTTGCCGGGGAACGCGCACCAATAGGTCGTACCGCTCTCTTCGCACGTGCGAAAGCGGCTCTTGTCGGGCGCGACCGAATCGCATTCCGCAACGGCCACAACGGGAAACTCCAAACCTTTGGAGGCGTGGATGGTCATGATGCGCACGGCATCCGCACCCGCGCCGTTAAGCGTACCGGGCGATTCCTTGACCGTATCGATATGCTTGGCAACCGCATCCGCCACCACGCGAGGGGCAAACGCGCGCCCGGCTTCCTCGGCGCGCACGATTTCAAGCGCTTTGAGCACGTTGGCCGCCTGAGCGTGCTCTCTCGCGCCGCCATGTTCCAAACGATAAAGCCATCCCGATTCGTTGAGCACATACGCGCAGGTCTGCGATACCGGCTCACGACCCACGCGCTCAAGCGCGCACTTCAGGACCTGGCGTGCACGATCGAGCAAGGGCAGCTGCCCGAATTCAGAAAGCACCTCTCCGCCCAGAAGCACATCAGCCGTCAAGCTCCGCGAATCAACGACATCGGCCACCGACTCCCGATAGGTGGCCAACGCCAAAAGCTCCTGCGCGCCCAATGCGAAAAGCGGACTGGCGAGCAAGGGCAGCGTGCCGTTCTGGCCATCGTTGGGGTTAGCGAGAAACGCCAGCAACGCACGCACGACGCCCACCTCGGGCGCCTTGCGGAAAACCGACGTACCACCCGCCACGACGCAGGGGATGCCCGCCTCACGCAACGTCGAGGCATAGAGATCCGCCTTGGAAAGCGCCTTCATGAGGATGACCATATCGCCGGGGCGGAATCCCTCCTCGGCGATCAGACGCTTGAAGCGCTGGGCGATCTGCGCGGCTTTCTCGCGCGAGCGCGCATCCGCGTCACCGCCCACCACCAACGCCAACTGGCGACGTGACGTATCGGTGCTGCGCAGTGCATGCGGTTCTTTGCGATTCTCCTCGCCGCACGATTCCAGATGTAGGAAGTCACGTCCCAAGCGATTGTTCTCTCCCCAGAAGATGCGGTCGGCGAATTCGAGGATATCGGCATGGCTGCGGAAGTTGGCGTCGAGGGTCGCCACCACACCGCTAGGTGCCGCCTCGACTTCTTCCTTCATAGAACGGAAAACCGAGACGTCGGCACCGCGAAAACGATAGATGGACTGCTGAGCATCGCCCACGGTGCACAGTTCGCGCGCATCGGGACTGCACAGCAAGCGCACCAGTTCAACCTGCTGCTGTGCCGTGTCTTGGAATTCGTCGACCATCACCATCTTGAACTTGCCGGCGAACTCGGCGCGCACCAAAGGATCGGTCTTTAAGGCATCGTAGGCGCGCGTGAGCAGGTCGTCGTTATCGAGCGACGAGCGCTCATCCTTGAGGCGATCGTATTCGTCCCTGACCTCACGTGCCAACGGTACGAGTTCGTCCATCGCGTCGGCGCGCGCCTCGAGATACGCCTCGGCGAAGAAGCGGGCACGGGCATCGCGCACCTGCAGGACGAACTCACGCTCGGACAGTTTGTCCTTGTCCTTGCCACGCGGCAGCGTGAGCTTACCGCAGTCCGCATAGCACGCGCGCAGGGCAGGCAGGTCTTGCGAAGACGCGAAGAACTCGTCGAGCGCCCGCACGGCCAAGGCGGCCGCCTCGCAATTGGCGTACGAGGGGGTGTCGGCTATGGCTTTATAGGCTTCGTAGATCTCGATACGCGAAACGCGTGGACGCACGCACGCGAAGGCATCGAACCCACCGACGGTGGCGGCGAGCTTGGAAAGCATGGCGACGAGAATGGACATCAGGTTGTTCAGGTCATGGCTCTCGCCCGTAGGTTCAAGATCGAATGCCTCGAGCAGCGCATTGTAGGCGCTCTTGCCATCCCCCTCCGCACCGTCGGACACCCGTCGCAATACATGCTCGACCGCCAAGCGCTTGAGGTCGTCCGCGTATCCTTCCAAGGCAAAGGCCGGGTCGAGCCCCTGATCGAATGCATGGGCGCGGATGATACGCGAGCACATGCTATGGATGGTCGAGATCCAGGAGCTGTCGACCTTATCGGCCTCAGCGGTCATCCCCTCATCGATGAGCATCCCCCTGATACGGTCCTTGAGCTCGGTGGCCGCCTTGTCGGTGAACGTGATGGCCAGAACCTGGTCGATGCTGTCAAGAAACGGCTCGGGCACCGCGGGATCAGCCCATTGGTCGCGTGGCTTGGAACCGGGCAGCATGGCATAACGGATACGCTGCGTGAGGGTGAACGTCTTACCCGCACCGGCACCGGCCGATACGAAAAGCGGTCCCGACAGGGTATGTACCACGACAGCCTGTTTATCGGAAAGTTCAATCTTGCTCATTAACGCCTCATCTCGCACATCGTCGCCGGACAGAACCTACAGGAATCTTTATGAGGGCGCGGGGAGATCGCGCCGGCAGAAAGCTCGTCGAGTTCTCGCTCGATGGAACGCTCAACCGTCTCCAAGAGATCCGAGAATTCCATGTGGCCTTCCTTTGGGTTTTTCTTGGTACCGGCCGTACCCGGGAACGCCGCCGGTTTGTCTTCCGGAAACGCCGGGGGCTCGCACTCGGCAAGCGATGCCGCGATAGCGCCTGAGACGCCCGCCTTCCGCGTACCGAAATACACGGCGCCTTGTGCGGATCCGCCCGTGAGCCTCTGGTACGCCGAAGCGTAGATGAGTGTCTGCACCTTGGGGCTTGTGTCCTTATCGGCACCGGGAAGCCAGCCCTCCGGCACATCCCCACCATCGATGGTGGGATCCTGCGCATCAAAATACTTCGCCCCGCTGCTGACCGATCGGTTTTTGTAGTCGATCACCACAAAACGTTCGCCCGACCCCGCATCGGGGGCCGTATCTATACGATCGATGCGCCCGCCCAAGGGGCGCCCCGCATACATAACATCCGCGTTGTCGAACGCATACTCAAAAAGCGCAGGTGTGAATATCGAAAGCATCGTGGACTCGTAGCGCACCACGTCGTGCAGAGGAGGCAAAATGGCATCGATGGCGCGCTTCTCGAGATGATCTTGCGCCACCAGCGGCGCCGATATCTTGCGCGCGTCTTTATTTTGTGCGCGGCGTCCATACAGATAGCGCCCACGTGCGTGTTCTTCGCGGCATTCTGCAAACGCACGGTTCATCTGTTCCATCGATGCCGCAAGGTTCTCGGATGTCACGCGCATAAGGCCTTCGTCGATCAGGCGCTCATGGAAACGCTGCATGACGTCGTGCACGAAATTGCCCATCTCGATAGGTCCGAAACCGGTATCGAAGCGCCTGCAGGGAATGCGGTTGCTCAAAAACCAGCGATAAGGACACGCCAAAGCGTTCTCGATGGAGGAAGCCGAGAGCTTGCGCGGACGCACCTGGCCGCCCACGCTGCGGTACTGCAGCAACACGTAGGGACGCACCTCATCGCCGAGCACATGTTCGGGCAAGCATGAGACACGCCGAATGCAGCCGTCCTTCCCGGCAGAAGGATCCAGGTTGGCGAAAAGCTCGCCCTCGCCGGGAAGCTCCGCAGCTTCGACGAAGGCGCCCACGGCCTTAGCGCGGGCAACAAGGACGCTCAGGGCAGGCGTGGCAAACCGCTCATCGCCCTCTCGGGTCTTTTCCACACGCGCAAGATACGCCTTGGTGCCCGCCGCCTCTATGGCGCGCGAGAAGCAAACGAGGCGCCGCTCACTCGGCCCGAGCGCGACATCTGCGCAACCGAGTTTTTCCGCCAAGATATCCTTCGCGCTCTCGCGCACGTTGGTCGGATACGCCGCCGTGTCCATATCGGCCAGCAGTACGGAAGCGTAGCTAGATGCGGGAGCGGAGGCGAGATCGTCGGCGCACATGAACACCACGCGCGGATTCGCCGGAGACTCTCCATCCTGGGAGGCAGGCGCACAACGAGCACTCAAGCGCACCGAGACAAAACGCGCCACTTCGAGCGCATCGACCTCGGAAATGCCCAGCTCGCACGCGCGTTCGAAGAGTTCGTAAGCACTACGCAGACCCGTGAGCTCGCGCTGCTTCACCTCAAGCCCGCCCGCATCGTCGAACGCGGAGGCGGGCATAGCGGCAGCCGCCGTATACATGAGACGCAGCGCTCGAGCGATGTGTCCTTGGCGCAAGGCTTCCACTACATCCGCCGGCACCACCGGGCGCGGGTCCCGGCCCTCGCCCTCGGCGCGTTCGTGCTCGGCGTTGAGCTCGCGGCTTTGCAAGCTCGACAGTTGTTTAAGAACATCTTGCGCCGTCAGCCTACGGTTGCGGCGCAATGCGGTATCGAACGCCATGATGGCCTGACGCCGCCGCGCGCCGACGCCCGAAAACGGCGAACGCAGCCAATCGACGAGTTCGGGTGCGGGCCACCACGAGCTCGGCTCCTCCGCATCCATACGACGTAGCACATCGAGCAGCACATAGAGCATCTGCCCGGCGAGCGTTTGACCGAAGGCGATGCGCTGATCGACGCACGATGCCACACCATGCGCCGCCAAGCGCAATCCGATACGCTCGGAATCGCCCACCGGATCGGGAGAGGCCACGGCGACAGATACGGAATCGCCCTCGCAAGAGGGAACGGCGTCCAATGCCTCCTCGATGAGGCGCACATACGCGGCGTCACGCGCCGCCGGCCCCGCGACAAGGGGCGCCACCAGCTGGGGCATGTGCGATTGCGCTTGCCCCCCGGGCAAGCACTCGGATGCGACACCCCAATGAGCACCCAACATATGCGCCATGTTCTCCTGGCCATGGCCCGCCATGACCAGGATCTCACCCCGATCGGCGATAGCATCGAGCAGGGCGAGCAGACATGCATCGACGCGATCGGCACCGCGCAGCACCACGACACGGGCGAGTGCAGGCACCGAGGTCGCAAACGACCGCGCCAGCGCCACCGAAGCCTCGGAAGCCTCCAAAAAACCGCTCTCGTGCAAACGCTGCGCATAAGCTGCAAGGATATCGAGCACGCGGCGCTCAGCGGAGGAAAGACGCGGGGACGATGAACCCTCGAGTGCATGGGGCAGGTAGGCACGCGCCATCGATGCGAGCATCTCGATGGTACCCGGGTTGCGACGCAACGGCGCCAACTCGGTATCATCAACCCCGGCGACGACCCCGGTCATAAGCAGCTTGCGATCCGTCGCATCGACCAGCGCGCGACCGTCGCCCATAAGCTCCCAGAGGCTCGACAACCAAGCCACAGGACAGCTCACCTCGACACCGAGGCCGATCCCGGCCTCCGCCAACTGCCGACGGCACCTGTCGCGCTCCGCAAAACCGGGCACCAAAAGCGTTACGCGGCCCGCCCCCTCGAGCAACGTGGCGATCGTCGAAATCTCCGCAGAGGTAAGGTCCGTTCCCGCCCCCGTCGTATAAATGCGAACCGTCACAAGCCCACCCGCCTTTCAAACTAAAAAACAGATGGGTCTATCCTACCTTCACGTGCGGACAGCGCACGACAAGTTCAAAGCGTCCAAATAAAAGCAGCCAGAGCGCAACGCGCATCTGGCTGCTTGCATCGATTCTCCCAGCGGGAAAAACGAATATACCTACCGGGGAACATCTTTCGAGGGCCACCCGCCACAGTGTCGGACTATCCGCTACTCCCCGTCTTCAAGGCGGATGATCATCTTACGATATCCGCCATACTCGCCGTTAAGCGCTTTGGAAACACGGCTGACGGTAGTGGAACTGGCGCCCGTACGCGCTTGGACCTCCACGTAGGGTTCACCGTCATCCAAATAGCGCGCGACCTGAAGACGCTGGGCGAAATCGCAGATTTCGCGCGGAGTGCATAGATCGGTTAGAAACGCGCGTACGTCCTCCTCGTTGTCGAGAATGGAGAACGCATGCGCAAGCTGCTGGACGTCCTTGCGTTGAAACATCGTATCGATATTCATCCACCACCGCCGTTTCCACCTAAAAGGCCTCGAATTGATACAAAATATAGGGAAATATCTCCCATTCTATACAATAAAAAAGCGGATCCGTCCGCTTCGATGTGAGTGTAGCACACCACCGCACTAAAGTAGGAAAAACCCTCATGCTCTCCGCCGAACGGTAACAAACAGCGTCCCGACAAGCCTCTGTTTTGAGCGAAGCATAAAAGGGGAATAAATGTGGGTTAAGAAGGCGCCGCACTTACCATGGGCGCCACCGCTCGTCATCGTTTTAGATGAAAGATGAAAGGACCTGTTGTGCAGTTCATGTTCAAATGGCTCATGACCGCTATCGCCGTCGCCGTCGCCACGTTTCTGGTTCCCGGCATCCAGCCGTATGGCGGAGGTGCCGCCTGGGTCAGCTTCGCTTTCGTGGCGCTGTTCCTAGGACTCGTGAATACGCTGGTCAAACCCTTCGTCTCTGCTATTTCGCTTCCGCTCACCATCGTCACGCTCGGCGTTTTTCAACTGGTGATCAACAGCTTTATGCTCGAGTTCGCAAGCTATCTGTCGGTTAACCTGCTGGGATCGGGTATCGCCATCGCAAGTTTCGGGGCGGCGTTTCTGGGCTCCATCATCATCAGCATCGTAAGCGGCATTTTAAATTCAGCGTTCTAACACAGCGAGCTATGCCGAATTCAGTTAACGAGTAGACAAGGGGCCGGATGCAATTCCAGCCCCTCGTGATT
This sequence comes from Oribacterium sp., assembly GCA_963633065.1. GTDB lineage: Bacteria > Actinomycetota > Coriobacteriia > Coriobacteriales > Coriobacteriaceae > Collinsella. The sequence goes on from CAVGWH010000011.1 coordinate 11,024, forward strand.
CACGTCCGGCCGCTCGATTCGCACCCGTCCCACCGCGCCGAACGAGCTAGATCACGTAATCGAACTCCTTATGACCGCCCACCAAGCTCTCGAGCGTCACGCTATCCAAGTAGTCGTTGATCAAACGGTCGAGGTGCTTCCACATGTCGAGCGTTGGGCAATCGTTCGCACGCTGGCATCCCGCGCAATCGCCATCCAGGCAGGCGACAGGGGCCAGAGTGCCCTCGGTGAGGCGTAGGATCTCGCCCGCTGTGTACTGCTCGGGCGGACGCGTAAGCTGGTATCCCCCACCTTTGCCGCGCATGCCCGACAGCAAACCGTTGCGCACCAGCGTGGCCAAGATGTTCTCGAGATACTTTTCAGAGATCTCCTGACGTTCGGCGATCTCTTTAAGAGGAATGCGGCCCGCCGCCCGGTGCTCGGCCAGATCGATCATCACGCGCAGCGCATAGCGCCCCTTTGTTGAAACCAGCATTCTTCCTACCTTTCAAATCTCCCAAATCATATCAGATATATAGGTTGAATAGACGGGATGGCCCCTGTTTTGCTCTTACGCAAAACCGTGCAGAAGGCCGCAGGCGCCTATACGGAACCTGATACCGGCCACGTAAAATCCGTCTCGGTCCGCGCGCAGGTTTACGATGCCGATGCAAGCGCCGTCTAATCCACACCGCCGAACGACACCTGCGGCATGCGCATAAGCGACCCGCGGAGAATCGATTTTATAAATTCCTATTGACAGACTAGGTTTAAAGGATGAATATGCTTGTCAACGGGTTTTCATATTTCCCTATGCGTTTAGTTGGTTTATAACAACACGGAAGGAGTCACATGCTTCAATCCACACGATGTCGCAGCTGTTTCCGTCTGCATCACAGCAGCACCCCTCGCTTAAGGTAAACGATTCGCCGCCAAGGCGCGCATTTCATAAAGGAGAACATCATGAGCAACGTCTACACCTCCATCGACCAACTGATCGGCCACACCCCGCTTCTGGAGCTCAGCCACTTCGAGGCCGAGCAGGACCTCAAGGCCCGCGTGCTCGTCAAGCTCGAGTACTTCAACCCCGCCGGCTCCGTCAAGGACCGCGTGGCCAAGAACATGATCGACGAGGCCGAGGCCGCCGGCAAGCTCGTGCGCGGCGAGGGCTACACCATCATCGAGCCGACCTCGGGCAACACCGGCATCGGCATCGCCTCGGTGGGCACCGCCCGCGGCTACAAGGTGATCATCACCATGCCCGAGACCATGTCCGTTGAGCGCCGCAAGCTCATGCAGGCCTATGGCGCCGAGCTCGTGCTCACCGACGGATCCAAGGGCATGAAGGGCGCCATCGCCAAGGCCGAGGAGCTCGCTGCCTCCACGCCCAAGAGCATCGTCGCCGGCCAGTTCGTGAACCCCGCGAACCCTGCCATCCACAAAGCCACGACCGGCCCCGAGATCTGGGCCGACACCGACGGCGAAGTCGACATCTTCGTTGCCGGCGTGGGCACCGGCGGTACCGTGACCGGCGTGGGCAGCTACCTCAAAGAGCAGAAGCCCGAGGTCAAGGTTGTAGCCGTTGAGCCCGCCACGTCCCCCGTGCTCTCCAAGGGCGAAGCCGGCCCCCACAAGATCCAGGGCATCGGCGCAGGCTTCGTGCCCGACGTTCTCGACACCAACGTCTACGACGAGATCATCACCGTCGAGAACGAGGACGCCTTTGCCACCGGCCGCGCCGTGGGCCACAAGGAGGGCGTGCTCGTGGGCATTTCGTCGGGTGCCGCCGTGTGGGCCGCGCTCGAGCTCGCCAAGCGTCCCGAGAACGAGGGCAAGACTATCGTGGCGCTCCTTGCCGATACCGGCGAGCGCTATCTCTCCACTGCCCTCTTCGCCGAGTAGGTTCCGCTGAAGGTCGCAAAGGGCGGCTACCGTAAGCGAAAACCGCTGCTCGCGACCCTATGAAGTACAATGAAGGCGCGGCCCGCTTGGGTCGCGCCTTTTTATTGACTGCACCTCGCCTGTCTACGCGCGATTCCGCGATACTGCTACTCACTATCGCACTTTTTATGCTGGTAAAGCGTTACACCAGCACGATAGTGAGTAGCAGTATCGCATTTGCCACCGTAGCAATCACATGCGGTCCATTTTTATGAGTGCCCACCTCAAACCCGGAGGACATCGTGAGCAAAAAGCGCGTACTTGTTGCCATGAGCGGCGGCGTGGATTCGAGCGTAACCGCCTACCTGCTCAAACAAGCGGGATACGAATGCGAGGGCGCCACCATGCGCCTTACCTGTTCGCGTTCCTTTGCCGAAGACGGCGCACGCACCTGCTGCTCGCTTTCGGATATCGAGGACGCTCAAAGCGTGGCCGCACGACTTGGAATCCCCTACCGCGTACTCGATTTTCGCGACCTATTCAGCCGTGCGGTCATCGACAAGTTCGTGCGCACCTACCAGGCGGGCGCCACGCCCAACCCTTGCATCGATTGCAACCGTTACCTCAAGTTCGGAGCACTCATGGATTGGGCGCGCGCCGAGGGCTTCGATTATGTAGCTACCGGCCACTATGCACAGATCGCGCAAGCAGAGAATGGCGCTTGGAGTCTTAGGCGCGGGGCCGATGTACGCAAGGACCAAAGCTATGTGCTCTATGCGCTTACGCAAGAACGCCTCGCCCATACGCTTTTGCCACTGGGTGAACTCGATAAGGAGCGAGACGTACGCCGCATCGCCGCGGAACAAGGGCTCGTCAATGCGCAGAAGCCCGACAGCGAGGACATCTGCTTTGTGCCGGACGGTGACTATGTGAGCTTCATCGAGGATCGCACCGGTAAGGCGACCATACCTGGCGACATCCTCTGGCGCGACGGCTCTGTTGTAGGTCGGCACCAGGGAGCCATCCGCTATACCGTGGGCCAGCGCAAAGGGCTCGGCGTCGCCATGGCGCGTCCCGTTTACGTGACGAACATCGACACGGCAACGAATACCGTGATGCTCGGCGATGCCGAAGACCTCGTGGCAAGTGCGCTTATCGCCAACGATTGGATCTGGAGCGCCCCCGCAGACGAGATGGAACGCGAGCTCACCGAAGCGGGCAGCTCGGGCATCCCCGTGGCGGCTAAGTACCGCTATCACCAAAGCGACCGAACAGCGCACCTCACGCGCCTTGACGGCGAGCGGCTGCAACTTACTTTCGATGCGCCGCAGCGCGCCATCGCCCCCGGACAGGCCGTCGTTGTCTACCGTGACGGCATCGTCCTCGGCGGCGGTACCGTGCTCTCCGCATGTAAGTAACATCGCGGATCATGCCCTTGCCGGCTGCCGAATATCCATGCGATTTTACGAACCCGCGGGTATAAGCAGGACCGTTGTGCATCGGCGCTTAGAGAGAGGAATCCGCCATGTCCAAGATCTTCAATAGCCCCAGCAAGTACATCCAAGGTCCCGACGAACTCGCCAAACTCGGCGATTACGTGGAACCGCTCGGCAGCTGCGCCCTTATCATCAACACGCCCAGTGGCGTGAAGCGCGTTGGCACCAAGGTCGAAACCGGCTTTAAGGATTCCAAGGTCAAGCCCGTCTACGAGGACTTCAACGGCGAGTGCTCCGAGAGTGAAGTCAACCGTCTCGTGGAGGTCGCGCGCGCCAATGGCTGCGATGCCGTGGTGGGCATCGGTGGCGGCAAGACGCTCGACACCGCCAAGGCCGTGGCTTACTTCCTGGGCACCCCCGTGGTGATCTGCCCCACCATCGCCAGCTCCGATGCACCTTGCAGCGCGCTTTCGGTCCTCTATACCGATGAAGGCCAGTTCGACCGCTATCTGTTCTTGCCGGCCAACCCCAACATCGTGCTCATGGACACCACAGTCATCGCCGCGAGCCCGGTGCGCCTCACCGTCTCGGGCATGGGCGATGCGCTGGCCACCTACTTCGAGGCCCAGGCGACACACGACGCCGATGGCTCCACCTGCGCCGGCGGCAAGGGCGGCCTGGCGGCCCTGCAGCTTGCGCGTCTCTGCTACGACACCCTGATGGAAGATGGCGTCAAGGCCAAAGTCGCCCTCGAGCGCGGCGCCCTCACCCCGGCCGTCGAGCACATCATCGAGGCCAACACGTTACTCTCCGGCATCGGCTTTGAAAGCTCCGGCCTGGCTGCGGCCCATGCTGTTCACAACGGTCTCACCCTGTTGCCCGAATGCCACAATATGTACCATGGCGAGAAAGTCGCCTTCGGCACGCTCGCGCAGCTCGTGCTGGCCAACGCCTCCACCGAACAGCTCGAGGAGGTCCTTGGGTTCTGCATCGAAGTGGGCCTGCCCGTAACGCTCGGCGAGCTTGGCGTGGAGGAAGTCACACGCGAGAAAGCCATGATCGTGGCCGAGGCCGCGTGTGCGCCTTCTGACACCATGGGCAACATGCCCTTCGAGGTCACACCCGACATGGTCGCCGACGCCATCCTCGGCGCCGACGCCCTAGGGCATTACTACCTGGACTAAGTACCACCTGGACTAAGCCCCTCACCGAGGCTTACCCATACGGGGCGCCGACCGCACAGTCGGCGCCCCGTTTTCATGGCCGTACACCTCTCAGTGCACCACCCTTCGCCTCCACCTTCTCGCCGAAGTCGGCACTTTGCGACAAACTTGCATTGATTTCGACCCGATTTTGTCGCATTGTGCCGACTTCGAGAAAGAGCGGGCGGCTTAGCCTGGAAGCTAAACCTCTCCTGCCATTCAGCTCGTGAAGGCCATCGAGCAAAGTGAACCGCGCGCCGAAAAGACGGCAGCCGCCCACCGAACAAGCGGTGAAAAACGCCTGGGCACCAACCCCCTGCAGATAGCAAAAGCCCCTCGCATCCACATGGGTACGAGGGGCTTGGTCGTTCAGGTTACATCCCGTCGGCAGCCAAGCTGTCGGCAAGGCGACGGGCGAGCTTAGGCCTCGGGGCAGACCTTCTTGAAGAGCTCGATGACGTCCTCGAGGCTTGCGTCGCGAGGGTTGCCCGGGAAGCAGGCGTCGGCCATGGCGTCCTTGGCGAGTACCTCGATCTCGTCGGCCTTCATGGCCTCGCAGACCTTGGGGATGTTGACGTCCTCAGACAGCTGCTTGACGGCGGCGATGGCGGCGTCGGCGGCCTCGTCGGTGCTCATGCCGG
>CAVGWH010000012.1:0-72180 GCA_963633065.1 Oribacterium sp.
TGGAAGGTCAATCTCAAGACCGACAGTGACCAATGGGTGTCTTTGGGCGATCCGATCATCGTGGGCGGCTACGTTTATGTGACCACTAACTCCCAGATCATCAAGATCGATTCCAAGGGCAATGTGGTTGCGCGTATCTCCAAGGGCGGCACCACGAGCTACTTCTCGCGTCCCGTTTATGCAGATGGCTTGATTATTTCCGCTAACGACAACGGGTCCCTGTACGCGTTCTCGGCGCAGACGCTTGAGTGCGTATGGAGCACACCGGCTCTCGATGTCTCCACGGAGGGCCGTTATCAGGCGAACAACACGATGACCGTAGCGAACGGTCGTGTGTACGCCGAATTCGTGGCGGGCGCGAGCTACAGCGGCAGCGCCAAGGCGGGCGCCATGGTGTGCGTCGACATCGCTACGGGCAAGGTCAAGTGGACCAAGACGACGGTCAAGTCCGGCGACAGCACGGGCGAGGGTTACTACTGGGCTGGTGCCGCCGTGTCCGGCAGCGACCTCGTGATCGGTGACGAGGGCGGCCGCATACAGCTTATCGATGGTGCTACGGGCGACGTCAAGTCGAGCGTCTCCATCGGTGGTAATCCTATCCGCGCGACCATCGTTTCTGCTGGTACCGAGAACGGCAAGCAGGTGTACCTGGCCGTGGGCCGTCAACCTGCCACGCTCTACAAGATCGTGCGCGACGGGGATGCGCTTTCCCTTGTCGATTCGTGCGAGTTCGGCAACACGTCGACGTCGACGCCGGCCGTGGCTAACGGCAAGGTGTACATCGGCGGCAACGATTCCGACTTCAATGGTCAGTTCACGGTGATCGATCTTGCTACCATGAAGGTCGAGTCAACGTACTCGACCGGCAAGTACGCCGAGGTAAAAGCTTCCCCGCTCGTATCGGTGCAGGGCGATGACACCTACGTGTACTTCACGTACAACAACACCCCCGGCGCCGTTCTGCGGTACAGCCAAAAGACCGGTGAGGTCGTCGAGATCTACACGCCTTCGGGTGACGATGCGCAGTACTGCACCGCGAGCGTGATCGCCGACGCCGCGGGCAACCTCTACTACACCAACGACTCCGGTACGCTTTTCGCCCTCAAGGCGGCCGCCGGCTATAAGGTGACTTTTGATTCTCAGGGCGGCTCTGTGGTGCCTGCGGCCAATCCCGTTCAGGGTAAACCCATGGTGGCGCCGTCTGACCCCGTACGCGATGGCTACACCTTCCTCGGTTGGTATACCGATGCGGACGGTATGGCGGCTTGGAATTTCTCCGATCCCGTTACGTCCGATATGACGCTCTACGCCAAGTGGAAGAAGAATGCCGAGTCCAAGAAGGACGATCCTAAGAAGGACGACACCAAAAAGGACGACACCAAAAAGGACGATTCCGGTAACAACATCAAGAAGGATGATGCCGTTCCCACGCCGGACGGCACTTCGAAGGGCGGCACGGGCTCATCCGATGCGTCTGCGACCAATACCAAGGCCTCTTCGGTAAAGCAGCTTGCTGCCATTACGGGGTCGGGAGTGAATATCACCCTTCGTTCCACGTCTAGTGTTTCGCTTAATCAGGCGATGCAAGGCAGTGCGAACGCTCGCGCCTCGTTGCTGGGCGGCTTTGAGTCGTCGGACGCAACTGCAACTGAAACTAATGAGGTCGCCGCCGTGCCCTTGACGGCTCATGCTCCCGCAGAAGACAATCGCAGCCTGCCTATCTGGCCGTTTGTCGGTGTCGTCATCGGCGTTGTGGCACTGGTTATCGCGCTTCTCAAACGCGGGAAGGAGGTTGAGTAGCTGTGACCGATTCGACCGATCGCAACCTCAACACCAACGAGCCCACCCGCTCGCATGCGCTACGCGCGCTTATCGCCATCGTCGCGCTTGCCGTCATCGCTTTCTGTGCATGGTCAGCGGTCACTTACGTTCAAGGCGGCGACCCCCTTGCCTTCCTTAACGGCGGTGCGTTTCAAACAACGGCTGACGATCCGAACGCGTCTGATAAGGCCTCGTTGGAGCTCGAGTCGTCCACGCGCAGCGTCACCGCTGATGATGTCAAGGCCCGGATCGCCAAGCTTTCCTACGGAGACCTTGACCTAGCGCTTGCTTCCGACCAAGTTGGTGTCATCATCTCCGATGGTACCGTGTGGGTGGAAAACGCTTCAGCCGTCGATGCCGCCACTGCTATCGATGCCGCTGCGCATCGTGCGGCCGCCCTCGCCAAGTGGGCACGCAAACAGAAGGTTGGCTTCAAGAGCATCGTCTGGATTCAAGAGGATATGGTGGGCGATGTGCGCATCGCGCTCGCGTATCCCGTCTCCCGTAAAAGCATCGATGAGTATGTCGATCAGATCCTTGCTGGTTGCACGGGTTACGCTATTTCGGGCGATGCTTATGCCGCGCTTGATAATCCTAATTACGCTCAGCAAGCCGGTCTGACACCTACGCTGCCTGATGGCAACGCTATAACCGTTATTGCCGAAACCACGCAGGCAGGTGAGGTGCTTAACGAAAGCGGTCAGACCTACTCAGTGCTTTCGACGGGGGAGGGCTCAGCGGGGGAATCCTCTTCGGCTACGGGCTCCTCTGCGGGCACCGCTTCTTCGTCTGGTGTGACTTCTGGTTCGGGGAGCTCTGCTTCGGGTTCCGCCAGCAGTGGCTCTTCTTCCGCCTCCGGCACCTCCTCGACTTCAGGAAGCGACTCCACTTCATCTGATGAGCGGAGCGGCATTTCCGTTTCGATCACCGTCGATGCCTCCATTGTTGGGGCGGGCAGCTCGTCCGCCTCGGTTTCGTTGGGTCAAGGTGCCACGGTGTACGACGCTCTTAAGGCTACGGGTGTGAGTATGAACGCCTCGAACACCCAGTACGGTATCTACGTTTCTTCGATCGGTGGCTTGGCCGAGAAGGAACATGGCGCTACCAGTGGTTGGATGTATTCCGTTAACGGCGTAACGCCCATGACGGCATGCAGCAACTACAAGCTTTCCAACGGCGATAAGATCGTCTGGTACTACGTGACGAATGATTAATTCCCTGGTGTATAGGCTGTTGATGCGGGGGATGCTCCATGGAGCATCCCCCGCAGCGTTGTTGATAGCTAAAAACGGCGGTCTTATATGATCGCCATTTGAACGACAGCCGCGGGAGACGGTCGGGACTCACTGCGTAGGCGGACTGTCCAGAAAACCATCCGCCCCCTCCTGCGGAGCGCCTCGTCTTTTAAGCGAAGAGACGGGGAAACGAATAGGCAAGAGGCGATCCGCAAGTAAGCGTTAGCTTACTTGCGGAAAATGGAGAGTAAAATCGCAATCGTCTTGTAGAGCGACCATTTTCGCCTCTGAATCCTGGGGAAATGCGATTAAAAATCTCGTTCTACTCGCGCTTGTTCGTTTTACTCTCCATTTTCCGAAAGTTTGCTTCTTTGTTGTTCGGAGAGGAGCTCTTTTGGGTTTGTGCCCCCGAGTTGTTTGCTGACGAGCTGCGCGAACAGCTGTATCTGGGGTGTTACGACTTTGTTCTTGTGGTAGACAAGCTGATACCACAGGTCTAGCGGGGGAAGGTCGACATCAAGCGGGACTAGCTTTCCCATTTGAACGGCAGCGTCTGTAGCGCGCCTTGGAAGATAGGTGATGCCTCCTGTTTGCTCGCATAGCTGCACAAGTGTTTCGGTGCTACCGCATTCGATGCAGGGTGTGAGGTTAAGGCCTTGAGCGTATATCTCCTGCTCTAGCACGGTGCGATAGCTGATGTTGCGTTCGGTGAGGTATAGAGGCTGCTCAAGTATTTCTTCAATCGGTATTCGTTTGCGCCCTGCCAGCGGATTGTCGCTTGAGGCGAAAAAGCTTGCCGCCCCCGGCACTTCAAGCGCCTTGATCCATTCGGGATAGTTGATCCGTTTATCTAGGAAGAGCAGAACGTCGATATCGTTGTGCCTCAGCATGCTGAACTCATCATCAAGCGATCCCTGGTGCGTTGATATGCTGACATTGGGATACGTACGCGTAAGTTCGATGAGGATCGAGGGGAGATCGCTCACGAGCATGGAGTCGATGGCTCCGATTCTAAGCGTTCCGCGCACGTCGTCTGCGGCTTGCGTGATGCGTGTCGCCTCATCTGCGGCTTGCAGCATGCGCTGCGCTATGGGCATCAAGCGCTCGCCCTCAGGCGTGAGGCGAACCTTCCGTCCTAGCCGCTCGAATAGCATGCAGTCAAGTTCATGCTCGAGTTGTTTGACCTGCATCGTCACGGCCGATTGCGTGTAGCCGAGCTCGGCGGCTACACGTGTGAAACTTCCAACCTCGGCAATGCGCGCAAATGTTTTCACATTCCGCAGCTCCATGGATACTCCTATCAAAATAATTGATGGGATATTTGATAACTATGAATTTTACTTCATGTTGGCGGAATGCTTGAATGGCTCTTGCACAAACAAGAAGAGGGGAGACGGAAATGAAAGAGCTTGTCGCGAATGCGCTGCCGGAGATCTCGGTGAGCCGCCGTTCACTCGGTATTGTGATGGGTGTTCTTGGGGCCTGTTTTTGGGGAGTCTCGGGCGTTTTCATAAGCTTTCTTACCTCAAGCTGCGCGGTTGCCCCCGCATGGCTCGGGTGCTTTCGCGTGCTTGTGGGCGGCATCGTGTTTTGTGTTATTTGTTTTTCGCTTCAGCGCGAACGGCTCTTCGGTCTTCTACATGATCGCCGTGCCATGGTGGGTGTGGCGCTGTTTGCCCTCTTGGGCATCGCGCTCTATCAGATCGTCTATATCTTGGCCATTCAGTTCACCAATGCGGGTACCGAGTCTCTTATCAACCAGGTATCGCTTGTGTACATGATGGTTTACACCTGCACTCGTGAGCGTCGTGCTCCAGTGCCGACGGAGTTCTTTGCGCTCGCGCTCGCCCTTGTGGGCGTGTGGTGTATTGCCACCAAAGGCGATCCGGCATCGCTGGCTCTCGCGATAGGGGGCATAGCGTGGTGTCTCTTTGACAGCGTGCTTGCTTTTTTGCATAACGTTTTGCCGCTCTATGCCCTCAGCCGCTACGGTTCGCTTTCCGTTAACGCGGTGGGAATGACGCTCGGCGGCATCCTGTTGCTGCCTGTGGCGCAGCCGTGGAGCGGCTTTCCCGTGCTCGATGCATGTGGATGGGGAGCTGTCGCGGGTACGACCATATGCGGTGCGATTTTAGGCTACCTGCTTGCCATGCAGGGTCTTAAAGAGGCCGGTCCTATGCTCGGTAGCCTGCTTTTGGTGTTCGTTCCCATCGTGGCCACGCTTGCGAGCGCTCTCATCCTTGGGAATGCGCTCACCGCTTTCGATCTTATCGGGCTTGTGTGCATCATCGGCATGATGATCGTGATGTCGCTTGCGAAAAAGAGCTAGCGAAGCAAGTTTGCTTAATGAGCGCCTTCGAGGAAACGGCGACGGCTGAAGTAGTTGTACCAGGTCACCAAAAACGTCGCGATACCCTTCATCATCTGATAGCCGATGTTGAGAAACGCCACACCCACGAACATATAAAGGTCATTCAAGCCCAGGCCGATAATCGACAGGATGGTGAAGATCGTGAACTCGCGCTTGCGGCTCATGCCCTCGCGATGATCGAACACGTACTTAAGGCTGAGCCAATAATTGACCACAACCGATGTGATAAACGAGATGGTGGTACTCAACAAGAAGTCGACGTGCAGCCATTCGACAAGCGCGATGAGCATGCCCCAGTCAATACCGAAAGAGATAAGGCCCACCACAGCGAACTTCATGAACTGCTTGGTAGCGGGATTTGAAATGGCCTTGCGCATGTGGACCTCCTTTTCGTAACGTTTGCCGACGATATGTACCGCCCAGCGGATTTGACCTAACAGACTGTAAAGCTTCTGCTAACGCGATGTAAGTGTCGATTGCAGATTCATATAGAGACTGCAAATCAATTCCATGTCTTGTCCACGGGCCAGGCTTGCAGGCTCTAGCGCGACGCCTCGCCTTCCAAAAAGATCTTACGCGTCACGAAGTTGTAGACCATCACGAGCGCCGTTGCACAGACCTTGGCGATATTCGCCTCGAGGCCCAAGCCGCTTTTGAGTGCCAGTACGATGCCGTCGTTCAGTGCAAGGCCGATCACCGAGAGCACGACGAAGATCGCGAACTCGCGCTGACGGCTCATGCCCTCTTTATGTGCGAACACATATTTCATACTCGCCAGGTAGTTGAAGATGAGCGAGATGATGAAGCCCGCGGTGTTGGCGACGAGGATATCAAGCCCCAGTCCGTAGTAAAGAATGTTCATTACGCCGAAATCGATCACGGTGGCGATAACGCCCACAACGCCGAATTTCATGATCTGCGCTATCAACTTGCCCATACTTACCATCCGTAACAAAGAGGCCCGCACCCAAGTGATGCAGGCCGATATGATCTTTAGCCGTATCAGTCTACGTTGAGCGGTGGCTCGGGTTTCCCGTTAAAGTCGCTTTTCCTCAAGCACACCACAGCGGTAGGCGTCGAGTAGCTGCCTGAGATCGCAAATCTGGTCGCGGATGACGGCGCCGGTGTCGGTGTCGCTTACCATGCGGCGGCGCTCGGCCACATCGAAACGGAACGTCTCGCTTTGAATGTCGGCGTTGCTTTCCAGCGCCGCGGCCACGCTCTTAAAGGCCTCGTGAGCCTTGAGACGGCATCCGCGCGAGCTCGAGATGAGCGTATACCCCGCGATGCCCGTCTGGGGATGGTAGGCGCTGCAGAATCCGCCGTCGATGACGAGGAGCTTGCCGCCGGCGCGGATGGGCTGCTCGCCCTCGGTGGTCTTTACGGGCGTATGCCCGTTGATGATGCGTCCGCGCTCGGGCGATACACCGAACTCGCGCAGCACGATATCGCACGCCTCGGGCTCGCGCGTGAGGGTGAAGTAGGCATCCATGGGCTCTTGCCAGGTTGTTTTATCTGCAATATAGCTGCGCTCGAAGGTCTTGACCTCGCGTCCGCTGGTGGGCGATTTGTGTCCGATCCACAGATACCAGAGCCAATCGAGGGCGTCGGAGGTGCGATCGCGCCACGCGGTGCGCGCGATCTCGTCGCAAAAATCGAGGTAGTCGCGACCCGCACGCCAGGTTCCCATGCAGTTCACCGAGGCGAAGGTGCCGTCCATGTTCATGGGCACGCATCCGTGGAAGAGCAACTTGTTGTTGCGTACCAGGTACATGCTGCCGTGCGAGAACAGGAAATCGATATGGCGACGCAGGTGATCGGCCGAGGTGAACTCCGCCACCAGTTTGTCCATGATACGCTGCTCGTCTTCGCTCAGCTCGTAAGGGCGCTCGGCGTCAACGGTGGGGAAGTCACGCGTGCGGAGCGTCGCCACGGTTCCGTAAGGCAGGGGGACGGTTCCCGTTGCAAGGTCGATCTTGTCAAGCAACAGGCGGTCGTGCATGTCGAACTCGGGGTGGCGCATGATGATCTGCCCCTCGAGTTTGAAGAGCAGCACGTTGATCGCCTTGGCGAGGGGTTCCATGTCATCTTCGGTCGTGTAGGTACGCTCGGCAAAGGCTACAAGTTCGCGCAGCGAGATGCCGTAGTCGTTCTCGAGGATCTCATAGTTGCCGTAGCGCAGGTTGTTGCGCAGCACCGTGGCGATGCAGGCGGGCTGGCCCGCGGCCGCGCCCATCCATGCGATATCGTGGTTGCCCCATTGCACGTCGAGCGAGTGATATTCCATTAGACGGTCCATGATCTTGGCCGCGCCGCCGCCGCGGTCGAAGATGTCGCCAACCAAATGCAGATGATCCACGGCAAGGCGCTTGATGAGCGCGGCGAGCGAGCAGATGAAGGCTTCGGTGGAATCGGTCTCCAAAATCGAATCGATAATGCGCTCGTGGTAGCTCACGCGGTAATTGTTCTCATCTGGATGCGTGTGCAAAAGCTCGTCGATGATGTAGGCGTAATCCTGCGGGATGGCCTTGCGCACTTTGGACCGCGTATAGCGGCTCGAAAGCGAGCGGGCCACGGTGATGAGACGCCCCAGCATGGTGCGATACCAGGTAGGGGAGTCTATCTTGCGCTCGTGCGCGAGGGCGATTTTCTCGTGCGGATAGTAGATGAGGGTGCACAGTTCGCGTTTGTCCTGCTCGTCGAGCTCATCGCAAAAGATCTCATCGACATGTTCGCGGACCACGCCCGAGCAGTTGTTGAGGATGTGCATGAACGCCTCGTACTCGCCGTGCAGATCGCTCATGAAATGTTCGGTGCCTTTAGGCAAGTTGAGGATGGCTGACAGGTTGATTATCTCGGTGAAAACGGCTTGTTGGTTGGGGAACTGGCGTGCCAGAAGCGTGAGGTACTTAAGGGACTGTGCGCTGCGGTCGGTTGCTACCATGCGGTGGAGCTCCTTTTCGTTGGGACATGCGCGAACGCGCACGGGCTCAAGTATCCCGCTGCGGCGCCCTCGAAGGCGGATGATAAAAGTTTTTAGCAAAAGTGCTGGCGGTAAAGCGTTTTGCTATGGCGGACGTGTGACGACATTTTGAAGAAGTGCCTTGCAACGTTCGAAGGTGACCTTGTTGATTCGGCTATCGACTCGGTTATGTTGCCCGTAAGAGTGGGATAATGGACGTATGTTCGTTTAACGGGGGGTCAGCATATGGCAGGTTTCATTCTTTCTTGTGAGTCGACGGCGGATCGCTCTCTTGACTTTTTCAAAAGCCGCAACATTTTGTTTGCCTGCTTTCATTACGAAATCGATGGCGAGATACATACCGACGACCTCTATCAGAGCATCAGCGCCGATGAGTTTTTCTCCAACATTGCGGCGGGTGCCTGTCCTAAGACATCGCAGATAAGCGCCGGCGAGTATGAGGAGCTATGGGAGCCGTTGCTCATCGGTGGCAAGGATGTCCTGCACCTCACGCTCTCATCGGGTATTTCGGGCACGTATAACTCTGCGTGCGTGGCAGCCGAAAGCCTCATGGCCAAATATCCCGAGCGTACCGTGCGCGTGATCGATTCGTTGGCGGCATCATCGGGCTATGGCCTTTTGGTCGAGTACGTAGCCGACAAACGCGACGAAGGCCTTTCGCTCGACGAATGCGTCCGATGGACCGAAGAGCACAAGCTCAATATGCATCATTGGTTCTTCTCGACCGACCTTACGAGTTATAAACGTGGTGGCCGCATTTCGGCGACGAGCGCGATTTTGGGCACGGCGCTGAGGATCTGCCCACTTATGAACGTCGACTTTGAGGGTCGTCTCATCCCGCGCGAGAAAATCCGCACCAAGCGCCGCGCGATCGAAGAGACGGTCAAGACGATGATGGAACACGTGCAGGACGGAGCCGAGTACACCGGTAAATGCTGCATTTCGCAGTCGGCATGCCGCGAAGACGCCGAGGTGCTCGCCGATGCCATCGTCGAGCAGATTCCCCAGCTCAAAGGCAAGATCGGTATCAACGATATCGGCGCCGTCATCGGCTCGCATACGGGGCCGGGCACCGTGGCGCTTTTCTTTATGGGAGATAAACGCGTCGACTAGACGAGGTTTCGCGCCGAGCGGACGGCCTGCTTGGGCCGGGCGCATTCGCAACCAACGGCAAAGACGGACCCCGTGGACGGTGCAGCGGATTGGCCGCGCCGTCCACGGGGTCTTTTTCTGAGACAGTGAGGCAGCTGCTTTTCGTGCTTCTGTTTGCGCGTGCCTAGTGTCGGCGATTGTGGAAGAAGCTGCGACGCGTCTCGCGGCGTGCCTGTGCGCGCTCGCGGATATCGGCCATACGCTCGAGCACCTCATCGGGGATGGCTACATCGGGACGCATGTTGTCGAGCTGGTTTTCCTCGCTGGCGCTTGCCTGGTTGATGATGGGTACGTTTTCAGCATCGATGCTGGGTGCGGATTCCTCAGCGAGCTTGCGATAACGCTTCATCATGTCGGCCTGAAGCTGCTGTGCTGAAGGCGGTGTCCAGATGATGGCGTTGGCGCCGGCGGCGATGGTCGCTCGGATGCTTTCGGGCGTTTTGCCGCCCGGTGCGATAAGCGGCAGGTTGGGGTAGTGCGCGCGCAGCTCGCGGAGCACCTGTGGGGTATCTTTGCCCGCGGCGATGTTCAGTATCTTAGCCCCCGCGCGCACCTTGGCATGCGCATCATCGTCGCAACGTACCACCGTGGCGATCACGGGAATATCGGTGATGTTGCAGATCTGCTCTACCATTTGCGCCGTAGCCGGGGAATTCACCACGCATCCTGCGGCACCTTGCATCTCCGATACGGCGGCTAATTGCACGGAGCGCTTGCCTGTGGTGGTGCCGCCGCCCACGCCCACGAAGACGGGGCATTCGGCTGCGGTGAGCAGCGCCTGGGTGATGGCGGGCTGGGCGGTAAACGGATAGACCGAGAATACGGCATCGGCGTTGGCGTTGCGGATCACCGCGACGTCGGTGGTATAGAGCAGCGACTTTATCTGGCGGCCGAACAGGGTAAAGCCGCTGGCTTCCTCGATCTCGTCGGGCACGCGGAGCGCGGCCTTGCGCAGGCGTCCCTCGATGGGCGAGGGTGCCATGGGGAGCACGCCTGCGGGCGTCACGGCGCAGGTGGTATCGATCAGTTCGTCGGCAAGTTCCACTTCCGAGAAATCCACCGAGGGGGCTATCTCTTCGTGTACCTCGGCGGGATGGGTGGCGCCCGTCTCGGTGGGGCAATCCGCTGCATTCGTATCTTCGGGCTGGTTATCGCTGGTATAAGGGGAGTTCATAGGAGTCTCCTTTCGGCCAAATAAAAGGACGGCCGCACTACGGCCGTCCTTGCGTGAAGACTTTGTACCCGTGCGGGTGGCATTCTTTCATCTTCATTAAGCGCCCACGCCTGCCCGCGTGCGGGGTGCTAAGCTTGTGCCCGATAATCACATGCGGCAACAAACGAAGGCGGCACTCTTTTGGACATCATGGAAATCCTTGCTCCGATCGGCATGTGCCTTGCTGCTATCGTCGCCGCCGCTGCGGTTTATTTCGTTGTGACCTTTATAAAGGGCAAGATTGCCGAAGGTCGTGAGCGCCGCGCCGCGGCCCAAGCGCAACAAACACAGGAGCGCCGACGTCCGCGGCATTAAGCTCGTTTCGCCTAGCCCTTCTTTTTGATCAGGCAGATGTAGAATCCCTCGAAATCGCGCGTGGGCGCCAAGGTCAGGCTGCCTGGAAGTCCGTTGCGCAAGAGTGGAAGTTTTCCCGCACGCGCGGCCCGCACGAGGGGGTTGAGCAGGATGGGGTTGGCCTGTGCCTCGTCGCTTCCCGTCACAGCGATCATTTCGGGTGCGGTGGTGTCGAGCGCGACGATTTCGCAATCGGGGTGCTTGGCAAGCGTTTCGGTGACGGCATCCTCGTTTTCCTGAGGCAGGATCGAGCAGGTGGAGTAGAGCACCGTTCCCCCTGGCTTGACGGCACCTAGGGCACGGTCGAGAAGCGCACGCTGCGAACGGGCGCACTTCTGCAACAGTTCGGGGGTAAAGCCTTTAAAGGTGCGCTCGTTGCCCGCGACAAGCGTGCCCGAGCCGGTGCAGGGCGCATCGAGCAGAATGCGATCGAAGGAAAAGAACTCATCGAGTTCTCGAGCGTCGCAGCGCATGACCTGCACATTGACGGCACCTTGCTTCAGTAGGTTGTGGTGGAGTTTCTCGGCGCGGGGGACGCTCATCTCGCAAGCGGTGATATGCGCCTTGGGTGTGAGAGCTGCGAGCTGGGTCGTCTTGCCGCCTGGGGCCGCGCACATGTCCAGAACGTCTTCTTTTGCCTGGGCCGCGAGGATGAGCGGCGGTGTCATGGACGAAAGGCTTTGCAGGTAAATATGCCCTTTCGCAATAAGATCGAGCTGCCAAAGCGCCTGTTCGTCCTTGTTGGAAATCATAAAAGCGTCTTCGTACCAACTGACGCCCTGCCAGGCGATTCCAGCTTCTTTGAGCGCCTCCACTACGCTTTCGCGGGTGGTGTTGATGGTATTGACGCGAAACGTGACGGGACGAGATTCCGCAGCGCAAATCCCGTCGACGATCTGTTCCGCCGCTTCCGCTCCATAGGTACCGACGATGGTGTCGATGAAGAAGTGCGGCATATCGCACGTGCGCTCGTCGGCTGCAAGCGCATCCGATGCCGGGCTGGCCTCGAAATCCCTCAACTTAAGTTGCGGTTTGCTTTGCTTGCGTTGTTTGCGCCTGCGTGCCATGCGTTCCTCTTTCGGTTTCGGGTGAAGCGCCCGCCTGTTCGCGGGCATATGGACAGCATGGTAGCGCATGCGCCCGAGGCCTCGCTACAGAAGCGCACCCGCCACGATAAGCGCTGCGGCTATGGCGAGGGCCGCGATGTCGATGCCGCAAAACGGGTAGCGTTTGTAGCTGCTAGAGCGATCGCGAAGATAAAAGCCGCGTTGCTCGGCGGCCAGGGCGCAGGCGTCGGTCTTTCCCACGCTCGATATCAAGAGCGGCACGCACAGGGGGAGCATCAACGTGAGCTTCTTAAAGGGGTTCTTGGTGTCGTATTCGACCCCGCGCGCGGTTTGCGCTTCCATGATGGCGTTCATCTCTTGGCTGAACACCGGCACAAAGCGCAACGCGGTGGTGAAGGTGAAGGCGTAGCGGTAGGGGATATGCAACTTCTCCACGCACGCGTTGGCCAGGTCGGTGAGCTTCGTTACCGTGAGCATCAAAATCAGCGGAAGCGCCACGCCCAGCAAGCGCAGGCAGGCTTTGGAACCGGTGATGAGACCGGTGTCGGTTGCGAAAAGGAACACGGTGGTTCCCTGGCGCACGAAGGCCACTTGCAGCACGAGCATGACGAGTGCAAGCGGTACCAGCAGTTTGCAGAGACCCAAGAGCCGTCCGAGCACGTGCGCATAGGCGCCCAAGGCGAGCGTCAGCAGCAGAAGGCCGATGAGCATGGGGTAGGTGGTCGCCAAAAACGTGGCGATGATGATACCGGCGGCTAGCCCGAGCTTGGCCACCGGATTCAGATGGTGAAGCAGGGTTGTGCCCGGTACATAGTCGATGACGTTAACCACGATCGATCAGCTCCTCGGTGACGCGTACGATATCGGAAACCTCGCTGATGCCCGCGAATGCGGGGGACACACGCTGGGCGAGTTTTTGCGAGAGGGCGATGACTTGCGGAGGCTCCACAAACGCGCGCTCCATAAGGTCGCGGTTGGCGAAAAGCTCGGACGAGACGCCGCGGTCGAGGATGCGTCCGTTCGCCATGACGGCGATGCGTTCCGCGAAATCGCTCACGACCTCCATGTCGTGGCATACCATGATTACGGCACATCCCTTTTCAGCCGCAGCGCGAACCGTCTCCATCACGGTCATGCACTCGCGGTAATCGAGGCCGCTTGTGGGCTCGTCGAGCACGATGATGCGCGGTTCGACCGCGATGACGCTGGCGAGTGCCACGAGCTGGCGTTGGCCGCGCGAAAGGGAGAATGGGGCCTCGTCGGCTGGTAGACCGAAGCGTTCTATGACGGCGTCGGCGCGTTCGAGCGCCTCTTCGCGGGTGGCGCCTGCCAACTCGAGTCCGAACGCCACCTCATCGCGCACCGTTTCCTTGCAGATCTGCCGATCGGGGTTCTGGAACAGGGTTGATACTTGGCGTGCGATACGGCTGGTCGGCACCTCGCGCGTGTCAAGGCCGGCTACCGTAACCGATCCGGAAGCGGGCTTCAAAAGGCCGGTGAGCAACTTGGTGAGGGTGGTTTTACCTGCACCGTTTTGTCCCACGAGGGCGACGAGCTCGCCTGGGTACACCGTAAGGTTGAGATCGCGTACCGCCGCGCCGCCCGCAGGATAGGCGAAGTCCACGTGATCGAACACCAAAAGCGGTTCTGCGTCTTGCGCCTTGGGACGTGCGGGCGCATGCGGAGAGGGCGATGGTGCACGATGGCATGTTGGCACGCCCGTGATATCGCAAGCGCCTTCGCGACCCTTGCCACGCGCCTCTCGCGCGGCGCCTGTTCCTTGAGCCGAGCCGCTGCGGTTTTTCACGAGGTCATCGATAAGGTCTGCGGTCTCATCCACATCGAGGCACGGCGCGCCGGCCTCGATGATGCCATCGGCTGCGAGGCTGTTTGAGATGCGTGCCACACGCGGGCTGTCTACGCCGATTCGGCGCAGCTCCTCGGCGTGCGCGAATACCTCGTGCGGTGTTCCCTCGTAGGCGATGGAACCCTTATCCAGCACGGCGATGCGATCGCAATATGTTGAAAGCAACGCCACCTTCTGCTCGATCACCACGATGGTGATGCCATGATCTCGGTTGATTTGCCGGAGCGTGTCGAACACCAACGTCGAACTCGCCGGATCGAGCGCCGCGGTCGGTTCGTCGAGCACGAGTACGTCGGGCGCGAGCGCCAAGATGGCGGCGATGGCAACCTTTTGTTTTTGGCCTCCCGAAAGCGTGGCGATCTCGCGTTCGCGCAGATCGGAGATGCCGACGGTTTCGAGTGTGGAGGCTATACGCTGCTCGATCTGGTCATGTGGCACGCCGAAGTTCTCCAGGCCGAAGAGCATTTCGTCTTCAACCACAGAGGCGACCATCTGTGCGTCGATGTCCTGTAGCACGCTTCCGACTATCTGCGAGATGTCGGTGAGGGAGACCTCGCAGGTGTCCTGCCCTTTAACACGTATCGCTCCGAAGAGTTTGCCGGCGTAGTGGTGGGGCACGGCGCCCGAAAGGCAGGCCGCGAGCGTCGATTTTCCCGCGCCCGACGGTCCGATGATGCCTACGAAGGCACCTTGCGCCACATCGAGCGTTACATGCCTCAGCGCGTAAGAGTCGGAGCTCCCGTATGAGAACGAGACATCGTCGACTTCGATGATCGGTTTCATAGTGACCTTTCGGGATGGGTGGTTGAAGGGGCGCAGCGCCGGTATGGCTCGCATGCAAGCGCAAAGGCCGGATGCGCGCGCATCAATCGATCGCGTGCATCCGGCTGCATCTTTCCGCGGACGGCTATTACTTACCGAGGACCTTGGCAAGCGGGATGTAGAGCGCCTGCACGACGACGGCGTTGAACACGGCGGTGCTCAGGACCACGGGGACCTTGGGCAGTGCGGCCTCAAGACCGAAGCCCATGATGAGTGTACCGATGATAGCAAAGAGAGCGCCCGAGACGAGGGTCGCGCCAAAGGCGGCGACGAGCGGGTTGACCTTCTTGCCCAGTCCGCTGGCAACGAGGGCGACCATGGTGAGGGCGCCTGCGGCCTCGGTGACGAAGTTGAGACCGGGGATGGATGTGCTGAGCTGGGTTACCGCGGCGGCAAGAAGGCCGTAGATCACGGCCTGGCCGGCATTTGCATGGGTGAGCAAGATGGCGAGCGCATAGGCGGCGATGATGAATTGCGGTTTGATGCCCGTCATGGCAAGTGCGTTGCCGAGCGTCATGTTGAGGATGAGCGCGGCGGCCAGAAGGATGGCCAGAAGGATAAGAGACGAGATATCGAGGAGTCCCTTGGAAGCGTCGGTGACGGAGACGGTGCGGGCTTTTTCGGTAGACATGATCGGTTCCTTTCTGAGAAACGGTTGGTGTTGATGATTTGGCTTGTCGGGTCTGTGGACGATGGGTCGAAGGATATCTGGGTTTAGGGCTTTCCGCCTAAGGCGTCGTCTGATTTAGGCGTCGAGGCCGAGTGCCTTGTTGATGGGCAGATAGAGCGCGGCGACGAGCACTGCGTTGAAGATGCCGGTGGCAACGACGACGGGGAGCATGGCGGCGGCGAGCTCGGCTACGACACCGATCATCGCCATCTTGATGACCATGAAGATGCAGCCGGAAACTACGGTGGTGACGAAGGTGGCAACGGCGGCGATGCCGGGCTTGACGGAGCCGGTCTTGGCGGCGCCGGCGACGATGGCGGCCATCAGCATGGCGGCGATACCTTCGGCTGCGAAGTCGATGAAAGGCGAGGTGGTGGTGATCTGAATCACTGCGGCGGAGATGAGGCCGATCACCAGGGCCTGGAGAATGTTGGGGCGAACGGCGAGGATGGTGAGGCAGAAGGCCGAGATGATGAACTCGGGGCTGATCATGCCGCCCGTGAGGCTCGAGATGGCCTTGCCGACCGTGAAGTTGAGGATGAAGCCGGCGGCAAGCAGGACGGCCAAAAGCACGAGCGCGCGGATATCGAGTTTGCCATGATCGACGGTGGTAACGGTGCGAGGCTGGGATGCGTTCTGAGACATGGGATTACCTTTCTGGGTGGGGCTGAATATCGATGCCCGTTTGTGTGAGACGGTGGGGTGGGGGCGCGTGATGCGCGTTCGTTCGGGCTCGCGGCATAGAAAAAGGCCCCCGGTCGAAACCGGAGGCCTTCAAACACCTAACGCAAGCTTGGCGTGAGAGAACTCACCATCGACCGAACGAATTCGCATCACGCCACCACCAGTTATTGGAAGAGAAAGTGTCGATGCTCTTGATCATTTGGTGGCTCCTTTCGCGAATCTGAGTCGAGGACTTGGTACGCCGTGTACTTTAGCACAGCGGAGTGGCAAGGCAAGCAGAAAATCGATATTTATTTCCGCTCTGTTTCGTCAGATGTTTTCATAGGTCGTCTACCTGGACTTTTTCCTGATGGTCATCAGTCTGCTACTTGACGAGCGGGGAGAAGCCATCCACGATCACATCGAGGCATTGCGGCAGCACGCGTGCGCCGAAGACGCCAGAGTTGCTGGGAATGACCTCGCCGTCGAACTGCATACCCATCGAAGGCGTGCAGCTGATCTTGGCTTCTTTGGCCTGGATCATCTTGAACTGCGGACGCCCGATGGCTTTGCCGGCGGGGTCGAGCGCGGCAGCGATGACGGTGGGGAGGAGCTGCACGGTACGCGCCGGTTCGATCACCACGATGTCGATCATGCCGTCGTCCATACGGCAGTCGGGGAACAGGTTGATGTCGTTTTGGATGACGGCGGTGTTGCCGGCCATGCAGCAGATGCCGTCGAGCTCGTCTACCGCTCCGTCGTGTTCGATCCTGAAATGCGCGACGGTGGGGTTGGGGGTCGAGAGCGCTGCCAGGAAGTAGGCGATCTCACCGATTTCGTTTTTGGTGGGGGCGGCCGTTTTCATGATCTCGGCGTCGAAGCCCGAGCCGGCGATGATGATGAAGCCGTGGCGCTGCTCTACGCCCGCATCGTCGGTCCAGAAGATCTCGCCCATATCGATCTTGGCGGTGCGCCCCTCGCGGCATGCGCGCGCGAGCGCCGCCGCCTCGGGGGCGTTGCCGATGTTATTGAAGAAGAGGTTCGCCGTTCCCGACGGGAAGATGAGTGTGGGGACGCCGCATCCGCGCAGCTGGTCGAGCACGTTTGAGACGGTGCCGTCGCCGCCCGATACCACCACGCGGTCGAACGTCGTTATGTCGGCTACGCAGTCTTCGGGCTCCATGCCATCGCCGATAAAACGCATGACCACCTCGTCGCCTGCTGCGGCAAGCGCGTGGGTGAAAGCGAAGATCTCGTCCGAGCTGGGACCTGAAGCAAGGTTGTGGATGATGAGGCAGCGCATCCTGTGTTTCCCGTTCTGTTGGTAACCGAGTATAGTTAACGAGGTCGCTCTGGGCGACTCCGCTATCCTACCCCGCGCCGCGCGGGAAAACCTTCAACGTTGGGCTTCTATGTACATTTCCACATATGAGGAACTTTCCGCCTTCTGCGAACGTGCGAGTGCGTTCGATGCCGTTGCCATCGATACCGAGTTTTTGCGCGAGCGTACGTTTCATCCGCGTCTCTGCTTGGTGCAGGCGGCGACACCCGATGAATGCGTCGTGATCGATCCTTTGGCTATCGAGGATTTAAGCCCCCTTGCAGCGTTCATGGCAAACGAAGACGTCACAAAGGTCTTTCACGCCTGCTCTCAGGACATGGAGGTGCTGTACTGCACGTTGGGCGAGTTGCCCCGACCTATTTTCGACACGCAGGTGGCGGCAGCGTTTCTGGGCGAGCGCATGCAGGTTTCCTACAGCGGTCTGGTTCAGACGTTCTGCGGCGTGTCCTTGCCTAAGACCGAATCGCTCACCGACTGGTCGCGCCGTCCGCTTACCGATAAGCAGGTTGAGTATGCGGCCGACGACGTGCGCTGGCTCATCAAGGCATACGAGGTTATGATGCGCAAGCTCGAGGAAGAGGGGCGCGTGTCGTGGGTGCTCGACGAGATGCGACCGCTCATGTCGATTTCACACTATGTGCAAGATCGTCGCTCGGCTTACAAGCGCGTGAAGCGCATCAACTCCTGTTCGCGTCGCCAGCTGGGTATCGCGCGTGAACTCGCAGCATGGCGTGAGGACCGCGCCGAGCGCCACAACATCCCCCGTAAGTGGATCATGTCCGACGATGTGCTGCTGGCGCTCGTCAAGCGCGCGCCGCGCAACGTGAACGACCTGCGCGCCGTGCGCGGTACCGAGCAGATGTCCGAACGCGACATGGAAGGAATCCTGGTTGCTGTCAAGCGCGGGCTTCGTTGCCCCACGGAGAATCTCCCGTCGCATCAGCATCAGCGTAAGGCGGTGAATCCTGAGCTCGAGAGCGTGACCGACTTGATGTTCGCGCTGCTGCGTTTGGTGAGCGAACGCTCGGGTGTGGCTACGGCTATGATCGCCTCGCGGGACGATTTGGTGGAGTATGTCGACACGCCCGAGAAGAGTCGTTTGCGCGAGGGTTGGCGCTTCGAGCTGGTGGGCACGCTTTTGGATGACCTTCTCAGCGGCAACATGGGTCTCACGGTCAAGGGGCGCTCGGTGGAGATCCTCTAGAACGGGCCGCGGGCAGCCGTGGGCGTTAGAGTTCCCGCAGCGGTACTTCGCGCTGCTCATGTCGGTGTCCCGCATCTCGCGTGACCTTGCGGGTTCATTACGCGTGCGCGTATGTGCCATGTGCCGCGCATTTTTGGATGGTGTCCCTTTGGGTGGGTACACTCTCTGCCAACTGTCACCTTGAGAAGGGAACCCTATGGGGTATTACGGAATGGGCTACGGCTATGGATTCGGCTACGGTATGGATCCCCTCTACCTGATCGTCGTGGTCGTGTGCACGGTGCTCGGGCTCGCTGCCCAGGGTTATATCAACTCGACGTATCGCACCTGGTCTCATGTCCAATCGGACGGAGAGACGGGGGCCGCGGTGGCACGACGCATGCTTGATGCGCTCGGATGCCAAGCGGTGCAGATCCATCGCATCTCGGGTACGCTCACCGATAACTACGACCCTTCGAGCAACTGTCTCAACCTAAGTTCCGACAACATGAACGGAGGCTCGGTGGCAAGCGTCGCCGTGGCATGTCACGAAGCGGGGCATGCGGCGCAAAACGCGAGCGGCTACGCCATGATGAAAGTGCGCCATGCCTTGGTGCCCGTGGTCAATTTCACCCAAAACACCTGGACGTTGGTGCTTCTGGCGGGCCTGTTCATGAATCTTGCCGGTCTGACCGCGCTCGCGCTCGTGTTCTACGCGTTCTCGGTGCTCTTTCAGCTGGTGACGCTCCCCGTCGAGATCGACGCGAGCCGCCGTGCCGTGGCCTATATCAAGCAGTCGGGTATGAGCGCCAAGCAGGTGAGGGGAGCGCGCAAGGTGCTTACGGCAGCAGCGCTTACCTATGTGGCTGCAGCGCTTACCTCCATCATCCAGTTGCTGTATCTTTTGGCGCGCTACGGACGTCGCCAGGAACGCTAGGTGGTGTGCCGACATACCGTTGTTCGATGATATGCGTGTCTGGACGCCTTGTTAACATGGATGCGTTTGGATTCCGATAGGTAATTTAAATCCGCTCGAGCCGCGTTGTGGCATATCCGTGTCCGCTTGCTGCTCTATTATGGGCGGGATTGGATTTTATAAGGAAGGGAGGCGCACTTTTGGCGACTTGGAATCAAACGCGATCGTCGTATACATCGGGCGGCAAGGTCCCTTGGGATAAGCCCAGGGGTGCGGCGGCGACGTCGCGCGCCAAGGCGGTATCGCAGCCTAAGGAGGCCGATGCCATGTCGGTCTCGCAAGCGTCGCAGCTTGCGAATGGTGCGTTGCGGGGCATCGGAAGCTTTGCGGTTATCGGCGAGGTTTCGGGTTTCAAGGGCCCCGACGCCAGGGGGCATTGCTATTTCAATATCAAAGACGATAAGTCCGTGCTCAGGGCCATCATCTGGCAGTCCTTGTACAAGGAACGCGCTTTTGACTTGCGCGATGGCCAGAAGCTCCTTATGCAGGGAAGCTTCGACGTATATGAACGCAGCGGGAATATGAGCTTCAAAGTCAAGAGCTTTTCCATGGCAGGCGAGGGCGCCCAGCGCGAAAAGATCAAGAGGCTCGAGCGCAAGCTGCGTGCCGAAGGCTTGATGGACGAGGAGCGTAAGCGCCCGATCCCTACGTTTTGCTCGACGGTCGCTGTTATCACCTCTTCTACCGGTGCGGTGATCAATGACGTGAAGCATACACTGCACCGGCGAAATCGCATGGTGGAGCTTATCTGCGTCGGCACCAAGGTGCAGGGTGAAGGTGCTCCGCAAGAGATCATCCGTGCATTTCAGCGCGTGTTTGCCCTTGACCCCGCACCGGACTGCATTTTGATCGTCCGTGGTGGTGGCTCAAACGATGACCTCATGACGTTCAATGACGAAGCGCTCGCACGGACTATCGCCACAAGCCCTATTCCCGTGATCGCCGCCATCGGCCACGATGGTGATGTTCCCATCTGCCAACAGGTCGCTGATAAACAGGTGTCCACGCCAACGGCAGCTGCCGAGATCGTGGCCCCCTCTATGCGGCAGATTACCAGAATCCTCATTGAGCAAGAAGAGCGTTTGAAAAACAATGCGCGTTCGACGCTTGGAGCAGTGCACGACGCGCTCGATACGTTCGATATGCGCGCCAAGCGCGCTTGCGATGTTCGCTTCAAGCAGGAGCATACGGCGCTCGATACGTTCGATATGCGCGCCAAGCGCGCTTGCGATGTTCGATTCAAGCAGGAGCATGCGACGCTTGATTCGTCCGATATGCGCGCTCATCGTGCTTGGGACGTTTTCGTAAAGCAAGAACAGGCAAGGCTCGATAGCCTTGAGGGGCGTCCCTGTCTACGAGACCCCGCGGCTGGCGTATACCAGCGCGCCATCGAACTCGAGCAGACGCAAGAGCGCCTCTGCGCGAGTGTGAGTAAATTAAGTCACCTCGGTGGTGCTCTCGATCAGGCGCAAGAGCGCCTCGGTGCCACTACGAACAGGCTGAATCGACTGACCCGGACACTCGGCCAGACAGAGGCGCGTTTCCGCGAAAGCGTAAGCGGTTTTGGCGTGAAACATCGTGACCTTGCATCCTTCTCGTCCCGTCTCAATGTGGCGGGACGTGGGCTCTGTGCTTCGCAGAAGGCCGATATGCGGCGCATGGCTGCTTCACTCGACGCGCTCTCGCCGCTCAAGGTGCTCGGTCGCGGTTACGCGATCGCATATGGCGAGGACGGCGTGAGAACGAGCGTCGATGAGTTTTCCCCGGGCGATACGCTTCGCGTGCGCCTTGCCGATGGTGACGTCAACGCGACGGTTTCCTCGGTCCGCAAACAGTAGGTTGTACATTCTCAACGAAGGAGATTGAAATGGCAGAGTACAGAAACGTTGAAGAGATGAAGTACAAAGAGGCTTCGGATGAGCTCGATGGCATCATTCGTGCGCTCGAGTCGGGCGATCTCGAGCTTGAGGAGTCGCTTGAGAAATACACGCGCGGTGTCGAACTTCTCAAGAGCCTTCGTACACGCTTGGCATCGGCTGAGCAGAAGGTTTCCGACCTGATCACGGATGCCAACGGTAACGACGTGCTGGTTCCGGGCAAGCCCGCAGACACCTCAGGTAACCTGAGCTTCTAGGCAGGCCGGTAGGGCTTCCGATTTCGGATTCGTCCGTGGATCCTTAATCGGGAGCCCTATTATGTTCAAAGAAGCTGACGAAAGGAGCCGCCATGTGCGACTGCATCTTCTGCAAAATCGCGTCCCACGAGATACCTTCCACTACGGTATACGAAGACGATCAGGTCATCGCTTTTGACGATCTCAATCCCCAAGCACCCGTGCATACGCTCGTGATTCCCAAGGAGCACTACGCCGATATCACCGATGGCGTGCCTGCCGAGACGCTTGCCGCCATGACGTCCGCCATCGCCAAGGTGGCCGATGCCAAGGGCCTCGGTGACGGCTTCCGTGTCATCTCCAACAAGGGCGCCGATGCGGGGCAGACCGTCATGCATTTCCATATGCATGTGCTGGGTGGCAAGCCTCTGGGCGAGGGCCTTGTTTAGACATTCGGTTTAAGTGCTCGTTTTTGATGGCACTTGCATCTGGGTGTCAGCTCTGTTGCCGGTTGCGTTTCGGCCTCGGTCTTTTTGGCGGTACCGCCCCGAGCGCAAAACATTACTGATTTGTATCCAAACCCGTGACGGCTCGCTTGCCGTCACGGGTTTATCATTAGCACGTATGTATGCGGTGTGGGCAATGGGGCTCAGCCGTCTTTCACCAAGCAGAGGGAGACACATGAACGTTCTCGTCGTAAACGCAGGTTCCTCAACCCTTAAGTACCAGGTTATCGATACCAAGACCCACGAGGTTTCCGCTAAGGGATCCTGCGAGCGCGTCGGTTTCACCGGAGGCACCTTCACGCATGCCGCCAACGGCTCCAAGAAGGTCACCGAGAACATGGAGTTCCCCGACCACAAGGTGGCCATCGAGGCCGTTTTGGGCGATCTGACCGCCAATAACGTCGTTATCGAGGGTATCGGTCACCGCGTTGTCCAGGGTGGCTGGTACTTCGGCGACTCCACGCTTGTCGATGCCGATGTGCTTGCCAAGATCCGCGAGGTCGCTCCGCTGGCACCGCTGCACAACAACCCCGAAGCCAACGTCATCGAGCATTGCCTCAGCGAGTATCCCGAGCTTCCCAACGTCACGGTGTATGACACCGCGTTCCACTTCGATATGCCCAAGGTTGCCCAGACCTACTCGCTTCCCAAGGACGTGTGCGAGAAGCTGCACGTGCGTAAGTACGGCGCTCACGGCACGAGCTATCGCTACATCGCCAAGAAAATCGACGAGATGACGAATGGCGCTGCGCATAAGGTCGTTGTGTGCCACATCGGCTCCGGTGCCTCGCTTGCCGCCATCGAGGACGGCCACTGCATGGACACCACCATGGGCCTTACGCCGCTCGATGGCGTCATGATGGGCACCCGTTGCGGCTCCATCGACCCGGCTACCGTCTGCTACCTGCAGCGCGAGGGTGGCTACACCTTCGACGAGGTCGATGACATGATGAACAAGAAGTCGGGCCTTTTGGCCGTGTCGGGCAAGACCAACGACTGCCGCAACATCGAGGAGCTCGCCGCTTCCGGTGACGAGGATGCCCAGCTCGCTTTCGACATGTTCGTCTACAAGATCGCGGCGAAGGCGGCCGAGATGGCAACCTCCATGTGCGGCATGGACACGCTGGTCTTTACCGCCGGTATCGGCGAGCATGCGCCTGCCGTGCGCGCCGGCGTCGCCGATCGCCTTGCCTGGATGGGCGTCCACATGGATCACGCCCGTAACGCTCTCCGCGCGGAGGGTGCTTGGAAGCTTTCCGTCCCCACGTCGCCGGTCGCCATCTATGTGATTCCCACCGACGAGGAGTACATGATCGCCTCCGACGTCGAGCGCATCGTCAACGCCCAGTAAGAGGGGGTAACCATGAACGTACTGGTCATCAACGCCGGCAGCTCGAGCCTCAAGTACCAGCTGCTCGACACCGAGACGCGCGAGGTGTTCGCCAAAGGCAATTGCGAGCGCATCGGTTTGGATGAGGGCATTTTCGGCCATGCGGTTGCGGGCGCCGAGAAGGTAACCGAGTCCGCCGTGTTCCCCGACCACAAGGCCGCTATCGCGCGCGTGCTCGACGAGATCGCGCAGACGGGTTATACCGTCGACGGCATCGGTCATCGCATCGTGCAAGGTGGCTGGTATTTCCGCGATTCCGCACTTGTCGACGATGATGTGATGGCCAAGATCCTCGAGGTGGCTCCTTTGGCGCCGCTTCACAACTACGGCGAGGCCGCGGCCATCGAGTATTGCCGTCAGAAATATCCGGAGCTGCCCAACGTCGCGGTGTTCGATACGTCGTTCCACATGACCATGCCCGATGTGGCGAGCACCTATGCGTTGCCTAAAGATGTGCGCGAAAAGCTGCACGTGCGCAAGTACGGTGCCCACGGCACGAGCCACCGCTACGAGTGGATGGAGGCCAAGAAGCTTCTGGGCCATCGCTGCCATAAGCTTCTGTCGTGCCATCTTGGCAACGGATGCTCGCTCGCCGCTATCGAGGACGGCGTCTGCATGGACACCACCATGGGCCTCACGCCCCTTGACGGTCTCATGATGGGCACCCGTTGCGGTTCTATCGACCCGGCTACCGTCTGCTACCTGCAGCGCGAGGGTGGTTACACCTATGAGGAAGTTGACGAAATGATGAACAAGCAGTCGGGGCTGCTCGCCATCAGCGGCATCTCCAATGACGCGCGCGACATCCGCACGCGTGCCTCTGAGGGCGACGAGGACTGCCTGTTCGCGTTTGACATGTTCGCCTACAAGGCCATGCAGCAGGCCGGTTCCATGATCGCGTCCATGGCGGGTGTCGATACCATCACGTTCACGGCCGGCATCGGCGAAAACGACTGGACCATCCGCAAGGCCTTCTGCGAGTGCTTCGAATGGCTTGGCGTGCGCATCGATAACGAGGCCAACCGCGATGCCGTGGGTAAGGGCGTGCAGATCATCAGTGCGGCAGGCTCCGCGGTCACCGTCGCTGTCGTCCCGACCGACGAGGAGTACATGATCGCCCTCGACGTAAAGCGCCTCACCGAGAAGCAATAACACCTCAACCAAAATCCAGCCCACTTGTGTGCCAGTGCCGTCCGTCGCAGATGGCGTGCGAGTCTTCGGCTGGTGCCCGGACCACCGTATCCGCTAAAAACTATCCACAGGACGAAAGAGCCTCCGCCGCACGAAGTGCGCAGCGGAGGCTCTTTCATGTCCGAGGACGTTTTTAGCGGATACGGTGGTCCGGGCGGCCTGAGTGGCGTTTACTCAGCCATCTGTGCCTGGACGGCGGTGATGGCGACGACGCCCACGATGTCGTCGGCGGAGCAGCCGCGCGACAGGTCGTTGACCGGCTTGGCGATGCCCTGCAGCACGGGGCCGTATGCCTCGGCCTTGGCGAAACGCTGCACGAGCTTGTAGCCGATGTTGCCGGCTTCAAGGTCGGGGAACACCAGTACGTTTGCCTTGCCCGCGACGGATGAGCCCGGGGCCTTGAGCTGCGCTACCTTGGGGACGATGGCGGCATCGAGCTGAAGGTCGCCATCGATGTGGAGCTCAGGCGCCTTCTCCTTGCAGAAGCTCACGGCTTCCTGCACCTTCTTGGCGACTTCACCACCGGCGGAGCCCATGGTGGAGTAGGAGAGCATGGCCACGTGCGGCTCAGCGCCGCCCATGAAGGTCTTCCACGAATTGGCGCTGGCGATGGCGATCTCGGAAAGCTCATCAGAGGTGGGGGCGATGTTGAGCGCGCAGTCGGCGAAGATCAGCGTGCCGTCGGTGCCGAACTCCTCGGTATCGGTGCACATGATGAAGAAGGCCGAGACGAGCTTGGTGCCCGGGGCGGTCTTGAGAATCTGCAGGGCAGGACGCAGCGTATCGGCGGTGGAGTGGCAAGCGCCCGACACCAGGCCGTCGGCGTCGCCCATCTTCACCATCATGGTGCCGAAATAGGTGTTGTCCATCACCTGGGCACGAGCCTGCTCGATGGTGACGCCCTTCTTGGCGCGCAGCTCAGCGAACTTCTGGGCGTACTCTTCGTGCTTCTCGGCGCACTTGGGGTCGATGATCGTGGCGCCGGGAACGTCGATCTCATCGGGATTGCCCAAGATCACCAGGTCGGCCAGATCCTCGGCGATGATCTTGTGCGCGGCCTCGATGGTGCGGGGATCTTCGCCCTCGGGCAACACGATGGTCTTCTTGTTTGCCTTAGCGGTTGACTTCATGCGTGTCAGGAAATCGCTCATGTCTCTCCTTGCGATCCAAACGGCTCTCACCGGTGTTGCACGACACCAAAAACCCGCAGGTAGCGGGCTAAAAATACGGTGCAACACGTGGTTTGTTGAGCTTTCCTTGTGTGGCAGTGCTCATTATAGGCGCTAAGGCGCTATAATCCCTCTGATACGTTGCCCGCGTAGGCAAAAATTTATAGGAAAAGGCTGCTCAGCACGTGTTTAGCCTTTGTTTTAGGAGCATGGATGCAGATTACATCTGGTCTACCCGAGGGGTTCAACCCCAATTCCTACGACATGATCGTCGTGGGAGCCGGCTATGCCGGTTCCGTGTGCGCACGGCGTCTTGCCGAAACCATCGGCTATCGTGTCGCGGTACTCGAGCGTCGTCCCCATATCGCGGGCAACGCCTACGATTACGAGGGAGAGGCCGGCATCCTGGTCCACCAGTACGGTCCGCATATCTACCACACCTTCAATGAGCGTGTGCACAATTTCCTTTCCCGCTTCACCAAGTGGACCGATTATCAGCATAAGGTGCTCGCCAATATCCATGGCACGCTCATGCCCGTTCCTTTCAACCACGCGAGTCTCAAGCTCGCTTTCGGTGAAGAGCGCGGCGAGGAACTCTATCAGAAACTGGTCGACACCTTTGGGCGCGACGTCAAGGTTCCCATCATGGAGCTCCGTAAAAAGAACGATCCCGATTTGGCCGAGGTCGCCGATTACGTATATGAGAACGTCTTTCTGCATTACACGATGAAGCAGTGGGGGCAGACGCCCGATCAGATCGATCCGTCCATCACCGGACGCGTTCCCGTCTTCATCGGCGATGACGATCGCTATTTCCCACAGGCGCCGTTCCAAGGCATGCCCGAGGATGGCTACACCAAACTCTTCGAACGCATGCTGGACCATGATCTCATTGATGTTTTCTGCGATGTCGATGCGCGCCAGATCTTTGAGCTGGGCGACACTACGGTCAAGGTGTGCGGCAGTGTTTACGGCGGCGAGATCGTCTACACCGGTCCGTTGGACGAGCTTTTCGACCTCGACTTGGGTGCGCTCCCGTATCGTACGCTCGACATGGTGTTCGAGACGCTCGATCAAGATCAATTCCAACCCGTGGGTACGGTCAACTACACCACGAGCGAGGATTACACGCGCATCACCGAGTTCAAAAACATGACCGGCCAGGTGGTTCCCGGTAAGACCGTCATCATGAAGGAATACTCCAAGGCCTATACGCCCGGTTCCGGAGAGACGCCTTACTACGCCATCCTCGAGGACGCTAACCGCGAGCTGTACGAGCGTTATCTCGAGCGCGTGCAGAACCTCACCAACTTCCATCCCGCGGGTCGCTTGGCGGAGTATCGTTACTACGATATGGATGCCGTGACCAACTCCGCGCTCGACCTTTCCGATGAGATCATCGCCTGCCATGCATAAAGTCATCACGTTCGGAATTCCTTCTTACAACGCCGCAAATGACATGGACCACTGCATCACCTCTATTTTGGAGGGCAGTTCCTATGCGGGCGATATCGAGATCATCATCGTCGACGATGGCAGTCGGGACGAGACGGCGCGGAAAGCCGATGAGTGGGAACAGCGTTATCCGGGCATCGTCCGTGCGCTGCACCAGGAAAACGGCGGCCATGGTATAGCCGTGCTTTCGGGTTTGCGTGAGGCGCAGGGC
Source organism: Oribacterium sp. (assembly GCA_963633065.1). Taxonomy (GTDB): domain Bacteria; phylum Actinomycetota; class Coriobacteriia; order Coriobacteriales; family Coriobacteriaceae; genus Collinsella. The sequence continues at coordinate 27,755 of CAVGWH010000012.1, forward strand.
ACGTACTACAAGGTGGTCGACTCGGACGACTGGCTCGATCCTGATGCGCTTTCGTGCATGCTCTCCATCCTGCGTGGATTTGAAGAGCGTGATACGCGCGTTGACCTTTTCATATCCAACTACGTGTACGAGAAGGTATACGAGGGAACGCATACCGCCATCGGCTACAAGTCGGCTCTACCGCGCAAGAGGATCTTCAGTTGGGACGAGATCGGTCGCTTCCGTCCCGATCAGAATTTGCTCATGCACAGCCTGTGCTATCGAACCGATGTGCTGCGCGAGGCGGAGCTCCCTATGCCGCCCCACACGTTCTACGTCGATAATATCTACGCTTACGTTCCTTTGCCGCGGTGCAAGACCATGTACTATGCGGATATCGATCTGTATCGTTATTTCATCGGGCGAGAAGGCCAGAGCGTCAATGAGGCCACGATGGTCAAGCGTCTCGATCAGCAATTCCGTGTGACGCGCATCATGATGAAAGCGTTCCATTTGGGTACCGATGTCGAGTCCCCACGTTTGCGTAGCTACATGATGGGTTACTTCACCATGATGATGGCTATCTGCTCGGTCTTCACCAAGCTCTCAGATGAGGAGGGTGCTGAGGAGCGCCTGCTTGAGCTATGGAGCGACCTCAAAGCCTACGATGTCCAGATGTATCGCCATGCGCGCTATGGTGTGATCGGCCTTTTCACTAATTTGCATGGACGCGTGGGCGAGAAGACCACTATCGGCCTATACCATCTGGCAGCTAAGATCTTCAAGTTCAATTAAAACGGGAGCGATGCGACGTCTGACACGTTGTTCGATCGTCCTAAAGGCATTTGCTCACATGGGGAAATTACAAGAGGGGTACCGATTTTCGATCGGTACCCCTCTTGCCGTGTTATCAGTCGTTACGTGCTAATGCCCTAGGCTTGCGTATCCGGGAACACCTAGGAGGGTTTTCGCGGTTTTGCATCCGTCGACGATAGCCGCTTCGAGCGCGCGTGTCGCGAGAATGCCTAACAGGTCGAGCGGGATGTTGACGTCCGAGCTGAGAGACCCGGATGCGAGCGCATAGATGGTGTCCCCGTCATTGGTGGTGTGTGTGGGACGGATCGTGTGCGCATAGGCGTCGGCGGCCATTTGCGACAGCTTGGTGGCTTGTGCTTTGGTAAGCACCGTATTGGTGATGATGCAGCTGATGGTGGTGTTGGTGCGGTCGAGCGGCATCTGCATGCTTTGTGCTGAGCCGATGGCGGCATCCTCCATGTCGACGATGGTAGCGGAGTCGGCAGCGCTGCGCATACCGGCTACCCAGGCGCCGGTAGCAGGATCGATGACGTTGCCGCAGGCGTTGACCGAGACGATGGCACCCACTTTGATGGGTCCGAGCTGGTAGGCGGCGGATCCAAGACCGCCCTTCATGCAGCATTCCATTCCAGCGAGCTTTCCGACGGTGGCACCGGTACCGGCTCCCGCGTTGCCATGGGGGAATGGAGCGTGCGAATCGAGGGCATCGCATGTGGCGGCACGTCCCGCCTCTATATCGGGGCGAACTCCGGCATCGCCAAAGGCAAGGTCGAAGATGCAGCTCGAGCATACGATGGGTACCTGGGTGGGGCCGACCGGCAATCCGATTCCGCGTTTTTCAAGTTCACGGGCCACTCCGGAGGCTGCTTCGAGGCCAAAAGCGGAACCGCCCGAAAGACAGACGGCGTGCACGCGATCAACGGTGTTTTCGGGGCGCAGCAGGTCGGTCTCGCGCGAGGCGGGAGCCCCTCCGCGCACATCGACGCCGCCTGTGGCCCCATCGGGAGCCACGATGACGGTGCATCCGGTACCGGCCTGTGAATCGGTCCAGTTGCCAAGCTTAAATCCCTCGATACTGGAGATATCGATGGCAGTGAGCTGGGAAGTCATGGTGCTCCTCTATAAGTTCGTTGTTTTCGCGTTGCTGCTTTGCGTGAGGTCGGGGGAGAAAGCGTCGATAGCGCGTTTAAGTCGTGCGATGGGAAGGCCGACCACGTTGTAGAAGTCACCCTTGATCGAGCGGACAAGCATGCGACCGCCCTTGCCTTGGATGCCGTAAGCCCCTGCTTTGTCCATGGGCTCTCCGCTTGCCACGTATGCTTCGATTTCCTCGTCGGTGAGATCGAAGAACGTCACCTCGCTTATCGTGGTAAACGAACGCATCTCTTCGCCTTTAACGATGCAGACGCCTGTTGCTACCTGGTGCGAACATCCCGAAAGACGTTTCAGCATAGAAGTGGCTTCGGCTTCGTCGGCAGGCTTCCCGAGCTTCTCTCCATCGATGGCGACGATGGTGTCGGCTGCGATCACGACCTCGTCCATCTGTGCGACGGTTCGGGCGACGAGTTGCGCTTTGGCAGACGCAAGGCGCTCGACGAGCTCTAAGGGCGTTTCGTTGGGGAGGGGAGATTCGTCGATATCGGCGGGGACCACGTCAAAGGTATAGCCCGCTTCTTGCATCAGCTCGATGCGACGCGGCGATTGCGAGGCAAGGATCATAGCTGGATACCCTCGCGTACTTTATCAACGGCTACGTTGCCCGCTATATCGTTGAGAATGGCCAAGGCAAACGGCAGTGCCTGACCCATGCCCGATGCGGTGATGATGTTGCCGTCGACGGTCACCTTGTCGGCGGTGTAGGCACCCTCGGGGAACGACTTCTCAAAGCCGGGGTAGCATGTTGCGTGGCGCCCGTTGAGAATACCCAATTCACCGAGGATATACGGTGCCGCACAGATGGCTGCGACGTGCTTGTGGTCAGCGAACTCCGAAACGATCCCACAGACACGGTCGTCATCGCGCAGGTTGGTGGCGCCGGGAAGTCCGCCGGGGAGCACCACGTAGTCATAGTCGTCGAAATTGACTTCCTCGAAGGTGGTGTCGCAGCTGATGGTGATTTGCTGCGAGCTCACGGCCTCGCGCGTCGGCATGATGGAGACGAGAGTGGCGCGCACGCCGCCGCGGCGCAGTACGTCCACGACGGTAAGGCATTCGATGGTCTCAAAACCATCGGCTACAAGTACGGCGACGCTGGACATGACAGTTCCTTTCGATTGGGTTGCAAAACGATTGCCTTATACCCACTAACAACGCGTGAGATGGACCACCGTCTCGCAGTGGAAGGTGTTGGGAAAGAGATCCACGGGCGTAGCGCTCACCGGTCTGAACGTCCCCTCGTCGCGGAAACGCTTGAGGTCGCGTGCCAAGGTTGCAGGGTCGCAGCTTACGTAGGCTACATCGCGTGCCGAGGTGGACGCGATGAGGTCGATCGCATCGGGGGCAAGGCCTGCGCGCGGGGGGTCGACTACCAGTACATCGGCATCCATATCCGGGAATTCGCGCACGGCGTCTCCGCCGATCACCTCTACGTTGTGAAGGCAATTCTTGTCGAGGTTGCGGCGCAGATCGCGCACGGCGGGGCCGTATGCCTCGACCGCGGCGACGTAATCGCAGCGCCGGGCGAGCGGTAGCGTGAAGGTTCCCGCTCCGCAGTACAGGTCGATCGCAACCTCATCGGGCTGGGGGTCGAGTGCCTGCATCACCAGGTCGATAAGTATCTCGGCTGCCTTGGTGTTTACTTGGAAAAACGAGGGTGCGGAAAGATGCATCTTGTTGTCGGCGATGTTCTCGGTCCATGCTCCCTCGCCCGCGAGCAGCTCAACCTTGGAAACACGGCGTGCCTTTTTCTCGCCCTTGCTCATTACGCGCACGATGCTGGTGGTCTTGATTCCCGACTGGAGGACGCGAGCAACGTGGGCGCGTGGAAAGCCGCCCGTGGGCGTCCAAAGCGCCACCTCGAGGGCTTTGGTGCGACGCGATGCGCGAATGCCCACACGCTCGAGTGAGAGATCATGTGAGTTGCCCAAGAAGCCAAGGGCGCCGCTCACCGCTTTGACGGCGTTTGGAAAGCTCTTTTCAAAGAGGGGACAAGTGTCCACGCGCACGATCTGCTTGGGGTCGCGTCCGTGCATGCCTAAGCAGAAGCGCCCGTTTTGCATCGAGGGCGCCAGCTCGATCTTGTTGCGGTACCCCCAGGCGTCTTTGGTGGCACGAATGGGTTTGACCATCTCGCAGATGGCATCGTCGCCGAACTTTCCGATGCGCTTGAGCGCGGAGCGTAGGTTCTCCTCTTTGGCGGCAAGTTGCGCCTCGCGCGAGAGACCGCCCCAAGGACAGCCGCCGCACACGTCCACGAAGGGGCAGGGTGCGGTTTCGCGCTGGGGGGAGGGGTCGATTACCGCTGTGGCTTTAGCGCGAGAGAACGAGGGGCCGTCTTCTGTGAGCTGCGCCTCGACGGTATCGCCGACAAGGCCTCCTTCGACAAAGACGGCCTTTCCGTCCTCGGCGTGCGCGAGGCCGTCCGGTCCGTACATCATCGATTCGATCGTGAGTCTCATGTTCGACTGTCCCTTTTCCCTGTCTATTTGGTCTTGCCGGTCACAAGCGTCTTGATGCCCAGCCCGATGAGACCTAAGCCCATCTTCAGGCGGCCCGGCTTGCGCTTGGCAAGCGGCTGCCTGGTTGTGGCTTTTGAGGCGGGACGGGCGTGGGCGGGGCCGGGCGCTGCGTGCTTTTTGCCGGTTGAGGTTGCGGAAGGGGCATCCGTTGCCGTATTTGCAGCCTCTTCACCATTGTGCTCGATAAGCGTCGGTGTTACGGGAATCTCCTTAGATTGCCCAGGCTTTTCTTCGGGCTGTACGGGACCGGGCGGTACGGGTGCAGATGCTTCCGCCTCCTCGGCCATGCGATAGGCGCGTTCGAGCAGATACTCCTGCGAGTTGAAGGGTGCCTCGTTCGGTGTGCGCTCGATAGCGGCCCAGGTCCCATCGCTTGTGAGGGTGCGGGCTTTCACGTTGTCGCGCAGCTGCGCCTGCATGTACTCCTTCACGAGGGCGCGGCACGAAGGGTCGAGCACAGGATAGGCGATCTCGACACGGTGCTCGGTATTGCGCGTCATCATGTCGGCGCTCGACAGATAGATCATGTCGGCATCGATGCCGAAGGCGTAAACGCGCGCGTGTTCGAGGAAGCGCCCGACGATGCTGCGCACGTGCACGTTTTCGGTCTTACCGGGAATACCCGGCTTGAGGCAGGAGATCCCGCGGATGATCATATCGACCGTCACGCCCGCGCGCGAGGCCTCGGCGATCTTGTCGATAACCTCACGGTCGGTAAGCGAGTTGAGTTTGAAGAACACGCGTGCCGGCTCGCCTGCGAGGGCGCGGTCGATCTCGCGATCGAGTCCGCGCATGATGAGCGGTTTGAGGCCGGCGGGGGCGACGCCCAGGTAACGATAGTCGCCCTTGAGGTTTCCCAAAGTGAGGTTGCGGAAAAAGAGGTTGGCGTCTTCGCCGATGCCCGGATGCGCGGTCATGAGCATGAAGTCGGAGTAGAGTTTCGCGGTCTTCTCGTTGAAGTTGCCCGTGCCGAGCAACGTGATGCGGGTGAGCGCCATTCCCTCACGATACGTGAGCTGACATATCTTGGAATGGCACTTAAAGCCCTCGGAACCGTAGATGACGGTGCAGCCCGCCTCTTCAAGACGTTCGGCCCATTCGATGTTGTTCTGTTCGTCGAAGCGAGCGCGGAGCTCCATGAGCACCGTCACTTCCTTGCCCGCCTCGGCGGCATCTATCAGGCTCTCGCATAGGCGACTTTGCTTGGCCACGCGGTAAAGCGTGATGCGCAACGAGATGCAGTCGGGGTCGATGGATGCCTCATGCACCAAGTTCAGGAACGGGTTCATCGATTCGTAAGGGTAGAACAGCAGCTTGTCGCCTTCGAGCACCTGTTCACGCATGCTGCGATCGGCATCGATCGTCGGGTTGGGCTGAGGGCGGAAGGGATCAAACAGAAGCTCTTTGCGCATAGGTTCGGGAAGGCGGTTCTCGATGCCGAAGATATAGCCCATGTCGAGAGGCACATCGCAGGTGAGTACGGATTTGCCGCGGAGGCCCAGGGCCTTGCGGATGGTTTTGAGCGTGTGGCGCTCAAGCGCACCCGATACGGCGAGTATCACCGGCTTCAGACGCAGACGCTTCTTGAGCATCTTCTTCATGTGCAGGCGATAGTCCTCTTCCTCCTCCACGCCCTCGCCATCTGGGTCGATATCGGCGTTGCGAGTCACGCGGATCAACGCGCGATCGAGAGGACGGTAGCTGCCGAAGCAGCTGTCAAGGCACGTGAGGATGACGTCCTCGAGCAGAATATAGTTGTAGGTGCCGTCCTCGCTCGGCATCTCTACCGCGCGATGCATCGAGGCGGGGATCTCGATCAAGCCCAATAGGCTCTCTTCGTCCGTGCCGCCGTCAAGTGCGCACACAAGGTACAAAGCGCCGTTGCGCAGATTGGGGAAGGGGTGGCGCGGGTCTATAACCAAAGGCGAGATGACCGGCGATACGTATGCTTGGAAGTAGCGCTCCACGAATATGCGCTCTTCGGGTGTAAGGGAGTCGTTTCGCGCGCGGTGCACCCCATGGGTCTCCAGATCGCGCTCGAGTGTGTGGAAGATGCTTCCCCAGCGATCCATGAACGCGGGCATTTCGGCCAACACCAGATCGACCTGTTCGGCGGGCGTGAGGTTCGATTTGTTGTCGGCCGGCTGGTGCTTCAGCATGGCCAGATCGGAGAGACCGCCTATGCGAACCATAAAGAACTCGATGAGGTTGGATTCAAAGATCGAGGCGAATTTGAGGCGCTCGAACAGGGGGACCGATGGGTCAGCGGCTTCATCGAGCACACGATTGTCGAAACGCAACCAGCTAAGTTCACGGTTCTGTGTATAGGAGAAATCGCGAACCTTTTTAGAAGAGGTCTGGTTGCCGTTCTTTTTGTTGCTCTTCAGTGACATATGATTTCAGCATCCTTTCGTTTGCGGGGCCGTGCGGTAACCTCTGCGGGGGCTAACCTTGAGGCCCTGCCGTATGCATCTCTCTAATGTATACGTTGATGGGTCCGAATACGACGCGAATGCGAAGCCTTTAACAAGTACTTACGTGTGCCTCCGCGCATGGAGACGGGCGCGGTATTCACGGCGTCCGGCAAACGGTAGGAATTGAGTCGTAGGCGGTAACAGAATGGTAATAAAGTTGAATAGAACAAAGAAAGTTTTGAATATTTGCAAAATGATTGACCCGATAGCCAAAGATGAAGAAATATACATAACCAAAGCAAAAATATACAGAAATGAAAGTATTATTTTGGATTAGTTTCAGATCAGATGAGATAGAGAAATAACGTTTACGCACGTAAAAGCACTTTAATTAACGACAGTATTTCGTTGTGTTTTATCGGTGATATACCGTTCACCTTTGCATAAAGGCCGTTTGGCAGGTGCCTGGATAGCAAGAGTGAAAATGGATATAACTAGGTTGTCAGCAAGCAACGCCCCACGCATAAGCGGGGGCGAAACAACGTATCGGCGGCAGTCCCGCTGATCAAAGAAAGGTAGGAGGCACCATGACTAAAGGCCTACATGTCCCGTCTGAAATCGGGACCCTCAAAAAGGTCTGCCTGCACCGACCTGGCGACGAGCTTCTTAACTTGCCGCCCGATGAGCTTGATCGTCTGCTCTTCGACGACATCCCCGATCTTCCCGTGGCGCAGCAGGAGCACGACACCTTCGCGCAGATCCTTCGTGATCAGGGCGTCGAGGTTCTGTACCTCGAGGAGCTCGTGGCCGAGGTCTTCAACACGGTCCCCGGTACGCGCGCTGAGTTCACCGAGCAGTATCTCGCCGAGGCAGGTATCCGCGGTCAGCTGATGCCGCAGGTCGTTCGCGAGAAGCTTGATTCGATCACCGACAATCTTGAGTTCGTCAAGAAGACCATGGCCGGTATGACCAAGGCCGAGATCGATATGCCGCTCTCTGCCAACGTCACGCTCGACAGCCTCGTCAACGCCGAGAGCGAGCCCGACCTGATCATCGACCCCATGCCCAACCTCTACTTCACGCGCGATCCGTTCGCGGTCGTGGGCTCGGGTGTCAACCTCAACCGTATGTACTCCGTCACGCGTAACCGCGAGACCCTCTACGGTAAGTACATCTTCAAGTACCACCCCGATTACAAGGACGTGTCGCTGTACTTCCGTCGCGACTGCCAGTTCCATACCGAGGGCGGCGACGTGCTCAACATCAACGAGAAGACCCTCGCGGTCGGTATCTCGCAGCGCACCCAGTCAGCGGCCATCGATGTCATGGCGCAGAACATCTTCTGGAATTCCGATTCCAAGATCGAGCGCATCCTCGCTTTCGACATTCCCGTGTCCCGCGCCTTCATGCACCTCGACACCGTCTTCACCCAGATCGATGTCGATAAGTTCACCATCCACCCGGGCATCATGGGTACTCTGCATGTGTACGAGCTGACCCCGGGCAAGAACCCCGGCGATGTGAACATCCGCGAGATCAGCGATACGCTTGAGCATGTTCTCGAGGATGCCACGGGCGTCGATCAGGTGAAGCTCATCAAGTGCGGCGGCGGCGATCCCATCGCGGCGGCGCGCGAGCAGTGGAACGACGGTTCCAACACCCTGGCTGTGGCTCCTGGCAAGATCTGCGTCTACGCTCGCAACCACGTTACCAATGACGTGCTCTACAAAGAGGGCATGGATCTTTTGGTCGTGCCTTCGGCCGAGCTTTCCCGCGGCCGTGGCGGCCCGCGCTGCATGAGCATGCCCTTCTGGCGCGAAGATCTGTAAATCATGCTATATGACGGTGCGGCAACGGCGCCGCACCGTCATACTTGACCATTAGGACTTTTCGGTCCGCGCGGGCGAGGCAATATCCCGCGTTGCACGGTTTTATTACAAAGAAAGGAACCACATCCATGGGCGTCAATCTCTCCGGCCGTAGCTTCCTCAAGTTGCTCGATTTCTCCACCGAGGAGATCGAGTACCTGCTCGCTCTCTCCAAGAACTTCAAGGACATGAAGCGTGCCGGCGTTCCGCACCGCTACCTCGAGGGCAAGAACATCGTTCTGCTCTTCCAGAAGACCTCCACGCGTACCCGCTGCTCCTTCGAAGTCGGCGGCATGGATCTCGGTATGGGCGTCACCTACCTCGACCCCGGTTCGTCGCAGATGGGCAAGAAGGAGTCCATCGAGGACACCGCCCGCGTGCTCGGCCGCATGTATGACGGCATCGAGTTCCGTGGCTTCGCCCAGGACGACGTCGAGGAGCTCGCTGCCAACGCCGGCGTGCCCGTCTGGAACGGCCTTACCACTGAGTGGCACCCCACTCAGATGCTCGCCGACATCCTTACTGTCCAGGAGAACTTCAATTACGACATCAAGGGTCGTACCCTTGTCTTCATGGGCGACTGCAAGAACAACGTCGCGCGTTCCCTCATGGTCGTCTGCGCCAAGCTCGGTATGAACTTCGTGGCCTGCGGTCCCGAGTCCTGCATGCCTGCCGACGATGTGATCGAGGCTTGCAAACCCATCGCGGAGGCCAACGGCTGCACCATCAAGCTCACCTCCGATGTCGCCGACGGCGTCACCGGTGCCGACGTGATCTACACCGATGTGTGGGTCTCCATGGGCGAGCCCGATGAGGTTTGGGCCAGCCGCATCGCCGAGCTCACGCCGTATCGCGTGACCGCCGACGTCATGGCCATGGCTAATCCCGAGGCCATCTTCCTGCACTGCCTGCCGAGCTTCCACGATACCAACACCGAGATCGGTGCGCAGAAGGCCGAGCAGTTCGGCATCACCGAGCAGGAGGTTACGGACGAGGTCTTCGAGTCCAAGCAGTCCAAGGTGTTCGACGAGGCCGAGAACCGCATGCACACCATCAAGGCCATCATGTACGCCACGCTTAAATAGGCGTTTGACTTCGGCCCAAAAGGCCTCTTAGTCGTCTTTATCCCATGCCGATGTTGTTTCACTCCTTTGAAGCGTCGGCATGGGAACCTATCGAAGTTTTTTGCGGATGCGCCCTTCTTTACAGACACGGCACGGGGGTGGGGTATCCGCATTTCATCCTAGTTTGAAAGGGGATGAAAGCCATGGCTGACTCCGCTAAGAAAAAGCGTGGAATGCTATCTTCGTTCACCATTCTTCTTTTGTTGCTTGCCATTGTGGCGCTGATTACCGTCGGGGTGCACGCTACCGCTCCTAAAGAGGTCACCGCTGCAACGCTGAGCGACTTCTTTATGGCTCCGGTCCACGGCTTCACCGACGCCCTGCCGGTCTGTCTGTTCGTGATGATCCTGGGCGGGTTCCTCGGTATCGTTACCGAGACGGGCGCGCTCGACACGGGAATCGCCGTACTCGTTAAGAAGCTGCACGGCAACGAACTCATGATCATCCCGGTGCTCATGATCCTCTTCTCGTTGGGTGGAACCACGTACGGCATGTGCGAGGAGACCGTACCGTTCTACGCGCTACTTACCGCCACCATGATGGCGGCCGGATTCGACCCTCTGGTTGGCGCGGCTACCGTACTGCTTGGCGCCGGTTGCGGTTGCTTGGGTTCCACGGTCAATCCCTTTGCCGTCGGTGCGGCTGTAGACTCCCTGCGTGGCGTCGGCATCGATTGCAACCAGTCCATCATCATCGGCCTCGGTGCGGTATTGTGGATCGTCTCCACGGCTATCTCGATTTTCTTCGTGATGGCATACGCCAAGAAGGTCAAGGCTGATAAGGGTTCTACCATCCTCACCATGCAGGAGCTCAAGAACGCTGAGGAGGCGCATGGTGCTGCCGCCGAGGCTGCTACCAAGGACGTTGAGCTTACCGGACGCCAGAAGGCCGTTCTCGGTATCTTCGCCTTCACCTTCGTGGTCATGGTGGCGAGCTTCATTCCCTGGGAGGATTTCGGCGTCACCATCTGGCTCGGCTGGTCCGAGTTCGTGACGGGTCTTCCCATCGGTCAGTGGTACTTCGACGAGGCTTCCACCTGGTTCTTCATCATGGCCGTTGTCATCGGCATCGTCGGTGGCCTGGGCGAGAAGAAGATCGTCAATACGTTTATCGCCGGCGCCGCCGACATGATGAGCGTCGTCCTCATCATCGCTCTTGCGCGCGGCATCTCCGTCCTTATGGCTGCAACGGGACTCGACCAGTTCGTGCTCAAGCATGCGGCCGACGCGCTCTCCGGTCTCTCCGGTGTCGTCTTCGCGCCTATGAGCTACCTGCTCTACCTGGTGCTTTCGTTCCTCATCCCGTCGAGCTCGGGTATGGCCACCGTCTCCATGCCCATCATGGGGCCGCTTGCACAGGGCCTGGGCTTCCCGCCCGAGGTCATGGTGCAGGTCTTCGGTGGCGCCAACGGCCTGGTCAATCTTTTCACTCCGACCTCCGGCGCTATCATGGGCGGCCTTGCGCTTGCTCGTGTCGAGTGGACCACGTGGCTTAAGTTTGCGATGAAGGTCATCGTCGTGATCGGCATCGTCTCGGTGGTCATTCTCACGGGCGCAATGCTCATGCTGTAGTGCTCTGCTGTTCGGCGCTTGCCGAGGCCTTGCGCTTCGGCAAGCCGTAAGGTCGCTGTCTCGCTGACGGCTTGCCTCCCGTCGGCAGACCTACCTTTCTTTAAGCCCCCTTCCGCCCCGTGCACGGAAGGGGGCGTCTTTGTGCCGGGGGCGGCTTGCTCTATGGGATCGGTGCTCTATGGAATGGCGTGCCCGAATCATGGCTTGGCTATACCGGGCTTCGGTAAGGCCGGTATAGCCAAATGGTGTTTTGGCAAGCTGTCAGGCCGGCGTTCTTAGTTTGACCAGAAGAGCTGGCGGAGCTCGTTGCGCGTCGAGGTTCCGGTCTTTTTCATGAGGTTGTGAAGATGGGTCTTGATGGTGCCCTCGGTTACGAAGAGGCGCTCTGCAATAGCTCGGTTGTTGTTGCCTTCGAGTAATAGCAACAGCACCTCCTTTTCACGCTCGGTTAGGTTGAACCGTTGCGAGAAGGCGGGGAGCAGCAGCGCGATCTGGGGGCTGAGCGCTGCGGGGTTTTGGTTGGACGCGCTCTCCGCGTGTCCGACGGGACGTTCGAAATGCGCTGAGATAAGTTGCCATGACGAACGCGAGAAATGCCATCCAAGGAGCAGGAACGTGGCGTTCTCGGCTATGTTGCGATAGATGAGCGTCATGATCAGGTCTGATGTCTGATCGGTCGGAACGGGAAGTATGAGGATGCTCCAGGTGTCTTCGAGTGCGGTGGCAACTACGAGTGCTACGAGGGCGAGATAGATGCGCTTGTCGCGTTTGAGCAGCGCGCGCCGTTCAGCCGAACCCTTGAGGCAGTGCAGGCCGACGCGCAGCAAACATGCACCGAAGCAAAGCTGACGCATGGTATAGAACGCCCACTGATGAAGGGGCGGATCGGGTATCAAGAGAGCGGCGAGGCTTCCGGCGAGGGTCATGACGGATGCGATATACGATGCGTGATGTGAATCGGTTCCGATGATGGTGTCGCTTACCAGCCACTCGCCAAGTCCCATGATCGCGCCGAGCGTCGCATGGATCACGGGAAACCGAATCCCGTAGTAATCGGCACCGATCTCGGTCGCGATGTTCTGTATCGACCATTCCTCGCCGAAGAGCAAGACAAGCTCGAGCAGATAGAAACCTATGAGGGCCGCTTGAAGTAGAAAACGCTTGCTGCGTGATACGGCATAGCCGGCGCAGAGCACGGCACAAGCGCTGAAAAGTGCCGCCAGTAGCAGGATGGTGTAGAGATATAGAAGCAGCGTTCTCGCCCCCTGGAACCGCCTGAATAAGTGAGGCCCGGGATGCCCCGGGCCTCGATGCAAGCCTTATTGTAGGCGCGTGCGCCCTTGAGAAACGCACTGTTTCGGCGAGTGTAACGTAACGGATACGTTTCGTTGCCGTGGGCGTAGTTTTGGCGTTGCCTTAGTCTTCGAGATTCTCGACCGTAGTCATGTCCGGGCCGTAATCCTTGATGATGCGACCGGGCTCGGTTTGTGCGAGCTGGGCTGTGCAAATGCCCTTCTGCAGCTCACTGAGAGCCTTGCTGTAGGCTACGAGCTTCTTGTCGAAGTCGCTTTCGTTGGCGCCTTGTGCCTGGTAGTTGATACCGCGATAGAGCGCCTTGCGCGCGTCGTCCAGATAGCCTTCGATGACCTGGCCGTCGGCGGTATCGACATCGACACCGCGCTGGTCCATGTCGCGTGCGGCAAGCCAAAGCTGCTCTTTCAGGTCGGACACGGCGGAGTCGACGACGGTAGCCTGGATGTCGTCGCCTTTCTTGATCTTTTCGGGGAAGCGGACGATGGCGTAGGTTCCCGTGGCGTCGACGGTGTTCGAGAGGGTGCGTGCGCTCGAGCCGTTCATGTAGTAGAGCGTGCGCGTGTTGGAGTCGAATAGATCGCGTGAACCGTTTTTATCGGTGTCCGCGACCGGCGTGGGCGCCCAATAGCCCATAGTCGACACCTTGGGGGTGGCAGACCAGGAAGGGCTGTGCCAGCCGGCGGCCCAGGCTTCGACTTTGCGCGACTCTTCCTTGGGCATGGGGTCGCCCCACTTCTTGGGCTTGTAGTTGTCGCCATAGTACTCGGCGCGCGTGAGGCCGCCTTCCTCGTCGAGTTTGTCGTAGATGCTCGAGGGGACCCAACGACCGAGTTTCCAATCGGGGAAGTAGTCGTAGTTCCAGCCTTCGGGGATGTAGTAGCGCGTCTCGCCCTCTGCTTGCGCGAGGGTATCGAGCGTGATGCCGCCGTTTGCCGCCGCGTCTGAGAGCACCTTGTCGACGGTCCAGTAACGGGGTTCGACATCATCCCAGTAAACTTCGATGTCGCGCTGAACGTTGGAGAGTACGTGACCGAGCATGGGCTCGGAGAGATAGAGGTTGTTCGTGACCAGATAGGTGCTGGTCTCCTGCGGCATCACGTCGCCATCGGTGGGGGAGAGCACCTTGACGTCGCCGTTCTTGCGGATAGCGCGCGCCCAGTTGCTTACCTGGTAGTCGAGAGCGTTGCCCTCGGCATCGCACATCATCATGTTGAAGTCGCTTACGAGCGGCACCCACTTCTTCTTGCTTCCCTCGGGGTCGCCCATGAACTCGACGGCCTCCTCGACATTGTCGCAGTAAGCCGCGATCCACATGTGCGGGAAGGTGCCGTACGAGGGACCGGTATCGGAGCTGCCGCCAGGGGACTGGATGGCAAAGCCTTTGTGGTTGGCAACGGAGCCGAAGACGCCGTTCATGCAGGCATACAGGTTGCCGTGCGTGGGCTTATAGATGATGACGGGCATGTAATGCAGGTCCTGAACGTCGATATCGGCGTCCATGACGGAGATGCAGCCCTTGGCGCCGTCTGCAGTGGCCTCGCCCCAGGCGATGGCGGCGGAGCAGTCGCGCTCGTCCTCGGTTTCGTCATCGGGCACCTCGCCTTCGGGAGATGCGGGGAAGAGCAGGCAGCCCACCTGCCAAAAATCGAGGCCGAGCTCATCTGCGATGCCTTCGGCGAAATCGGTGAGCTTACCGTCCTTCTCGTGGTCGAAATACTTATCGTAGATCTCGCGATAGGGCTCGTAGCGGTCCTTGAGCGTGGCGTAGTCGCCCAGCGTCGACATGGCCGAGCCTACCGAGAGGTTGATGGCGCATTTGAGCTCCTCGGGGAATTCCTTGGCGAGCTGTGCGCCCATCTCCTTCCAGGTGCCTTCGAGGAGGGCGAACTGTGGCGTAGTCGAGGGTACGAGATCGAGGTCGACGCCGTCGATCACGGCTTCGCTCGTGCTGCCGTCATCGGAGGAGTCTTTCGAGCTCGTGGAGGTGGAGCAGCCGACAAGTCCAACGCCGGCTGCGGCGGCGCTGACCCCGATGAAGCTCCGGCGTGTGACGCCTGATTCGAGGATGCTTTCGATGATGTCCTTTTTGGTCTCCATGGGAGTCCTTTCTCAAAAGACCGCGGGCGCGGCGGGCGTCTGCGGTGATGGCATGGCTGAGAATCGCTTACAGGTCGAGCACGGCCTGCGGGTCGCCGATCGCCTTCTGGGCGTAATCCTGTGCACGCAGGAACGCGCTGGCGGCGCGGCCGATGAGCTTCTGAGCGCGCGTGCCCGTCTGCAGACCCGCCTTCACCAAGTAGGCATCGCCGCGCACCAATTCCTCCTTGGCGCTGTTGAGCGCCTCTTTGGCCTCGGTGGTGTCGCCCGTGGCGTGGTCGATGGCCGAGCCTGCGCTATAGATGAGGGAGTTTGCCGTCTCACGCGCGGCCTGGGCCGACTCCTCGGCGCTTGCTGCGAGCTTGATCTGCACGTAGGTGCCGTTTGCGTTAGGCAGCTGCGAGATCTGGGTGTTAGAGCATCCGTTCATGACGTAGTAGGTGCCGTCTTCGGGAACCGCGATGGCCTTCATGATGTTCTGATAGTAGGGCGACACCGCTTCGGGCGAGTTGAGGCCCGTCTCGGCGTTCCAGTTGTCCTCGACCCAGGTGGTTCCGTCGGTGGTATAGGCGGTGGAGCCCAAGGCGTCGGCAATGGTACGTGCGGTGGCATGTCCCGTATCGCGCTTGAGGATCGCCTCTTCGGTGTAGTAGCGCGGGCGGCAGTCGTCGTAGCCCGAGCCTGCGGGCAGCACCGAGGACTGCATCTCGTCGGTCATGAAGTCGTTGGTGGCGATGAGGTAGTCGGTTTCACCGAAATCGCCCGACGAACGCGTGGCATTGTGGGCCGCAGTTGCCTCCACCACAACGTGGCCGCCCTCGGTGTCGTTGAGGTTGGCGTTGTCGCCGTAGACGGTGGTGTAGTGCTTGAGGTAGTTCTTCTGTGCCTCCTCGGCCGTTGAGGAATTGGCGGCGTTGAGCCACTGAGCGCACATCACGGGGATGCCCATGCCCGTATCGCCTTCTTCGGCGTTCTGGCCCGATGAGCCGGCGACGACGAGACCCTTGTCGTTCAAGACGAGGTTGCCCTGGAAGCTGCTCTCGGAGATAAAGGCATTGCCATCTTCGGGATAGGCCACCACGGTGGGCATGTAATAGGAGGTGGATCCATTGGAGTCCCAGTCAGCGCCGACGATGAGCTTGCCTCCCTCGGTCTGAGATCCCCATGCGGCTATATTGCTGCAGGTATCTGCCGCGCGTTCGGAATCCTCTTCCTCTTCGGGGGTGTCGTAGAACGAGATGATACCGAGCATGAAATCCTCGTAGCTAAGGTCGATACCCTCGGCCATGCCCTGATAGAGCTCGACGAGTTCGGGTGCGTTCTTCTCGTAGTAGGTGAGGTATTTTTCCTCGAGGTCGCGCGCCCCGTCGAAACCATAGGTGGCGACGGTTCCCGAGAGCCCGTCTGCGACGTAGCGCTTGAGCTCTTCGGTTGCCTGATCGGCGAACTGCTTGCCCATCTCTTTCCATGATCCCGAGAGATAGACGACCTTCTTGGTCGCCTGGGGCATCTCGTTGACATCGAAGGTGAGCTTCTTGGCGAGCTGCTGCGCCGATTCGACGTTCGCCGTGGCGCTTGCGCTGGAAGACGAGGCGCCGGATGTCGTGCTGCAGGCGGAGAGTCCGCCGAGGGCGAGCGCGCCGACGAGGCCGAAGACGGCACCGGTGCGGGCGATGCGCTTCACGCTCGTTTTGCGATTCTTCTTCATGTGCTTCCTTCCCTTAAGGGGGCATGACGCCCCGAACTGAACAGCCAAGCCGGTCGATACAGCTCGTCTTATGTGTCGGCCGGCTTAAGGAAAACGTAAGGCGCGCTTGTCTAATCCCTGCAGTAGGGGCGAGTTGATATTCCAATGGGCGATTTCAACCGATATCAACCGATGGGGATTAGGTGGGATTAGATTGCCGTTCGCAAGGGCGCCTTTGCCGGTTTCGTGTCCGCGCAGGGCATCTATCTGCTTGTTTTTCAAATCGAAGTTGCGAGAACCTTTCAGGGCGTGTGCCGGGGCGACGCGGCAAGCCTGGAGGAAGGGGGCGCTTCGTTATAATCGTTTGGAAACATTTTCCAACGTATCGCTTTGCCTAAAGGAGTCGCCCATGCGCCGAGGATTCGACAACGACCGCTATATCGAGCTTCAGGCAGCCCAGATCCGATCGCGCATAGACCAGTTGGGCGGCAAGCTCTATCTTGAGTTCGGTGGCAAACTGTTCGATGACTACCATGCGAGCCGCGTGCTTCCCGGATTCGAGCCCGACAGCAAATTCCGCATGTTGAAAAGCATCGCCGACGACGTCGAGGTGATCGTCGCCATCAACGCCAACCATATAGAGAAGAACAAGGCGCGTGGCGACCTGGGCATCACGTATGACGAGGACGTGCTGCGTCTTGTCGATCTGTTTCGCGTGAACGGCATGCGCGTGGCGGCGGTGGCCATCACCCAGTATGCCAACCAACCCGCCGCTGATGCGTTCAGACGCCGTCTCGATGCCCTGGACGTACCTGCGTGCCTGCACTATCCCATCGAGGGCTATCCGCATGACGTCGACCTCATCGTCTCGGATGAGGGCTACGGCAAAAATGAGTTCGTTGAAACGACGCGTCCCCTGGTGGTGGTGACGGCACCCGGTCCCGGTTCGGGCAAGCTCGCCACCTGCCTCTCGCAGCTCTACCACGAGCATAAGCGCGGCGTTGCGGCCGGGTATGCCAAGTTCGAGACCTTCCCTGTATGGAACCTTCCGCTTGGGCATCCTGTCAACATCGCTTATGAGGCGGCGACGGCCGATCTCGATGATGCCAACATCATCGATTCGTTCCATCTTGAGGCGTACGGCAAGACCACGGTCAACTACAACCGCGATGTCGAGGCGTTTCCCGTGGTGCATGCACTCATGCAGAAGATCTTGGGGGAGAGTCCCTATAAGAGTCCGACCGACATGGGTGTCAACATGGTCGGGTTCGCCATCACCGATGATGCGGCTTGCGCCGAGGCCAGCCGGATGGAGATCGTGCGTCGCTATTTCGCCGCAGCGGAGGTCGTTAAGCGTACCGGTGCAGACGACATCCAGGTGCAGCGCTTGCGCTCTATTATGAAGAAGGCGGATATCGATGAGGACTACGGACGTGCTCGGGCGGCGGCGCTTGAGCGCGAGCAGGACACGGGCGCTCCTGCTGGTGCGATGGTGATACCGGATGGGGACGTGGTCACGGGAAAGACCTCGGGGCGTCTGGGTGCGGCGAGCTCGCTTATGATGAACGCGCTCAAGGCGGTGAGCGGTGTCGATATGGAGGCTGAGGTTATCAGCGATGAGGCTATCGAGGCCATCAGCCGACTTAAGGTGCACTATCTGGGGAGTCAGAATCCGCGCCTCCATACCGACGAGACGCTCATGGCGCTCTCGATCACCTCGGCGAAAAACGAGGAGGCTGCTCGCGTACTCGCCGGTCTCGAAGAGCTTCGCGGATGCGATGCGTTTTTCAGCGTGATCATTTCGCAGACTGACGAGAACATGTATCGCAAGCTCGGTATCAACGTGTGCTGCGAGCCTAAGTTCGAACGCCATACGCTGTTCCACGGTTAACGTCTAGGTTTATCGGCGGCGTTGTCCAAGTCTCGTTCGGCTAATAATGCGTAAAGCATACGCTCGACCCTTTATGGGGTCGGGCGTTTTTTGTTGCGAATTGATAAATGCGAGCGCGCATGCTCATGCCGCGCGTTAGAATGAAGACCCGTGAAGGAAGTAACAGTAAACACTCTCACGGGAAGTGCAGGTAATTCAATATGACCAAGCATGTCTTTGTAACCGGTGGCGTCGTTTCATCGCTGGGCAAGGGTATTACCGCCGCATCTTTGGGACGCTTGCTAAAAGCGCGCGGCTACAAGGTCACCATGCAGAAGGCCGATCCGTACCTCAATGTCGACCCCGGAACCATGAGTCCGTTTCAGCACGGCGAGGTTTTCGTTACCGAGGACGGTTACGAGTCCGATCTTGACCTCGGTCATTACGAGCGCTTCATCGACGAGAACCTCACGCGCGATTCCAACTTCACCACGGGTGCGATTTACCGCAGCCTGATCCATCGCGAGCGCAAGGGCGATTTCTTGGGCGGTACCGTGCAGGTTATCCCGCACGTCACCAACGCCATCAAAGATAAGTTCCGTCGCGTTGAGGAGCAGACCGGCTCCGATGTGGTCATCACCGAGCTGGGCGGCACTATCGGCGATATCGAGTCGCAGCCGTTCGTCGAGGCCATCCGCCAGTACCGCAAGGATGCCGGTGCGGAGAACGTATGCTACATCCATGTGAGCCTGGTTCCCTATATTTCCGCGGCTCACGAGGTTAAGACCAAGCCTACGCAGCATTCCGTCAAGGAGCTGCGCAGCTTCGGTATCCAGCCCGATATCATCGTGCTTCGTTCCGATCACCATATCGACGATGCCATTCGTTCTAAGATCGCGAGCTTCTGCGATGTCGACACCGACTGCGTGTTCACCAACGAGGACTGCGCGAGCATCTACGATGTGCCGCAGCTGCTTGCCGAGCAGGATTTCGATCTGCGTATCTGCGAGCGCCTTGGTCTCGACCCGCGCGAGCGCGACATGAGCGAATGGAATGCGTTCCTCGCTAAGCAGAACGCTGCCAACGCGCACTCCGATAAGGTGAAGATCGCCGTCGTCGGTAAGTACACGCAGCTCCCCGATGCTTATCTGTCGGTTATCGAGGCCCTGCATCACGCGGGCGTTTTCTACGACCGTCACGTGGACGTGCAGCTCGTCGATGGCGAGAGCCTCGATGCCGCGAGCGTCGACGAGGTCCTCAACGACGCGTCCGGTATCCTCGTGCCGGGCGGTTTCGGTAAGCGTGCTCTCGAAGGTAAGATCCTTGCTGCCGAGTACGCGCGTGAGCATAAGATTCCTTACTTGGGCATTTGCCTTGGTATGCAGGTCGCCGTCTGCGAGTTCGCCCGCAACGTGGCGGGTCTTGCCGGCGCGAGCTCCTCTGAGTTCGATCCGGATGGCCCCTACAGCGTCATCGACCTCATGGAGTCGCAGGAAGACGTTACCGAGAAGGGCGGCACCATGCGCCTCGGTGCCTATCCCTGCAAGCTCGCAGCGAATACCCTTGCACGCGAAGCATATGCCGAGGAGCTGGTTTACGAGCGCCATCGTCATCGCTTTGAGTTCAACAACGCCTTCCGCGATCAGCTTGAGGAGGCGGGCCTTGTCATCTCGGGCGTTTCACCCGACGAGCGCCTGGTCGAGATGGTCGAGCTTCCGCGCGACGTCCATCCGTGGTACGTGGCGACGCAGGCTCATCCTGAGTTCAAGAGCCGTCCCACCAACCCTCAGCCCCTGTTCCGCGAGTTCGTGCGCGCGTCCATCGGTCTCCATGAGGGCGTTGACCGCCTGCAGGTGACGCCGGTCAACGGCGCTGAGGACTAGTCCCATTTCTGCTCGTTCGCTACATAGCGCATCATATGCGCCCTCGGATGGCTTGACGCCGCCGGGGGCGTTTTCTGCTGTCGGGAGCGGGGACGCCTGCGCGGATGTGCCCGCTGCGCTCTTCCGCGCGCTTCGGGAATTCCTCGATTACCTTAATGTGGAACGCGGTCTTGCGCCCAATACACTTGCCGCCTATCGTCGCGACCTCACGACGTACATCTCTTTTCTTGCCGAACGGGGGGTCGGGACTCCTCGTGAGGTGGGGCGCCAAGATGTTGAGGCTTTCGTAGCGAGTCGACGCGAGGGCGGTTATGCCGACACCTCGGTTGAACGCGCGCTCTCAGCCGTGAAGAGCTTCCATAAATTCATGGCGCGCGAGGGGATAACCGAAAGAAATCCCACCTCGACCCTAAAGCTCCCAAAAAAGGCCCAGCGCCTGCCCGATTGCATTTCCATTGACGATGCGATGCGTCTGCTCGATCAGGACTTTCCTCAAAATGAGCGCGGCCTACGCGATCGCTGTGAGCTTGAGGTTCTCTATGGCTGCGGCTTGCGCGTGAGCGAGCTTTGCGGCCTCAACTTGCGTGATCTTTATCTCGACGATGAGTTCTTACGCGTGTTCGGCAAGGGTTCCAAGGAGCGTTTGGTCCCCGTTACGGGAACGGCCCTCGCGGCGTTGCGTAGCTATCTTGAGGACGCGCGCGCCAAGCTGGCGGCTCACGCGCGTGGCGCTTCCGACTCCGAGGCGGTCTTCCTTAACAAGAACGGCCGGCGTATCTCCCGCCAATCGGTTTGCACCACCTGCGAGCGCTATGGCAGCTATGTGGGTATCGAAGGTTTGCACCCACATACCCTTAGGCACTCCTTTGCGACCCATATGTTGAGTGGTGGGGCGGACTTGCGTGTGCTGCAAGAGATTCTTGGGCATGCCGACATCGCCACCACTCAGATCTACACGCATGTCGATCGGACCCAATTGCAAGAGGTCTATATCGCCGCGCATCCGCGCGCTTAGATATCAAGCTCTTCAATATGGCTATTTACCTGGTATTTTGTTATCTGGTTTACAAGCCGTGTGTTTTAGTGGGTGCCTATGCCTTGCATGGGCACCCTTGTTTTTGATGGCTTTATGAAACGTTCTCGTTGCAAAGATCCGTGGTCTCAAAAATTCGTTTAAAGCTCAACTTGAAGGTTCGGGTTTGGTGAACGGTGCCATGGATGGCATCGATTTTCAATTTTAAACACAATATATTGTGTTTCCGAATAGATGTTCGGAGTGTCACTTTCTTCAGCGTGGGTGTGAGTGTGGGTTGAGGTGGGGGAGAGAGTGGGAAAAAGTGTTGCGGAAAGGATGGTCAGCCCATATTATTGAAGGCGTCGACAGCGGGGTGGTTCCCCGCAAACGTGCCATCTGAGTAACCGAGAGGAGGGCGCATATATGGGTTTGAAAGGTTCTTTCGAGAGAAATCTCGATGCCAAGGGCCGTCTTTCCCTGCCTGCGCTCTTTCGAGACCAACTTGGGGAGCACGTTTGCGTGTTCAAAGCCCTCGATGTCGATGCCCTGTACGTGTTTTCCGACGCTGCTTTCGATGAGTGGGTCAACAGCCTGTTCATGGATCGCGAGGGTCGCGACGGATACGATCCGCGCGATCCCCAGGACTCACGCCTCATGAGACTGATCAACAAGCGCGCGATGCCTGTGGATGTCGACAGCGCAGGTCGTATCAGTCTTAACGAGGACTTGCGCCGCGCGGCTCATCTCGATCGCGAGGTCACGGTTTTCGGTAACCGCGACCACCTTGAGATTTGGGATCGCGTTGAGTCCGATGCAGAGGATGAGGAATCCGATGAGGATCTGATGGCTCTGTTTTTCAGGAAGAAGCAGTAGTGACGAAACATGGATGGGGAGGGAACGTTGACACGAGAATATCGGCATGAACCTGTCATGCTCCAGGAAGTACTTGAAACCCTTCGGCTCAAAAGCGGAAGCGTCGTGTGCGATTGCACGCTTGGCGGCGCCGGGCATTCCGTCAGGATGGCTGAGGTCATCGGCGAGGATGGTTTGCTTTTGGGTATCGATCAGGACGATATGGCACTTGCCGCGGCGACGGAACGCCTTGAGCGCGAAGTTCCCGCGACGCCGCGTAAGTTGCTGAAAGGCAATTTCGGCGACCTGGACGAGCTGCTCTGCTCGGCCGAGGTACCTGGTGTGGACGCCTTCCTTCTTGATCTGGGGGTTTCGAGCGTACAGCTTGATTTTCCGGAAAGGGGCTTCACGTATAACGACGAGAACGCCCCGTTAGACGCGCGAATGGATGCACGAAATAACACTTTAACCGCAGCTGAGGTCATCAACACTTATAACGAAGCCGACCTCGCGCGCATCCTTCGTGTCTACGGTGAGGAGAAGTTCGCTTCGCAGATCGCACGCGAGATCGTGCGCCGTCGCGAAGTGGAGCCTCTTCGAACGGCCGGCGATTTCGTGGAGGCCATCAAAGCGGGTATTCCCGCAGCAGCGCGCCGCCATGGAGGCCATCCGGCTAAACGGAGTTTCCAAGCGATCCGCATCGAGGTCAATCACGAACTCGAGGTGCTGGAGCGTGCTCTTGAGGCTGCGACCCGTTGGCTCAATCCGAAAGGGCGCATCTGCGTCATTTCGTATCATTCGCTGGAAGACCGCATCGTCAAGAACCATTTCAAGGAGATGGCACAGGGCTGCACGTGTCCGCCGGAGATTCCGGTATGCGTGTGCGGACATGTTCCGATACTCAAGGTCATCACCAAAAAACCGCTGGTTGCCAAAGCCGATGAGGTGGAGCGCAATCCGCGAGCGAGATCGGCCAAGATCCGCGTCGCCGAGCGTTTATAGCTCGCGCACGCTTTTTGGATCCATCCCGCGCACCAGAAACGTGGTTTAAACACACCACCAACGCACTCGGGATGGGAGGCGCATATCATGGGTTACCATACTTCAAATGCAGCATATGCCTATGATATGCAGCCGGTTCCGGCATACGAGGAGCCCGGCTCCGGTTATGTCGTAAGCCCCGCGGTCCAGGAGCGCCCGCAGCTTAACGTGCTCACGGGCGCCGGACGCGAGGCCAATCAGGCTGTGAGCCCGGTCTTCACTCATGTGGTTAAGACCTTCGCCCTATTGGTAACGGCATTTATCGTCATCGGCTTGGGGCGCGTCACGCTCGCGAGCGCGACAGCTGCGGTGCTTGATGCCAATGCTGCCACCACCGCTTCTATCGAGAACGCCCAGACCGAGATCAAGGACCTTGAGGTCATGCGCTCGGTATACGGTTCCGAAACGCGTATTCGCGATCTTGCCGCGGGTTACGGCATGGTCGAGGCCGAGGGTTCCGTCACGCTTGATTTCTCCTCGGATGGCAGCGCTGACGACGCTTCGTCTTCCTCGACGGCCGAGACCGCTTCCGCGTCCTCGACTGCCTCCACGGATGCCGCGACCGCTTCCTCTAATTCATAATATATAGGAGCGACGATGCCCCGAGATTATTCTCGCGATCGGGCGGGAAGAACGACCTCTTCACGTTCCGGATCCTCTTCTTATCAACGAAACGATGTGAACGAGCGCCCGCTTGACGGGCGCTCGCGTGCGTACGAGCGACTTCGTGATTCGGCGGGGACGCCCGTGCGGCGTCGCGGCTCTTTGGGATCGGGGAGAGGCGGCGGGTCCGTTTCGTATCCGGGCGATGAACCCATCTCCCGGCGCAAGCTCGTCACAGCGGCCATGGGGCTTGGCGTGGCAGTGGGCGTGGCGGCTTTGTTCGACTACCAAGTGCTAGACGGGGAGAAGTACCGCGCCCGTGCCGATGCCCGTCGCGTCACATCGCAGACGCTCTATGCCAAGCGCGGGACTATGTATGATCGTAACGGGAACGTACTTGCATCGAGCGTTGAGTGCAAGAACGTCTACGTCAATCCCCAATTGGTCAAGAAGCCTAAACAGGTCATCGCAGCTCTGGTGGATGTGCTCGGGCTCGATAAAAAGACCGTGCGCTCTCTTGTCAAAAGCTCGCAGCCCTTTGTGTACATCAAACGCCAGGTAGATGCGGACGATGCGAAAAAACTTGAGAATATGCAGCTTGCGGGTATCGGCTTCGAAGAGGCCATGAAGCGCGTTTACCCGTACGGCAGTTTGGCGTCCCAGGTATTGGGCGTGGTGAACGTTGATAACGTGGGTACGACGGGTCTCGAGAAACAATATGAGAAGCAGCTCGCTGGAACGAACGGGTCCATTGTTCGCGAACGTGAGCGTGATGGTGCCTATATAGCAGGGGGCGCCTACAAGAAGACGCCCGCCAAGGACGGCGCCGATATGGTACTGACCATCGATGTGAACATCCAGCGCGTCGCCGAGGAGGCCCTGGCTCAAAGCGTTCAGGACACTAACGCCGAATACGGCTCCGCGATCGTCACCGACCCCGCCACGGGTGAGATCCTTGCGGCCTGCTCGTACCCCACTTACGATCCCACCGATCTCGCAAACGCCAAAACCGAGGACATGAATCTGCGTCTGGTTACGGATGCGTACGAGCCGGGTTCGGTCTTCAAGACCATGGTGTGCGCGGGCGGTGCCGAGATGGGCGCGATCAAATCCGATACGAGCTTTTCGGTGCCCGCCACCATTAAGGTGGGAGACAGCACGGTAAGCGACGACGACAACCGTAGCTACGGCATGACCATGGACGTTCGGGAGATCCTGCGTCGGTCCTCCAACGTCGGTATGGTTTGCGTGGGCGAGGCCATCGGCGAGGACAAGTTCAACAAGAACGTCATCAAGCGTTTCGATATCGGTCTCAGGACCGGGGTCGATTTTCCCGGCGAGAACTCGGGCATCGTCAAGAAGCGCAACGAATATGATGGCTCTACGTTGGGGTCTATGTCGTTTGGCCAGGGACTTTCCGTATCGCCTGTACAGGTCGCGCGCGGCGTCGGGGCCATCGCCAACGGCGGCACGCTCAAGACCCCGCACTTTCTTAAGTCCTCTTCGGGCGAGGAGAAGGATTGGAGTAAAGAGGACCGGAGCGTTTTGAGCTCCGATACCTGTCAATTCATCACGTCATGCATGCAGACGGTGGTCGAAGAGGGTACGGGCACCCAGGCTCAGATCTACGGTTATGACGTAGCGGGTAAGACGGGCACGGGTGAGCAGGCGGACGACTCGGGTGGATACCGCAAGGACAGCTTTATGTCATCGTTTGTCGGTTTTGCACCAGCGGCGAATCCAAAAGCGCTCTGCTATGTGGCACTGGACCATACGCCGGTGCATGGATCTCAGGCCGCCATCCCGTTCAAGACCATTATGACCGAGGCCCTTCAGGACTTGGGAGCTTAAGGCTCGCGCGCGTCCCTAAATGTCCACAATGCTCAGGTACAATAGTCCGCTGACTGTTTCGGGCTCATAAAGGAGCGATACATGGTAGAGATTTCCGCCCAAGACCTGGCTGATAATTCCAGTGCCAGGCTATGTGCGGGTGCCGCCGAGCGCGTGTGCCGCGGTTGCGTGATCGATTCGCGCCAAGTCGAAAAGGATTCCCTGTTCGTTGCTTTCCCTGGTGAGAAGGTGGACGGTAACGATTTCGCCCAGCAGGCTCTTGAGAGTGGGGCGGGCGCCGTCGTCATGACGCGCGAGCCCTCCTCGGAGCTTAAGGAAGCTGCTGAGGCTACCGGCGCAGCGCTGCTCGTCGTTTCCGATCCCACCGAGTTCATGCTCGAGCTCGCCGCGTGGTACCGCGATCGCCTGAGTGCCACTGTCATCGGTGTCACCGGTTCCATCGGTAAGACCACTACTAAAGACACCCTTGCCGCGCTTCTCGCGTGCCGTTATCGCGTCTGGGTCACCAAAGGCAACTTCAATAACCTCATCGGTATGCCGATGACCATACTCTCGGCCCCTCAAGACACGGAGATGCTCATTTTGGAAATGGGCATGAACCATACGGGCGAGATCGACCGCCTCACGCGGTGCGCGCGCCCGGCGTACGCCATTGTCACCAAAGTGGGCACTTCGCATATCGGCATCTTGGGGAGCCGCGAGAACATCGCGCGCGCCAAGGCCGAGATCGTGTCCGGTATGGAACCTGCGCAATCGGGCGATTGTCTGCTGATTTTGGGTGGCGAGGACGACTTCACCCCGTTCATCCGCGATTCGTTCGCTACGCCTGCGGGAATCGCCACGATGCTCGTGGGCACGGGTGAGGGGGATGCCGTGCGCGGGCGCGATATTCATGTCTGTGAAGATGGTTGCCCTGCGTTCGATATCGATTTCGAGGACGGGTCGCTTTCCACGAAGCTTTCGATTTTCGGCGCTCAGTCCGTCCCCAATGCGCTTTATGCCGCCGCGCTCGCGCATCGTTTGGGCATTTCGTTCGATGAGATCGATGCCGCATTCCGCAACCTTGCCATTACGGGAAGGCGTCAGGATATCCGTCGCGCACGTTCGGGTGCACGTGTGATCGACGATACGTACAACGCAAGCCCCGAATCCACGGCGGCCGCGCTTAACCTGCTGATGAGCCTCGAGTGCAAGGGCAACCGTATCGCGGTGCTCGGCGAGATCGGTGAGTTGGGTGACGAGGCGCGTCGCCTGCATGAGCTTACCGGTGCCTACGCTGCGGGCAAGCACCCCGATATCTTGGTGTGCGTGGGTGGCGCCATGGCCGAGGCTATGGCGGACGCTGCGCGCATGATGGGCATGAGTGAGGACGACGTGTATGTGAGCGATACGTGGGAGACCGCCCTTGCGACCTTCGGCGATGTTATCGCTTCCGATGATTTGGTGCTCGCTAAGGGTTCGCGCTTCGTCGAACTTGATCGTTTCGTAGAGGGGATCTGCTAATGCTGGGCAATCCGATGTACCCCACATACCAGGCATTTTTGGCTGCAGGTGTTTCAGCCATCATCGCTATGGTGCTCATGCCGCTTTGGATCCGTCTGCTCAAGGTCGAGGGAATCGGCCAGCAGGTGCGTGCCGACGGCCCCAAGCGCCACCTCGTGAAGCAGGGCACGCCGACCATGGGCGGCGTGGTGATCCTCGTGTCCCTGGTGATAACGTGCCTTATCATGGGTAGGCTCACCAACCGCCTCGTGGCCGTTCTTTTGGCTACGTTGGCGACAGGCCTGCTGGGTCTTATCGACGATGTGACGTCGGTCACGCATGGACGCTCGCTTGGCCTGACCCCTAAAGCCAAGATGGTGGGGCTCACGCTGATCTGCGTTACGTTCACGCTCTTTGCGGTCAATGCCTGCGGGGTTCCCGCTGAGGTGCGTTTCCCGGGTGGTTTCACCATCGACCTATCGGTGCTTTCCACTACGGTCGCGTTCGGCGGTGCGACCATCACGCTCCCGTGGATCTACCTCATCTTCACTTGGCTGCTCATCGCGGGCCTTTCCAATGCGGTTAACCTCACTGATGGTCTTGACGGCCTTGCCGGTGGTACGTCGATGTTCGCCATGCTCGCCATGGCGGCTATGTCGTTTATCTGCGGCGACCCCAACCTTTCGATCTTTTGTGCATCATGCGCGGGCGCTTGTGTCGGTTTCCTCTGGTTTAACTGCTATCCCGCGAGCATCTTCATGGGAGATACCGGTTCGTTGGCGCTCGGTGCCGCCCTTGCCTGCACGTCTATCATGATCAATACCGAGGTCGTCTCGCTTATCATCGGTGGGCTCTTCATCATCGAGACCCTCTCGGTGATGATCCAGGTCGCTTACTTCCGCCTTACGCGCAAGCGTGTGTTCCTTATGGCTCCGCTCCATCACCATTTCGAGAAGAAGGGATGGGCGGAGACAAAGGTGGTCATCCGTTTCTGGATCATCTCCGCGGCGTTCGGTGCTCTCGGTTTGGCGCTTTTTTTCCAGTTGGGATAGTGAATACAGATGGCTCTTCCTCAAAGTTTCAGCCTTTGCGTACTCGGTCAGGGCATGACGGGACTCGATGTGGCGCGCTGGGGCGTTGCCCATCTGGGAGATCGCGTCTCGTCGGTCACCGTTTACGGCGGCGGCTCGTCTGAACCCACCGATGCGACACGCGCTCTCGAGGCGCAGGGTGCAACCTTCGCCTATGGTACCGAAAAGGTGGAAGGGTCCTTCGACATCTGCGTCTCTAGCCCGGGTATCTCTGAGTTCAGTGCGTTTTTCACTTCGGCACGTGACCATGCCGTCCAGATTATGGGTGAGCCTGAGTTTGCGTACCGTCTTTCGCCGGAATGCTGGATCGGCATTACCGGTACGAACGGAAAGACCACTACCACCTCGCTCGTCGATCACCTCTTGCGCGCGTCGGGTGAAGCTTCACTCGCGGTGGGCAACATCGGTGATCCGGCCATTACCAAGGTCGATGATCGCGCACCGGGTGAATGGTTTGCGGCTGAGCTTTCGAGCTATATGCTTGCCACCACAAGTGAGCTGCATCCACGTGTCGGCATTCTGCTCAACATCACGCCCGACCATCTTTCCTGGCACCGTAGCCATAAGAATTATGCCTTCGCGAAGATCAAGCTCTTCCAGAACATGGATGCCCATGACCTCATCGTGGTGGATGCCGAGGACGAGGGTATCGAGGAATTCCGTGAGCTCATCTATACCGACGATCGACGCATCTGCAGGGTCGCATTCGAGGATACGGGAGATGCGGATGCCTCCTTCGTGCGCGAAGGCACTCTTGTCGTGCGTCTTGACGGCGCTGAAACCGAGCTTGTTCGCGCCGATGAGCTTAAGATCTCCGGCCATCACAATGTCATCAATGCGCTTTGCGCCGCGACCGCAGCGCTTTTCGCTGGCGCCGCGCCGGCGCACGTGCGTGAGGGCCTGCGTTCGTTCGAGGCGCTCGAGCATCGCATCGAGCCGTGTGGCGCTATCGATGGCGTGCGTTTCTACAACGATTCCAAGGCTACCAATACGGATGCGGTCGAGAAGGCGCTCACGGCATTTCCCGATGACGATGTGGTCCTTTTGCTTGGAGGTCACGATAAGGGCACTCCGCTTGAGAGCTTTGCGCGTACGGTGATGGACAGCGCGCGTGCCGTCGTGTGTTTCGGCGATGCGCGCGATCGCTTCATGGAGGCTCTCGACAAGGCCGATATCGAAGGCGATGTCGACATCGCCTGTGCGGATCATCTGCGCGATGCTGTCGACGTGGCGCGTTCGCTTGCCAAGCAGGGTGATGTCGTGCTGTTGAGCCCCGCCTGCTCGTCTTTCGATGAGTTTTCGGGGTACGAGGAGCGTGGGCGCGCCTTCAAGGAATACCTCAGCGAGCTTCGTGCTCGATCTGCGCGCGGCTCCGTGGAGTAGCCATGGCACGCGACGATATGCGTTCATACAGCGAGCGCGTTCCCCAAAGAAGGGAGGGCTCTCCCTCTCCCGATAAGCATTTCGAGAGGCGCGGGTCGGAACCTGAACATTCCTCTTTTGGTGAGAAGTTCATCGCCGGTATCCCCGCACGTGTGATGCGACCGCGTTTGATCTTCTCGGTTTGCTTGTTCGCGATCCTCGGTTTCGGCCTTTTGATGGTGTATTCGGCATCTTCCGTCGAGGCGCTTAAAGAGTTTGGGAGCTCGACGTATTTCCTCTTCCGCCAGGCGGTGGTCATGCTCATAGGCCTCACCGTCCTGGCTGCCATCGTGCTCGTTCTTCCCACCTGGATGTTCGATAGCGATGTCGTGTGGTTCGCATGGGGTGCCGTCGTTCTGCTCCTGCTTGGCGTCATGCTCGTGGGACATGGTAGCCGCGGTGCGGTCCGTTGGATCAACATAGCGGGCTTTCAGTTCCAGCCTTCGGAGTTTGCCAAGCCGGTGCTCATCGTACTCGTCGCCAAGCTGTTCGATGATTGCTATGTCAAAGGTGCGATCGACTCTTCGCAACTGATCACGCGCCTTGTTGTTGCTGTTGTCGTTCCATGCGGTCTGATTTTCATTCAACCCGATTTCGGCACCGTGCTCATCATCGGTGTGACGCTTTTCGCCATCGCTCTTTTCGTCGGTGTTGAATGGCGTACGATCTTCATACTGATTGGGCTTATGGTGGCGGTCGTCGGGGTAGCGGCGCTCGCGCAGCCGTATCGCGTTACGCGATTTCTCGTTTCCCAGGATCCATGGTCCGATGAGTACGGTTCGGGCTATCAGGCAACGCTCGCCATTATGGCGTTTGCCTCGGGCGGCCTTTTCGGTCGCGGTGTCGGCAACTCCACCATGAAATACAACTACTTGCCCGAGGCGCATAACGATTACATTCTCGCCATCATAGGTGAGGAGTTGGGCTTTGTGGGGACGCTTATCCTCTTTCTCGTCTTCGCCCTCATGTGCTATGCCGCTCTCAAGATCGCGGAGCGTGCCTCCTCTAAGCTATGGGCTCTTATGGCGGGCGGTTCCGGGGTCATCCTGATCGTTCAGTTTCTCATTAACGCGCTCGGTATCCTCAACGTTCTTCCCATGACGGGCAAGCCCTTGCCCTTCATCAGTTATGGCGGTTCGTCTGTCATCTCGTGTCTGATGATCGCGGGCCTGGTGTTGCGGGCCTCAGTCGAGAGCGGGCGCAGGAGTATGTACGATGTTCGCCGTGACACCTTTGCCGTCTATGACGAGAGCACGGCGGGCGAGGTCCGCGTGCGCCGTCGTTCAGCTAAGCCCGGTTTCAGCGTGGTCGATGGGCGAGGGGGAGGGGCTCCCGGATCTGATTCCGAGAGTGCTGCCGATATCCCGCAAGGGGGCGTGCGCCCAGCAAGGGGCGCGCCTTTCGGGTCCGAGCGCTCCCACGCGCAGAGTCGTTCGCGTACCGTGCGCGCCGCCTCGTACAAACGGGTCGATCTTAACGCCGATCCGTCGGCGCGGTTGCGCGTAGACGATACGCGTCCGCGTGTGCGTTATGATTCCAGGGCAGATGACCCATCTAGAAAGGGACGTTATGACCGATAGTCCGTTTATCGCCATCGCCGCCGGTGGTACCGCGGGACATATCAACCCAGCGCTTGCACTTGCCGAGGAGCTGCGCGATCGCGGGTGCCGTGTGGCGTTCGTGGGCCAGGAGCGCAAGCTCGAGGGCCGTTTGGTGCCCGAGGCGGGCTTCGAGCTCATTCCCATCACGGTGACGGGCTTCGACCGCTCGCGTCCTTGGACGGCCGTTTCTTCCCTTTGGCGTGTCCACCGGGCCAAGCGTGCACTGGCGGAGTATTTTTCCGTTTGCGGTAAGCCCGATGCGGCTATCGGGTTCGGCGCCTATGTCGAGGTGCCGCTGCTGGGATGGTGCAAGGACGCAAAGGTGCCCTATCTGCTGCATGAGCAGAATTCCGTTCCCGGTCTTGCCAACAAGATGATGAGCGCCCACGCGCGCCGCGTGTGCATTTCGGTGCCTGCTGCCGAGGACGCTTTCAAGCGCGAGGGCGATCCCGAACACGTGCGCTTCACCGGCAATCCGGTTCGTAGGAGCGTCATCGAGGGCGATCGCGCTCGTGGCCGTGCGGCTCTCGGTATTCCCGACGATGCCACGCTCCTGCTTGTCTTCGGCGGCTCGCTCGGTGCGCAACATATCAACGAGGAGATGGTGCGTCTTAAGGATCGCCTACTTGGTGTCGACAACCTGTATATCGTGCACTCCACCGGTGCCGATGGTTTCGATCAGACCGAGCGTTCCCTGGCGCTTTCCGAAGGGGAGTCCCGTCGCTGGCGCGTGCAGGCGTATATCGACAACATGGGCGACATGCTTGCCGCTTCCGATGTGGTGCTTTCGCGCTCCGGTGCATCTTCGGTTGCTGAAATCGCGGCGCTGGCCGTGCCCTCCGTGCTCGTTCCGTATCCGTTTGCCACAGCTGATCATCAAACCACCAATGCTGCCTTTTTGGTCGATGCCGGCGCGGCGGTGATGTTCAAGGACGACCAGCTCGACGGCGCCTCCTTTGCCGATACGCTCGTGGAGCTTCTCGATGACCCCGATCGCAGGGCCGAAATGCGACGTGCCGCCGAGGGGCTGGGCCAGGTCAGTGCCGCCTCGCGTTTGGCCGATGAGGTGCTCGATCTGTAGCGCACGCGTCACGGCCGGTGCTTGTCCTGCAACGAGCCTTCAATGCGCTTGCCTGGTAAAGACAGTTTCTTTTCCCCGTTTGCTATACGCGTGGTGGAGCCTTGCGTGTTGCGTATGTGCGGATGCGCCGTTTGAGGTAAAGTTAACGGGCTATCTATTCATGCTTCGCGATTGAGGTTTTAAGCATGTCCGATTCTTTGACTGCATCCACGACGGCTGGATTTAAGAGCGCTCACTTCATCGGCGTCGGTGGAGCCGGCATGAGCGGAATCGCGCTTGTTTTGCACGAGCGCGGTTATAAGGTCACCGGATCCGATCTCAAGACCTCGCGCTATATCCGTCAGCTTACGCGCGCGGGCGTCGAGGTCCATATCGGACATGAGGCGGCGACCATCGATGCCGTATCTCCCGATGTGGTCGTTGTCTCCACAGCCATCCCCGAGTCCAATCCGGAGCTCATCCGTGCACGCGAGCTTGGCATTCCCGTTTGGCCGCGCGCTAAAATGCTTTCGGCTCTCGGTCACGGTTATACGACGATCGCGGTGGCTGGCACGCATGGTAAGACCACCACTTCGTCCATGTGCGCCACCATGCTCGATCGCATGGGTTTCGACCCGAGCTTCCTTATCGGTGGCATCGTGGAGGGCTACGATACCAACGGGCGCAACGGGGAGGGCGAGTACTTCGTTGCCGAGGCCGATGAATCCGACAGCTCCTTCCTGTATCTCGAGCCTAACGTCGTGGTCGTCACCAATGTCGAGGCCGACCATCTCGATCACTATTCGGGTCTTGAGGAAATCGAAGCGACGTTCGTCAAGTTCATGAATCTCGTCGGTGACGATGGCACCATCATCGTCTGCGGCGAAAGCGAGCGCTTGGCTCGTCTGGCACAGAGCACGGGCCTTAACGTGCGCACCTATGGCTTCGGCGATGAGTGCGATATCGTCTGTGTGCATCCCGAGGAAGAGGGCGTGGGCAGCGAGTTCAGCGTGCGCTTCTCCGATGGCTCGGAGTACCCGGTCGCGATCAAGAGCAACCCTGGGCGCCACAACATGCTCAATGCAACCGCCGTGCTCGCTGTGGCACACGAATTGGGTCTCGATGTCGAGGCTGCTGCACGCGCTCTTTCGAGCTTCGAGGGGGTACGTCGTCGCTTCACGCATGTGGGCGAGGTTAACGGGGTCACCGTCGTCGATGACTATGGTCACCATCCTACCGAGATCAAGGCGACCCTCGCGGCCGCCAAAGCGCTTCCGTATGGGCACGTCGATGTGGTGTTCCAGCCACATCGCTATAGCCGCCTGCAGGCTCTCGTCGACGATTTCGCAGATGCGTTCGCCGATGCCGACAGACTGCTTCTCATCGATGTGTTCTCGGCAGGGGAGATGCCCATCCCCGGCGTCACCTCTAAAATGCTGGCCGATGCGGTCGTCGCGCGACATCCCGGCAAGGAGGTCGTCTACTGCCCCACGCGTAGTGAACTCAACCATGAGCTCGAGCGCATGACGGAGGCCGGCGATATCCTGCTTACTATGGGTGCGGGCGATGTCACCACGGTCGGTCCCGAGTTCATCGAATATCTCAACACGCAGAAGGATGCTTAGGTCCCATGGGGCTCTTCAATGCCGTCATGGCGCTGTCCGGTGCGATCGATACCGATCTGATCGAATCGGAGAAACTTGCGCTTCATACTACCTACCGCATAGGTGGCCGTGCCGACCTGTTCATCACCTGCCACAGCTATCAGTCGCTCCGTCGCGCAACGACGGTGCTTGAACGAGAAGGGATCCCCTGGGTTGTTTTGGGTAAGGGGTCTAACCTTCTGGTGGCAGATGACGGTTACCGCGGAGCCGTCATCACGCTGGGACGTGAGTTCAAGCGTACGGTCGTTTCCGAGGATGGGCTTTCCCTCACGGTGGGGGCGGGTACGATTCTCGCGCGGCTTGTAAACGACGCACAGGCTCGTGAGCTTACGGGTCTCGAGTTCGCAGTGGGTATCCCTGGAACCGTAGGCGGTGCCGTATCCATGAATGCGGGATCACGTGACGAATGGATCGGGAATCTCATCGAGAGCGTCGTGACGTTTTGTCCCGGCTCCGGCCTCAAGCGTTATGCGCACGATGACGTGTTTTGGGGATATCGCACCTGCACGCTGCCGCGCAACGAGATCATCCTCGAATGCACCTTGTGCCTGAAACCCGGCGATAAATCCTCCATCCGTTCCAAGATGGAGCGCGCGCTCGCTCGCCGCCGCCACACGCAGCCCATCGGTCTTCCTTCATGCGGGTCGGTGTTTCGCAATCCCCCCGATGCGAGTGTCGGTCGTATGATCGAGGACTGTGGATTAAAGGGTTTTTGCGTGGGAGGGGCCGAAGTTTCCAACGTACACGCTAACTTTATCGTTAACAAGGGATCGGCATCGGCGACGGATGTCGCGATGGTTATCAAGCACGTGTCTGAGAAGGTAAAGGAACGCTATGGCGTCGAGCTACAACCGGAAGTCAAATTCCTCGGCTTCTAGCGCCGCACCGACGTTCCGTCGAGCTGGTAAGACGCCTGCGAAGCGCCCCTCCTCGCAATCTTCCGCGTCCATGCGTCCGCGTACATCGTCCAAGGGCTTGAGGGCGCCTTCCAAACCTCGCCCGTCATCAAAGCCCGTATCGGGTCGACGCATCGCTTCAAAAGCCATCGGGACCGCTCGGCCGACGGGATTCAAACGTCCCTCGGCGGCGCAGCACCCGTCGTCTGCCGTGCATCCATCGAAGGCTGCGCCGGTGCGCAAATCTTTTGCAGCGTCTAAGCAGAGGGTCTCCACCCCACGCGTTACCAATGCGTCTAAACCATTTATGAATCCGCTGCAGTCCGGGGTCACGACCGCATCGCGTAGGGCTGCGGTGCGCAAGCCCGCCTTGACTCCAGGTGCTGGTGCAGGGGTTGTCTTCGGCGTGATCGGAGTCGTGCTCGCGCTTTTGGTCGTAGTGGTTATCGTCGTCAACTCCGGTCTGTTCGCAGCAAGCGATATTCAGATCAAAGGCAGCGAGCATATGACCGAGGCGGATGCCCGACGTCTGATCGATATCCCCGACGGAACCTCTCTTTTCAATGTCGATGAAAACAAGATCGCTGAAAATCTCAAACAAAACCCCTGGATTTCCGGCGTGAAGGTGGAACGCTCGTTCCCACATACCCTGGTTATCACGCCGACGGAATATAAGGTCTCCGCTATCGTTTATCTGGCGGCCGATGATTTGGCATGGGCGGTGAGCGGAAACAAAACGTGGATCGCCCCCGTGTCGCTTTCGTCCTCGGATTCGTCAGGCACGGTCGAGAATAGCACGGCGATGGCATCCCCCGATGCGTCCCAGCAAACCGATGCCGCTTCGGGCTCCGAAGCCGACGCATCAGCCGATGACGATACGGTAAGTGACGCCACCGCGACCGATGCGGCTTCCGATTCTTCCGGTGATGCCTCAACAGCTGATGATGCAGCTGCACAATCCTCGTCGAGCACCGATGCCGCTCAGGCATTGGCGCAGCACTACGGTGCGGTGCTTATCGTTGACGTTCCGAGCGATATCTCTCCGGTCTCGGGCGAAAAGGTCACATCGAAGGTCGTCAATGCGGGGCTTGAGTACGCCATGGGCTTCTCCTCTGACTTCATAAAGCAGATCAAGAGCATCTCGGTTCCGTCTGCCGAGGCGGTTTCGGTCAACTTGTCCTCGGGAGTCGAGGTTTCATTGGGGACTGCCTCCGATGTGCAGCGCAAGGAGAAGATCGTTACGAGGCTGCTCAATCAAGAGCAGGGCGTTACCTACATTAACGTGCGCACGCCCGGGAGCTATACGTTCCGTTCGGCTCCCACGAGTTAGTATCCGGACATTGATTTCGTCCAAATGCTCACTTGTTACCTGCCTTTTGTCTGGAATGTTCACAATTTCTGACGTATTGTTTGACTCATTCATCCATAATGTGCGAACATAACGCGGTTTACCTTTGCATTTACTTTCAAGTTGAGGGTTAAGGTATTAGGTCAGCCCCAATTTGCCTAACCGATGTTCGGAGGACCGACATGCACGAGAACGAGATCAACAACTACCTTGCCGTCATCAAGGTGGTCGGCGTCGGTGGAGGTGGTACCAACGCGGTCAATCGTATGATCGAAGAGGGCATCCGCGGCGTTGAATTCGTGGCCATCAATACCGACGCGCAAGCGCTTGCCATCTCGGACGCGGACATCAAGGTACATATCGGCACCGATCTCACCCGTGGTCTGGGCGCCGGCGCCAACCCCGAGGTCGGCCGCAAAGCTGCTGACGAGAGCCGCGACGATATCGCCGAGGCACTTGCCGGCGCCGACATGGTGTTCATTACGTGCGGTGAGGGCGGTGGCACCGGTACCGGTGCTGCTCCTATCGTCGCCGATATCGCTATGAACGAGGTGGGCGCCCTTACCGTAGCCGTCGTCACCAAGCCCTTTACGTTTGAGGGTCGTAAGCGTAAGAAATCCGCTGAGGAAGGCATCAAGACGCTTTCCGATTGCGTCGACACCATGATCGTCATCCCCAACGATAAGCTTCTCGATATCGCCGAGAAGAAGACCACCATGCTCGAGGCCTTTGCTACGGCGGATGGCGTTCTTTCCCAGGGCACCCAGGGCATCACCGACCTCATCACCGTTCCGGGCATCATCAACCTCGACTTCGCCGATGTTAAGACCATCATGAAGCAGGCCGGTACGGCCATGATGGGTATCGGCACCGCTTCTGGCGATGCCCGCGCCGTTGACGCCGCTCAGCAGGCCATCTCGAGTCGTTTGCTCGAGAGCTCCATCGATGGTGCTACGCGTGTGCTGCTTTCCATCGCAGGTTCCAAAGACCTGGGTATTCAGGAGATCAACGATGCCGCCGATCTGGTGGCCAACGCGGTCGACCCCGAAGCCAACATCATCTTCGGTACCGTTGTCGACGAGTCTCTTGGTGACCAGGTGCGCATCACCGTCATCGCCACGGGCTTCACCGATGTCAACGTCAACCGTCAGGACGAGCTCTTCAACCAGGCTCAGGCTCAGGCCAAGAGCTCTGCTTCCGACTCTGCTCATGCGGCTACGAGTCCTGCTCAGGCTGCTCCTACGCGTAAGGTCGGCGGTACCGAGCTTCCTAATTTCGGTAACGATCAGTTCGAGCTGCCCGATTTCCTTAAGCGCGGTTCGTTCTAACGCGCCTTTTCAAGGTTCCTTTTGCTCCCGGATGAGTCGCTCGTCCGGGAGCTTTTCTTATTCTCGTGCATCGTGCAGACAGAAAAAGGAGACGGATATATGGCTCTGAAACCGACTTCCTTGCCGGCGGGCATGAAACGTGTCGACCATGATGGCGTTACGCTTGTTGAATGCCGCGATCCGCATATCACTTTTGCGTTCACCGAGCGTACGGGTGGCGTCTCAGAGCCTCCTTATGCTTCGCTTAATCTAGGCTCACATGTCGGAGACGATCCCTTTGCCGTGCAGGAGAACCGAAGGCGTGTATTGGAAGCCATGGGATGCTCCGATTGCTCCGATGATCTTTTGGTGCCCAATCAGGTGCATGGCGATCGTGTTGTCGTCGTTAGGCAGCAGGGTGCTGATTATCTGGAAGATATACGCGAGAGCATTTCCGAGGGCGCCGATGCCATCGTGTGCACGGCTCCCCAGGTCCCGGTGATGCTCTGTTTTGCCGATTGCGCGCCCGTGGTTCTCACGGCACCCCGCGGCTTTGCGGTGGTGCATTCGGGTTGGAAAGGTACGTATGCACGTATCGCGGGTAAGGCGGCGCGTATCCTTTGCGAGGAGACGGGATGTGATCCTGACGATTTGCAAGCGTTTATCGGGCCTCATATTCTTGCTGACGAATATGAGGTATCCGCAGAGCTTATCCATAAGTTTTCATTACAATTTGATAACATAAATACGTTTGGCCCGCGATTGCTTGATTTATCGTGTGCAATTCGTCAATCGCTTGAGGAAACAGGAGTACGTTCGTGCGACATTCACGATCTGGGTCTTTCAACGATGCAGTTGAACGACCGTTTCTTCTCCTATCGACTGGAAAACGGAGCCTGCGGTCGTCATGCGGCCGTATGCGTCATGCGATAGCTCGCTTCTGCGTGCTCTCCCTGACGTGCAGCCTTATTGTCATGCTGAGCGCATGCTCGAGCGGGTCTGCGGCAAATACGTCCATTACCGTCGCCGGTTCCACCACATGTCTGCCTATTGCCGAGATCGCGGCCGAAGGCTATGGCGAAACCTCAGGGACCGATGTGCTCGTCTCGGGTTTGGGCTCATCTGCGGGTATCGAGGCCGTCAGCAACGGTACGGCAGATATCGCCACGTCCTCGCGTGATCTGAATTCCGATGAGGAAGACTTGGGGCTTACGCGCATCACCATCGCACATGATGGCATTGCCGTTATCGTGAATGAGAACAATCCCGTCGATAACCTGTCTCTCGAGCAGCTGCGTGATATCTATGCCGGCAAGATCACCAATTGGAAAGAGGTCGGAGGCAGCGATATCGAGATCCAGCTGGTCAACCGCGACGAGGCATCGGGCACGCGCGAGGCGTTCAAGAGCATTGTCATGGATGGGCTCGATTTCGATCGCTCTGCTGCCGTTCTTCCCGGTACCGGTCAGGTGCGCGACGTTGTCAGCCGCTCCGAAGGGGCTATCGGCTACATCTCCATGGGGTTCGTTGAATCTAAATATGCTTCCACCCAGGTAAAGGCTCTGTCTGTGAATCATGTCGAGCCGCTTGAGAAAACCGTTTCGAGTGGGGGATATCCCATTTCGCGCGACCTTTACTTCTTCGTGAAGGGCACTCCTTCCGCTGCAGCGCAGGAGTATATCGACTATGTCCTCTCCGATAAGATGGACGACCAGATTCGCGAGGCGGGCTTCATCCCCGTTTCCCACACCGACGAAGGGGATGAGTAGCGTATGACCGATAACGTTTCACCCGAGACGGGATCCAAGAAGCGCGAGCTCGCCCTTGTTTCGCGTAGCACCTATGTAAAGGAGAAGGCGCTCCAGTATCTCTTCTTCGCCTGTGCATTCCTTGCCGTGGTGACGGTTATTCTCATTTTCGTGTTCACCACGTACTCGGCGTTGCCGGTGTTCACTGATATCGGATTGGCGGAGTTTTTCAGCCTTTCCTGGGCTCCGAGTGAAGGCCATTACGGTATCCTCGCGCTTTTGGCCGGGTCGGGTCTCGTCACGATCGGCGCGCTCGTCATGGGCGTGCCTCTCGGTGTCGGTACGGCGGTCTACATGGTCGAGATAGCTCCCGACCGCGTGCGTCGTATCATCAGCCCCGCCGTTGACCTGCTCGCCGGCATCCCCTCGATCATCTATGGCTTTTTCGGCATGGTTATCATCCGTCCGGTAGTGGCTGAGATCTCGGGTGGTTTGGGCTTCGGTGCCGTGACGGCTTGGTTCGTCCTCGCCATCATGATCGTACCGACCATCACCACGCTCACCATCGATGCTCTCAATTCCATTCCCATG
Organism: Oribacterium sp.; assembly: GCA_963633065.1. GTDB lineage: Bacteria > Actinomycetota > Coriobacteriia > Coriobacteriales > Coriobacteriaceae > Collinsella. Next base: position 67,627 of record CAVGWH010000012.1, read on the forward strand.
GGCATTCGCGAGGCGAGCTATGCCATGGGCGCTACTAAATGGCAAACCATCTACAAGGTGGTGCTTCCCGCGGCCAAGCTCGGCATCGTCGATGCCATCGTGTTGGGCATGGGTCGCGCTATCGGCGAGACGATGGCCGTTCTTATGGTGGTTGGCAATGCGCCTGTGATCCCTGGTGGTATCGCCAGCCCACTCTCCACGCTCACCAGCCAGATCGCACTCGACATGAGCTACTCGAGCGGTCTGCATCGCAGCGCCCTCTTCGGTATGGGTGTCGTTCTGTTCGTTATCTCTGCGGCGCTCGTGGGCATCGTGCGTCTGATTTCTAAGAAGAGGAAGTAGCGCCATGGATGCAAACCAAGAACCCCTAAGCGCTGCTCCCGAGACCGAGGTCTCTTCGCGTGAGCGCATCAAGCGTGCCCTTTCGCACGGCAAGCAGGGGCGCATCGATAAGGACATGTCCAATAAGATCATGCTCGGCGTGTTCCGCGCAGCCGCTTATATCACCACGTTGGTGCTGGTTGCGATCATAGCCTACGTTGTCGTTAACGGCTTGCCCCATATCTCGATCGATTTCATTTTCGGCTGGCCGCACGGTGTCAACGCCGAGGGGGGCATCTGGCCGACGATCGTCTCGACGGTTTATGTGACAGCCCTTGCCATGCTTATCTGCACGCCTATCGCTGTCCTCGCGGCTGTCTATCTTGCCGAGTACGCAAAGCAGGGCAAACTCGTCAATCTCATTCGCTACGCAGCCGATACGCTTGCATCGGTTCCTTCCATCGTCATGGGTCTTTTCGGGTACTCGCTCTTCGTCGAGGCCATGGGGCTCGGCCTCTCGATGATCTCGGCGGCGCTGGCGCTGGCGTTGCTCATGCTTCCGATCGTCATGCGTACCACCGAAGAGGCCATTCGTGCCGTTCCGCGCTATATCCGTTGGGGCGCTTACGGCCTTGGCGCAACCAAATGGCAGGTCGTTTCGAAGATCGTGCTCCCCAGTGCGTTCGGACGCATTGCCACGGGCATCGTTCTTGCCATCGGGCGTGCGATCGGCGAGACCGCCGTTGTGCTCTATACCATGGGTCAGGCCATCAACATGCCGGTGACTCCACTTGATTCCGGTCGTCCTATGACGGTCCATCTGTATCTTCTTGCCAACGATGGCATCAACATGAACGCGGCATATGGGACCGCGCTTCTGCTGATGGTCATCATCCTTGCGTTCAACCTGTTCTCGCGCTATCTCTCGCGCCGAAGCCGTTAACCAGATAGGAGCATCATGTCTGTCTATCAGTCCGTACCGACCGTGGACCAAAGCGCCATCACCGCTACTGATTTTGAGTTTTGGTACGGTGAATTCAATGCGCTTACCGGGCTAAATCTCAATATCGCCAAGAACAAGATCACTTCGTTCATCGGTCCTTCCGGTTGCGGTAAGTCAACGTTTCTACGCTGCATGAACCGCATGAACGACCTTATAGAGGGCACGCACGTGGGCGGCACCATGGCGCTTGATGGCAACGATATCTACGCTGAGGGCGTCGACCCCGTCGACCTCCGTCGTCGCGTGGGCATGATTTTCCAACAGCCCAACCCATTTCCCAAATCCATATACGAGAACGTCGCTTTTGGCCCTCGTTTGCAGGGCGTGACTAGCAAAAGCGACCTCGATGACATCGTGGAAGAGTCGCTGAAGCGCGCAAACCTCTGGAAAGAGGTTTCCAATCAGCTCTCGAAGGACGGTCTCGCGCTTTCCGGCGGCCAGCAGCAGCGCCTGTGCATCGCACGAGTGCTCGCCGTGCAGCCCGATGTCTTGCTTATGGACGAGCCCTGTTCGGCCATCGACCCCACCTCCGTTCAGAAGGTCGAGGACCTGATGGCCGAGCTTGCGCCCGAGATGACTATCATCATCGTCACGCATTCCATGCAGCAGGCGGCCCGTATTTCGGATTACACTGCGTTCTTCTTACAAGAGGTTGCCGGTCAGCCTGCTACACTAATCGAGTATGGTCAGACCGACGCTATCTTCACTAGTCCACAAGATCAGCGTACGGAGGACTATATCACCGGACGTTTCGGTTAATGCTGTTTTAGTCGCGGCACGCACGTTCGGTAACTGTTGGACGTGCGGGCTGCATGACCGCACACTTCTGATTGGAGTGAACCATGCGCAAACTGTTTTCCCGTCAATTGGTGGAGGCACGTCACGAGATGCTCTCCATCTACGAGGCAGTGGATCTTACGCTGCACGATGCGGTGAAGGCTTTTATCACTAACGATAAAAAGCTCGCCAACAAGGCCAAGAAGAAGACGCTCGCCATTGATGCGCGTTGCGCCAATCTTGAGGCCGTCTGCTACAACCTCATCGCCACACAGAGCCCCGTTGCGTCGGACTTCCGTCTACTTCAGACCATCATCTATGTTGATTTCAACCTGCAGCGTATGACCGACAAGGTGCGCGCCGTCGCTCGTGCTGCAAAGCACAAGGTCAAGGCTAACATTGAACTTCCCGACGATCTTCTGACCCTGATCGAGCGTGAGGCTGAGTCCACCTACAAGGTCTTGGGTTCTTCCATTACCGCACTTGTCAACAATGATCTTGCGGTTATCTGCGAGCTTGCTGCGCAGGACGAGCCCGTTCACCAGATCTACGAGGAGTTCTTCCGAACTTACGCGCGCATGGAAAACGTCGAACTCGATAACGATAAGCGTTACGACGATCTTCGCCGCGTCATCATGGTGTCGCGCTATCTCGACCGTTTGGCTTCCATCTCCGTCGATGCGGCTTGCCGTTTGACCTTCCTTTTGACGGGTCAGCGTCTGACTTCGAGCGATATCGCCGATGCCGATGAGGACGAGCTCGAGGGCATGCGTGTTCCGAGCGGCGAGGGCGTGATCATGGATCCCGCTACCGATGCACGCTACGTGGCCGAGCTGCCGCTCGATGAGGTAGGCTCAGAGCTTAAGGCTCTTGTCGAGAAGGCTCAGGCCGAAGATTCCGAAAACGAGGATGAGGACGACGAGGCTTAAAGCCCGCTTCCTCCGATAAAAGCTACGGTATGAGCGCGGTCCTTTGAGTGGGATCGCGCTCTTGCGTTAGCATGGATGCACCGTATGTTAGGAAGGCGCAGGTCAAGCCGATGGATGCAACGTATCTCGATAATATCGTCGCTCGCAGAGAGGAAATTCTGCAGCGCTTTTACGCAGCACTGGATCGTGCGCAGCGACCTCACGATGCGGCTCGGCTCATGGCTGTTTCCAAAACCGTCGGTGTCGATGAAGTGGTTGCGGCGATCCGAGCGGGGTATCGTCTCTTTGGGGAAAACCGTCCCCAGGAGCTTGTACGCAAGGTTTCCGGGCTAAGCGCGCGGGACGATATTCCGCAGGTACGCTTCGATATGATCGGTAATCTGCAAACCAACAAGATCAATGCTGTTTTGGGCAACGCCTCGGTTATCCATTCGGTCTCCTCGCTCAAGCTGGCTCATGCGATTTCGACGCGCGCCGGGCGATGCGTCGAGGCTGGGGAGATGCAGGCTCCTCAGGATGTGTTTATTGAGGTCAACATCTCAGGCGAGGAATCGAAGTCAGGGTTTGCGCCTGATGAGCTAAGGCGTGCGATGCCTGAATTACTTGAGCTTTCGGGTATCAGGCTGTGCGGACTTATGACGATGGCCCCGCGCGGTGACGACCGCACGGCACATGCGACGTTCGCGGGTCTTCGCGAACTTAGGGATGAGCTCAACGTTTCCTACGGTGGCGCGCTGGCTCTCACGGAGCTTTCGTGCGGTATGAGCGAGGATTTTGAGGCGGCATTGGAAGAAGGTTCTACGCTGGTGCGCTTGGGTAGGGTGGTATTCAGCCCCGACTTCGGGGCAGAATAACGCAGCTTACAAACAAGCTTATCTGCCTGGGGTTTTGCTAGAGATTATTCTATATTTTCCTAAGCGTCTCGCGGTAGATGCAAACGAGCTGCTCCTTCGAGGGGCGGATGTAATGGGTGCCCGACATGCCCGGGAGCTTGTGGCCCATTAGGTACCGTGGAAAGTCTTAGAGAAGCGCTTGCTGCCAGTCAGTGTGTTCTGCGTTCTGCGGTGGAGGTATTTGCGGCCTCTGCGGCGCTCACGCTCGGCACGTCCGACAGGCTCGCGTAGACGCCGACGAGCACCACGCGCCCGCCCTGCGCGGGTTCGTTCCCGAAGGTTGGCGCGGGCGGCTCCTCTCCAGCCTCGAGGTAGGCAAGCACCTCGCCGCGGAGCCAGTCGCCCGCCATCTCCATGGCCTCGGCCACGGTGGCGCCCTGGGTGCCGCCCTCGAGGTCGAACGGCAGGGCCACGATCGCACCCTCGTCGCTCACCAGCTCGAACTCTTGCGTGTAGAACACTTCTTCTCCTTTCACGGCCAGTGGTGAGGGGCGGGCTACTTGAGGCCCGCCTGCTTCTTGATCTTCTCGAACAGCCGGTTCGCTATCTCCCTACGCGGCGACCACCTTCTTGGGGCGTCCAGCGGCGTGCTCCGTGGCGTTGCGCGCCTCGATGCTCTCGACCGTCACGT
>CAVGWH010000013.1:0-38701 GCA_963633065.1 Oribacterium sp.
TGGTGCCGTCACCCACGGTGTCGTTGGTCTTGGTGGCGACCTCCTTCACCAGCTGAGCGCCCATGTTCTCGATGTTGTCCTCGAGCTCGATCTCCTTAGCGACGGAAACGCCGTCGTTGGTGATGGTGGGAGCGCCATAGGAACGCTGCAGGGCAACGTAGCGGCCCTTGGGTCCCATGGTGACGGTTACGGCATCGGCCAGGGTGTTGACGCCCTTTGCAAGCTTGGCACGGGCATCGGTATCGAACGTGATGTTCTTAGCCATTGATTGATCCTCCAAAGAAAAAAGATTGTTCGCCGTCGGCGCGAGTCGCGGGCGCCGATGCGAAAGAAAAGGTGGCAGGCTCGCTTAGCCTACTCGACGATGGCGTAGATGTCGTCGGCGCGCATCAGCAGGTAATCCTCGCCGTCGACCTTGACCTCGTTGCCACCGAACTTGCCGTAGATGACAACGTCGCCCTCTTTGACGTCGACCGGGATGCGCTCGCCCTTGTCGTTAACCTTGCCGGCGCCCACGGCGACGACGGTACCGCGCTGCGGCTTCTCCTGAGCGTTGCTGGCGATGTAGAGACCAGAAGCGGTCTTCTGCTCGGCTGCGTCCGGCTTGATGAGAACGCGATCTGCAAGCGGCTTCAAAGACATGCTTGGTTCCTCCTTTGCTGCTGTGCGGGTATCACGTGGCAACCCGCATCAGCCATACTGTTACGAACGGTATGAATGGTACCCAGCAATCTGAACTTATACAATGCAAATGCAAAAAATCTTATTTCTTGGCACTTAGATTTTCTATGGGCCTAAAACATAGGGCACCCCGCGGGGCACCCTATCCGTCATACAGTCCGTATGTTTGAGCCCTCTCGTCCCCACCTTTAGCAGGGAACGGCCATCTAATCGCGTTATCCCAGCAGGTCGAGCACCGCGCGTTTCGCCTCAAGGAACGAATGGCTCAGCTCAAACTTCTCACCCGCACGAGCCTCCGTGCGATCGATCGCGACCTCCCCCGCCACCGTACTCGGAACGCTTCCGGCAAGCACGTAAACGCGAGAGGCCATTTGCACGGCCTCGTCCACATCATGAGTGATCACGATGCTCGACAGGCCCAACTCAGAAGAAACTTGGCAATACCAGCGGCGGATATCGGAGCGCGTCAGGGCATCGAGCGCGCTGAAGGGCTCATCGAGCAGGGCCACGTCATTGCCCATCAGGTAGGTGCGCAGAAACGCGGCCCGCTGACGCATGCCGCCCGAAAGCTCGCTCGGCCACTTATCCTCGCATCCGGCAAGGCCGAAGCGCTCCATAAGCGGCAGAGCACGCTGGCGTGCCGCATTGCGCGACTCCCCCGCTATCACCAGCGGTAAGATGGCGTTGTCGAGAACCGTACGGCTGGGCAGTAACAGGTCTTTTTGCAGCATGTACGAAACGCGGCCCGGTGTGCCCGTTATATCCTCGCCGTGCAGCAATATGGTTCCTGCGCGCGGCTTTGTGAGACCCGATAGGGCATGCAGGATAGTCGTTTTGCCGCATCCCGACTTGCCCACGATACAAACGATCTCGCCCGGCATCACATGCAAATCAACAGCATGCACCACGTCGTGCTCGCCGTCCCACGAACATGCAAGGCCACGCGCCTCAAGCGCGGGCGCGCCGCCTTTTAAGCTTGAGGTTGCGTTTTTGCCCCCCGCGACCATGTGTTCTTACTCCAAATACGAGGTGTCGAAACCCGCGTTCACATCGAGCTTGTTCGAAACCAAGTCATTGTCGTTCAACCACTGGTAGTAGCGCGACCAACGCTCAGAATCGATAGCGCCCCAGCTTTCGGCATCGGAAACGTACTCATCGGCCAAGAACTCGGCACTTGCCGCAACCAACGAGGAATCGAGCTCGGGAACCTCTTCGCAAAGAATCTTCGCTGCCTCGGAAGGATGCTCCACCGCGTACTCGTAGCCTTTTTTCGCTGCGCGCAAGAAGGCCTTCACCGTATCGGGATTCTCCTTCGCGTAATCGATATTGGCTGCGATAACCGGCGTATAGAAGTCGAAAACCTCATCCATGTCACGGAAATTGAAGTAATTGATGTCATAGTTCTGGATCTTGGCATTCTGCACAGCCCAGCCCTCATAGACCCACACGCAGTCGTACATGTTGGACTTGAGACCCGCGACATCGTCGTCAACGGAATACGGAACCATCTGAAGCTTGGAGTAGTCGCCGCCGTCGGATTCCATAACCTGCTTGATGGTAGCCTGCTCCACCTGCATGTCCCAGGTAGCGTACACATGGCCTTCCATCGCCTTGGCGCGCGTGATGTTGTCGGCGGCACGGCTCATGATTCCCGAAGTGTTGTGCTGGATAATGGCCGCCACGGCGATGAGACCGGTGTTGCCCCCGTCGTAGGCAGAGGCGATGTAGTCCTGATAGCTCACGCCGAGCTGGGCGTCGCCCGATCCGATTGCGGTCTCGGCGGTATCCTCGGCGGGTTGCACGATTTTAACGTTAAGGCCCTCGTCGGCGAAATACCCCTTGTTCTTGGCAACGTAAATGCCGGTGTGATTGGTGTTGGGTGTGTAGTCCAAGCAGAACGTCACATGCGTGGTGGGGCTATCGATGGCAGAGCCCGGCAGAGTGTAAGCGCCGTTTTTGCCGGTATTGCAGCCACCCAGCGCAAGAGCGGCCACCGAGGCCATCGACCCACCCAAAAAGGCGCGACGGGAGAGATTGAAAGAAGAAGGATTATGCTGAGACATCAGTCGTTATTCCTTTCCGCCCGTTTCCAGGGCATGCAGAAGCGCTCAAGCAAATCGACACCCCTCATAAGGGCAAGCGAGAGCGCGGAGGTGATGATGATGACCGCAAACATGCGATCGTACTGAAATGACTTGCGCACGCGCGTCATGTAAACGCCGAGCCCCGTGAAACCACCGAGCCATTCGGCGATAACGGCGCCCACGATGGCGTAGGTAGCGCTGATGCGCAAACCGCTGAAAAATTGCTCAGCCGCGGCCGGCATCTTGGCGTACCGGAAGATCTGCCACTCGCTCGCGTTCATGGTGCGTAGCAGGTCGATCTGATCGGGGTCGACCGATCGGAAGCCGCTGGCAAGCGCTACCGCCACCGGGAAAAACGTGGTAAGCACCACAAGCAGCACTTTTGGCAAGATGCCATACCCGAACCACAGCACCATAAGCGGAGCTATCGCCACCGTAGGGACGGTCTGGCTCACCGTGAGCAACGGGTCGAACGCAAGGTAGAAGAGCTCGAATTTATCCATGAGCACAGCGAAGACGAACCCCACCGCAATACCGATGGAAAGACCCATAACCGCCTCGGCGAGGGTAACCCACAGATGCGAAAGTAAAAGTGGGAAGTCTCCTACCAGTGCAGATACCACCTCTACCGGACTCGGCAACATGAAGCTCGGCACTAAGCCGGCGGTACAAACAAACTGCCAAAGGGCGATAAGCGCCACAACAGCGCAGAGCGGCGCCACGATGCGCTTAGCCGATTTGCGCGCGGGGCTTGTCATCTACGCGACCGCCTCATTTAGCGAAGCGAACTCGGGATCGCCAGGATGGTATTTACCGATCTTGCGATCGGTGCTCATGACATCGCCTTCGGGCTTGAAATTGATCTTGGCGTAAGTCATAACGTGTTTGCACCCGTGTTCCGCCCCAACGAGTTGGCAGTTCTTGAGTATCTCCATGCACTTCTCGTAATCGCCCTCGATAGCCGTTTCAAACGGACCGACGAAGTAGTCGATACCCGTGGAATCGATGTAGTCGATCACGGCGTCGACGGCATCGCACGTGGCGTCATCGTCCGGCGCGTCCATCGGCAGATATTGGATGGCAATCGAACAGTTCATAAGCGCTCCTTCCCGCGCGGCCTTCAGTGTCCGCGCTTTGGGCGCAAAAAAGCGCCCACGTATCCGTAGGCGCCTCAACGAGCGAAGCTGATGGTTCCTACGCCGGCATTACCCGGATCAGGTCAACGGTCAGGACCGCGTTCTTGGTCCACTCTCAGCCGGCATGCGCCAGCTCCCGTATACATGGTGCAGTTTAGCACGACCGCTCACGAGCATCTAAGTCATCGAGCAATCTAGGCTTGGGCTATCGCCTCAACAATAAGTGCGGCCATCAAAACGATATAGTCACCATAACCGTAACCCGCAATCATCCAAACGGCACGATCGCCAGGACCACCTCGCGACCCCTATCCGGGCCGCAGCCGCAAAGAACGGACGTTTAGCCCGTTCTGCGATCCAAATCAAGCCATTCCTTGATCGTTAGCTACGGCTTACTTTCGGAAAATGGAGAGTAAATATCAGAACTCCGAGTATCCGCCTATTTTCATCGGCATTTCCGCAGGAAAACAGCGCCTAAAATCCCCGGCTACTCAATGTCCGTAAATTTACTCTCCATTTTCCGAAAGTAAGCCATGGCCAACCAAGTTAGGAACGCTATCGTTTGGCGTTCCGGGCGTGAAAACGGCACCCGATAGGCAGCGTTGACCAGAGATCGTTATGCCCGATGCGCCCCGCGTACTGCAAAGGCGCCGTCGGAACCGACACACCCGCATTACTTGACAGCACCGCACGTTGAACACTTATAACCGGTCGTGACGGTCTCGTCCCATGCAGCGCTTGTCTGCACCTGTTCATCGTAAGCTGCCTGATCGACGACCGTTTCCTGATAAGCTGCCTGCACCGTAACCGGATAGCTATGGTATCCACCGCAATCCCCGCCACTCAAAAGCGAGCTCCTTATATGACCCCAGGGATCCGACGTGATATCGGCGCCGCACTGGTTGCAGATGTAATGTTCCTCGACCACTGCTTCATGCCAAATCTGATGGGTCACCGCATCGTGATGAACGGTCCCGTATTGAGCCTCATGATGAACGGTTTTCGTCTGCGCCACCCAGTTGTGCCGATGCGCGCCCTCGTTATTCTTGGATGAACTTGCTCTGTCGGCGCTTGCGCCAGATGAACCCGTTTGCACATTTGCGCTTTTGCTGGAGCTCGTTTTGGCCTCAGCTTTAGTATCACTAACGGCATTTTTAGTCGATGCGCTTGACGTGCCTTTTGATTTTTTACCGTCATCGCTAGCTGCAGTAGTGCCTGCCGCATCCAACTCCCCAGATGCATCGGCCTTCTCAGCGGCTTGGTTTAGAGCAACCGTTGCAGACTCCTCGTCGTCCCGCTCCGCAGCATCGCCCTTGCTCTCCGCCGTCTGGCCTGCACTCGAGCCTTTCTTTCTATCCTTGGCCTTCGCGTTGGTTTGCCTCTGAGTCGAAACCGTGTTCGTACCTTCCGCAGCCCCCTTGATCGCATCGGGATTCGCCAGGGCCCATGCACCAAACCCCACTATGACAAGTGAGCACACCAACCCTGAAACAGCAACATGCACGTACTTTTTGCTAAAGGAGCGTCCTTTGAAAACGAAGTTTCCCATCTGCTTACCCTCGCTCTTCTTCCAACCCTTCAGCCCCATGATGCACGCCTTTCATTACCTATCGGATATCACTATCTTTTTTATATCAATGCGAAGGCTTGCGTCAATGGATTTGGGTGAAAATATTTTCATATCCGTTTCTGTTATTTGAAGCCTTAACCGCTCACGCAGCGTTTGCGGGCACAGTGCTCGATGCACTTGTAAACGCGATTCGCCTGCATGCTAAGTCAATTTGCACGCGTTGCTCATTCGCGTATGTGACGCACTTACATGCGAGGCTCTCTGCGCACACGACGCCCGCATACGCCACACCCACGCCTTGCGATGCACTTGCAAACGCGATGAGCATGCATATGTAAAAACGCCGCGTTCCGCGCCATAAAACGCGGAAACGCGGCGGTCATTTATTGCCACCAGACGACTGTTGCACGAAGGCGTACGCCAATAGAGAGTCATCGGCTCCATCGTTGGCCCTTGTCGCCATGCGACCAGCCTACAGGCGAGACGGTAAGACGAAAATCAGCACAGGACCATTAGAGTCCCGTGACCACCGCCGTCATACGCTCGACCCGAACGCCCCTTACGACAGCGACGCGCGCAGCAACTCGTTGAAGAGCTTGGGGTTGCCCTTGCCGCGACTTGCCTTCATGCACTGACCCACCAGGTAACCGATAACCTTTTGATTGCCATCACGATACTGTTGGGCCTGATCGGCACAGCTTGCTAAGACCTCATCGACAATCGGCTGCAGCGCGCCGGCGTCGCTCACTTGACGCATGCCGCGCTCGTCGACGATCTTGTTGGGGTCATCGCCCGTCTCGGCCATAAGCCCGAAGACCTCATGTGCCTGATTGCTCGAGATAGCGTCACTCGCAAGCAGCTTGGCAAGGGCCGCCACCTGCTCGGGGGCGATGCCGCTCTCGGCAAGGGTGGTGCCCGCACTCTTGAGATAGGCCACAAGCTCGTTCACCACAAGGTTGGCTACCGTCTGAGCCTCTTTGCCGGACATGCCCGCTGCAGCCACCTCGAAGAACTCGGCGAACACCGGATCGCCCGCGATCTGCTCGGCGTCAGCGCGTTTGATACCGAAATCGGCTTCGAAACGGGCGCGCTTTGCATCGGGAAGTTCGGGGATCTCGGCACGACAACGCTCCACGAACTCGGCATCCAGGTCGAACGGCGCCAGATCGGGGTCGGGGAACAAACGATAGTCATCGGCCGTCTCCTTCACGCGCATCACCACGGTACGCTTACGACTCGGTTCCCAGTGACGCGTCTCCTGGTAGATGATGCCACCTTCCTCGAGTACCTCGGCCTGGCGGCAGATCTCGTAGGCAAGTCCATCATGCAGGCTCTTGAAGCTGTTAAGGTTCTTGAGCTCGGTCTTGGTGCCGAGTTTGGTCTCGCCGCGACGACGAAGGCTCACGTTGCCGTCACAGCGCATGGAACCTTTCTCCATGGAGCAGTCGGAAATACCGAGTGTCACGAAGATGCGGCGAAGCTTCTCCATGAAGAGGCGCGCTTCCTCGGGCGTGCGCAAGTCGGGCTCGGTGACGAGCTCGATGAGCGGCGTGCCGCAACGGTTATAGTCCACGAGGCTCTCGGCAGCCGCGGTGATGCGACCTTCGGCGCCGCCCACGTGCACCATCTTGGCGGCGTCTTCCTCCATATGGATGCGCAGAATGCGAATGGGCACCGAGTACGATCCGTCGGCGCGGCGCTCGGGCATCTGCAGGTTGGAGGCATCGTAGCTGGCCAAGTGCCCCGCGCGCTGATTGCCTTCGCGCATGGTGGACGTCATGGAGGTGGAAAGACCCTCGGCGTTGGCCGAGGCAGATGCGAGCGACGCAGCCTCGGCCTCGCCGAACGCGCAATCGGGACGCTCTGCCGCGCCCTGGCCCGTGACCTCAAGATCGAGGTGACCGTACATGGCAAATGCTACAGGACCCTGTGTGGTCTGGAAGTTCTTTGCCATATCGGGATAGAAGTAGTGTTTGCGATAGAACATCGAACGCTTCTGGATCTCGCAGTTGGTAGCAAGACCGGCCTTGACGATACTCTCGATCGCGCGCTTGTTCGGCACGGGCAAAGCGCCGGGCAGGCCCAAACACACCGGGCACACGTTGGCATTGGGCTCGTCATCGTGGCTGAGCCTGCAGTTGCAGAACATCTTGGTGTCGAGCGCAGTGAGCTCGGTGTGGATCTCGAGACCGATCACGGCCTCCCAATCCTGCAGAACCTCGGAAAGCTCCTTCATTAGAGCTCACCCCCCTTCCCGGCAAAATCCGGTGCGATGGAGAGCGCCGGCGAGCCGTCCTCATGCGCAAAACCGCGCTCGACGGCGCGCGCAAACGTGAGCAGTTGACGGTCCTTAAACGCCGGGCCAACAAGCTGAGCGGATACCGGCAGCTTGGAATCGGCACCAAGGCCCAGCGGAACCGAGATACCGCCGTTGCCGCAGATGTTGAGCGAGATGGTGTACATATCGGAAAGGTACATCTGCGTGGGATCGGAAATCTCGCCGAACTTGAACGCGGTGCGCGGACTCGCCGGCATGAGGATGGTATCCACCTTCTCGTAGGCGGCGTCGTAATCCTGCGTGATGAGCGTACGCGCTTTTTGGGCGGCGTAGTAATACTTGTCGTAGACACCCGACGAGAGCAGGTAGGCACCCAAAAGCTGACGGCGCTTGGCCTCGGCACCGAAACCGTGTGCGCGCGAACGCGAGCTTTGCTCGTTAAGGTTGGCGCAGCCCTCTTCCTGGTAGCCGTAACGGATACCGTCAAAACGCGCCAGATTGGAGAACGCCTCGGCGGGGCCGATAACGTAATAGGCTGAGATGGCGGCGTCGAGATGCGGAAGGTCAACCTCCACAAGCTCGGCACCCTGTTCCTCGAGTTTCTTAGCTGCAGCCTCGACGGCAGAGCGAACCTCAGAGGTCAGACCCTCGGCCTCCATGAAGGCGGGGATGATTCCCACGCGCTTGCCCTCTATGGAGTCGTTAAGGTGCTCGAGGAAATCGACCGGGCAATCTTGACTTGTGCAGTCATACGGATCGTGACCGGCGGCAACCAGTGCGTTCATGGCAAGTGCCACATCCTCGACGGTACGCCCGAAGGGACCGACCTGGTCGAGCGAGGAACCGAACGCCACCACACCGTAGCGGCTGACGGCACCGTAGGTGGGCTTCATGCCCACCACACCGCAAAGCGAGGCCGGCTGGCGGATGGAACCGCCCGTATCGGAACCAAGCGAGAGCGCAACCTCACCCGCAGCGACGGAGGCAGCCGATCCACCCGAGGAGCCACCGGGGACGCGCTCGGTATCCCAAGGATTGTTCGTACGATGGAACGCTGAGGTCTCGGTGGATGAACCGAACGCGAACTCATCCATGTTGGCCTTGCCCATGGGAAGGCATCCCGCCTGGAGCATGCGCTCGACGCAGGTGGCGGTATAGGCGCTCTCGTAGTTCTCGAGCATACGGGAGGCGCAGGTGGTACGCGTACCCACGAGGTTCATGTTGTCTTTGATGGCGAGCGGCACACCGGCAAGGGGCGGAAGCTTCTCACCCGCGGCACGGGCGGCATCGATCTTGGCCGCTGCATCGAGCGCGAGCTCGGGCGTCACCTGCAAAAACGCCTGCACGGCACCCTCGCGAGCCTCGATGGCCTCAAGCGAAGCCCGAGCCACCTCGGTTGCCGAGAACTCGCCTGCGGCCACCCCGGCGGCGATCTGAGAGGCCGTCATCGAATCGATGTTCAACGCCATTACGCCACCTCCCCTTCGCCCAGGATGCTCGGAACGCGGAAATAGCGGTCGCGCGCACTGCCCGCGTTATCGAGCGCAGTATCGATGGGCATGTCGCGCTCCGGTTCGCGCACGTCGTCGCCCATCACATTGGAAAGACTGCCGATGGGATGGAACGTGGGCTCCACATCGGGCAGGTCATATTGCAAAATCGGCTCAAGCATCTGCACGGCATCGTTCAGATATGCGCACATCTCGGTGAGCTCGTCGTCGGTCAAGGCGATCTTTGCGTAGTCGGCGATGCCGGCTACGTCTTTCTCGCTAAGAGCCATGGGCGCTCCTTCCGCACTCCATACATAACGCGCACCATTATATGCGCCCCGCGCCGCGGCGATGGCACTTTATCGAAACGCAGCGGAAACGTAACAGGCACCCGAGCTCATTAAAGCAAGTGCTCCTCGATGTAGACGGCGATGCCATCCTCGTCGTTGCTGAGCGTCACGGCATCGGCAGCGGCACGGGTCTTGTCGCTACCGTTGGCCATGGCCACTCCCCACCCGGCATTGGCAACCATGTCGGCGTCGTTGTCGGCATCGCCGAATGCGCAGATGTTCTCGATGCCAAAGTCGTTAAGCTCGGCCACGCGCGTAAGGCCGCGCGTTTTAGACACGCGAGGATCCATGTACTCGTACAGACGCTGGGTAGTCTGCAACGCCGCCGATTTGTACTCGGAGCTCGAGAACGTCTGCGCACGCTCCACTACAAGCGGCATGTCCTCGGCCAGACAAGCGAACATGACCTTGGGCTGCGGCTTTTGCAGCAGTTCGTCGAAATCGACAAGCTCGTAAGGAACGCCATCCACACGCGACAAGCGCTCGATCACCGGGTTCACCGTGTTGACGTACAGCACCCCGTTGTTAGGACACACGGGATATGCCGGCAGCCCCTCAAAATGAGCGACGATCTCCTTGATGGCGGATCCCGACAAGGGGTAGCTCAACTCGCGTACCTCATGCGCATAGTCGATCACCTCGCCGCCTCCAGTACCTATCAACAGGTCGATGAGGCCCGTCAGGCCCCATTGCTCAAACATGAACTCGGTAGCCGGGGCATTGCGCCCGGTGCACAAGCCAAAAAGCACCCCGCGCTCGCGCAAGGCACGGATCGCGGCGATGGTACGCGGAGTCACCGTATGTTCGCTGGTAAGCAGTGTGCCATCGATATCGCACAGCACCGCACGGACATTCCCTTTGTCTATCATGAATTTGTTGCCTTTCAAAGATCACTTACCGCCACGAGCCGAGTTAGTCAAGATCGGCGCCGTTGGTCTCGATGACCTTCTTATACCAGTAGAAGCTCTTCTTCTTTGAGCGCGCGTAGGTGCCGTTGCCCTCGTCGTCGAGGTCGACGTACACAAAGCCGTAACGCTTGGACATCTGGCAGGTGGACATGCTCACCAGGTCGATGCATCCCCAAGGCGTGTAGCCCATCACATCGACGCCCTCCTCGATGGCGGCGGCGATACCCTTGATGTGCTCGCGGAAGTAATCGATGCGATAGTCATCGTTGATGGAGCCGTCCTCCTCGACCTTATCGTAGGCACCCAGGCCGTTCTCCACGATGAACAGCGGCTTGTGGTAACGATCGGCCATATCGATGAGAGCGTAGGTGAGGCCCTCGGGGTCCACTTGCCAGCCCCAATCGGAAATGGGGAGGAACGGGTTCTTGACGCCCGTTGCCAAGTTTCCGCAGACCTTCTCGCGCGCGGCGGCATCGATGGAATCGACCATGGTCATGTAATAGGAGAACGACACGAAGTCGACCGGATATTGCTTGAGGATGGCCTCGTCACCTATGCCGAACTCGACATGGATCCCCGCACGCTCCCAATACTTGAGTACGTGTGCCGGGTATTCACCGAAGACCTGTACGTCGGAATAGAAGTAGTTGTCGCGGTTGGTCTTTTGCGCCAGGAGCATGTTCTTGGGGTTGCAGCTCTCGGGATAGGTGAGCGTGCGCGTGACCATGCAGCCCATCTGCGCGCCCGGCACCATCTCGTGCAGGTACTTGGTGGCCAAGGCGCTTGCCACGAACTGATTATGCACGCACTGGTAGATGAGCTCCTCGCGCTTCTCTACCGGATAGCGGTCCACGCAGATGCCGATGGTGGTCCAAGGGTGGCGGAACACCGAGTCGATCTCGTTGAAGGTGAGCCAGTACTTAACGTATGCGCCGAACTCGCGATAGCACACCTTGCAGAAACGCACGAAGAAGTCGATGACCTCGCGCTTGCCCCAACCATCGTAATGGTTGGCCAGGTAAAGCGGCATCTCGTAGTGATGCAGCGTCACGAGCGGTTCGATACCTGCGTCCTTCAGAGTGCGGAACAGGTCGCGATAGTAATCGATACCGGCCTGAAGCGGCTCTTCCTCGGTGCCCGTGGGGAACAGACGCGTCCACTGGATGGAAACGCGCAGGGTCTTAAAACCCATCTCGGCGAAAAGCGCGATGTCCTCCTTGTAGTGGTGGTAGAAGTCGATGCCATGGCGCTTGGGGTAGACAAGCGTATCCGAGGAGGCCTCGGCCTCGGCGATCTGATCGGACGTGATGCCGTGCAACGCCGCATAGTCGGTCTTGTCGACCTTGGGCTTGTAGGTGGTGCAGTCGGCGACGGAAAGACCCTTGCCGTCCACATCCCAAGCGCCCTCGCACTGGTTGGCGGCGGTGGCACCGCCCCAGAGGAACCCCTCAGGGAACACGGTATTCGAGCTCATGCGTTTTCCTTTCTATCGAGATACACGAAAGGGCCGGGCCCGGTTAACGAAAACCGAACCCAGCCCCACAAGGACACGCGACGGCAAGTCGCTGTTGATGCGTCGTTCACGCTCGTTCACGCTCGCACTTGCGGCCATATTACAACCGCGCCTTCACGCGCGTCCGCGCAAACGACAACTCAAAGCAACACGATCGCGTGCCCGGATACGATTCCTACAGCTCCTCGCCGTTGGTCTCGCAAACCTTCTTGAACCAGAAGAAGCTGTCCTTCTTGGCGCGGTGCAGATCGCCCGAGCCGTCGTTGTGCTTGTCGACGTACACAAAGCCGTAGCGCTTCTTCATCTCGCCGGTACCAGCGGAAACGATGTCGATGGGGCCCCACATGGTGTAACCCATGAGGTCGACGCCGTCGTGCACGGCCTCAGCCATCTGCTCGATGTGGTCGCGCATGTAATCGATGCGATAATCGTCGTGGATGGAACCGTCCTCTTCCACCACGTCGGCGGCGCCCAGGCCGTTCTCGACGATCATCAGCGGGATCTGATAGCGATCGTACATATCGTTGAGGTACCAACGCAGGCCCTTGGGGTCGATAGCCCAACCCCAATCGGAGAACTTGAGATAGGGGTTCTTGGCATCGTCGTAGAACACGTTGCCCGAACCCAGCGGTACGGAAGGATCGGTCGAAACCGTAGAGCTCTTGTAGTAGCTGAAGGTATAGAAGTCAACCTTGCCCTCAGCGAGGATCTGGGCGTCGCCCGGCTCCTGCTGGATCTCGATACCCTTCTCCTCCCACAGGCGACGGGCCCAGCTGGGATAGGCACCGCGCACGTGCACGTCGGCGCAGTAGTGATTGCACATGCGCTCCATCTTCTGCGCAAAGAGCACGTCCTCGGGGTTGCAGCTGTAAGGGTACACGGCGCGGCTCGCGATCATGCAGGCCACCTTGTTCTCGGGATCGATCTCGTGGGCAGCCTTGACAGCCAAGGCGCTCGCCACGAACTGGTGGTGCAGAGCCTGATAACGGCGCTGTTCGTCGTCCCACTCGATCTTGGTGCTGTAGTTGAGCGGCGTGTTGTCCTCGGGCGGGAGGATACCGCCACCCATGACGTTGCCGAAGGGCGCGCACAGGCAGTTGATCTCGTTGAAGGTGATCCAGAGCTTGACCAGACCCTTGTACTCGTTGAAGCAGAGCGTGGCATAGCGCACGAAAAGCTCGATGAGCTTGCGGTCGGACCAGCCGCCGTACTTCTTGGCGAGTGCAAAGGGCAGCTCGTAATGCGAGAGCGTCACCAGCGGCTCGATGCCGTTCGCGCGCATCTCCTCGAACATGGAGCGGTAGAAGGCGATGCCGGCCTGGTTGGGCTCGGCATCCTCGCCCGTGGGGAAGATACGGCCCCAGTTGATGGAAACGCGCAGGCACTTGAAGCCCATCTCACCGAAAAGCGCGATGTCCTCCTTATAGTGATGATAGAAATCGATGGCCTCATGGCTGGGGTAATACTCGCCCTCGTGCACGGTCGAGGTGATCATGCGCGGCGTATCGACGGTGCCACCCTTGATCATATCGGGCACCGAAAGGCCCTTGCCGTCCTCGAGATAAGCGCCTTCGCACTGGTTAGCGGCAAGCGCGCCGCCCCACAGAAAGCCCTCAGGGAAGTTAGACATGCGATTTCCTTTCATTCGCAATTTAATGGACTCGTAGAAGAGAGGTGCTAAGAAGCCGGAACCGATGCGCAAGCGCCCCGGCCCCGACTCAACTCAAGCACTAAGCCAGGTCGGTACCGTTTGACTCGATGCATTTCTTGTACCAGAAGAAGCTGTCCTTACGGCTGCGCTCGCCGGTACCGGTACCGTCGTCGTGCTTATCGACATAGATGAAGCCGTAACGCTTGGCCATCTCGCCCGTAGAGGCACTCACCAGATCGATGCAGCCCCACATGGTGTAGCCGATGAGCTCCACGCCGTCGTCAACCGCCTCGCCCATCTGCTCGATGTGCTGACGCAGGTACTCGATGCGGTAGTCATCGTGCACCACGCCGTCCTCGCCCGGCTTGTCGAAAGCGCCCATGCCGTTCTCGACGACCATCAGCGGCTTCTGGTAGCGATCCCACATCTCGTTGAGGCTCCAGCGCAGGCCCTTGGGATCGATCTGCCAGCCCCAGTCGCTCGCCTTGAGATAGGGGTTCTTCACGCCGCCGAACAGGTTGCCGCCCACCTTCTCGAGCGTTTCGTCACAGCTCACGCAGTTGCTCATGTAGTAGCTGAAGGTGCAGAAATCGACGGTGCCCGCGCGCAGCAGCTCCTCGTCGCCCGGCTCTATCTTCACGGTGATGTCGTTCTCGGCAAAGTAGCGCTTGATATAGCCCGGATAGTAGCCGCGCACGTGCACATCGGAGGTGAAGTAGTTCACGCGCTGCATGACCTGCTGCGAGAGCAGGATGTCATCGGGATCGCAGGTGCGGTAGTAATACGGGATATAGATGCACATATCGCCGATCTTGAGCTCGGGATAGTTCTCGTGCGCGTAGATCACGGTCTTGGCGCTCGCCACGAACTGATTGTGCACGGCGGTGTAGCGCACCGACAGGTCGAACGGCAGTCCCGTACGCGGACCGCTATAGCCCTTGAAGGTGCCGGTGGAAGTGCTGGCACCACCGCGGGCAAGGCCGCAGTTGATCTCGTTGAAAGTGAGCCAGTAAGTAACCTTGTCGTGGTAACGGTCGAGCACGCACTTGGCGTAACGCATGAAGTGGTCGATGCAGCGACGGTCCTCCCAGCCGTTCATCTCCTCTACCAGCGCATAGGGCATCTCGTAGTGACTGATGGTCACGAGCGGCTCGATGTTGTGCGCGCGCAGGCAATCGAACACGCGGTCATAGAACGCAAGGCCGGCCTCGTTGGGTTCCTCTTCCATGCCCGTCGGGAAGATGCGCGTCCACGCGATGGACATGCGGAAGCACTTAAAGCCCATCTCGGCCATAAGGGCGATGTCGCTCTCGTAGGTGTGATAGAAATCGATGCCGTCGTGATTGGGGTAGTACTTGGAGGCATCGAGCGAAGGGTCGATCATGCGCGGCGTGTTGACATCGCCACCGGTAACGATATCGGCAACCGAGGCACCCTTGCCATCGACGTCCCACGCGCCCTCGAATTGGTTAGCGGCCGTGGCTCCGCCCCACAGGAATCCTTCGGGGAATTTGTGCATGATGAGCTTCCTTTCCTTAAAGAAACCGACTACCTTACGCGCGCGGACACGCGACGTTTACAACAATACCAGCCCCACCATGAGCATAAGGGGCATGGTTACGATGGACATCAACGTAGAGGCGGTGGCAAGTGCCGCACCGTAGCGATAATCTCCCCCGAAGAGCTGTGGGAAGATTGCCGATACCGTACCGCACGGCGCCGAGAACCCGATGAGCAACACCAACTTGATGGAGCGCCCCAACGGTATAGGGATCAAAAGCACCAGGATGATGACCGTGGTGAGCACCAAACGAATGAAGCTCGCCTTATAGAGCGAACGCGTACGCACGAGCGCTCGCAAGTCGGCCTGGGCCAGATAGACACCGAGCACCATCATGGCAAGGCCTGTATTGAGCGCGCCAAGTGAAGTAGCGACGGTCTGGAACACGCCCGTGAGCTCAACAGAGCAGAAGAAAAGGACCACACCCGTAAGCACCGCGATCACGCAAGGGTTGGTGAAGATCTTCTTGAGCGAGATCATGCCCTTGTCCTGCGTGATGAGATACACACCGTAGGTCCACGTCATAAATACCTGCGAGGCGATGGCAGCGGAGATATAGAACACGTACTCCTCGCCGATCACGGTCTGCACCAGCGGGATGCCGATAAAGCCCATGTTGGAAACCATGATGCCCAGCTGGGCGATATGGTTTTGATCCTTGTACACCACGCGCGCTATCGCGATGCATACGCCGGTGAAAAGTATGGTCAGCAGCGCGACGATACCCGCATCGATCGCTTTTGCGGGATCGAAGGTGGTCGCCAGCGAGTTGAGCACTACCGCCGGAGCCGCAATGTAGATGGCGATGTTGGCGATGGACTTGGAGCCGTCCGACGAAATGAACCCACCTTTGTACAGAATGGCACCGATCACCATCAAAAGCAGCATCGATACCGTTTGTGTGAGCATGATGGGCATGGTTGTCGCCAAGCTCAAATGCACGAGGGGTCATCTCCTTATCGGATGGCTGGTCGGCGTGGTCGCTCGTCGCCATGTCCGGCAAGCGCGATCGGGTCATGCAGTCAAACCAACAAGCGCAAAGATCAAATAAAAAAGCCGCCCGGGCATGCGGGCACCGGGCGGCTTAGACGAGAACGTCGATTAGGCGTTGGCCTTCTTCTTGGGCTCGTCGTCCTTGTAGGTGATGTAGGTCAGGATGAAGGAGATCACGCAAGCGATCACGATGCCGATGGCATAGTAGATCATGTTGGTGATACCCTCGGCACCCGTCGGGTCGATGTAGACGGGCAGGCCGAGCAGACCGGAGTAACCGGCCATGAACTGACGAGCACCCATCAGGCCCATGAAGCCGCCGCCGACTGCAGAAGCGATGCAGGACATGACGAACGGGGTCTTCTTGGGCAGGGTAACACCGTAGATAGCGGGCTCGGTGGTGCCGAAGGCGCCGGTGATGGCAGCAGGGATAGCAACGTCGCGGACCTTCTTGTCCTTGGTCTTGCAGATGATAGCGACGACGGAAGCAACCTGAGCGTGCGAGCAGACCTGACGGCCACCGAAGACGGCGTCATAGCCGAGCGTGGAGAGGTTGTTGAGGTACATAGGAACAACAGCCCAGTGCAGACCGAAGATAACGAGCACCTGCCACAGAGCACCCAGAACAGCGCCGCAGAGCACGCCGCCAACCATCGGGATCTCGTAGATGGTCTTGAAGAAGAGGGCGAGCAGGTTGGTAAGGGTACCGGCAACGGGTCCGATGACGAGGTAGGTCAGCGGAACGAAGATGATGAGCGTCAGCATCGGGGTGAGGAAGAAGCGCAGAGCCGAAGGAATCTTGGCGTCAACGGCCTTCCAGAAGCGGGAAGCGCAGAACACAGCGATGATGATGGGGATAACGGAGCTGGTGTAACCGGAGCTCGGGAACACGATGGGCAGACCGAAGAAGGTGCTGGAATAGCTCATCTCCATGAAGGTGCCACCGAAGACGGAACCGATGGCATCGGCGGACTTCATGGCAACCATGCTGGGATAGCAGAGCGCAGCGCCCATTGCGGCACCGACGAACTGGTTCATGCCGAACTTCTTGGCGGAAGTGATGCCGAGGAAGATGGGCAGGAAGTAGAAGAAACCGTCAGCGAAGGCATAGATGGTCTGATAAGCGCCATCGGTGGAGGCCATAACACCCAGGAAGGTGCAGAGCGACAGCAGACCCTTGGTCATACCGGCAGCAGCAAGAACGGGGATGACCGGCTGAAGGATGCTGGAGATGAGGTCGATCAGAACATCAAGGGGCTTCTTGGGAGCGCCGTCGCCGTCGTCAGCCTCGAGCTCGTTGCCGTCCTCGTCGACCAGGCCACCTGCCTGGAACTTACCGATGGAAAGAACGGTGTCATATACGTCGGTTACGTGCGGGCCGATAACAACCTGATACTGGCCACCGGCGTGCATAACCTTGATAACGCCGTCGGTGTTCTCGAGGATCTCGTCGTTAGCGAGCGACTCGTCCTTGAGCTTAAAGCGAAGGCGGGTAACGCAGTGAGCGAGGCTCTTCACGTTGTCCTTGCCACCCACGTTCTGGATGATGATGCGCGCGAGGCCATCATATTTGCTTGCCATGTCCACTCCTTTTCCAAGTGTCGGGCATAAACCTATATGTATAGACACGTGTCCGCGGCGCCAGCGAAGCTACGTGACCGATACCGAATTGCTGAAGATCGAATGCTATCGAAGCTCGATCTTGATGAGATACATAAGCAGGTAGAAACGCTCCTCGTCGGTAAGCTTCCAACCGTGCTCACGTTTGAAGTAGCGCGCGATGGCCTTGGAGGTGGCATCGGCGCGGGGATAGTTCTTGGCAACGTCCATCAGAAGCGGAAGCTCGGTGGAGGATTTCTCCTCGTCGCCCATAAGGCGCTTGACCAAAAACTTCAGATGCGTGACGAAGCGGATATACGAATGGGAGCGCTTATCGAGTGGCTGGCCCTGGCACATCTTCTTCTCGACGATCTCGGTCACGTCGTCGACGATACCGAGCGTCTTCTGAACGGTGCGCATATTGTTGGCCTGCGTGGCCCCGCGCCCCTCGGCATTGATGATATGCAGGGCGATGGAGCATGCCTCCGTCTCGGGAAGCGCGATGCCGCAAGCGGACTCCATAAAAGCCAAACCGGTTTTGCCCAGCTCGAACTCAACGGGATACACCAGCGGAATATCAGCCGCCAGAGGGTTGTCCATCACGACGCCCTCGGCGAAACGCTCGGCCGCGAACTGAAGGTGGTCGGCCAGCGTGAGGTAAAGATTGGGGTTAAGCGAGCAATCGAGCTCGACCTCGGCCAGGCGCACGATGTCCATGGACACACCGATAACCTCACCCGAGATGGAGTTGATGGTTTTAAGAAGATCGTCGTCAAGATCGCGGAAGACGCGATGGATCTGAGAGGTTTCCTCGAGCTCGTAAGGCGGTTTGCGAAAACCAAGGCCCTTACCGAACACCACAAGCTCGTTACCGTCGGCATCCTCTGCCATGGCCACGTTGTTGTTGATACGCTTGGTGATCAGCACGAAAAAACTCCTCTCTAAGCAAACGTAAACCTACCGTTGCAGCGTACCCCTTTTTGAGGGCGTTGCTATGTAAGGTTTCGTCTTGCCTCGTGAGGAGTAACAACCGAAACGACGATTTGCAGGTTAGCATCTTTGGAGGGGGTTTGTGAATTGTCGATGGTGAAAAAACCGTTTGCGGGCCAAAACCTACCGTTCACCTGGTGATGACGGATATGGGCAAAACGCGAGGTAAAACGTTTTGCCTTATGTGGCGGGAGGATTTTCTTGATAGTGTTTTCGCAGGTCAGCGTGCGTCTTTCAATTCCTTTATCAAGACATCGGAAAGAACATCGAACACCTCGTGTGCGGAAATGCCTCCCCCACCCCATCGTACGAACACCGCCCGGCGATAGCGCTTGCCGCGGTAGACGATCGGGTCATCGAGATCGCATATGCCTATGCGCGGTTCCTCAGATTCCGATTGCTCAACGGCGCACACCGTGCGATAAGCCGTGAGGATCACCGTATGAGGTTGGGCCCGATGGCAAACCTGTGCCACTGCCGCGGCCGCCGCCGGATCATCGTGAGTCAGCGATTCGTAAAGCTTCGCCCGCCGCTCGTGCGCACGGCGAGCAAGGCGTCGATCGAGTCGCAACAGATCGTCTTCACTCGGAAGGGCGGGGATCACCATCGCACGCGGGTGCAAAAGCGCGCTCGAAGGATCGGTTGCCAACTCCACCATGCCCTCAGGTGCCGGTACCGACCATGCCGCAGGACGGACCTCATCGATATGGAGCCTTCCGCGCCAGCGCGCAGCAAGAAGCCCGCGGATACGACCGACTACGGCCGTGTTCTCATCGGTATAGAGCACGGCGGCATCTGCCGGGCGCGCACGCTCCAACGTCCCCGCAAGCACCAAGGCAAGCAGTGTGGACTCGGCCTTGGAAACGTGCCCGTACATCATGCGGCCCAAGAACCGAACCACCAAATAGCTCGCCAACGGGTAACGTGCGACGGTCTCGCTGGCATGGTAGTTGAGGAGGCCATGGCCGGCGGACGTACGCCGCATAACGCCGTCCATGCGGCGTGCCACGCGCTCGCGTACCACCGGATCGGAAAAAACAGGGCTCTCCCCAACCGCTAGAGCCGCCCCGCTCAACAGCTGGACGGCAAAGGCCGACGCGCGCGGGCTCGGCGCGATCGGGACGATAGACTCATCAAGCAGACGCGCCAATGCCTCGACTTCGGCATCATCGAGCAACCCCAACCTCGCGCATTCGATACGTCGCGCGAGCCTCCGTGCGCACCGGCGCCCCTCGCTGTCGTCCGCGGCGTGATGCCGAATCGACAGACCGCGCCCGGTGCGCACCAGCGAAAGCGCGCACCACGTCGCCACGCGCTTGGCGTCGTCTCCCGAAAAGCGTCCTTCCCCGATCGGCGCCCCAAGCTCGCACTCGACCATCTCCAACATGGACGTGCGCACATCCCAGAAGCGCTCTTGTTCCCCCTCGTCGACGAACAGCGCATCAAGACAGTCGCGCGCGATCCACTTTGATGCCTCGTACCTGCGCTCTTCCTCGCTTGCTTGTATTATCGCACCCTCTTTTGCCGAAACCTTGAGCACCAGATGCGGTAGGCGCGTGA
Source organism: Oribacterium sp. (assembly GCA_963633065.1). Lineage (GTDB taxonomy): Bacteria > Actinomycetota > Coriobacteriia > Coriobacteriales > Coriobacteriaceae > Collinsella. Next base: position 20,365 of record CAVGWH010000013.1, read on the forward strand.
TGCGGTAACGTACGACATCGAGCTGAGCGGCCACCGTGGCACGCGATACGTACAGGCGCTCCGCCATCGCCGCAAGCGTCTGCGGCTCCGGCCCCAGCACCAACAAGAGGAACACCTGCGCATAGCGGCGTTTAATGCTGTGGTGCCCTGCGTGCACGTTGAAATCTTCCGCAAGCTTGGAGCGAGCGGCATCGTCCAAGCGCACGACCCGATAGCCCAACCGCGCACTCGACTCCACCTCGACCGATGTGCCCAGTTGCTCGCGCACCGATGCGATCTCCTGCTTAACCAAGCGCGCGCTCACGGATAAACGATCTGAAAGCTCGGAAGCGGTAACCCAACCATCCGCTTCCACCAAAAGCATCACTAAGCGAACCTGACGCTGCGTAAGCATATCCGCCCCCTCACACCGCGCGTCTTCGGTCTCTGTGGTCCTGGACGCAAACGGGCACAGAACCGCGTTCAGTTATTTTCCCCATTATAAGTGAAATCAATTGAACCGTCTGAACATCACTGACGCCCTTTAATAGGAACCAACGTCAAACCTGACCAGAAAGGTTCCACCATGGCAGACGCATTGCACATCCCCGACGGTTTTCTCTGGGGCGGCGCCACCGCCGACTTCCAGTGCGAGGGCGGCTTCGGCGAGGGCGGGCGCGGCCTGCTCACGCGCGACTTCGAGACCGACGGCAACCAGGAGCAGCCGCGCCAGATCACGCTCAAGATGCCCGACGGCAGCCGAACCTCGGTGAACAGCAGCTTCTTTATGTGCGAGCCTTTCCCCGAGGGCGCCGTCCCCACCATCTATGACGACTGCTACTACCCCAGCCATCAGGCCGTGGACTTCTATCATCACTGGCGCGAGGATATCGACTACATGGCCGAGATGGGCTATGGCGTGTACCGGTTCTCCATCACGTGGAGCCGCATCTTCCCCACGGGCGACGAAGAGACTCCCAACGAAGAGGGCCTGAAGTTCTACGAGGATGTCGTCGACTACCTGCTCTCCAAGAACATCCAACCGCTGATCACCATCTGCCACGATGAGGTGCCCGCCTACCTGGCCGAGAAGTACAACGGTTGGGAAGATCGCCATGTTATCGACTGCTACCTCAAGCTTTGCCGCGCGCTGTTCGAGCGTATCGGCAGCAAGTGCAAATACTGGCTCACCTTTAACGAGATCAACGCCATCGCCGGCTACATCGCAACCGGTTCGCCCAAGACGGACCCGCAGACGCACTACACCTGCATTCACAACATGTTCCTGGCGAGCGCCAAGGCCGTGGTGCTCGGCCACGAGATGATGCCCGGCTCGATGTTCGGCACCATGTACGCGCTCTCCGAAGTGTACCCCGCCACCTGCAACCCCGATGACGTGTTCCGCCGCATGCAGTTCCGCCATATGAGCCAGTTCTTCTCCGATGTGATGGCCCAGGGCTACTATCCCTATTACGCGCAGGACATTTTCCGCAACCTCGATGTTGACCAGGACGCTTTCATGCAGGAAGGCGATGCCGAGGTGCTCGCCGCGGGTCCGCTTGATTACGTGACGTTCAGCTACTATCGCAGCGCCATCATCCACGCCGACACCGAGCTTAAGCGCCTGGGCGGCGACATGAACAACCCCTACCTCAAGAACTCCGACTGGGGCTGGCCCATCGACCCGGTCGGTCTGCGCTACGTCATGAACGAGGTGTACGACCGCTACCGCAAGCCGATCTTCATCGTTGAAAACGGCTTGGGCGCCTACGATAAGATCGAAGAGGACGGCACTATCGACGATCAGTATCGTATCGACTACCTGCGCGACCATCTACGCGAGATGGCGAAGGCTATCTGCATCGACGGCGTCGAGTGCCTCGGCTACACCATGTGGGGTTGCTTCGATCTGGTAAGCCTTTCGACCGGCGAGATGGCCAAGCGTTACGGCTTTGTGTACGTCGACATGGACGACAAGGGCAACGGCACGCTCGAACGTCGCAAAAAGAAGAGCTTCGACTGGTTCCAGCGCGTGTGCGCCACCAACGGCGATTCGCTTTGGGAAGACTAGGCGCTTCGCTGAAAGTCGAACGCTTTGCCATGCAAAAAGCGCGATGTGAGTAGCAATATCCTGCTGAATCAAGTAGGCTCGCGGAAGACAAGCGGTTGACCTGCGGTTTTTATGAGCACCTAAGCCGCTCTACGCGGAAAACCGCGAAACTGCCACTCACCTAACGAAAAATGCGGGGCACCGAACGCGATTCGGCGCCCCGCATGCTTATCAAGCTGAAAACCGTGATCACCGAGACTGCCTGATCCTGCCCGTCAGGATCAGGCAGGTAAATCGGGCTGCCAGGTTGGTCTGGCGGATTAGCCCACGCAACCAAGCTGCCGACGCTTCACCGTCTCGATTAGATTGCTAGTCGTTGGGGTTATTGAGATCGGTAACCGTAAAGGTCTGGCTTTGGGGGTCGAACTCGAGCGTAGCGATGCAGCAATTGCCCAGGCGCCTTCCGTCCTTGCGCCAGTCATAGCCGATCGTGCGCAGCACCATGGCGATGGCGCCACCGTGGCTTACGCAGAGGACGCGTTCGTGGTCGGGACGATTCATGATCTCGGTAAGAGTGCCCATCAAGCGATCGCGGCACTCTTCGTCCGATTCCCCACCAAAAGGTTTATAGAAGTCACCGTAAGGAACCGGAGGATTGGTATCCTCGGTAAGACCCTCGAATGTTCCGAAGTAACGTTCGCGCAGGCCCTTTTCGCGTCCATAGGGCGTATCGGGAAAGGCGAGCTCAAAGGTATCGCATGCACGTTCCGCCGTGGAGCTGTAGCCGTGATCGAACGCGATGCCGTTCTGACGAGCCCACGCACCCGCCCCGCGCGCCTGCTCCTGCCCCAGCTCGGTAAGCGGCGAATCGCACCATCCTTGCTTACGACGCAAGAGATTGAATAGCGTTTGGCCATGGCGCATCAGATACAACGTAGACATGCATGCTTCCTTTCATCACCACTTGCGCGGCAAACCTCTCGATCACATCGGCGCACAGTGTAGCAGCCCCGCACGGTGCATCGAGAGCAGAACACCATTACGTTTTAACATCCTTTGCTATGCCTGAGCTGCATGACGGGCACGGTGAAATGCGCGAACGCATAGCATGCAGGCCGGCACCATGGCGACCACCGCCGAAGCGCCGACGAGCGTCTGCTGCACACCGAAAACCCCTGCAAGCCAAGGAGCGATCAGAAGCGGCACCACGCCCGCCACCATACTGCCGAACGTCATGAGCGAGTTAACGCGCCCCATCATCTCAAGCGGTGCGGCCGTCTGCACGATAGTCGAATGCAACGGGTTGACCGACCCCCAACCGATACCGACTGCGACCTGGCCGACCAATGCCACCGCGACGAACGGTGTGCCGACGTACACAAGGCAGCCCACTCCCATAAACGTCAAAGCCCAGAGAAGTGTCCCGATGCGCACGGCATCTTTAGAGAGGCGCATAACCAAAAGCGAACCCACAACACCGCCCACGCCGGCAGCTGAGGAAAGATATCCCATCCACGCCACGCCGACGTGCAGGACATCACGATAGAAAAACGACTCAAGCGGATCGAATGCCCCGTACCCGAAATTCGCTAGGAAGATCACCCAAAAGAGTAGCGAGAGCACGCCGTGCGTAGCCACGAACCGCACGCTGTCGAAAAAGGTAGACGGCGCAGCCTCATCTCCTTCTGCAGGGGCCGTGGACACCGCGGCGCTTCGCGCCGGCGCAAAACCCAGCCCCATAAGAAGCCCGGCCGCGGCACACAGCGACATAAAGGGGAACACGGCAAGGGATCCAAAGGCACCGGCGAGAACACCGCCGATAGCAGGACCCGCCACCACGCTCACGTTTGAAAGCAGCGTCATGGCAGAGTTAATCGACTTAAGCTCGCCAGGGTCATCGGTGAGGTACACCGGATACGAGGTCGCCACCACCTGCGTGGCACCGATCAAAAAGCCTACGCCCGCAGCGCCCACCCAGAGGATACCGTCGATACCGCCGAAAAAGAAAAGCCCGAATCCGGCCAAAACGATGGCAGCACCGGTGATGAAGAAATGTCGTCGGGGACCGGCGGCATCCAAAAATGAGCCGCCCGCAAACGAACCCAAAATGAGAAAGACGTTCATCAGCGCCACGGCAAACGAGGTAGAGGCAACCGACGCTTGATCAGAATAGGTCAACGTTCCGACGATACCGATGAAGTAGCTGGACTGAAACCCGGTATATACCAGAAAACGCATGAGAATCAGACGCTTTGCCTGAGCGGAAAGCCCCTTGATCTGCCGTATGAGCATCGCTTATCCCTTCACGCGCGATTCGTGACTTCACGATGCGCCGACTAAATTCACTCAGGCTAGTCTAGCTCACGCAAGCCCTGGCACAGCTCCCAGTATTCACCATGCAACGCATAGAGCTCTTCATGAGTGCCACGCTCGATAATGCGCCCATGCTCGAGCACCATGATGGCGTCGGCGTCACGCACGGTACTCAGACGATGCGCGATCATGAACGTCGTACGTCCTTGCATGATGCGGTCCATACCGCGCTCGATAAGCTTCTCGGTGCGCGTATCGATACTCGAGGTGGCTTCATCCAAGATGAGCACGGGTGGATCGGCCACGGCCACGCGCGCGATGGCCAACAACTGCCGCTGGCCCTGGCTGAGATTGGCGCCATCGGCGGTGACCGGTGTGTCGTAACCCTGCGGCAGGCGCCTGATAAATGAATCGGCACACGCCGCGCGCGCGGCTTCACGCACTTCCTCATCGGTAGCGTCGAGCTTGCCGAACCGGATATTCTCCGCAATGGTGCCGCTGAACAAGTGCGTATCTTGCAACACGATACCCAACGACCCGCGAAGGCTCGCCTTGGCGATATGGCGCACATCGATTCCATCGTAGGTGATCTCGCCGGCGTCGACCTCATAGAAGCGGTTGATGAGATTGGTGATGGTCGTCTTACCCGCTCCCGTGGAACCGACGAAAGCGATTTTCTGACCCGGTTTCGCAAACAGATCGAGATCGGTGAGCACGCGATGCCCCGGCACATACGAGAAGTCGACGGCATGGAATCGCACATCACCCGTCAGTGGCACGATGCCGCTGACCAGCATCGTGCCATCCTGTGCCATGGCATTTCCGGCCTCATCGAAGCGTGCGATATCGTGGAGATGCCCATAGGTGCCAACGCCTTTGCCCTCGGGGATCCGCCAACCCCATGCGTCATGCGCCGTCTGAACCAACTTGATGCAACCATCGTCCACCTCAGGCTCGAGATCCATCGCGCTGAAAAGGCGTTCGGCGCCCGCCAGCGCGTTGAGCAGGAAATTCCCCAGCTGAGTGAACTGGTTGATGGGCATAGCGGCCTGGCGCACAAACACCAGGTAGCTTGCGAGCGCACCGACATCGGCGAGGCCCTGCAGCGCGAGAAGGCCGCCCACCACCGCAACCACGGCGTAGTTGGCATAGCCGATCACCACGGTGACGGGCACCATGGAAGCAGCGTAGGCCTGAGCCGCCGTGCCCGTCTGGCGCAGTTCTTCGTTAAGCGATCCGAACTCAGCAAGGTTGGCATCCTCGTGATTGAAGACCTTGATGACCTTCTGCCCCGAGACCATCTCTTCCACATAACCATCCAAATCGCCCAACGATGCCTGCTGACGGTTAAAGAAAAGCTTGGAGCGCTTGCCCGAATAGCGCACGTAGAGCATGATGGCCGCATCGCACGCGAGCGTGATGATCGTGAGGCGCCAGTTGAGGACGATCAGCAGCACCGTGGTGCCTACCATCTGGATAGTCGCCTGGATGACGCTCGCAAAACTGTTGTTGAGTGCCTCGGCCACGGTGTCGACATCGTTAGTGAAGAAACTCATGATGTCGCCCGAGCGCGTGGAGTCGAAATACGAAAGCGGCAGCGTTTGGATGTGCGCAAACAGATCGCCACGGATGTCCGATACCACACGCTGCGCCGCGCGCACCATGATCTGCGTATAGCCGAGTGCGGACAGCGCGCCCGCGGCATAAACCGCAGCCGTAAACACAATCTGGCTGGTAAGAAGTGGTAAACCGCCCTGGGCAAGCCCGTTGACGATAGGACGGATCATATAGGTGCCGACGAGGTTGGCGATGGCGGCGACACTCGCCAATACACCCACCACGACAAGGCTGATCTTGGCGTGCCCCATATACGAAAGCAAGCGCGCAAGGGTACGCTTGAGGTTCTGCGGACGCGCCTGAGCGGTCGTCTTAGGCACGATCCTCACCCCCCTTCGGTGCGGTGCCGGTCGGGACGACACCGGATGGATCTTCGGCGAATTCCATCTGACTCGCGTAAATCTCCTGGTAGATATGATCGTTTGCCATCAGTTCATCATGCGTGCCCACGCCATGCACGCGACCGTCGTCGATCACCACGATGCGGTCGGCCTCCATGACGCTGGTGATGCGTTGGGCGATGATGATCGTGGTCACATTAGGGATGGCCGCCAGATTGGCACGGATCTTCGCCTCGGTCGCCATATCCACCGCGCTGGTGGAGTCGTCGAAGATCAACACGCGAGGACGCTTGAGCAAGGTGCGCGCGATGCACAGGCGCTGCTTCTGTCCGCCCGAGACGCCCGCCCCGCCTTGCCCGAGGTCGCCATCGAGCCCGCCGATGCGATCGAGGAACTCGTCGACACATGCGGCACGGCAAGCCACGAGCAATTCTTCGTCCGAAGCATCAGGGTTGCCCCATAGCAGATTCTCACGCACGGTACCGGTGAACAGCACGTTTTTCTGCAACACGATACCGACCGCATCGCGCAGCGCTTTAAGCTCGTAGGCGCGCACATCGTGTCCGCCGACCTCGACCGTGCCGCTCGTCGCGTCGTACAAACGCGCTATCAGTTGCACCAGCGAACTCTTGCCCGAGCCGGTGCCTCCCAGTACGCCCACGGTCGTTCCCGCCTCGATCGAAAGATCGATATGTTCGAGCACATCCTCGGCGGCATCGGCGCGATACTTGAAACTCACGTCGTTGAAGGAAATTGAACCGTCCGACACCGTCTCGAGTGCATCACCGGGCGCAGGACTCGTCATCTGCGGTGTCTCGTCAAGCACGCTGGCGATACGCTCGACGCTCGTCAGCGCACGCGTGAGCAGCAGAAAGACATTGGAGATCATCATCAACGAGTTCATGATGAGGAGCACGTAGCTCATGAACCCCGTCAATGCCCCGACGCCGAGTTTGCCGTCCAAAATCATCTGCCCACCAAACCACAGCACGCCGGTTGCAGCGGCATACATAGCGGCCTGGAAAGCCGGCATGTTGAGCACGGCGGTACCGAAGGTGCGCGTGGCAGTCGATGCCAGCTCGGTATTCACGCCATCGAACTTCTCGCATTCACGGTCGGCACGCACGTAGGCCTTCACCGCACGCACGGCCGTAAGGTTCTCCTGCACCGTTCCGTTGAGATGATCCATCGAGGTCTGAAGCTGACGATACATGGGACCCACGCGCAACGTGATAAGGGCGAGCACCACCGCCAACACCGGCAGGATGCAGACGAACACCATAGCGAGCGAACTGCTGAGCGTGAACGCGTAAACAAGCCCCATGATCAGGAGCACCGGGCCGCGCGCAAGGGGACGGAACCCGTTGATGACGGCATTTTGAATCACTGTGATATCGGTGGTCATACGTGTAACGAGCGAGCTCGTCTCGTAAGCGTCCAAATTGCCGAACGCCAGGGTTTGGATCTTCTCGTACTCCGCCTGACGCAGGTTGCTTCCCAGACCCACAGCGACACGCGCCGAAAAACGCGAGTAGCCGAGTCCAAGCGCCAGTGATATGCCGGCGCACACGAGCATTAAAACGCCCTGACGCACGATGAGCGCAACGTCACCCGAAGGCACGCCCTCATCGATGATGGAGGACATAAGCACGGGGATAAGCAGCTCGAGCGAGGTCTCGATCACCACGAACAAGATGCCGATGACGGCATCGCGCTTGTAGACACCGAGATAAGAGAAGAGACGTCGTACGTTATTCATCGGCCACGGCCTCCCTTGCAACCGGATTTGCACCAGCAACCGCATCGGCAGTCTCTGCGGAGCTGCCGACCCCGGCGACATCGGCAGGCCCCGCCATCTCTGCGGACACGTTAGCGCGTAGGCGGTCGAGCAGATCAGCCAGCTGCCGGCGCTCCTCAACACTGAAACCCGCAAGCATCACCGAGTCGACACGTGCGCACTCGCGATCCCACACCTCGATGGCCGCGCGGCCCTTATCGGTAAGATCGAGCGCCCGCGAGCGACGGTCGCGCCCTGGTACCGCGGCCAGAAAACCGTTTTTCTCAAGCTGATCGAGCATGCGCGATACGGCCGACGGATCGATGACGAAAAACCGCGCGATCTCGCGCTGGGTACTCACACCGTGAACCGCGATGTACGACAGCACGCGCGGCTGCCCAGGCCCAAGTCCCAAGCTGCGCGCAACGCTTCGTGTGCTGCTTCTCATAAGGTGAAACGCCCGCGAAAGGCGCATGTGCATATCGTTAAGCGAATAACCGAACTGCGGCTGCGACTGCTCATCGCGCGCTTGCCGTTCGGCGACCGGCTTATCTTGCATGCCTATAGCTCCTTGACATATCAATGGTTGACAACGCATGTATTATGCGCGCAAAGCATGACATGTCAAGCAATTCGATACGAACGTTACGCCACCGGAACCGCGGCGACAGAGACGCGTCAGCTCCCCATCGCGTTTGACGATATCCCTACTCGGGAATGACACCCGTATTCAAAATCGATTCAAGCTGTTCCTCATCGAGCACCGGCACACCGAGCTGTTGGGCTTTGGTGAGCTTGGATCCCGCTTTGGGGCCCGCCACCACATAGCTCGTCTTTTTCGAAACGCTGCCCGAAACCTTGGCGCCCAGCAATTTAAGGGCTTCGCCGGCCTCGTTGCGCGAACGTTTTTCGAGCGTGCCCGTAAGCACAAACGTCAGCCCCTCAAGCGGATGGGCCTCGGCAAGATCGGCATCAACGCCCGTCGCTTCGGCGGCACGCGCCGTCGCGGCACCCAGGTCTTCTTCGAGCGAAAATCCCGCCTGACGCAAGCGCTGCAGCACCTCGAGATTCTCGGGGACCGATAGGAATTGTTTGATGCTCTGCGCGATCTTGGGCCCGATTCCCTCACAGGCTGCGATATCTTCCTCATTTGCCGCCACCAACGCATCGATAGTGAGAAAACGTCGCGCCACGACCTCGCCCACGCTTTTGCCCACGTGGCGGATACCGAGGGCGAAAAGCACGCGTCCCAATGGCTGCTGCTTCGAACGCACCAGCTCGTCGATGATCTTATCGGCTGTCTTGCGACCAAACGGAATACGGTCGCCCGCCTTGATACCGCGCTTGGCATTGGAGGTCGTATAGCGCCGCCCCGTATCGAGCTCGGCGATGTCGTCGACGGTGAGCTTGTAGAAATCGCTCACATCGTGCAGAAGTCCCGCCTCGATCATCTTATCGACGATCTCCTCGCCCAAACCGTCCACGTCCATGCATCCGCGACTCACCCAATGCAGCAAGCGCTCCTTAAGCTGAGCCGGACAGTCGATCGACACGCAACGGTAGGCAACCTCGCCCTCCTCGTGTACCACGGGCGCCCCGCAGGCAGGACACACCTCGGGCATCTGCCAATCCTCGGCATCATGCGGACGTAGCTCCAGAACAGGGCCGACGACCTCGGGGATCACGTCGCCCGCTTTATGCACGATGACGGTATCGCCCACACGGACGTTCTTGCGCCTGATCTCGTCGATGTTGTGCAACGTGGCGCGCGCGATGGTGGACCCCGCCACACTCACCGGATCGAACTCGGCCACCGGCGTGAGCACGCCGGTGCGTCCAACCTGAACACGGATCTCGCGCAGAACGGTCCGTTTTTCTTCGGGCGGGAACTTGAAAGCGATGGCCCAGCGAGGAGCACGTGCCGTAAAGCCCAGCTCCTCTTGTTGCCCAAAGGAGTCCACCTTCACCACAACACCGTCGATGTCGTAATCAAGATCGCCGCGGTGCTCGAGCGCATCGGCGCAAAATGCATGGACCTCGGCGGGAGAGCCGCAACGTGCCACATTGGGGTTAACGGAAAAACCCGCATCGTGCAGCCAGCCAAGAAACTCACGCTGGCTGTTGACATGCAGCGGTGCGGTATCGGCGGCAGCATAGATAAACGTAGCCAAGTCGCGCTTGGCCGTGACCTTCGGATCCTTCTGGCGCAAGCTTCCCGCCGCGGCGTTGCGCGGGTTGGCAAACGGGTCGCGACCCTCGGCATCGGCCTCGGCATTCAGGCGCGCAAAGCTCCCCTTGGGCATGTACACCTCTCCGCGTACCTCGATGGCGCGGGTGCGATCCTGCCCCATGTGAGCCAGGGCAACCTCGGAAAGATGCATGGGAACGTCCTTGATGGTACGCACGTTGAGGCTGACGTCCTCACCCGTGGTGCCATCGCCGCGCGTGGCGGCGCGCACGAAGGCGCCGTTCTCGTAAGTAAGCGCCACACCCAAACCGTCGATCTTGAGCTCGCACGTGTAGGTTGCATTACCCGCACCGAGTGCTTCCTCGACGCGCGCGAGCCATTCGTCAAGCTCTTCAAGATCCATGGCATCGTCCATGGAATACATGCGCGCCATATGCGTGACGGGCGTGAATTGCTCGCTTACGTAGCCGCCCACGCGCTGCGTATAGCTATCGGGAGTGAGCAGGTCGGGATAGGTTGCCTCGATCTGTTGCAGCTCGACGAGCATTGCGTCGAACGCGGCATCCGTGATCTCGGGGGCATCGAGCATGTAATAGCGGTAGGCATGGTAGTCGAGCTGATGGCGAAGCTCAGCTGCGCGTGCGGCGGCAGCTTCGCGCGCATTCGGCTCACCGGTTGCAGGCTCGGCTATTGAAGGCGCCGCATTATCTAGAATCCCATCGCCAAACAGGCTGTCCTGCTGCATCGTGCACTCCCTTGCCGAACGGTCAAACGTCTACAAGGGTACCATCGCGCGCGGGTACAGCCGCAAACGCCTCGCCAGCCCAACGTAACTTCACCACCGAAGTCACAGCGGGGGCACCGATACGGGAAACGCCCCGCAGCACCATGGCTGCAGGGCGCTTTCAAGCACTGATGTTGCGCCGAGGCGGGCATATCGACCGAATCCGGAAGCCGTTCCTTAGTATCCGTTGCCGGAGTTGGAGCCCTGACCCGAACCCCCAAGGAGTTCCTCGAGATACTGACGTAGCTGCTCGGAGGAGAGGCCATTGCCCGAGTCGTTGGTGCTGTCGCCACCATTGCCGTTGCCCGTACCGTCGGAGTTGGAAGACTGCTCCTGCTGCAGCGCCTCGTCAGAGCCGAGAGTCACCTCGAGCTCCTTCTGTTCCTTGCCGCGCTGCACGGTGAGCGTCACCTTATCGCCCACCTCGTAGCTACGGAGCGCGATGATCAGGCTATCGGCGGAGGTGATCTCGGTCTTGTCGATCTTGGTGACCACGTCGCCCTGTTCAAGCCCCGCCTTGGCGGCCGGGCTATCGTCGGTCACGCTCGCCACATAGGCACCCGACGTGACGCTCAGGTTGCTGCGGGCGGCATTGGAAGCGTTGACCGTCGAAAGCGAGACGCCCAGATACGGATGAACCGGGGTTTCGCCGGCGATGATCTGCTTGGCGATCTTCTCGGCATAGTTGACGGGGATGGCGAAGCCCACGCCCGAGCTGGAGCCCGAGTAGCTCTCGATGATCGAGTTGATGCCGATGAGCTCGCCCTGATCGTTGACGAGCGCACCACCCGAGTTGCCGGGGTTGATAGCGGCATCGGTCTGGATCATGTTGGCATAGATGGACGTGCCGCTCGTCGACTGCAGAGCGGTGGAACGGTACAACGAGCTCACGATACCTGTGGAAACCGACTGTTCGTTGCCAAAGGGGCTACCGATAGCCATGACCCATTCGCCCACGTTGAGCTCGGACGAATCGCCGATCTCGATGGGCGTGAGCTTGGACGCATCGCAGTCCTTGAGCTTGATGACCGCAAGGTCGCTCGACTGGTCATAGCCCACGACCTCGGCCTCGTAGTTCTCATCGTTCATGGAAACCGACATGGAATCGGCATCTTCGATCACGTGATAGTTGGTGAGGATGTTGCCGTCGGTGTCGAGGACCACACCCGAACCGATGCCCGATGCCGACGAGCTGTCCGAACTCGAGCTGTTCTGCGAACCCAAAAGGTTCGAGCCGCTGCTCGAAGTGTACGTGGTGATCGAGACCACCGAAGGCAGGCACTTAGCCGAAACGGTCTCGGCAAGCGTGGTGTCCTCGGAATCGATCTTGATGGTCTGCGCGTTCGAAGATGAAGACGACGCCTCGACGTTTTTGCCCGAGATCTTGAAGGTACCGCTCATCACAAGGGCGATCACCAAAACGGCACCGACCACCAGGCCGCCAAGAGCCGTGAGGAAAACGGGGAGCTTCTTGGTCTTGGTCTTCACGACCGTGTGCTTTACCGTCTCGGTAACGGTTAGGGGCTTTACCTGCGGCAGCTGCGTTGTGCCGTCCGTTCCGGCGCCCTCGCCACGCGGCGTGGGCTCTACGTGCATACGCGGAGTCTGCGCCGTCTGCGACGAATCAGCCTCGCCGTTATCGGGACGTTGCGACATGTTATCGTCCATGGTTTCGATCCTTTCGAGAAACCCATCTTCACAAATTCGTGCTTTGTTGTACCCCAACACACGTCGCAACGGGACGCGAATCAGGTCATTTCAGCAATACTTAAGGTTGCGCTAAAGCAAAAGGGCCGCCTTCGCGACCCTCTCGTAACAATACCTTCAGCTAAGTCGACCCATGGCAGCGCCGTTCTTGACGCTCGCAGCCAACCTCGGGCTAGTCCTTGAAGAGGTAGCCAACGCCGCGCACGGTGGTGATATGCGCCGCGATCTGCGGACCCACCTTGGAGCGGATACGTCGGATGTGCACGTCGACGGTACGCGTGCCGCCGCAGTATTCAAAGCCCCAAACGCGGTGCAGCAGCACCTCACGGCTGTAGGCACGATTGGGATGCGTGGCCAAAAAGCTCAGAAGCGAATACTCCATGAGCGTGAGGTCGACAGGCTCTTCGTCCAGATATACCTGATAGGTGGCCAGATTGATGACCAGGTTGTCGATACGCAGCACGTCGTCGACCGCCATAACGTCCTCATCGCCCAAAAGGCGTCGCGCACGGGCCTCAAGCTCGGCGGGCGTCGCCGTGGGACAGATGAAGTCGGCGCGTGCGTGGGGCGGCATACGCAGGCTCGCGAGCGCTGCGTCGTCCACGATAAGCAGCATGGGGATGGACCCGCGATCTTCAAGCCACTTGGCGATCTGGTCGATACGATCGTTGCGGATGCCGTCGGCGTCCAGAATCAGAAGGTCGAAATCATGCGCAGCGGTGGGGGAATCGGGCGTTGCAAGATTGACCTCGGCGCTCATCGTCGTCGTCAGCGTATGTGCGAACTCGTGAAAACGCGTCGTACGTGCCATGAAGAGGATGCTTTTCTCTGACATAACCGTGCCCCTTTCCGGAATTAAGCCAGGTAGTGGTCGATTTCCCACTGCGAGATCGTGGAGGAGAACTCCTCCCACTCCTCGCGCTTCTTAGCAAGGAAGAACGCGTGGATGTGCTCGCCGAGGGCCTCCTTCATGAACTCGGACTCCTCGAACACGTCGAGCGCTTCGTCGAGCGAGCGAGGCAACGGCGTGTAGCCGGCCTCGAGCATCTGACGATCGGTGAGCTTGAGCGTGTCGGCGGTGATCTCGGGAGGAAGCTCGAGTTTGCGCTCGATGCCGTCGAGACCCGCAGCCAGCGTCACGGTGTTGACGAGATAGGGGCTCGCCATGGCATCGGGGCTACGCAGCTCGATACGTGTCGAAAGCTGCTTGCCGGGCTTATATGCGGGGATGCGGATCATGGAGGCGCGATTGCGCAGGCCCCATGTGGCCCACTGCGGCACGGTATCGCCGCCCGTGGTGATGCGTTTGTAGGAGTTCACCGTCGGATTGGTGATGGCGCAGATCTCGCGCGCATGGGCGAGGATGCCCGCCATGTAGTGTTTGGCGGTATCGGAAAGATGATAGGTAGCGTCGTCCTCGCTCCAAAAGACGTTGTTGCCTTCGTGGTCGAAAAGCGACTGGTGCAGGAAGAGCGCGCTGCCGTCCTCGCCCATGAGCGGCTTGGGCATAAACGATGCGTGGCAGTCGTTCTCAAAGGCCTGCTGGGCGATGATGAGGCGCGCGGTGGTGATGGCATCGGACATCGTGAGCGCCTCGGCATGACGAAGCGAGATGCCGTGCTGGCTACGCCCGGTGGCATGATAGGTATATTCAACCGGTACCGACATCTTCTCGAGCATAAGCACGGTGTTGCGGCGCAGGTCGCGTGCCGAGTCGGACACGGAGAGGTCGAAATAACCCGAATTGTCGAGCGGCTTGGGCGTATGATCGTCGGGGAAGTAGTAATACTCGAGCTCAGCGCCCACGTTCATGATATAGCCGGCCTTTTCGGCCTTGTAAAACATGCGGCGCAGCGCCTCGCGCGGATCGCCCGCGAAGGGTTTGCGGTCGGGCGTGCACACGTCGCAGAAAACGCGAGCGACGCCGTTATGGCTCGGGCGCCACGGCAGGACCTGGAACGTTGAAGGATCGGGGAACGCCAACATATCGGCTTCCTCGGGCGTGGCAAAGCCCTCGATAGCCGATCCATCGAAACCGATGCCCTCTTCAAAGGCAACCTCAAGATCCTCGGGGCTGATGGCGAAATTCTTCAACCGTCCCAGGATATCGACAAACCACAGGCGAACAAAACGGATGTCGCGCTGCTCGACCGTGCGAAGCACGAAATCGATGTTCTGCTGCTGGTCCATGGCTCTCCCCTTTCATGGCGCCGCACAAACTTCCGTATTTCAATTTGAACACGAAACGTAGCGGCCTTTGTTGCAATTACGTGCGTATATACGAAAAACGAACGAAAATGCGCTGCTTAATGCACTTACTATCGCAGATGATTGTTTCGGGGGCGTTTCTTTACACGCAGCCACACAAAAGGCCACAAGCACGAAGGGCGCTTACGGCGCATCCCAACGAGCGCACCTACGCCCGCGTCGAGGCGCGCGCGATGATGTGCCCGGGGATCTCGATGCGCTTCGGCTCGAGCTTCGCCATCTCGTCCGCCGGAGCAAACACGCCATCTATGCGCGCGACCAATCGTCCCATCACCTCGAGCGCGATGGCATGGGTGTCCTGCGCCGCCGTGGTGATACCGCCGAAAAGAACGCTGTTCCACAGATAATCGTCGAACGTTGCCACGCGCAGTCCCTCGGGCAACACAAGCCCGAGCTTTGCCAGGCTCCCCATGAAGCGCAAGAGCACCAGACCGTTTACGCAGATAAGGCCGAGCTTCTTGCCGGCGGCGTCGACGATGATCCGATCGAGCTCGGACGCGTCCTCGCCCAGTGACACCACGTGCCCCGCAAGGCCGAGGCGCTCCGTCTCCTCAAGAAACGCCTCGGCACGCTCGCGACGCACGGGGCTCGTGTCGGAATCCTCGGTGATCAGGCAGTAGCTCTCGCACCCGCACGCATGGAGCTCAGCGACAAGCCCCGCCACGAGCTCGGCGTTGTTGGAAGTAACCAGATCGATGTCATCCGCCTCGATCGCACGGTCGAGAAGCACAACGGGGAGCTTGCGCGCGAGCGTGGCGATGGCGTCGTCGTTGCCGCCGCAGGCATTGAGTACGATGCCGTCCACACCGGCATCGACAAGGCGCGTCATCGCCTCGGACTCGCGCACGGGGTCGTTTCCGCTGATGGCGGTCATAAGCGAGTAACCCTGTGCAGCCGCGGCCACCGACAGCTCCTCGAGCATGGCACTCGAGAACGGGTTGGCGATATCGGCAAGCACGACGCCCAAGGCATGCGAGCGTCCACTGCGGAGATTGCGCGCCGCGACACGCGGGCGGTACCCGGTGCGCTCGATAACCTCGGCGATACGCGCACTCGTCTCTTCCGTCATCTGGCCGGGGCGATTGTTGAGATAGCGCGAAACCGTGGCAGGCGAAACCCCCGCCGCCTCAGCGATGTCCTTGATCCGCATGCGCGCCATCGATGCCTCCGTTGCATTCGTCTCGGCGATATCGCTATTGAAAAGTGAACGTTCGCCATAAAATTCGAAAATCAGCTTGCTTTTTAGTTTGCAGCAGTATACAACATTAGTGTACGAAACCGATTTCGTAAACCGATTTCGTACAGGTTACAGATGTGTGGAAGTCCATAGACTCCTTGGCTTTTGCTCGCTGTGACCCTCTCCGTACCCACTGCCCTGAAAGGAGCGGTCTTGTTCACTTTGGCTAGCGATTCCCTTGTTCTTGCATTCGGTGAGATCATGATGCGCCTGTCCCCTAAGGACAATCTGCGCATCGAACAGGCCACGGAGTTCGATGTCCGCTATGGTGGAGCTGAGGCGAACACCGCCCTCTCCCTTTCCTATCAGGGCGATAACGCCGCATACGTCTCGGTGGTGCCTGCCAATCGTCTGGGCAACTGCGCGCTGCGCAGCCTTGCCACCTATGGCGTGGACACGTCGCGCGTGGTGCGTCAGGGCGACCGCTTGGGCAGCTATGTGTTCGAGATCGGTGCCTCCCAGCGCGGCAACGGTTGCGTCTACGATCGCAAATACTCCGCCATCAACCTTGCCAAGAGCACCGATCTCAAATGGGACACGCTGCTCGATGGCGTGGGCGTGTTCTACTTCTCCGGCGTCACGCCGGCCGTTTCCGACGAGATGGCCGAAGCCTGCAAGCAGGCGCTCATCGCTTGCCGTGAGCGCGGCATCACCACCGTCTGCGACGTCAACTATCGCGGCAAGATGTGGAGCCCCGAAAAATCCCAGCAGGTCATGAAGACCCTGCTTCCTTATGTCGACATCTGCATCGCCAACGACGAGGATGCGCCCTCCGGTCTCGGCATGACCTGCGTGTCGGGCTCTCTTGCCCACGGCATCGAGGAGCGCGACACCTACATCGAGATGGCACGTCAGATTTGCGCCGAGTATGGCTGCAAGATGGTCGCCAGCGTCGTGCGCAACATCCAATGCGTCGAGCGCTCGCAGTGGATGGGCGCCCTTTACGACGCCGAGAGCGGTGAGCACTGGTTCTCGCCCGCCCACGATGTGCATGTACTCGAGGGTGTGGCCGCGGGCGACGCCTTCAATGCGGGCCTTCTCCACGCACTCCTTCACGGCATGGACGGTCAAAGCGCCATCAACTACGCCATCGCAGCTTCCATTCTCAAGCTCACCATCCGCGGTGATTCCAACTTGGTGACCGCAGACGAGATCGCGGCCGTGGCCGATGCCGCGGACGGCGGTACCCGCGTGGCACGCTAGGGCTTTCGCCTTTCACGGTCGCGCACGTTTTCCGATTATCCCGCGCCGATACGCCTCATCGTCCCATTCCGGGTGTATCGGCAATTCCCCTTTCGATCTGTTGGACAGCCTGGGAAGCCTTGCTTTTTACACTACACACGAAAAGCCAGTGCCTCCGATAACCCTTTCCAGGCTGCCCAACAATCGACCTTAGGTTACACATCCTTGAGGAAGGATCAAAATGTACGAGCAATTCTATGAGCAGCTTGAATCACTGGGTATCGTGCCCGTCGTGGTACTCGAGAAGGTCGAGGACGCAGCCCCGCTCGCCCACGCCCTCATGGCAGCTGGCATGGCAAGCGCCGAGGTGACGTTCCGCACCGCATGTGCCGCCGAGTGCATCGCCGCCATGGCCGAAGCCGAGCCCGAGCTCTGCGTGGGTGCAGGCACCGTCCTTAATGTCGAGCAGGTTGAGCGCGCCCGTGCCGCTGGCGCCAAGTTCATCGTCTCGCCCGGTTTCAATCCCGACGTGGTCAAACACTGCATCGAGCTCGACCTGCCCGTACTCCCCGGCACCGTCACGCCTTCCGAGGTCACCGCTGCCGTGAACCTGGGCCTCAAGGTCACCAAGTTCTTCCCCGCGGCGCAGTACGGCGGCCTCAACACCATCAAGGCCCTCGGTGCCGTGTTCGGTGGACATCGTTTTATGCCCACGGGCGGTATCTCCACGGGCAACGTCGAGGAGTACCTGAACGACCCCGTTATCATCGCTTGCGGTGGCACCTGGATGGTCAAACCGGCGCTCTTCGCAGATGGCGACTTCTCGAAGGTCGAGCAGATCGCCCGCGAGGCCATGGACGTCGTGCGCAAGGTACGTCCGGCCAAGTAATCGAG
>CAVGWH010000014.1:0-7606 GCA_963633065.1 Oribacterium sp.
AGAAGCTCGACGAGATCTTCGATCCGTGGGACTTCCTCACGCGCATCGGCGTGGTTTTCGACCGCCTGGAGCAGGTGAATTTCGACTAGATGGATGTGCGCGGACATGTGCTTGCGTGCCCGCGCATCTCACAGGTAATAAGAGGGGTAATAGAAAAAATCATGATCGAACTCGATTATCAGCCGCACGGTGTCTGTGCCCGCAATATCCATCTCGAGCTTTCCGATGACGGTGAGACCGTGCTCGGTTGCGAGTTCACGGGCGGCTGCAACGGCAATCTTAAGGCTATCTCCAAGCTGGTGGAGGGCATGTCTTCCGAGCGTGTCGTCGAGGTTCTCGCCGGTAACACCTGCGGGCCGCGCCAGACCTCTTGCGCCGACCAGTTGAGTCAGGCGATCACCGAGGCCGTCGAGAACGCGAAGGCGTAGCGCATGCTGCTTGGTGGCGATAAGGGAATCACGCGGCGCCGCTTCACGCTGGGAAGTGCCGCCGCTACGGCCGCTACGGCGGTCCTCTCGCTGCTGCCCGGCTGCGGAAGCGGAAGCTCTTCCGATGACGACGGCGAACCTCAGGTTGTAAAAGACGAATCCAAGATCGTTTCGGTTACCGAGGATTACAAGGTAGTCGATATCGAACTCGCGGCATCGCAAACCTGGACGCTTCCCTTGGGTACGCTGCTCAACCACAGCGAGGGTTCGTGGGCGGCGGCGATGTTCACACCCGAATCGGCCCTCCATGCCAACACCATCGGCGTGTTGAGCCTGACGAGCGGTGCCACCACCACGCTCATGCAGGACCCTTCTCTGGGCGACAATTACCATTTCTACGATGTGCGCTGTTCAGACAGTGTGTTCGCCTGGCTGGAGATGAATTACGTCAAGTCCAAATGGACCCTCTTTGCGCAGGATTTCAAAGCGGGACAGCTCACCGGAAACGCGGTTAAGCTCGATTCGGGTGGGGTCGACTACGATCCGCCCCTGTTTACCGTAAGCGAATCCACGGTCTACTGGTATCACATGCCCTCATCTTCCGGCTCCAAGACTACCGAGACCTCGCTGTGCTACGCCGCGACGACTGCCAGCTCAAAGCCGGAAGAGATATATGCGTCTACGGGGCGATTCGCCTGCCGTCCGCGTGTGAGCGATGGTGTGCTCACCATCACACCGCGTGTTCGTAACTCCGAGGGCGTCTACTACGGTATGACGGCTCTCGATCTCGCCAACAACCGCAATCGTCTGGCGCAGTTGGTGTTGCCTGCCTCGGTAAAGCCTTTCGAGGTCGAATACATGGATGACAAATTCGTCTTCTCCATCGAGGCGAGCTATAGCGGTGTGGGCAGCCTGGGCAACATGGGCACCTATATCGGTGTCGAGGGTGGACCTTATATCTATGTGAGTCGCGAGCCGCTGGCGCAGGTTGCCGGCAAGGGATCGCGCTATCTCATCAAAACGCAAGCCTCTCATTTTTTAGTTGACACCGATGCCAAGACGTTTGGTTCGTTGCTTTCTCCCGATCGCAGTCTCGATTACGGTGACTACCCGGCGAGCGAGGGTACCAGCGATACCTTTCTTACTTTTGCAACTGTTCGCGATGAGGTCGGCATCCCCGCAAACGTCACGGCGCGTCTTTTCTCACTGACGTAGCGCATCAACGTATAACGAATAGGTTTTCGTCCATTGGGGCATAATGAGGGCGCTCTATGCGCAGATTCATTCCCATGGTCGGGCTATCGGCTTTGTGGCACCTTGTGGGATCTCTGCGCTAAAATGTAGAAGATTTGAATGCAGTCAGAGACAAGGAGGCCTTGACATGGCTTCGGATGCAAAAAAGATTCTCCTGGTCGAGGATGAAAAGGCCATCCGCGACGCTGTTGCAGCCTATCTCGAGCGCGAGGGCTATTGGGTCATCGGCGTTGGCGATGGACAGTCCGCCGTTGAGGAGTTCGAGAAGCACCAGTTCGACCTTATCGTGCTCGACCTGATGCTCCCCAAGCTTTCGGGTGAGCGTGTATGCCGCGCTATCCGCGATACTTCCGATGTGCCCATCATCATGCTTACGGCGAAGGGCGAGGTCGAGGATCGCATCATCGGTCTCGAGCTCGGCGCTGACGATTACCTTATCAAGCCGTTCTCCCCGCGTGAACTCGTGGCACGCGTGCGTGCCCTTTTCCGTCGCGCGCACACCGCCGACGAGCCAGCCGTTGAGGTTCTTGATTTCGGTGATCTGGTCATCGATATCTCGGGCCACAAGATCTTGGTCGAGGGTTCCGAGGTCGACCTCACTGCTTCCGAATTCAAGCTGCTCACCACACTTGCTCGCCATCCGGGTCGCGTATACAACCGTATGGAGCTTGTCGAGAAGGTGCTCGGTTACGACTTCGAGGGCTACGAGCGCACTATCGATAGCCATGTGAAGAACCTTCGCGCCAAGCTCGGGGACGATCCCAAGAAGCCCAAGTGGCTCTACACCGTGCACGGTGTCGGCTATCGTTTTGAGGCCCCGTCGCAGAACAAGGCGGATGAGAAGAAATAATCGGGTATGCTTGCTGCTCATCTTGTAACAGGACAAAAGCACAACCGAGATAACGAGGCGGGTTCACGCGCAAGCTGGAACACGCCTCGTTCCGATTCTCGGCCCACCGTGAGTTATGCCTCGCGCATAGCGCTGTCCTTTGCTCTTACCTCGCTCATGACCGTCCTCGTGCTAGTGGCGGTGGTCACCGTGGTGTGGGGTACGGCTTTTTCGGACTACACGCGCGCTAATGTCACCGAGATCGCCCGCGTCACCTCGGAAAAGCTCGCTTCGTCATACGAGGCGGACGGCGAGTGGTCTTCCGAGACGCTGCGCGAGACGGCGGATTCAAGCGCGATATCCGATGATATCGGCCTGCAGGTCGTCAATGCCAAAGGTATCATCGTCTATGACGATACGTGGCCGGCTGCAGTGCTTGCCGCGGACTCCGATTCCATCAGCACGAACTCCGACTCATCAAGTACCAAGAGTAAGAACAAGATCAAGCAGAGCACGCGGAGCTTGGTGTCGTCTGCTCCCACCGATTCCGAGAGCGCGGTCACGCAAGACATCGTTACCTCCTCGGGCGAGACGGTGGGCAAGGTGCGTATCTGGGTGCTCGGCTCCGACGCGCTTCTTACCAAAGCCGATACCGCATTTCGCGAGAAGACTTTCAACGCCATGGCGCTTGCCGCCATCGTTGCCATTGCCATCTCGGTGGTGATCGGCTATTTCGTGAGCCGCATGCTCACCAATCCTCTGCGTCGCATCACCGGTACTGCCAAGCAGATTCGCGATGGAGATCTTTCGGCGCGCACTAACCTGCGCGGCGATGATGAGATCGACCAACTCGGTGAGACCTTCGACGAAATGGCCACCTCGCTTGAGAAAGACCTTAAGCACGAGAAGCGCATCACCTCCGATGTAGCACACGAGCTCCGTACGCCGCTTATGGCGATGCTCGCGACTGTCGAGGCTATGCAGGACGGCGTCTATCCAACCGATTCCGAGCACTTGGAAACGGTGGCATCCGAGACACGTCGCCTCGCGCGCCTCGTGCAGCAGATGCTCGACCTCTCGCGGATGGAAAACAAGACCGCGCCCATGAATATCGAGCCGGTCGATATGGTGCCGTTCGTCCGCTCGATCGTGAACAGTCAGGAGCAGCTTTTCGTCGAGCGCGAGCTGCGTCTCCGCTTTGCCGATGAAACCCAAGGTAAAGACGATACCGTCGAAGCCGATCCCGATATGATCACGCAGGCTGTTATCAATCTCATGAGCAACGCCATGCGCTATACGCCCGAGGGCGGTTGGGTCGTGGTGTCGGTCCGTGGCGACCGCAAACACGTGATGATCTCGGTTTCCGATACCGGTATCGGTATCGCCAAAGAGGATTTGTCGCGCATATTCGGCCGCTTCTGGCGTGCCGATGCCAGCCGTGCACGCGAGGCGGGCGGCCTCGGTGTCGGCCTAGCAGTGACCAAGCAGATCATCGAGCGCCACCATGGTTTCATCTCGGTTGAATCTGAACTTGGAAAGGGTACGACTTTTACGATTCATCTGCCGCGCGAACACGTGGCGGAAGCTTCATCCTCTACAATGGAGAGCTAAGTTTGCCGTGTGGCGGTCAAGGAGAAACTCTGCCGCTCCGCCATGCGGTGCGCCTGCGCCATAACGACGCGATTACATATATTGAGTTGGTTAGGAGTTGACCCTCGTGAGTTCGATAGAGCGCCGTCCAGATTCCCATGGTAAAGTCCGCGACATCTATGATGCCGGTGATACGCTGCTGATGGTTGCGACCGATCGCATTTCCGCGTTCGATTACATCTTGCCTGACGAGATTCCCTTTAAGGGCGAAGTGCTCAATCGCATTTCTGCCTTCTGGTTCGATAAATTCGCCGATATCGTCCCCAACCATCAGGTTTCCATCGATACCGCCGATTTCCCGGAGGAGTTCTCCGAGTACAGCGAGTATCTCTCCGGACGTGCCATGCTGGTGAAAAAGGCCCAGACCATTCCCATCGAGTGCATCGTGCGCGGCTACCTTACCGGTTCGGGCAAGAAGACCTACGACCAGGATGGTACCGTCTGCGGTATCAAACTTCCCGAGGGCCTGACCGAGGCTTCCAAGCTCCCCGAGCCCATTTTCACGCCTTCCACCAAGGCAGAACTGGGCGATCATGACGAGAATATCTCCTATGAGCGTTGCGCCGAGATCGTCGGCGAGGATATTGCCGCCCAGATCCGTGACCTTTCGCTCAAGATCTACACGGCTGCTGCCGAGTATGCGGCAACACGCGGCATCATCATCGCCGACACCAAGTTCGAGTTCGGTGTCATCGATGGCAAGGTGACGCTCATCGACGAGTGCCTCACCCCCGATTCGAGCCGTTTCTGGCCTGCCGATTCCTACGAGGAAGGTAAGGTCCAGCCCAGCTACGATAAGCAGTTCGTGCGCAATTGGCTTCGTGCCAATTGGGATATGACGGGCGATGCCCCCCATCTGCCTGCCGATGTCATCGAGGAGACCTCGCGCAAGTATCGCGAGGCGTTCTCGATCATCACGGGCACCGAGTTTAAAAGCATGAAGGAGAACGCATAAGTGAGTATTCGCAGCGCCAATAACAAGCGTACGCAGACGCATGAGGTTACCGGCATGTCGCGTAAATCCGCGGCTTCCGCAAAGCCCGCCCGCTCAGCTGCCGGATCGGTGCGTGTGGAGTCCGCAAGCTCCAAGACGCGCCGTAAACAGGTTGCGAAGGGCGAGAGCCTCGAGGGCTTGAGCAAAGAGGAGAAGAAGGCGCGCAAGCGTGAACTTCGTGCTCGGGATGATCGGTACTATTCCGCCTCTAACATCCTCATGAAGAACGACCCCGACTATCTCAAGCGCCGTCGTGTGTGGTGGGGCCTCCTGGCTGCCGGCATGGGCATCATCGTCGTGCTCTGGATCTGGCTCTACTTCATCGATAAAAGCGGCGGCACGGTGGTAAGCGGTCTGCAGATGAGCTTTATCGTTCTGGCTTACGCTGTGATCATCGGTGCGTTCATCTATGACTTCGTGCGTATCCGTCCCTTGCGCAATATGTATCGCACGCAGGTTGAGGGTATGTCGCAAAAGGCCCTGACCGCCCTCATCGAAAAGGCGGCTGCGGAAGAAGACCGTGCCCGTGCCGAGAAAGAAGCCAAGAAGGCGGCCAAAAAGAATAAGTAGCCTTCGGCTGTTAAAGGTGCAAGGAAAGGGGCATGCCGTACATATGCGGTGTGTCCCTTTTCAGTAAGGAATGATATCGATGCTTAAAGTGGCACTTACCGTGCAGGAAGCGTTGGATGGTATAGATAAACTCCAGCCGCAGATCAAGAAGTACGCCGATCTCATCGTGCGCAAGGGTGTCAATGTGCGCCCCGGTCAAGAGGTCGTGGTGCAATGCCCTGTGGAACGTGCCGATTTTTGTCGCACGGTTGTGGGTGCGGCGTATAGTGCCGGAGCGGGGCACGTCACTGTTTTGTGGGTCGACGATGCCGTTTCGCGACTCACCTATGAAAACGTCGAGGCCGCATGGTTCGAGACCGTCCCCTCATGGCAGCGCGAACAGCTTAATTCGCTTGCTGAGGCGGGCGCCTGCTTTGTGTTCATAGAAGGAGCCGACCCTCAGGCACTTGCCGGAATCGATCCCGCAAAGCCAGCGGCTGCGGCTCGTGCGCGCAACACGCAATGTTCCACCTTTAGACATGGGCTCGATTTCAATATCAATCCCTGGTGTATTGCTGGTGCGCCGGTTGCCGCTTGGGCGCGCGAGGTGTTCCCTGACAAAGAGGACGAGGTGGCGCTCTACGAGTTGTGGCGTGCGATCCTACAGACGGCGCGCGCTGACGGTGAAGATCCCGAAAGCGCCTGGGAGCTGCATGATGCGACCTTCGATAAGAATCTTCGCTTCATGAACGGAAACCATTTCGACCGTTTGCACTACCAGTCCAAAAACGGGACCGACCTTTATGTTGGCATGACCTCCGCGCATCTTTGGGCTGGCGGAAAATGTGTCAACACCGAGGGTGTGCCGTTTTTCCCCAATATCCCGACGGAAGAGGTCTTCACTTCGCCCGACCGCACGCGCGTGGAAGGTGTGGTGTACTCAGCGATGCCTCTCATACACCATGGCATGAAGATCGAGGACTTCTGGTTGCGATTCGAGGCGGGTAAGGTCGTCGATTTCGATGCGCGCATCGGTAAAGCGGCGCTGGCAAGTATCTTGGATGCCGACGAGGGGTCACGCTATTTAGGTGAGGCTGCGCTGATTTCGAAAAACACGCCGATTCGCGAGAGCGGCATCCTTTTCTATGACACGCTCTATGATGAGAATGCTAGCTGCCATTTGGCGTTGGGGGCCGGTTTTGCCGAATGCTATGAAGGTGGCTATGACCTAACGCAAGATGAGCTGCTCGAGCGTGGTGTCAACTCGTCAAGTACCCATGTCGACTTTATGATCGGCGCCGATGACCTCAATATCACCGGCGTTAAAGAGAACGGCGAAGAGATTCCAGTTTTCTCTAATGGACAATGGGACTGGGAGTAAGTCTCGTGGTACAATCACAAACCGCGGGCCGTTAGCTCAGCTGGCAGAGCAGGGGACTTTTAATCCCAAGGTCCAGGGTTCGAACCCCTGACGGCCCACCTTTGATTGTTAAAGCACTGACTTCGGTCGGTGCTTTTTTGTTACCCAAACACTTAGTCCAAAAGAGAAGAAGGGCGAAGAAGCGAAAAGCGCTTTATGAAGTGCAGCACAAGAGATAAACATTCGGCAGACGTTCTTTAAATAAGTTGAAGCGCAGCGGCCCCTATAACCTTGTTGCCTCGTGGGGTTCACGAAGGCACCTCTTTTGTAAACAATTCCCGATAAATGTAACGACTGCAGTAAAAGTATTGCATTGATACTTTTACACGCTAAAGTACAACCAATAAGTTGCAGCGTTGAGTGCGGCTTCTATATATAGGAATATCCGACCTAGGTAGGACCTGTCATGCTGACGGGCACTTAGATTTGTGTCGGAATTGTGGCGGCCGAGATTCACGCCCCCGCCGCCCCCTCCCTCTGGC
>CAVGWH010000015.1:0-50921 GCA_963633065.1 Oribacterium sp.
CATGGAGGCATTTGCCGAGTTTATAAACTCGCAGGAGCTGAGTGAGTTGCAGATAGCGTTCGTCCATAAGGTAGTCGATTATGTGGTTGAGAACGGATACATGGAGCCAACCGCGTTGTCCAAACCGCCCTTCGACCGCCCACGGTCGTTTGTCAGGATGTTCGATACAAAACAGCAGATGAAGCTCGTTGCCATTATCAACAACATCAAGCACAACGCCGAGGAGCCGGCCGCGTAGGGAGTTGTGGAAGTCACGAGCGTTTGCCGTTCGGTGCGTTGCCGCCCAACGGTCGGCAGCCGTGGCATCATTTTGCGGTGCACGACGCCCGAGATCGCTCCGAAGGGTGCGTCAGAACAAAAAATACGATAGTGAGCAGCAGTTTTTACATCTGGCGAGTAGTGCCTGTGTTTTGACATGAAAACCGCAGCTGGCAAAGCTCAAACTGCATGCGCTACTCGGCAAAACCGAAAACTGCTGCTCACTATCGAAAAAAATATCGGAACGGCCCCATGTTTTCAGGCTTTGGGCGCCTCTGCGAATCAAAAATCCGACAGTGAAGCCTTTGTCAGAGGGCCGGGCGCTACCTCAGGTCGGTTTCGATATTCGTGTAAGTGAAGACGTCCGGCACATGCCGGTCGATTGAATATTCGAATACAGTGCCGTCATCAAAGTAGACAGTCTGGACGATCTGCATCAGAAAATCAGTTGGCTCAAGCTCCAGGCACGCCAAGTCATTGTCCGAAGGTCTAACGCCCGTGATCGAGTAAGCCGAGCTTGAGATCTTGCGATTGAGCGTCGTGCGGATGTAATCGTATATCGATCCCTTGAGAATCACTTCATTGATGCCTGGCACGACATCGATAGGCATGAAAACATATTCCATGATGATGGGCCGACCCTTGAGTAAGCGCACGCGCTCGATTTCATAGACAAACGAGCTTTTATCTATCTGAAGATGGGACGCGACTTCGTCCGTGGGATGCACGATGTCAAAGCGGGTGAGCTTGGATTTCAATGCACCCTTGGGGAAGCGCGAGGAGTTGCCGGAAATAGGAATCCTTTTGCTGAGATAGCCAGGATTCATTTTCACGTAGACACCGTCTCCCTGGCGACGGTCTATGTAGCCCGTGGCTTCAAGAACGTCGAGAGCCTTTTTGATGGTCATGTGGCTCATGTCGAGCATCTTGGTGAGCTCTTTAATAGTGGGAAGCTTTTTCCCCTGCTCGTAGATGCCGTTATCGATATTCTGCCGAATCTGTTCGGCAGCGAGTTGGTATTTGCTCACGGGGCGCTCCGTTATTTTTTGTTCGACATACGACCAAATTATAGTTGAAGCCTTTAGCGTCCGTGAGCGGTCGAAAATTAAACATGGACGGCTTAATAATGAAAAGAGCTAGCTAAGTAAGAAATAAAGCTATATGCTTCAGCTAATTAGTTGTCGCGAAGAACGAGTCGCAACTTTTGAGGCGGGAGTGAAATATGGAGAGCGGTCTTAATCCCGATTTCATGTGGGGCGGAGCGGTCAGCAACGTCCAAGCGGAAGGGTCGACCACTGCAGGTGGGAAGGGCCAGAACGTGTACGATGCGTTGGTTGTTGTTCCCGAAGAAGGCCAGACGAGCGAAGGCGATGTCGATGTGGCGTCAAACCACTATCGCCAGTTCCGCGAGGACATCGCCTTGATGAAAGAAATGGGCTTTAAGGCGTATCGCTTCTCGATCGTGTGGTCTCGCATTCATCCAACCGGCGTGGAAGACGAGCCGAATGCCGCTGGCCTTGCTTATTACGATGAGATGGTTGATGAACTTTTAGCTGCGGGTATCGAGCCGGTAGCATCGTTGGTTCACTTTGATATGCCGCAATATCTTGCAGAGACGTACAACGGCTTTTTGTCGCAAGAGACCATCGGGTACTACGTGCGCCATGTCGAGCGCGTCGCTGAGCACTTCAAGGGCAAGATCTCTTGGTGGATCACGTACAACGAACTCAATACGGGTCCGTTTGACAATATGAGCGGCCTCGTTGCCGGCGCCCATCGACCTGCTGAAATGAGCAAGCCCCGGTTCTTCCACGACGTGGTCTATAACACCATGCTTGCTTCGTCGAAAGCGGTCAACGCGATCAAGCGGATTATCCCCGATGCTCACGTTTCGGGCATGATGACGCTGAACGAGGTATACGCCGAGCGTAACGACTCCAACGATCGTATGGCAGCGCATCTCGTCAATGAGTTCATGAACGGACTCTACGCCGATCTTTTCGCCACGGGCGCCTACCCGGCGTTCTACCGTAGGTGGCTCGAGCAGAACGGAATCGACTACAGCAAGGATGATCTGACCGACATCGCCGCGGCGGCGAAGGCGAGCGATTACCTGCCTGTCAGCCTCTATCAAACGCGAACGATTCGTTTCGATCGCGAGATCAAGACCGTCGAGGATATGAATGAGGCCATCTTCGATACGCCGACGCATTCGAATCCAGAGCTTCCGGCAAGCGTCTGGGGCTGGACGATCGATTCGGTTGGCTTTAGGCAGGAACTCGGTGAGCTTTACCATCGCTGCGGTGAGAAGCCGCTCTTTATTGTTGAAAACGGGATCGGTCTTCCCGAGGGGGCTACTGAAGAAGCGACGCTCGAGGATGATGAGCGTATCGCCTATCACCAGGCATATATCGAGAGCATGATCGAGGCGGTGGACCTCGATGGCACCGATATCATCGGCTATCTCATGTGGTCGCCCATCGATATCTTGAGTAGCCACAAGGAGATGCGTAAGCGTTACGGTCTGATCTACATCGCTCCGATGGTGGACGGTGTCATGAAGCGCATCCCGAAGAAGTCCTTCTCCTGGTATCGCAAAGTGATTGCTTCAAACGGGGGCGATCTCGATGCCTGATGTGCGTCCGATATTTTTCGATGTGATTCCGCGTTTGGCCATATGGGGAGGCGCCAAGGCGCACTCCTATTTTGGCTATGACGTTCCGGATGGAACGGGGCAGGTTTGGGCCTTCGCGGCACAACCCGATGGTGACACTGTTTGCTCTAGGGGACCATACGCCGGGAAAACGCTCGGCGAGCTCTTTGAGGAAGAGCCAGAACTCTTTGCGAGTAGATACGAGCGGTTTCCGTTCATCATCTCCTTGGTTACGCCGGAAGACGATTTGAGCGTGCAGGTGCATCCGAACGATGAGGTTGCGCGTGAGCTGGGCTTTACGCAGGGAAAAAACGAAGCCTGGGTCATGCTCGAAAGCGACGAGGGCTCCTCGTTGGTCTACGGGTTGAATGGCTCGGTCGATGAAGCGATTCCCCGTATTGAAGCGGGCGAGATGGAAGGCCTGTTTAAGAGCGTTCCCACATCGACGGGCGAGTTCTTTTATATCCCCGCCGGTACGGTCCATGCCCTCGGGCGCGGAAACGTCGCCTACGAAGTGCAGCAATCGACAGACGTCACCTTTAGGATCTACGACTACGGACGCACGGATGCGGAGGGCAACTCCCGCCCCTTGGATACGCAGCGCGCGGTTGAGACCGTTCTTTCAGCGCCGAAGGCCATAAACGAGACACTTGACTTCGTGCACCCGGAAGCAAAGAGCGAAACAGCCGATTTCTCAACGGTTACCGAATACATAGCGAACGACGCATTCTGCATCACTTCCATCGAGGTGCATGGGTCGATTGACATCTCACCTAATAGCTATTGCTTGTGCACGGTTTCAAAGGGAAAGGGCAGCGTCAACGGGGAGGAAGTCCGATTTGCCGACAACTTCCTTCTTCCCGTCGCTCATGAGGAGGTGAAACTCAGAGGGTTCTTTACTTTGATGATCACGTCCGAGTCATCGCTTTTGGCAAGCAATTCTTCTAAATGAAAGAAGGGAATCTAATGTCTGAAGAAAAGAAGGGTCCCGGATTGGTCGAGAAGATCATGGACTGGGCCGATGTCATCGCGCAGTACGCGCAGGTTCCGTGGGTTCGCGCTCTGCAGGCAGGCATGGTTGCCACTACGGCACCCATCCTTATCGGATCTATTTTCCTTATCCTGTCATTGATGGGAACTCCTGGTAGCTTTGGAGACTCCAATGCTCCCGCGCTGCTTCCGTTCTTGACGCCGTATGCCACGCAACTCGCCAACGTCAACAGCATGACGCTTGGGTTCGTCGGTCTTTGGGCGGCGTATTCGATCGCGAAGTGCTACGGCGACATTCTGGAAGTCGATTCCACGCAGGCTGGACTCTTGGGTCTTTTGGCATTCTTCTTCATCACCTTCACCGGTCCTGAAGATGCCACTATCTCCACCGCGTATTTCGGTACCAACGGTCTGTTCGTCGCTATGATCACGAGCCTTCTTTCGGTGAAGGTGTATTCGATCTTCATCAAGAAAAACTTCACCATCCGCCTTCCCGATAGCGTTCCTCCCAACGTGGGCAACTCGTTTGCCATGCTGGTCCCGATGGCCGTCATCATCATTTTCTGCTGGTTCATCCGCAGCATTATCGGTTTCGATTTCCCGGGTTACCTCACCAACTTCCTGACCCCGTTCCTGTCCGGTGCCGATACCATCTGGAGCTTCGCTTTCTTCACGTTCTTGGCCGTTGCTCTCTGGTCGGTTGGTCTTAACGGCCCCGGTATCCTCGGTCCCGTCATCACCCCGATCTATACGGCAAACCTCATGTCCAACACCGAGGCGCTTCTTGCCGGTGAGCAGTTGACGCACATCTGGACCAACTCGTTCCAGTTCAGCTTCATCTGGGTCGGTAGTGTGTTCCCAATCGTGATCCTGTACATCCTTTCGAAGAACAAAGGTAAGCGCACTCTCGGTATCGCCGCTGCCCCGTCGCTGATCTTCAACATCATCGAGCCCACGATGTTCGGCTCTCCTGTTGTCATGAATCCGACGCTGATGATCCCCTTCATCATCAATGGTGTACTCGGTCCTGTGATCGGTTACCTTTCCGTTATGGTCGGCTTCGTTGCTCACCCGTTTGCTGAGGTCCCCTGGGCCACTCCGCCCTTCATCTCCGGTGTTCTCATCACCGGCGACTGGAAGATCCTGATCGTTCAGGCACTTGTGCTGGCCCTCGGTATCGTGATCTACCTTCCGTTCATTCGCAAAGACATTGCCGCATCTGAAGCTTTGGCTGCAGAAGAGCGTGCAGAGCTGGAGTAAGGAAACACTATGCGCAAGATCTATCTCATGTGCTCGGGCGGCATGTCCACAAGTTTGATCGTCACTAAGATGAAGAAGGCTGCTGAAGAGCAGGGTTACGACTGCGAGATCGAGGCGTTCGGTATGACATGCGCCGCCAAGATCCGTGATAATCCTCCAGACATTTTGCTACTGGCACCGCAGGCACGCTTTCTTATGAAAGAGCTCGAAAAAACGATGCCGTGCCCGGTGACGCTCATCGATATGGTGGCCTATGGTTCGATGAACGGCGTGAAGATTCTCAACATGGCCAAGAAAGAGCTGGGTGATTGATGAGATGACGGCTCGCACGGTTTAACGTGCAAAACCGGGGGCAACTTAATCCCCCGGTGAATACGATCGTTTACGCAAGGACGTCTGCCTTACCTAGGTGGACGTCCTTTTTGCTGCAGGGGCTTTGGGCGGTGGTCTCGCTTGGCTTAGTCCATCTCTGGACATTTGCGGTGCCTAAACTACGTGGCGTTTTGTGAACTCGGACAAAACCGAGTCGGATGGAACCGAGTTAACGGGAAGAGTTTCTAACGAGTGCATCCATGCCATCTAGGCGCTAGCAAGGGAGTCTCGGCACCTTGCCGATTGAGGGCGTGCATAACCTGCTCGTCATCCAAGGCGGCCTCCCCTCAAAGCTCGCTCAAGCAATGTTTGCGATAGTAACCTACTGGCCTTCTAGTTCTCGCGTTTGAGGAAGATGTCGGCAGCTCCCAATGCGATGCCGGCCAGGGCGAACGCTACGGTAGCAGTTGCCGTGTTGTCGCCTGTTCCGGCGAGCTCCCTGGCGTCCGATTTCTTGTCGGTGCCGGTGGTGCTGGTCACAGTCGTGGTCGTAGCGCTCGATGCTGCCTTGTCGGTCATGTCGTCGTTGTCGTCGCCCTTGTCGGCGGAGTCATCCTTTTTGCCCGAATCGTCGTCGCCCTTGTTGTCGGAGTCGTCCTTCTTGTCATCCGGGGCGTCGGGATCCACGGGGTCGGGATCGGCCTTCTTCTTGTCCTTGTATGTGGCCTTAAGCTCCACGTCGCTATCGGGCATGGTGAAGCTCGTCTCGGCGCTCTCGGCATTGGCAAGTTCAACCTCGCCGGAAACGACCTTCCAGCCTGCGAACTCCTTGCCTTCAGGCGCCTTGTCGGCCTTGATCGTCACCGTGTAGCCCGCTGCGAGCTCGCTCACCTCGTTGCCGTTTTCCTTATACGCCGTGCCGTTGGTCACACTGATGCGGTGGCGCTGGGTGATTTTGTAGTCCCACTTGCCCACAGCGGTGGTGCGGTTGCCGATCTCGGCATAGGCGAACACGGTGGCGTCGCTGCTGATGGTAACGGTACCGGTGCACGGGGTGAACGTGGCACCCGTTGAATCCTCGGTGCCGTAATCGCAGATGGCGTAGTAGAACGTGGCGTCAACACCCTCGCCATCCCAGCCGCTACCGGCGCTGAGCACGATGTGCTGGGTGCCCTCGTAGGAGCCGGATTCCGTATCGGCCTTGGGGGCTCCGAGCTCGGCAAGAATGAACGTGCGGCTGATCTGGTGCGTTTCGCCCTGGTGGGAGACCTCGCCCGTCACGGTAAAGCTGCCCGACTGCAGGTCGGTATCGACGGCGTCGGTATTCCACGTGGCACTGAGGCCTACGGTCGAGCCGTCTTTGAGCTTGGCCTCAACGGTCTGCGGGAGATATTGCGCGTACTCGTCGACGGTAACGATCGAGGCGTCGGAGAGATCGGTCGTCACGGCATCGAAGCGCTTGTCGGCGCTCGTCTTCACGGTGCAGCTGATGGTTTGGGTGCCCGCTGCCGCATCGTAGGTGACGGTGGCCTTGTTGCCGTTGATGGTGGCGGCAAAATCGTCGGCGAGGGTATAGGTGTACGAGCCGCTGCTGCCAAGGTACGTGGTGATGCTCACCGTGTAGTCGGTGGAGCCTGCGGCTTCGGTGCCGGCGGCCGAGCCATCGCTGCGCTTCCATGAAACGGTTGCGCCTTCGAGCGCGGACTGAGCGAGGTCATGCCCCGATGCATCCGTCGCGGTGCACGAGTAGGGAGCGGTGGGGAAGGCCTCGCCCGGCGAAGGGACGCTCACGTTAAAAGCGGCATTGGAGAGCAGCGGCTCGAACAGTGCGGTGAGCTCGACGTTTTCGGTACCGCTACAGATCCGGATCGAACCGTGCTCTAGGACCTCCGCATTGGCGGGCAGGCTCGTTGTATCCCACGAGACAAAGCGCCAGCCGACGGGGGCGGTGGGAATCTCCGCGATAGAGTCGGTCCCATTTTTGCTCTCGTATTCGTAGGCGACGAGCGAGTTATCGGCATTGTTGATGTTGGCGCCGCGTACCTTGACGAGATACTTGCCGGTCGGCACCACGGTCTCTTTTTCCCATACCGCAGTGAGCTCGATAGCGTCGGTAACAGGCGTGGAGAAGGTGTAATCCTTGCCGTCGAGCTGCCAACCCTTGAAGTTGTAGCCCTCTTTAGTGGGCGTTGCGGGCAGTGCGGCCGTCATACCGCGCTTAACCTGTTGGCTTTCAACTGCAGATCCGCCTTCGCCCGTCTTGAACGATACCTGGTACGTGGGGCGCTCGAGTTCAAGCGCAACGGTGATCTTGACCGAGCCGTCGCCCTGGGCCTGCGCGGTGCACGACTGCAGCTTGGTGCTGCAGCCGAAGTAAGAGATGCTGCCGATGTTGCAGGCAATTTCCGTGCCGTCGGCCGGCACGTAGAGGTCGTTGTCCTCGGTCGCGCTCGCATCCAGCGTGATGGTATAGGTCATGACTTTCGCGGCTTCGGTGCTCGTGGAGCCCGAGACGGCGGCCTCGGTCGCGCTTTCGAGGCTCAGCTCATCACCGATCTTATATTCCGTGTCGGTCTCATCGCTCATCGTTCCGCCGCTGAGCTCGGTGTTCTGATGCCCGAGCAGGCTGTCCCACTCGTCCGAGATGTCCATGCCGTCGAGCTCGATTTTGCTCAGCATGTGTTTGTAGTGCGCGGTTACGGTGGCTGCGCCTTTGGGCATACTGAACGTGGCGATGCCCGTGTCCGAGGGCGTGATCTTGGTCTTGTTTCCGTCCGCGTCGACAAGCTCCCAGTAGATGGGGTCCTGGCCGTCCTTACGATACGAAGTTGAGTTGAGGGTCACCGTGTCGCGCCAATGCAGTCCGCGCACCTCGGGGTCGTCTGCAGGCGTGGTAGCCGACACGATATCCAGGTGGTAGGTTGGTGCATCATCCTTGATGTAGATCTGCTCGTCGTCGTGGACTTTGAACTGCTCGGCCGTGTTGTCGGTGTAGAGCACATTGACGAAATCGTCACCCAAGGTCTTATAGATCGTCGTATCCATCGTGATCTGACGGTCCGTGTTATCGGGAAGGTTGAGAACGGTGATGCCGATGCTGCTGTCCTTGGTCAGAGGGTTGCCATCGACGTTGCTCAGATAGCGGTCATAGCTATGGTCGTTGAGCAGCTCCTCATATTCAAAGGCCAGGTTGCTTGCGGCTCCGTTGAGCGTGTTGCTCGCGATAACGACCTTTCCACCCAGGTTGACAGGGTAGCGTTCTTTGGAGCTCTTGCTGTATTCGTTGACGTAGGCGCCGCCGGCGGTCTCGGTTGCGCTGTTGTTCTCGATGGTTGTGTCGACAAGGGATACTTCGTCGAGGAATATTCCGCCGCCTCCGATTTGCGCGGTGTTTCCGGTGATGGTCAGGCCCTTGATGGCGATGGTCGAGAAGCCAAAGACGCCGCCGCCCTTTTGGGCTGCGGTGTTGTTGTAGATCTTGCCCGTGCCGTCGCTCGAGGTGAGGTTGAGCGTGTTGCTCTTCACATAGAGGCCGCCGCCGCGCCCGCCGGACCACTCACTGGTGGTGTCGGTGGCCTTGTTGTCGTGGATCGAGGATCCGTTTGTGAGCGAAAGCGATCCTGCGTCATCGGCGGAACCGAGGTCGAGGTAGACGCCTCCGCCGAGGTAGGAACATGTATTGTTGTAGATATGCGAGTTGGAGAACTCGCCCGAGAAATTCGGGCTGCCGACCATCATGACGCTGATGCCGCCGCCGTGGCCGGCCGCTTCGTTGTCGTGGATATTCGTATCGGTCATCTTGAGGGTGAGGCGCTCTTCGGAGGCGATACCGCCGCCGCTCTCCTCGGTCTTGTTTTCGGCGATCTCCACCTTGTCGAGGGTGAGCGTGGCGACGTCGTTGAAGAATATACCGCCGCCGTCGCCATAGGCGGTGGGGGCGAACGTTTCGGTGCGCTCCTTGGCGGTGTTCTTGTTGATCTTGGTGTCGCTGATGGTGAAGGTGGTGCCATCGTAGTAGTCGTAGATGCCGCCGCCGCTGCCCGTCGCGGTGTTCCCCGAGACAGACGAGTTGCCGGAGACCGTCACGGTGCCGTTTTTGCCGTTGTGGTAGATGCCGCCACCGTCTTTGGACGAGACGTTGGAGTCCACGGACGAGCCCTCGATCTTGATGGTGCTGTCGTTGCCGTTGTGGTAGATGCCACCGCCGCCGGTCGAGGCATGGTTGGAGCTGACGGAGGCGTTTTTGATGTTGAGCGTGCTTTCGTTTCCGTTGATGTAGATGCCGCCGCCGTCGACGTCGCCCTCGTTGCCGTTTACGGTGGAGTTGCCCTCGATGGTGACCGTGACCTTGTCGTCGGTGTAGATACCGCCGCCGCAGCGCACTGCGAAGTTGCTGTCCACGTGGCTTTCGCCCGTGATGGTCACGGTGCTGCCTTCTTCATCGACGTAGATGCCGCCGCCCTGCCTGTTGGAGTGGTTGTGCACGATGTTGGAATGGTTTACCACGAGCGTGGAGTTCTTGCCGTGCAGAGCGATGGCGCCGCCATCGCGACGGCCCAGCGACGTATAGGAGTCGGTGAGGTTGCCTGCCAGCGTCACATCGTTGAGGTAGATCTTGGCGCCCTCTTCCTCGGCGGCGATAGCGCCGGCGCCGCTGTCGTCATCGCAGGCACCGCCGGTGATGAGGCCACCGGTGAGCGTGGTGTCGCCGTTTTGGGCATCGTATTGCCAGAACGCGGCGTAGGTGTTGCCCGAGTCGACGTCCGTGTAGGTACGCCCCTTGTGCTCGATCGCCTGGGCCTTCGCCGTGGAGCCGCCGTTAACGGTGAGGGTGGCGTTCTTCTTCAGGCGGAAGGCGTCGCAGTCTCCGTAGCCCGTCCACAGGTAGGAGTCCAAGCCGACCTTGTTCACGTTGATCATGTGACCGTTGAGGTTGAAGGTATAGTTCTTGCCTTCAGGGACCTCGATGTGTTTGTGCGCGCTGATATCCCAGTCGGTGTACATGTCGACGGTTACCGTCTTGGTGAGCGAGAGTTTGCCCAACTGGTCCACCGCGCTCAAAAGGTCGCTCACGCTCGAGAAGTAGACGCC
Organism: Oribacterium sp.; assembly: GCA_963633065.1. GTDB lineage: Bacteria > Actinomycetota > Coriobacteriia > Coriobacteriales > Coriobacteriaceae > Collinsella. The sequence continues at coordinate 10,565 of CAVGWH010000015.1, forward strand.
CTCGCGCATGGAGGCGTCGCTCTCGTAGGCATCGCAGGTCACGCGCCCTACAAGCGTGCTTGTTCGGTAGCTGATCTTGTTGTTTTCAGCGTAGGCCTGCATCTTGCATCCGTCGGGGCCGTAGACGGTGAGGCCGCTTGCGTGTCCGTTGAAGATGTCGAGTCCGATGGAGGTGAGCGACGCGGGAGCATGGACCTCGATGAGGCTCGTGCAGCCCTTGAACGCCTGTGCTTCGAGCTCGGTTAGGTCTTCGTGCAGGACGATTTTCTCCAGACGCGTGCAGTTGGCGAAGGCCAGGGCGTCGATGCTCACAAGGCCCTCGTCGGGCAGCTTGACCGATGCGAGCGCGGTGCAGTTCATAAAGGCGTTGAAGCCGATATGGGTGATGCCGGTGGGCACGGCGATCGAGCGGATGAAGGCCTTGTCACGGAAGAGCTCGTCGCCGATGACGGTCACGTTTTTGCCGTCGATCTGGGCAGGCACGGTGACGTTAGTGCCATCGCTCTCGGTTCCGTTGTAGGCGGTGAGCTGCAGCGTGCCGTCCTCGAGCTCGGTGTAGCTGAAGAGACTCGCCTCGGCTGTTGTTGCTGCGGCGTTGCTTTCGCCCTCGGCGTATACCTGCGCGGGGAGACAGGCAGCGCACGTGAGTGCGATGGTTGCGGCCAGTAGCAAAAACAAGCCGGTACGCTGGGCGGATGCGGATGTGGGGCGCGCGGTTCGAGTCATAGTGAGCCTTAGGGTCGCATGCGCGGGGCGGCTCGGCGTGCCTTGCGTGATTCGGCTTGGTCCGACGTCCCGTGCTCCAAAATTGCATATACGCTAAAAATATATGGGAAACGTGCGGTTTTGCGACATTTCGACAATAAAAATCCCCCATGTAACCAGGGGTTAAGAGGGGATGGGACGCGGGGGGGCTGAGGATGGGCGAGGGCAAGGCAGCCCGTGTAGACGGGATCGAGATAATCACGGGTCTTTAGGTGGTTGCTTGCTTCACAATGGGGTGGTCGAGTAAATCGAAAAGGGGAATACATGGATATCGAATATCTGCTGCTGCTGCAGAACTTCCGCGAGGCGACGAACAACGTCCTGTCGCCCCTGATGAACGGGGCGAGTAAATTCGCCGTCGACGTTTGGCCCATCCTCATGATGTGCTTCATCTATTGGGCGCTCGATCGCGAGGGCGGACGGCGCATTCTGGGCGGCTTCTCGCTGGCGCTTTTCTTCAACGGCTTGCTCAAGCTCATCTTCTGCGTCTACCGTCCTTGGATCCGTGACGACCGCGTTCTGCCGTTTGGCGATTCCAAGGTCGCGGCTACGGGCTACTCGTTCCCCAGTGGACATTCCACATGGGCAACGTCGATCATCGGCGGCATGGGCATATGGCTCTGGCGCAACAGCAAACGCATCCTCAGCGCGATCTTCTGGGCGTTCGTGGTGCTCGTGCTGTTCTCGCGCAACTATCTGGGCGTTCATACCCCGCAGGATGTGGCGGTCGGCTTTTTGTCGTCGCTTGTTGCCATCTGGCTCATCTACAGGCTCGAGGCATGGACCGACGCCGATCGCAAGCGCGACCTGTACGTGCTGGTCGGCGGCATCGTGCTCGGCATCGCGGCCGCGATCTTCTTCATCTACAAGCCCTATCCCATGGATTACGCGGCCGATGGCACGCTCATCGTCGATCCGACCAAGATGATCAACGACTCGTTCCAGGGCATCGGTACGCTGGTGGGCTATTCGATCGGGCGTTTTATCGAGCGCCGTGGTTTTGATTTTGAGAGGGAACTCGACGGTCGTGCGCGTATCATCTGCGCGGTTGTGGCGCTCGTACCGCTCTGGGGATGGACCGTGCTCATGCAGTCCGGCCTGGTGAGCACCTGGTTGGTCCCCGTGCGCAACGTGGTTATGTTCGCGGGCATCTATCTGTACGCGATGGTGATTGCCCCTGCGGCCTTCTCGCTCGCCCGTAAGCGCTAGGGTCCTCCACACTACACCGTTACACCGCTGTACGCGCTACAGAAATGTTATCCCAAACGCCGAAGTCGGCACTTTGCGACAAAAACTGCCTGAATAAGGCCTCGTTTTGTCGCAAAGTGCCGACTTCGGCGTAAAGAAGCAGGGACGCGGGAGGAGGGCGCCAGCGAGAGGGGCCCCTCGTCGGAGGGGCCCCTCGTCGGAGGGGTCCCTCGTCGGAGGGGCCGCCCCGCACGGCTGCGCTACTCCTCGCTACCTGTGCGTTTGAGGTTGCCGCTCGATTTGAGCGTGGGCTTGTGGAGCGGGCGCTGCAGGCGCGATGCCAGGGCGCTTGCGGGTGCGGCCATGTCGATGCCCAGCAGCGTGTGGCCGAGCCATAGGAACACCAACAGCACCAAAATGGGGATCACGCACGAGGTGACGATCATGACGATAGCGCCCTCGATGAGGTCGCGCACCTTGGTGAGCACGTCGTCCGTTACCGATTTGAGGCCGCTTGTTACCGTGGTGCCCAGATTCGTTGCGGCGCTCACCAGGCTCTCGATGATGTTCGTGTCCTTCTTCGCGCTCTTTTTGGAGCTCTTGGACTTGGACTTTTTGCTCGACGCGCTCTTGGATTTAGAGGTTTTCTTGCTTGAGCTCGTCTTTGATTCCTCGGCCTTCTGTTCGACGGAAACCTGGTACGTGGCATCGATGCGGTCGGTTACCCATACGCTGGCGGGTACCACGAAAAAGGCGATGAGCGCCACGACTAATATACGGGTTCCGGCTATGCGCATGCCGCGACTGGTGGTAAAGCGATCGTGCATGAGGAGCGCGACGATGAAGAGCGCGCACGCCACCGGAACCAGGATTCCCAGCGACAGAAAGCTCAAAATGGTGAGCATATATTTTTCGAGGTAGAGCACCGCGAGAACGATTCCCAAATTGCCCGCCAGCTGCGAAAGCTGCTCGGCGATGGGTGTACCTGTGTCGTCCGGGATGGCCGATATGCCGGCCGACAGCGCGAGTGACGATGCGGTGAGCGCCAGCACGTTGTCCTTCTTTGCGTCGATCGTGGCGACGGTGCTCTTCCATGTGGTGGGGTCCTCGTAGCGGGGACGCAGCACCAGACCCGATACCAGCGCCGCAACGATGAGCAGGCAGACAATGCCCCATTTGAGCGCAGGGCGCGCGCAAACCCAGTCGGACAGGCTGGGCATTTGCTCTTGCTCGGGCGGGAAAATGTCCATTGCAGGTGCGGCCATCATCTGGGGGTGCGACTTGGGTTGTATTTCGGTGTTGTCGGTGCGCTCGGTATCGGGCATGGCTCCTCTTTCGCGCGTCGGATTCTAGGTGGCATCAGTGTAGTGCTTCGCAAGGAGCAGGCGAGTGACGCGCCCGCAGGTATAGGCGTTCTGCCAAAAGTTGAGAACAGTCTCTCCAAATAGTTACCCATGGGTTACTATGAAGATAATAAGTAATATTCGGCTAACTGTTGGGGGACATCATGGCTGTTCTAAAGCCTTACGTGCGCGTCAACGATCTCTGCAAGCACTTTGGCGACGGCGAGGCGCGCGTTACGGTGCTCAGCGGCATCGATACCACGGTATACAAAGGTGAGATCTGCGTGATGCTGGGGCCTTCCGGCTCCGGTAAGTCGACGTTTTTGAATCTTATCGGCGGACTTGAAGCCGCGGACGCCGGCACCATCGAGGTGGGGGACTGCACCCTTACGTCGCTCAAGGCCGGTGAGCTCGGCGAGTACCGTCGCCGCGAACTCGGTTTTGTGTTCCAGTTCTATAACCTGGTGCCCGACCTCACCATCCGCGAGAACATCGAGGTCACCGCACATCTCTCCAAAAACCCGCTGCCCATGGACGACCTGCTCCGTTCGCTCGGCCTCTATGAGCATCGCAACAAGTTCCCGCGCCAAGTGTCGGGCGGGCAGCAGCAGCGTTGCGCCATCGGTCGCGCGTTGGTGAAGAATCCTGGCCTGCTCCTTTGCGACGAGCCTACGGGCGCCCTCGATTACAAGACCTCCAAAGAGATTTTGCAGCTCATGGAGGAGGTTAACCGCTCGTACGGCTGCACGATCATCATCGTCACGCATAACGCCGAGATCGCCAAGATGGCCCATCGCGTGCTGCGTCTACGCGACGGCAAGCTCGTGGAGGATGCTGTCAACGAGTCTCCGCTCGCTGCCGCCGAGCTGGAATGGTAGGCCGCCATGTCACCTCTTTCTAAGCGCCTTCCGCGCGAATTTAAGAACAACTTGGGCAAATACCTGGGCATCTTTTTGCTCATGTGCGGCTCTATCGCCCTGACATCGGGTTTTTTGCTCGCCGCGCACTCCATCGAGGTCATCATGGATGGCATGCGCGATGCGTACACCATCGAGGACGGCCGCTTCACCACGGCGTTTAAGGCCACGGAGGAGCAGCTTGACGCCGCTGCTGCCGAGGCCGATGCCGTCGGCGGCGTGAAGATCTACGAGAACTTCTCCATCGATGCCGCGCTCACCAAACCTGGTTCCAGCAATTCCGATAAGCGCACGCTGCGCACCTATGCTCATCGCACCAAGGTCGATATCGCCGCGTACTGCGAGGGCGAGGTGCCCAAAGCGGATGACGAGGTTGCTGTCGACCGCGTGTTTGCTGCAAACAACGATCTCGCTGTGGGCGATACGGTAAAGCTCTCGGGTCGCCGCTACAAGATCGTCGGCATCATGACCCAGCCCGACAGCCAGGCACTTTTTGCCAACAACTCTGATTTCACCGTCAACACGCTGAGCTACGGCGTGGCCGAGGTTTCCGAGGCGGGTTTCCGTGCTCTTGAGGACGCGGGCGCGGCGCCTGCCTTTGTGTACTCGTTTGTCTTCGACGACCGCGACCTTACCGTGGCCGAGCGTACCGACATCGAGAAAGATATGGTGCGTGCGCTTACCGATGCCGACGCGCGCGTGGACGACCTGACCGACGCAGATGCCAACCAGGGTATCGGCTACGCGGCTGAGGACGTTTCGGGCGACTCGGCCATGTGGATCGTGCTGCTCGAGATCATCGTGGTTATCATGGCGTTTGTGTTTGTGGTGCTTACCTCGGCGACCATCGAGGAGGAGAGCGCCATCATCGGCACGCTGCTCGCGAGTGGCTATCGCAGGCGCGAACTGGTGCTGCATTACCTGCTGCTCCCGACTATCGTCGGCCTGCTCGCAGCCGTGATCGGCTCGATTCTGGGCGTGAACGTCTTTACCATCCCTATGAAAAACCTCTACTACGGTTCCTACAGCTTGCCCCCGTTTTACGTGAGCTGGAGCTGGACGGTCTTCGCGCAGACGGCTGTGGTGCCCGCGATGGTGCTGGTGGGCGTGACGCTCGTGGGGCTTCTCCGCAAGATGGGCAAGACCCCGCTGCAGTTTTTGCGCCATGAGGCGAGTGGCAAATCGGGCACCAAGCGCGGCTTTACCCTGCCCGAGCGTCTGGGCTTTACGGCGCGTTTCCGCCTGCGCGTGTTCCTCCGCAACCTGGGCAATTTCGCCACGCTCTTCGTGGGCATCGCGTTTGCCTCGCTGCTTCTGCTTTTCGGTCTGGCGGTGCTGCCCACCATGCAACATTACGCCGACAACCTAGAGAACAGCCTGGTTGCCGAGCATCAGTACACGCTCAAGGCTCCGCTTGAGCTTGAGGGCACGTCTGCTGAGCGGGAGAGTTGGGCTGCGGTGGAAAAGCTGCAGGATGTGGACGCCAAGCTTCTTGCGGCTGCGGAGGATGCTTCCGATGCGCTTGAGAAAGCGGTCGATACCGCAACGTCGGCTGCGGAGACGGCGCAGGCCAGCCCGAGCGCTGCAACTTTACAGGCGGCTCAGGACGCGGCGGCAAAGGTCACCACAGCGAAAGATGCACTCTATGCGAGTATCGATGCCATCGGCGACGCCTTGGGTATGAACCGCGACGACGTAATCGACCTGATCGATAAAACCTCCGATATCGATACCGATGACGACAACGTGCATCCGGTGAATACGATCGACAACGGGGCCAGCAGGATCGCTCAGGCCGAGAAGTACGCGGTCTACACGCTGCAATACGATCGCGGCGAGGGCAATGGCGAGGAGACCATCACCGTCTACGGTGTGCAGAAGAACTCCCGTTATTGGAAAGACCTCAACATCGGTGACGGCCGTATCGTGATGGGCGCGGGCCTCATCGATAAGTTCGGTTGGTCCGAGGGCGACAAGATCGCGCTCTACGATAAGTACGAGGATGAGACGCACGCGGTGACCTTCAAAGGCTCGTCTACAACCTGGGGCACCAAGTCGAACATGAATATCTACATGAGCCTCGACGACTTTAACGAGTTCTTCGACAACGACGCGAACTACTTCAACGCTTACGCGAGCAACAAGGTGCTTAAGCTCGATGCGCGCTACTTTGCCTCCGAACTCACGCCGAGCGACATGCGCGCTATCGGCGACCAGTTCGTAGACATGATGGGCGACCTGATCGGCATGATGGTAGGCCTCTCGGTCTTTATCTTCCTGCTCTTCATCTACCTGCTCACCAAGGCTGTGATCGACCACTCCGCGCGCTCGATCAGCTACATGAAGGTTTTCGGCTACCGCGACCGCGAGATCATCGAGCTTTACCTGCGCTCCATCACCATCTGTGTGGCCGTCTCGCTGGTGGTCACGCAGCCGCTCATCATCGAGACCCTCACGGCCCTCTATCACTCCATGATGGGGAGTTTTAGCGGCAACATCGAGATTTACGCGCCTACGTCGGCCATCCTCGAGACGATTGCCGCCGGCTTTGCCACCTATCTGGTGGTGGCGCTCCTGCACACGCGTTCCATCAAGAAGGTTCCGCTGGCAGAGGCGCTCAAGGTTCAGGAGTAGCTTGAGCGCTGGTTTTGGTGGGGCGCCCGCCATCGGGGGCTGAGCGTCAGTCGTCGGAGGTGGGGCGCCCGCCATCGGGAGTTGGTCGCCCACTCTCGGGGGCGATGCGTCGGTCATCCGGCGCCGCCACGTAGGTGCGGTAGCGTTTGGGCGTCATGCCGAAGAAGTCGCGGAACTTGCGATAGAAATAGCTCATGTTGCTGATGCCCACCTTGCGCGCCACGGCCTCGATGGAGCGGTCGGTGTTGAGGAGCAGGTAGGCGGCCTCGCTCATCTGCTGGCCCACCTTGATCTGCCCAAAGGTCTCGCCGGTCTTCTCCTTGAGCATGCTGGTGAGATAGCTCGGATGATACCCAAAACGTTCGGCAACCGATTTCAAGGTGCATTCTTTGTAATGGCGTTCTATATAGTCGAGTACCGCTGCCGCGGCGTCGTCGATGTTCGCCGCCGTTCCCGTTTCCTGCGACTCGTAGTACAGGGCGCGGATGAACTCCAAAAAGAGCAGCGTGGCGTAGTTGCTGAGCAGGGCCGAACCGTAGACATCGGGAAACAGGTACTCATGCATCAACAGGTGCGTTACATCGGGTGCCATGCCGGCGTGTTTGGCGTGCACGATCAGATGGTGATCGCGCTTGCGTTTGTGCGCGATGCTTTCAAAGAGAAACGTGGTGAGCACGCCGCCGCCGGGTAGGCGCGCCAAGAATACCGAGTCGAAGAAGGCGCGCTCGAAGGTGATGGCGATCACGATGTCGTCCTCGCCTTTTATGTCGGGTGCGCTACGCACGGCCTCGGTATCGAGGAGCACGAAATCCCCCGCGCGCAGGACGATTTCCTGCCCGTCGATGATATAGCGACATGAACCGCTGTAGATGTAGTTGATCTCCATGGCGGTGTTGACGTGCGCCGGTATGCTGGCAAAACGCGTTTCCTTGATGAGTGCCACCGAGTTCTGCTTGATGGTGTGGCTCCAGTCGAACTCGTAGACGCGCTGCCCTCCGACCTCGGTGGAGGGGATGGAGTCGTAGGCGGGGCTGAGCAGATGCGGATGGTCGAGATGCCATTGCTCGCTGGGCGTGATGCCGCGGAGCTGCTTGTCCATGATCGAAAGGTCCATACGCGTGATCCCCGCTTTCCGTTGGCGCAAGCGATCATAAAAATATGATAGTAAATTGGCGTAATTATGACATTACATCGTGATCCTTATGGAGATACATTGAGAATACCGAGTAACGCTGCAGCATGGTAAAGTGCATCAGATGATGCACGCAAGCGAAAGGCAATGCATATGGCAACGGTGAAAACCGGGTTCGACGAAGGATTTCTGTGGGGTGGTGCCATCTCGGCGTCGCAGGCCGATGGCGGCTGGCACGAGGGCGGTAAAGGACCCAATACGCAGGATATGCGCTACCTCGACCCCACATGGGATCATGAGGAGGTGGAGCGCAAGCATCACGGCGACCCCTTCTCGCGCAAGGAGCTTGAGGCGGCGCTGGCAGACGACGCGTCGACGTTCTATCCCAACCGCCGCGGTATCGAGTTCTACCACCATTATCAAGATGACATCGAGCTCTTCGCCGAGATGGGGCTCAAGCTCTTCCGCACCTCTATCTGCTGGAGTCGCATCTTCCCCAACGGCGATGATGCCGAACCAAACGCCGAGGGCCTGGCTTATTACCGCGATATGTTCGAGCGCTGTCAGGCGCGCGGCATCAAGGTGTTCGCCACCATCCTGCACTACGACATCCCCGTCCACCTGGTAACCGAATACGGCGGCTGGGGCAATCGCAAGACCATCGATTTCTTCGTGCGCTACGCCCAGGTGCTATTCGAGGCTTTGGGCGATGTGGTCGATTTCTGGCTGCCGTTCAACGAGTTCAATGCGGGACGCTTTGCTCCCTGGGACGGTGTCTGCCTGATCCCAAACGATCCCGAGTGCACCGACCAGGCGGTATTCCAGCGTCTGCACCACCAATTCGTGGCCAACGCCCGCGTGGTCGAGCTGGCGCACAAGATGCTTCCCGGCGTGCCCGTGGGCGGCATGATCGCGCGTTTCTGCACCTATCCGGCAACGTGCAGGCCTGAGGATAATCTGCAGGCCATCCAGGACGACCAGTACGCCAATTGGTTCTACACCGATATCATGGCGCGCGGCGCGTATCCCGCCTACATGAACCGCTACTTTGCGCGCTTCGGCATCGACATCGACATCGAAGACGGCGATCTTGAGCTCCTGGCCCAAAACACGGTCGACTTCCTGGCCTTTTCGTATTACTTCAGCCAGGTGTCCACCACCGAGCAGGGCTGGGAGAAGACCGCGGGCAACTTGGTCATGGCCAATAAGAATCCGTACCTGCCCACCAGCGAGTGGGGCTGGCAGATGGACCCGGTGGGTTTGCGCATCACGCTCAACCAGATGTACGACCGTTACGGGCTGCCGCTCTACATCGCCGAGAACGGTCTGGGCACCTCGGACGTGCTCAACGACGACGGTACCGTGCACGATGATTACCGCATCGATTATCTGCGTAGCCATATCGAGCAGCTGCGCGAGGCCGTGATCGATGGCGTGGACGTGCGCGGCTACATGATCTGGGGCTTTATCGATGTGGTCAGTTGCGGTCCGCTCACCATGGATAAGCGCTATGGCGTGATCTACGTCGACTACGACAACGGAGGCGCGGGCACCGGCAAGCGCTATCGCAAGGATTCTTTCAGCTGGTACAAGAAATGCATCGCCACCAATGGCGAGGACCTGGCATAAGAAAAGGGGTATCCGATGAAGACCAACAAACAGCTGGCTCAAGAGATTTTGGAACTCTTGGGCGGCGCCGACAACGTCTCGACGTCAACGCACTGCATCACGCGTCTGCGCGCCAATTTGGTAGACGATGGCAAGGCCGATCTCGATGCCCTGAAGGCGCTCGACGGCGTCATGGGTGCGCAGATCCAAGATGGCCAATGGCAGGTGATTATCGGCACCAAGGTGGGTGATGTCTACATGGAGTTCGAGGAGCTGCTCGGCGATAAAGCGGGCGCGGGCGATGCGTCGGCGGGCAAGGGTGGCAAGGTGAAGATACTCGACACCATCACCGGTATCTTCTCGCCGATCATCCCGGCCCTGGTGGCGGGCGGTATCGTCAAGGGCATTTTGGCCATTATCGCTGGATTCGGCATCAGTACCGGCGAGGGCGACTGGGCCATCTTCGATATGATCTCGGACATCCCGTTCTACTTCCTGCCGTTTTTGCTGGCGGTCTCGTCGGCGCGTAAATTCAAGGTCAACGAATTTTTGGCGCTGTGCGTGGCAGGTTCGTTGATGTACCCCACGTTCGTGGCGGCCATCGATAGCGGTGCCACACCGTATACCATCTTCGGCATCGCCATCCCGGTGTTCAAATACGCCGACTCGGTGTTCCCGGTGATCTTCGGCGTGCTGGGGCTCTCCGTGGTGTATCACGCCATCGACCGCGTGATCCCCGATCTGTTCAAGCTCGTGGTGGTGCCTGCGCTTTCGCTTATGATCGTGGTTCCGCTTAACCTTCTGGTGCTGGCGCCCATCGGTGCGTACTGCGGCCTGGGTCTGGCAAACGGCATCGTGTGGCTGTTCCAGACGCTCGGTCCCGTGGCCGGTTTCCTTCTGGGTTTCTTCATGCCGCTTATCGTGCTTTTCGGTATGCATCAGTCCACCTCGCCCATTCAGATCTCCAACATCGCCACGCTGGGCTACGACTACCTGCTTCCCGTGTCGTTCTGCCACAACCTCGCCGAGTCGGGAGCCGCGCTGGGCGCGTCGCTTCGCATGAAGGACGCCGGCATGCGTTCGGCGGGTATCACCTGCGCGTTCTCGGCCTTCATGGGAATTTCCGAGCCGGCGCTCTTCACGGTGCAGGTGCCCAATAAGAAGCCGCTTTTCGCCGCCATGCTGGGCTGCGGTGTCGGCGGCGCGCTCACGCAGGTGCTGGGTGTCAAGTGCTTCGGTTTCGTGATGCCGGGCATCACTTCGCTGCCGGTCTACATGGACCCGACGGGTGCCGTGGGCAATATCGTCTCCATTGCCGTGTGCCTGGTGGCCTCGTTCGCCATCTCGTGCGTCGCGGCCTGCGTGCTCACCAAGCCCATCGAGGCGTAGGGCGGGCACGGCCGAGGAGGGCGCTCCTCAGCTCAGTTGCACCCTTCGGTTCGGCCTCGCCCCGTTTGCAGAGCGTCCGTCCCCTCGCCGAAGTCGGCACAATGCGACAAAAAAGCGCTGTTTATGCCCCTGTTTTGTCGCAAAGTGCCGACTTCGGCGAAAAAGGGGGAGGGGAGGGGTTGCCCCGTGGGTTGCCCCGTGGGTTGCCCCGTGGGTTGGCCCTGGGGTTGACCCTGGGTACCTGCCGCAAGAGGCTGTCTCCTGTGGGTATCATGTAACCAGCTCGTAAGCCGATAAGGGCTCAAATGCAGCCCTTATCGGCTTTTTGCTATAGTTAGGAGCATTATCGACAGAAAGGGCGCACGAGCTTTATGCCAGATATCGGCGACAGTTCCAAGCCGCGGCCGGATACCGCGGCGCTTCCGAACTACACTGTGGGCGAGGAGATCATGAATTCCGTCACCCATGGTGTCGGCTGTCTGCTGGGCATTGCCGCCCTGGTGTTGCTTATCGTCTTCGCTACGGTGCGCGGCGGCGGTGCGGTGCATGTGCTGGCGGCCATCGTCTACGGCGTTACCCTGGTGCTCGAATACCTTGCCTCCACGCTTTACCATGCCATTCAACCTAAACGTGCCAAGCGAATCTTCCGCATTATCGACCACAGCTGCATATACCTGCTCATCGCGGGCAGCTACACCCCGTTCTGCCTCATCACGCTCAAAGACGACGGCGGCACGGTGCTCTTTGCGGCCGTGTGGATCATCGCGCTTGCGGGCATCGCGTTCGAGCTGTTTTTGCGCGAGCGCCAGCCGCATTGGCTTGCGGGCTTGGTGTACCTGTCCATTGGCTGGCTGGTGATATTCCACCTCCCCGCACTCATTAGATTGCTCGATCCCGTTGCCCTGGCGCTTCTCGCGGTGGGCGGCGTCTGCTACACCCTCGGGGTGCCCTTCTATGTGGCCAAGCAGATCCGCTATATGCACAGCGTGTTTCACCTGTGGGTGCTGGCGGGCAGCATCTTTCAGTTCATGGCGGTGATCCTCTTCGTGATCTAGCGACCGCGTATCGCACTGTTTTCTGTAGCGGGCAACGCGCCTCGGCGCTTAGGCCCATCGTATCGAACTGGGAGGTTCGAGAATCCCTTTATGGACGTGACCATATCCATCATAACCACGCTCGTTCTGACGCTCATCAACGGTTACTTCTCCATGTCCGAGATGGCGCTTACCACGGCCAAGCGCGCCGTGCTCGAGCATGAGGCCGAGGAAGGCGACAAGCGCGCCGCGCGGGCCGTGAGCTTGGCCAGCGACTCCGATGCGTTTTTGGCGACGATCCAGGTTGCCATCACGCTGGTCGGCTTCGCTTCGTCGGCCGTGGCTTCCACCAGCCTTTCCGACCCTCTGGCAACATGGCTCATCGGGTTTGGCATCGAGCCGCTTTCCGCCATCGCGCGCGGCTTGGCACCGGTACTCATCACCCTCATCGTCTCGTTCGTCTCCATCGTCATGGGCGAGCTGGTGCCCAAGCGCATCGGTCTCGCAAATGCCGAAAGCGTGTCCAAGCAGGTAGTGGGGCCCTTGTCGGTGTTCCAAAAGATCGCGAGCCCCTTGGTGTGGCTCACCGGTGCTTGCGCCGATGGCCTGGCCACGCTCCTGCGCGTCAAGAGCGCCGACGACCGTCAGAACGTGTCCGAGGAAGAGATCAAGTACATGGTGTCCGAGCAGGACGACTTGCGTGACGAAGAGAAGCGCATGATCCATGAGATCTTCGACCTGGGCGACACGGTGGCACGCGAGGTCATGGTGCCGCGCGTCGACATCCAGATGGCCGAGGATACCGACACGGTGGCCGAGGTGTTGATGTCTATGCGCGAGACGGGCTATAGCCGCGTCCCCGTGTACCATGAGGACCCCGACGGTATCGCGGGCATCGCCCATATCAAGGATCTCATCGAGCCCATGCTCGCCGGCAAGGGCGACGAGGCCATCGGCGGCTTTCTGCGCGACGCCACGTTCGTTCCCGACACCAAGGACCTGCTCCCGTTGCTTTCCGAGATGCAGACGGCGCACGATCAGATGGTGGTCGTGGTGGACGAGTACGGTGGTACGGCGGGCATCATCACCATCGAGGATATCGTCGAGGAGATCGTGGGCGAGATCGAGGACGAGTTCGATCCCGACAACAAGTACCTGACGCGGCTCTCTGCGCGTGAATGGTTGGTTGACGGACGCTTTTCGTGCGATGATGCAGTGGAGCTTGGATGGCCGCTCGAGGAAAGCGACGATTATGAGACCATCGCCGGCTGGATTTTGGAGCTGTGCGATTCGGTGCCCGATATCGGAGAGGTCTTCGAGGTCGACGGGTACAAGTTCAAGGTGCAGTCCATGCGTGGACAGCGCATCTCGCTGGTACGCGTGATCGCCCCGTGCGCGGAGAACGATGATGCCTCAGATGAGGCTGATGACGATTCCGCGGGCGCACGTGCGACGGTGAAGAGGCTGCTCGGCCGCGATGCGGAGCATGACGACGAGTAAGGTAGGGACAAAACCATGTCGAACCTGTTTGATATCACTAAAGTCACCATCGACGCGGACTCGTTGCGCGCCCGTATCGTGGTGAAGCCCGATATGCCGCTTCTGACCTCTGAGGACATAGAGGGCACGGCGCGCGTGTACTATCTGGCTCCGGGGATCGCCAAGCACCTGTGCCTGGGCGACACCGGCAAGGAGTTCCAAGATTGCATGGGCGACACCGAGATGCCCCATCTGCTTGAGCACCTGGCTGTCGAGATCATGAACCAGACCGGCCTGGCCGGCAAGATCGCCTGCGGGCGCACGCGGGCCGCATCGGACGAGGAGCGTACCTTCGAGGTGCAGCTCTCGTGCCCCGACGACGCCCTCACCATCGGCGCGCTTTCGTCGGCGGCCTTCATGATGGACTGGGCCTATCTGGCGCCCGACACGCCTGCGCCCGATTTTCCGGGTACGGTGGGCGCGCTCAAGCAGCTGGTGCTCAATCTGCGCCCCGTCGAGAGCGATGCGCCCGATGCTGACGATGCTGAGGGTGTCGTGACCGTCGAGGACCGACCTGAGGAGGATGCGTCTGTCGATGAGGCATCTGTCTCGACTGAGGTTGCCTCGAGCGAGTCCGAGGTCGTACCTGCTGAGACGCCTGCTGAGGATGCCTCGGCGGAGCCGGTGCTCTCGCCCGAGGTCGAAGCTTCGCTTGAATCCGAGCCTGCTATCGATCCCGCTTCCGTGACCGCTTCGGCCTATGTGGAGTCTCCTGTTGTGCCCACCGACGAGCCTCTTGCCGAGCCTGCTGCCGCGGTTCAGTCCGAATCTGCGCCAGCATCGCTTTCCGCCGATGCGACCGCGCTCATGCCTGCGCTCAACGTCGATGCCATCGATGCGACCGTTGTCACCACGAGCGCGCCGAGTCCCATCGTTTCGGCGGCGTCGTTTTTCGATGATGCGCCCAGCGGTGGCGAGGCCTAAGGGGGTTCTCCGGCGGCCGCCTGTTCCGTCGGCGACCTCCGCATCCCGCCATCGGTTGCTCCGCGTTACCGTTGAGCGGGGCTAACGTCGGCGGGCATTAACTGGCTATAATGTTGAGCCAATCGTTTGGTTATTTGCTCCTAGGAGAGGATAGATATGGGTAAGACCGCTAATTTTGTAATCGGCGCCGTTTTGGGTGCCGCGGCTGGCGTTGTCGCCGGCGTTGCCATGGCCCCTCGCTCCGGTGCCGAGACGCGTGCCATGGCTGCCGATATGGCCAATGATGCTTGGGATAACGCGCGCGATCGTTACGAGCAGGCCGGTGAGCAGGCTCGCGCCGCGATGAACGACTTCGGTCCCAGCTTCGATGCCACCACCGATGAGCTGCGCGCCAAGGTCGATCTTGCACGCGAGCGTATGGACCAGCTGCGCGATCAGCTCAACGAGGCCATCTCGGGCGGCAACGTTACCCCCGCAGCCGACGTCGTAGTCGAGTTCAACATCGAGAGCGTCGATCTCGATGCCGACGAGGCTCCCGCAGCCGAAGCTGCCGAGGCTCCTGTCGAGGACGAGCCGAAAGCCGACGCCGAGGCGTAAATGAACGCTAGCGACCTCCAGGGCATGAAGGTCTACCGTATCCCCGCGCCCGAAAAGCGCACTAAAAAAGACGGTACGCCGCGCGACCCTAAGAAACTCGGCAAGATCCACTTCCCGGTGTTCACGCACGATGGACGCCGGGTCGTCGGCTATATGGTGAAGCTCCCCGATGTGGCGGGCATGGTCAAGCAGCCCGATCGCTTTGTGGCGCTCGATGCCATCGATGTGTACGAGGGCGTTATCGGCATCAGGGACAAGCGAGATTCCTACGATGCCGCCGCTGCCAAACGCCTGGGGGTCTCGCTTGACGAATGCCTTATCTGGACGGGTATGGATGTGCGCACCAAGTCCGGCAAGAACGCCGGGTATTGCTCGGATGCCACCTTCAACGCCAAGACCGGAGCGGTGAGCACGTTCGACATCACCGGCGGCGCGGCGTCGAGCCTTCTGGTGGGCAGCGTGCAGATGCCGGCGAGCTACCTTTTGGGATACAAACAGGGCGCTATGATCGTGTCCGATGACATCACCGCGCTTGAGCTTTCGGGAGGCGTTGCTGCAAAAGCCGCTGAGGCGAGCGTCGTGGTGGGCGACAAGGTCAAAAAGGGTGCCAAGGTCATCGACGATAAGGGGTCGGTCGCGCTCGACAAGGGGAGTCGTGCGCTTGCTAAACAGCTGGGGCGTACCCGCGGTATGTTCAAGTCGTTTGCCGCCGAATATAAGAAGGCTGCGGGGACCTCTAAGAAGTCCAAATCGTAGTCGCGCGCATGGCCAGCGCATATGCGGTCTGTACCATAATCTGGGTGAGGAGAACCATTGCCTAACTACACTACCTCCTACTCAAAACACAAAAGCATGAACCTTGCGCGATCGGGCAAGCGTCCGCGCTCTGGTAAGAAAGGCGACCTCGGTCAGCTCCCGGGGGCGCGTCAGCGTTCTCGGCGTAAACGTGGCGCCAACTATCTAAGGCATTCGCAGAGTTTCGGCGCATCGAACGTTCGCCATCGCAGGCGCCTGTCGCCACGGGCGGGCATGGCGCTCGTTTTCGCGGCATGCGCGTTCGTCGTTTTTCTGGCCAGCCTCATCTGGTATATCAATCGCGACGTGAAGATAACGCTCAACGGCTCTGCCGTCTCGGTTCGTATCAACTCTTCCATCGCGACGGTCATAAGCGACCAGGGCCTTGACCAGACGCTCAAATCGGGCGATCTGCTTGCCGTGGACGATTCGGTGCTCACCGAGGGTGGCGGCGAAACATATAACGTGAAACTCAACGGCAAGCGCGTGAGCGCCTCCAAGCTCTCCAAGATAAAGATCGAGGGCGGCGAGAAGCTGGTCGTTAAGTCGGGACGCGACCGCTACGAGGAGCATGACGTTCAGGCCACGACTACCGATCCGACTATTTCCGTAGACGGCAGCGGCTCGATCCAATTCGTGAAGACCTGGGGCGTACCCGGGCGCAGCGAGGTGTGGACCGGCAAGCAATCGGGCATAACCCAGGATCGCGGTACGGTGCGTGAAGTGGTCAATTGCGTGGTCGCGGCGCAGTCGGTCTCGCCTGATAAGGGGCAAAAGGTTGTGGCCCTCACGTTTGATGAGGCGCCGAGCTCGGTGACGCAAAAGTTGCTGTCGGTGCTCAAGAAGAAAGGTGCGGGCGCTACGTTCTTCCTGTCGGGCGAGGCATGTGCCGGCAATCAGGCCGCGGCAAAAGCCATCGTCGATGCGGGGTTCGAGATCGGCTCCAATTCGCAGTCCGAGCAAGATCTCTCCAAACTCGATGGCGATGATCTGCGCACGCAGCTCGCGCAGGGTTTCAGCAGCATCAGGGAGGCAACGGGCGCGGCGACGACGCTTTTGCGTGCGCCGGGTGGTAAGTTCAGCGAGAAAAATTGGGCCCAAGCGGCCGATATGGTGGGCGCAGTGGTGTCGTGGGACCTCAACTCGGGCGATACGCAGATGGAAGGCGCTTCGACTATCGCGCAGACGGTTGTCGATTCGGTGTCGCCGGGCGACATCATCTATATGACCGATAGCGCCTCGACCGCTTCGCAAACGGTGAAGGCGGCAGGTGCCGTGATCGATGCGCTGCAAAGCGCGGGCTACAAGGTGGTGAGCGTGAGCGACCTCATCAAAACCGACAAAGACCTGGCGGCCGAGATGCCCTCGTCGTTTGCGAGCATCAAGATGCCGTCGGGGGCGGTGCTTCCGCAATACCAAAGCGATAGCCCCGCCGATTCGGCCGACGCTTCAACATCGGGATAAGCATCACGCAAGTAAATGATTGTCGCGCGGTGTGATATACCTTGGAAAGAAGCGGAAGCGGTCCATGGAAAGCTCGAGCGCAGACGGGGCAAGAGTGGACAAAACTCATCGATAGTAGCTTGTTTGAGATAAAGGGCAGGTAGATAGCCGTGAGCGAGCAAAAGCGAGCGGACAATGCAGCAAATAAGGAAAAGCAGGCGGGCGAGGCGCATCCGCGTGCGTATCGCGATTCCCATACGCGTCAGGTAAAGGGCGGTCCCATGCTGCGGCGTGTGTCCGCAAGCGGGCATGCCTCCTCGGCGCGGGGAAGCGCTGTCCGCAGCCCCCTTCCTCCCAGCGTCAAGGTTAGACGCCCATCACGCAATTTCTATCGGCCCAACAAGGGCAAGATCGTGAGCGCCGTCCTTGCGGTAGTGCTCACGTTTTCGGTGGTGGGTGGAGCCGCTGGCTGGTGGTTCATGTGGCGCGATATCAACGTCACGGTTAACGATGAGCAAAAAACCGCGCGTGTCGGTACGAGTCTTTCCGATTTTCTCAAAGACAATGACAACTTCGGGGTGAAGCCCGGTCGGTTGCTCTCCATAGGCGGCAACGTGATCAACGAGACCGATGGCGAGGCCTGTACCGTCAACTTCGATGGCGAGCTGCTCAAGAGCAATCAGATCCCCGAGCGTACGCTGCGCGACGGCGATGTGATGACCGTGACGCAGGGCGCCGATAAGACCGAGACGAGCGAGGAGCGTACCGACGAGGTGGCGCCGGGGATCGAGATGAAAAGCGGCGGTAGCGTCCAATACGTCTCGCAGTGGGGACGTGCCGGCAAGAAGAAAGTGCTTGTGGGGAAGGTCTCGGGTGAGACCATCGACAAAGAGACCGTGGAAGAGCCCGTCAACATGGTGGTCGAGAGCGTCAACCTCAATCCGCAGGACGATTCGGGCACCAAGTACATGGCGCTGACATTCGATGACGGCCCCAGCACGTATACGCCTCAGATTTTGGACGTGCTGGCCTCGAAGGGCGTCAAAGCCACCTTTTTCAATCTGGGTAATAGCGCCAATAGCTATCCCGACTACACCAAGCGCATCCTGAGCGACGGGCATGAGCTGGCGAGCCATACCATGCAGCATCAGAACCTTCCGAACCTCGATCGCGATGCCTTGCGCAACGAGATAACCAACGCATTCAACGTGCTCAACAGCGTGAGCGGCGGTACGGTGCAGATGATGCGTGCTCCTTACGGTGCTTTCACCGATAAGGAATGGGCACGCGCGGGCGACCTTATCAGCTGCAACGTGCTGTGGAATATCGATACGCTCGATTGGAAACGCCCCGGTGCGGCTGCCATCACCAATATGGTGCTCGGCCATGCCAAAAACGGACGCATCGTCCTCATGCACGACGGCGGTGGCGACCGTAGCCAGGATATCGAGGCGCTGCCGGGGATCATCGACGGCCTGCAGGCCGCGGGATATAAGCTCGTGACGGTGGGCGAGCTCATGAAGCTCGATGGAACGATTCCCGAGGACGTGGTAAGCGGCACGGTGTCGATGCCCGAGGGGGCCTCGCTGCCCAACGTCTAGCTGTTGCGTTTTGGCTGCGGCGGCCGTGCCGTGAGCGCACCGGTTCGCTTGGGCGCACTCGCGGCTCGTCATAGGCGTGTAAGGGCATCGTATGCGTGGCGTATGCATCTGAAAAAGCCGCCGCGGCTCTTCGGCGGCGATGCTATAGTATCTGCGCTGCGGTGCTTCACCGCGTTGTTTGTTGTGGGTCAAGAGAAAGGTTACAGGTGAAATCCAAACCTCGACCATACAGTCGATGACCCCAGCGGGTGCTTGCTTTGGCGCGCGCATGGGGTGGTGCCTCTCCGGCGTCCGGTGTGACGGCGGATGCGCGTGTACATATTCCTCCTACGTCGGAGGAGCGGTTGTGTGAGCCGCTAGCTCGGACGTTATCATCAAAGGAGCACCATTGAATTACCTATCCGAGATGCTCAGGTTGCCGGTCATCGATGTGAACGGCGAAAAGCTGGGCGTAGTAAACGACTTCGGCATCGCCACGGGCGAGGTCTTTCCGCATGTGACCTCGTTAGCATTTCAGGGCCCGGGCAAAACGCCGTTTATGATCTCGTGGCGCAAATACGTCGATCGCATGGATGATCACGGCGTGTACCTGCGCACTCCCGCTACCGATGTGCGTTTCTCGTATTTGCAGCCCGACGAGGTTTTGCTTGCGCGCGACATCCTCAACAAGCAGATCGTGGACACGCAGGGCCTTAAGGTCGTGCGCGTTAACGACATCAAGTTCTCGCTTTCGGGCGAAAATCAGCTGCGCTTGCTCGGTGCCGAGGTGGGTGCCCGCGGTCTTTTGCGCGCGCTTTCGCCTTTGCTCGAGCGTGCGGTCACACGCTTCATGAAGCTCATCGGTAAGCCGCTTGGCGAGGAGATCATCGCCTGGTCCTATATGGACCTACTTGAACGCTCCACGCAGAACATTCAGCTTTCGGTTTCGCACAAGACGCTGGGCGAGCTCCATCCGGCCGATATCGCCGACATCATCGAACAACTCGATCCGCGTTTGCGTGCGCAGGTGTTCGCGCAGCTCGATACCGCACAGGCCGCCGAGGCCATCTCGGAGTTCGACGACGATGACCTCATGGCCGAGATGCTCGAGGGCCTGTCCGATCGCGACGCCTCGTCCATGCTCGCCATGATGGACCCCGATGACGCTGCCGACCTGATCGAGGAACTCGATTACGAGAAGGCCGAAAAGCTGCTGCGCCTGATGGGCGTGCAGGAGGAGAAGGCCATCCGAACCCTTCTGGGATACGAGGAGAACACCGCCGGTCGTATCATGACCTCGGAGTTCGTCTCGCTTCCGGCTACCGCCACCGTGTCCGATGCCATCGATGCCATCAGGGGTCTCGACGAGGATTTCGAGAGCGTGTACTACGTCTACACCGAGGATGCGTCGGGTAAGCTGACCGGCGTGCTTTCGATGCGTACCTTGGTTTGCGCCGAGCATTCCGACCGCCTGTCCGATCTGGCTTTCCGCGACGTTGTGTGGGTGGCGCCCGACCTCGACCAGGAGGACGTGGCCGACGAGATGACCAAGTACGACCTGGTGGCCATCCCTGTTTGCGATGACAACCGACATATCCTGGGCATCGTGACTTTCGACGACGCCATGGACGTTATCGCCGAGGAGCATCAGGAGGATCTTCAGATCGCGGGCCTGGGTTCGGGCGACAACGCGACGAGCGAGTCCACGCATGCGCTGAGCTGGTTCGTCCATCGTCAGTACTGGGTGGCTGTGTGGGCTATCGCGTCGATGATCATCGCATCGGTGCTTTCCGCGGCGGGTCATGTTTCCGACCTCTTCATCTATCCCATGTGCGCCATGCCCGTGGTGCTTTTGGCAGCGAGCCGCATGGTGTCATTCGTTAAGAACTACTTCCTCGAGTACGACGAGCGTGATGACGAAGGCGTTCCCTACCTGGGCTTTTTCATTCAGACCACGGGGCTGGGGCTCATCCTCTCACTTGTCGTCTATCTGTGCGCCCAGCTGGTGCGCACTTCGGCCTTCCCCGATGCGCCGTCGCTTGCCGAGAACCTCTTCACGGCATGTTTCAATGTGGCAGCGGTGGTGTCGCTCATAAGCTCCATGAGCGCGGTGATCTATCTCAAGATCCTGTTTTGGCGTGAGGAGCACGACCTTAACACGTCGGGTACGGCCATGAACGTCACGTCGATGTTGATCGCATGCGTGCTGTTTTCGGTTGCGGCGACGGCTTCCGTGCTGATGCTGGCGGCGTAGGGCGGCGCGCATGAACAATGAGACCAAACGGAAGCTCACGCCGATCGCCATTCTGGGCGCAATGGGGCCGGGGCTGTTGGCGGCGCTGTCGGGCAACGACGCCGGCGGCATCGCCACCTATTCGAGCGCGGGCGCCAACTACGGTTACAAGATGCTGTGGATGCTCCCGGTGATGACGGTGCTGCTCATCGTCACGCAGGAGACGGCTGCGCGATGCGGATGCGTGACGGGCAAGGGCCTGGCCTCGCTTATCCGCGAGCGTTTCGGTGTGCGTAAAAGCGTTCTTGCCATGGCGGCGCTGCTTATCGCCAATACGGCGGTCACCATCTCGGAGTTCGCCGGTATCGCAAGCGGTCTTGCGCTCTTCGGAATCCCTTCGAGTATTTCGGTACCGTTGGTAGCGCTTCTTATCTGGCTGCTCACCATGAGCGGTAGCTTTCAGCGTATCGAGAAGATTTTGCTGCTCGTGAGCTGCGTGTTCATCGCCTACGTGGTCGCAGCGTTCATGGCCGGTCCCGATTGGGGCGAGGTTGCGGCGTCGACGGTGATGCCCAATGTGCAAAACGACCCCGAGTACGTGTCGCTTGTGGTGGCCACCATCGGCACCACGATCGCGCCGTGGATGATCTTCCTTGCGCAGAACAATGTCGTGGATAAAAACGCCGGTGAAGACGACATCGTGCTGCAGCGTATCGACACCATCTCGGGTTCCATCGCGGCGGACCTGGTCGCCTGGTTCATCATCATCACGACGGGCACCGTGCTTTTCCCCGCGGGGATCCGTATCTCCGATGCTGCCGATGCCGCCAAAGCGCTTGAACCCATCGCGGGCCAGTTCTCGACGATCCTTTTTGCTTCGGGCCTTGTAGCTGCGAGTTTCTTGGCTGCCTGCGTGTTGCCCGGTGTTACGTCGAGTGCTATTTGCGAGGCCTTCGGCTGGGAGCGCGGCGCCGACCGCAGCTGGGAAGAAGCGCCCGTCTATCGCGGTATCATCACTGCGATCATCGCGCTTTCGGCGTTGATGGTGTTGCTGCCTGGGGTCGATCTGTTCCAGATCATGATGACGTCGCAGGTGATCAACGGTGTTTTGCTGCCAGTGGTGCTGGTGTTCCAGGTGCTGATCGCCGCCGACAAGCACATCATGGGCGCGTACCGCAACGGTCGTATCTGGAACCTGCTCACGTGGGCAACGATCGTGCTGATCACTATCCTCACCGCTATTATGTTCATCTTGCAGGCCCTTGGCTACTGATTCGCTGCGCGGTTGCAGACAGTTCCGCTGTGCGTATCGCGGCGGGGCGAGCTGGCTCCACTTCAAGCGCCGATGGACTGTCGATAATCGTTGCCGCGCTCTGTGCTCTGCCGGCGTAAATATACATTTACCTGCGAAAACGCCTAAATTGAAGTTTAGATTTGCGTTAGATTTTTGTTTGATATGGACAAGGTCTTCGGATAAATCCCTACTATAGAAAGGTATCGAAATCGATCTGTGAACGGAGGTTGCGTTATGGCCGCCCAACATGCCGTCGTTGTTTTCGGCAGCCTTAACATGGACCTTTCAGTTGCATGCGACCGAATCCCCCGTGCGGGTGAGACGCTGCCCGGCTCTGATTTCATGACCAACGCAGGCGGCAAGGGCGCCAATCAGGCGCTCGCCGCCGCGCGCATGGGTGCTAAGACATACATGATCGGCGCGGTTGGTGCCGATGCGTTTGGGCAGCAGCTTGTCGCGGGCATGACGCGCGATGGCGTGGACTGTGCTCACGTGCGTGTTTTGGATAATGCCCCAACGGGTACGGCGACCATTCTGCGCTGCGCCGGCGACAATCGTATCGTGCTCTCGGCAGGTGCCAACCATGCATTGATGTCCAAAGGTGTGGCCTCTTCGCTGGCGGAAATCGTGCGCGCCTTCAATGGAGGTGCACGCTTGGGCGGGCTTTCCGATCTTGCCCCCGCAGCGGGTAGCGTGTTTATGGCGCAGGGCGAGTGCGATTTGGATGCCACGGCCGCCGCGCTTATCGATGCGCACCGGCTCGGTTTCTACACGATTTTCAACCCTGCTCCCGCGTGCGAGCTTCCGCCCGAGGCGTGGAGCGAGGTCGATCTGGTATGTCCCAACGAGACGGAATGCGAAGCCCTGACGGGCATCCTTCCCAGAGACGACGACTCGTGCGTGCGGGCACTGCGGGCGCTTATGCAAAAGGGTGCGGGTGCCGCCGTAATCACCCTCGGCGGTGCCGGCTCTGTGACGCTCGGTGAGGACGGCGAACTTTTGCGCATGCCCTCGCTTTCGCGCGAAGTGGTGGACACTACGGCAGCGGGCGACACCTATATCGGCGCTGTCGCTGCGGCTCGTGTGGACGGCATGCCGCTCTTCGAGTGCATGGCTGCAGGCGCTCGTGCTGCAGCCATCGCCGTGTCGCGCCTGGGTGCGCAACAATCGATTCCCACCGAGCGTGAAGTATGGGAATGGCTTACCAAGGGAGCGAACTAGCTTATGACCAAAAAACTGATTCTCGATCTTGATCTCGGTATCGATGATGCCATGGCGCTCGCTTATGCGCTGGGCAGCCCCGAGGTTGAGCTTTTGGGTGTTATGACGAGCTTTGGCAATGCCCGCATCGAAACCACGACGCGTAACTGCCTTGCCGTCCTGGATCTTCTGGGGCATCCGGAGATCCCTGTCTATATCGGATCCGATCGCGCGCTTACAGCTAGCGGCTCGTATATCCCCTCGGTGGGCACCATGCACGTGCAGGGAAAGAACGGTATCGGAGAGGCCAATATTCCTGATTCGCCATACGCTGCTATCGGCGGCTCAAAAGCGGGCGAAAACGCCGCGGTTGCGTTTCTCCTTGATTCCGCACGTGCCTACGGACGCGATCTGATTTACGTTTCCACGGGTCCGGTGACCAACCTTGCCCGTGCGATTGAGCGCGATCGCGAGGCTGTTTTGGGCATAGGGCGTGTTGTCATGATGGGCGGAGCTCTGACGGTCCCCGGCAACGTGAGCGCCGGGGCTGAGGCAAATGTTGCTGACGATCCCGAGGCCGCCGATGCGGTTTTGCGTTCGGGTGTTCGTGTGCTGATGGTGGGCCTTGATGCGACGCAGCAAGTGGTGTTGGGCAAAAAGCAGACGGATATTTGGCGCGGAAGTGGCACCATGGCCGCGTGCGCGTTCGCGAGTATGGTCGACTACTATATCGACGCCTACGCGACGTCTATGCCGCAGCTGGGCGGATGCGCCCTGCATGACCCTTTGGCGGTGGCGAGTGCGATCGACCCAACGCTAGTTGGTGCGCTTCCCATCAATTTACGTGTCGACCTTTTGGGTGAGTTCCGCGGACGCACTATCGGCGATCCTGAGCGCATGGGCGATACCCCCGTTACCACCATGGTCGCGCTCACCGTAGATAAGCAGCGTTTCCACGATGAGTTTACCCAGCGTGTGGGGCGTGCTTTGGCGTAGCCTGCGGCCGATGCGCGGGTGCTCGTTGCGCCGGGCTGAAGGGGCGACATTTTCTGTTCAAAGGCAGCGCAGCCGATATGCTTGTCGAGTTCGGTGTATAGACGGAGGTGCCGCGTACAAGTTAGTCATGACTTACTTGCGGAAAATGGAGAGTAAATCTCTGGGTGGTGAGTAGACAGGCATTTTCGGCGGCATTTTCCTGGGAAAATGCCGCCGAAAATCAGTTGCTACTCGGCAAGATGGAATTTACTCTCCATTTTCCGCAAGTAGCAACACGTGGCGGGCTGCAATCTGCCGGTTGAGGATGCCGGCACGGCTGTATGAAGCTGTTTTCGGTGCTTATGATGTGCAGACATGCGATTTTTATCGCATTGACCGCCAATTTGCGTAAACGGTTACTCAAACGAGAACAATGCGTCTATAGTTGTATGAGCTAGCTCAGATTTTGTTGAATTATGAGCGATAGTGTTCTATTGTGTTCATTAACGTTTGAACGAACTCCGCGAGAGAGGGCACGCCATGCAAATCTATTCCGTTACCGATGAAGAGTTCAGGCCCTACGGTAAGGTGTGGGACGATGTCCCCGCCGAGCTTATCGACCCCATGGTGGCCGAGCTCGCCAAGACTGAGATTCCTGATGGTAGCGCCTACGTTGCCAGTGCACCTCAGATGGAGGCGGTGCCTGGGGCGGATACGCTCGCGCAACTCATGTACGGTGGGAACCCTGCCGAGATCGGTACTTGCTGCGGGCACAACACCAAGCTCAATTGTCTCGAGTACCATCGCGCCAGCGAGTTCAATCTGGGTGCGCGCGATTTCATCCTGTTGCTGGCAAAGCGTTGGCAGATCGTCGACGGCAAGCTCGATACCGCTGAAGTCAAGGCGTTTCGCGCGCCGGCCGGCAAACTCATCGAGGTTTATGCTGATACGCTGCACTACACGCCTGTCATGGTGGACGAAGGCGGCTTCCAGGTGATGATCGGTCTCCCGAAGGGCACCAATTCCGCTAAGCCTGCTGCCGCAGCCGATATGCCCATGTGCTGTGACTCGTATTGCTACTGGAAACAGGACAAGTGGGTGCTCTGCCATGTCGAGAGCCCCAAGGCGGCCGAGGGCGGCTACGTCGGTCTTATCGGCGAGAACCTCGACCTTGCCGCTCAAATCGGTTAGTGCCGTAATCGGAGCAACTATGGCACCATGGCGGCCGGGTCGGCGCTAGCCGCCCCGGCCGACTGCCCGCCCGCCGGTCATCTATACGCGATTCCGCCTATCGGCTTTGCCGCGCCTTGCGCGCGTCCTCTTGCTGAAGCTTCCAGATTTCTGCATCGTTGCTGTGAGCCTGCGGGATGATATCAACGCCCCTCACCAGGCCGTGTCCATCGGAGCGAACCTTTTCATAGCCTCCGATGTAGCCGCCGTAGGCATAGGCGCTCAGTATCGCCCGAGATCTCGCGTCGATTTGCCTCACGCGGTTTTCCCAGCCGGGTCTCGGAAAGCGGACGTCGCCCCTTGTGGGTTCGAAGGGCTTTTCCTGGGCGTAATCCGCCCTTTTGATGCCGATACGAGGCAGGAGCCCTTTGGTCGGGTTGCTTTCGTCATAGTAGACGATCCTTCTGTTCACGTACTTATTATTGCCGTTGCGAATGATCGCGACCTGGTGCAAAAGCTCTCGCTTGAGCAGAACCATCTCCTTGTCGTTTCTGAATGTAACGCCGGCAAGTAGCTCCTCTTGCAGCTCGACGTCGACGTTGGCTCGCACGTAATCTGCAGGGGAGAGCAACAGGCTATCGAAAGAGATAATCTGCCTGAGCTCCTCAGCATAGCGGTAGAGGGGCAGCGTCTCGTCTTCCCTAAACCAGAACACCCCACCTCTCCCGTCTTCCTCGATGGGGAGAAGAAAGCCGCCGACTACCCACGGGTGCTCAATGTCGGCATCGGGTTTAAACCCGCGCGCCTTCGCTTGCTCTGTGTAGTCGATCACCACTTCCGTGAAGCTGAGGCGTTCGACCGCCCGCCTGAGTTCTACGGCTCTCTGCTCTGAGGAGGACAGGCGGGCGCTGTTGCTCGAAACCATGACCTTGAAGAGATCGCTGAGTGT
Source organism: Oribacterium sp. (assembly GCA_963633065.1). Lineage (GTDB taxonomy): Bacteria > Actinomycetota > Coriobacteriia > Coriobacteriales > Coriobacteriaceae > Collinsella. The sequence continues at coordinate 37,274 of CAVGWH010000015.1, forward strand.
GAATTTGGGGACCCCTGTCTTGAAGATCGTGTAGACAGCGTCGCATATCACGGCGTCGTTGAGGGAGAAGGGTTCCTCTTCGATGTCGTCTGGGGCGTCATCCGCGATGGCGACCATCACGTAGACGCTTGCATCATTGGTTTTGCCCTCGCCCGTCTCGATCCAGGTTTCCTCGTTCCACGGGATGCGGTTCCTGAAGAGCTCGCGAAACACCTTGCAGTTGTTCATGAACTGTTTCTCGGGGAGTTTCATCTCTAGCCCTTCTGTTCGGTTTTAGACAGGTACTTGGCCAGCAGGCTCGAGTCTTTTGAACGAGCCTTGGGGCGACCTTCGGTTTTGCTGTCGGGTGAGGTATCGGAGGCATCTTTTTTGGCGTCGCCGGGTGTCTTCTTGGTGCTGCGGGCCCCCGTTGCTTTCTTCTTGGTGGAAGTGGCACGAGCCGCGACACTGCCTCCGGACGAGGGATTTTCCTCGGCTTTCTCCTCTTCCGCGATGGTACCTTTCTCTTCGAAGAGGTCTCGTGCTGGATAGAAATCGAGCGCGACAGCCGAACTGGCTCCAGCGCGCCCGTACCTCTGTTTGAGGCATGTGAGCTCAAGCTCGCGGGGCTCTTTGCCGAGTTCCTCTTCGCGATCGCCGCCAATATTTCTGAACTGCAGACCGAAGACAACCGAGGCGGTGTACTCGATACCGCCTGTTTCCTTGAACGAATCCAGTCTGAGCGATTTTGCGTAGGAATCGCGGTTGAGCGAGCTGATTGCCACGACGGGCATCTGAAGTTTGAGGGCAAGGGATTTAAGTTCCTTGACGCTGGCATCGGTGCGTTGCTTATCGCTGAGAAAACCTCGATTGTCCTCGGGCGCGAGGTACTGTAAGTAGTCCACGAAGACAACGGGGCGCTCGTGCATCTTTTCGACAAAGCGCATTGCGTCTGCAGCCAAGGCGGCCGCGGAGAAAGCGAGCGCACTGCAGTCCCTGATGTAAAGCCTGCCGTAGTCCTCGTCAACAGAGGCTTGGGCTTCTGCGACGAGCTTCCAGTCGGAGTCGCTGCCGTTGATGTGGCTTTCCTCGCGCAGCAACCAATCGGACGTGATCTCGCTTCCCGGGTGCATGAGGTGGATCTCCCGGTTCAGCAGCTTGGAAGCGACTCGGTCGCCTGGCATTTCGAGTGAGTAGAACAGGACGGGCGTACCGTGCTTTGCCACCGCGGCGGCGATCTGGAGAGCGAGCGTCGACTTGCCCATGCCGGGGATTGCGCCGAGAACCGCGATGCCAGGATAGAGGCCACCGCCGAGGACATCGTCTACGCCGGTGATTCCCGTGGTGTAGTGCTTTTGCAGCATGAGGCCGTTGCGTTTGAACTCACCTAGCTGCTCCGAAGCGGGAACGAAGAGGTTGTTTTCGGCGTCTGCCATGATGTTTCTCCTGGTTTTGGCACCGTTTGGCACCCTGAATTCTATTTGCGCCCAGTATATCGCTATAAGTGGAATAAAACTTGCAAGAAGCCATGGTTAGATAACAACACTCGTCCAAATATCCGCAATCTTCCATCGGCAATACGCTGTATCTAAACGGTTAATTGCAATTCTGCAAGCGACATTATTTCGCATCTTTGCAGGTGGATAGATGTTTCGCTTTGCTTTGGCGCGGACGTAGTTCCTCTACGTAGTAGAAGGATGATTTATATATTAAAGGATTCCACACGACGGAGGCCCCGTCGGGGTGCCTTCGGCAGTGTATGAATCATATCGCGGCTCCCGCGCACGCGTCCGCCGCGCCGTCGCTTCGCTCCAAATTTTTAAAAGGCCAGGGCAAAGCCCCGGCCTGGTGCGATCGTGAATTCCTTTCCTGGTGGGTGGGCACCGAGGGCGTCATGAGCGCCTTCGGTGCCCTTCTATTTTTCTTCTGTCACGAGAGGTTTTTTGAATTCGGGTCTCGTGGGCGAGGCGGGGGTCACGTGGCCGATGCGCAAGCGCCGCTAGGGTCGCGGCGCCTGGTGCTTTTTTTGAGCTCGGGTCTCGTGCCCGGTCCGGGGACGCCCGGGCAGGCGACAGATGATCTCCGGGCAAAGGGCAGAATCCGAGCGCGCCCGGTCGGTCTCGTTACGGAGGTCCACGCGCCCTTCTAGGGCTCACCGCGGCTCCCGCGCACGCGTCCGCCGCTCCGCTCCATGCGGGTGCGCGTCGTGTAGGAGGTTCCTCATGCGGCGTCTCGGCGGCGAGGCGGGGGTCTCGTGGGCGAGGCGGGGGTCACGTGGCCGATGTGCAAGCGCCGCTAGGGTCGCGGCGCCTGGTGCTTTTTTTGAGCTCGGGTCTCGTGCCCGGTCCGGGGACGCCCGGGCAGGCGACAGAAACAAACAACAGAAAGGATTGATCGTATGGAAATACTCGACAACTGTGGCGGGCTTCGGCTTGCGCCCATGCGGGCGCCGCCTATAGATTCCTGCCCAAATCTCCAATCTAGCCGTAATCAACAATCTAGCCGTAAACAAACTCTAGCGCGGGGGCCGCTCTCACGGGTGGCCCTCCTGCTAAACAACCGTTCCTGATGTCATCAGATAACTGAAAAAGAAGGTTTCAACATGAACAACAACGTCAACATGAACAAGGAAAACGACAACGCCAGCATCGTCGCCGCAACCGCAAAAGACGAGAACGCAGTCGCGGTCTCCCGAGGCGACATCGTCTTCGTCAAGAGGCTCGATTCTAAGACCGTGGGCCATGAGCAGTGGGCCGGGCGTCCCGCCGTGATCATATCCAACGACCGCTATATTCCCAAATCAAGTCTTGTCTGCATCGTTTACCTCACGACGTCTTCCAAACTGCGCGTGGGTCACCTTACGCCGTCCGTTCACAGCTCGGGCAAGATGGCCCATGCGGTCTGCAACCAGGTGACCACTATCGACAAGTCGCGTATCGGCGGGTTGATGGGCCACGTGACCGACGACGAGATGCGTGCAATCGAGAGAGGAGTTAAGCGCGTGCTGCAGATGGACGACGAACGCTCCTCGGCCCGCACACACAAGCAGAAGAACAAAGCCGAAGGCCTCAGCACCGCGCCTTGTGCGATCGATGGTGCCCGACAATTCGCAAACAATGTTCCCCGCACCATCGCCGAGGCCGAGCGATCCGCGAACACTGAAATCTCGAGGCTGCGTGCCGAGCTCAACCTGGTCCAGATGGAGCGCGATTTCTACCGCAGCCTCGCCGCGGATCAGATGAAGTCACAAGCATTTACCCGCGTCGCCTAGCTCAGCCAGCTAGCAACGGCCCCAAGGCGGCATCGGGTTCCCGCTCGACACGCCGACAACTTAAATGAGCGCCAACGACGGCGCGGGAGGGCCATCCACATGGGTGGCCCTCCCACTACCCAACGACGCCTCGCAGTCAGAGGCAGATAGGAAACCAAACCATGAGTACCGCAATGTCTATCTACAACGCTCCCAATCTGGTCTCCGAGGATTACGGCTGCCGTACCTTGACACCCATCCTCGACGCGTTTCTCAAGAACCGCGAAATCATGTGTCTCGGCAAAATAGACTCCGATTCGGCGACCAGCCTGATACTGCAATTCAAGCTTCTGCAGATGCAGGATCCCTCCGCGCCCATAACCCTGCACATCAACTCGCGTGGCGGACATCTTCAAGATGCCCTTGCCGTGTATGACGTGATGAGGTCACTGACCTGCCCCATCAAGACCGTCTGCATGGGGAGGGCCGCAAGCAGCGCCACGCTTCTGTTCGTTGCGGGGCAAGAGCGCAAGATGCTGCCCCATTCCAGGCTCTTCGTGCACGACCCGTCCCTGCCCGGCGGAAACGAGCGGGTCACCGTCCCCTCGACGATCGCTCAGCTCAAGCTGTTGACGGAGTCCAGGCGCGAATACGCGGAGATCGTCGCCGAGTGTACCGGCGTCAGCGTCGATTGCATCTCCGAGAAGATGAAGATGGAGACCTCGTTTGATGTCTACGAGGCCGTTACCCTCGGACTCGCCACGGGCAGCATCGGCAATGAGAAGGACCTTCGTGCGATTTTCGAGCGGGGCGATAAACGGCGTGAAGAGGCTTCCCCCCGAGACGATGAGGGCACCGAAAAGAAGTCCGACGAGAAGCCCAATGAGAAGCCTGACGAGAAACTCGGAGATCCCGCAACCGGCATTACCGACGATCCCGCAACCGGCATCGACATCGCCGCACTTAGCGGCAACGACCGTTAGGAGACTTTCCATGGCTAAATTCGAATTCAAGAACCCGCTGAGCGACACCCTTTCGGCCACGAACCGTATCGTGGCCGAGGGCTGCTTCGTCGATAACGACACGCATCGTACGGGGCTGAACAACAACGATCTCATCGTCGGCGCCAGCGGCGCCGGCAAGACGCGCGGCTACGTGATGCCGAACATCATGCACTCCGACGAGAGCATGATCGTGGTGGACACCAAAGGCCAGCTGTTCAAGAAGCTGTCCGGTCAGCTGGCCGCACGCGGCTTCGAGGTGTGGTGCCTCGATTTCGTCAATCCCGAGGCGTCGACTATCGGCTACAACCCTATGCGGTTCATCGAGCGCCGCGGCGACGAGGGACGCCTGTACAGCGAGCGCGACCTCGAGAGCCTGTGCGGCTATCTCAGTCCCGTCGAATATCTTAAAGACCCGTACTGGGACCGTTCGGCGCAGATGTATCTGGAGGCCTACGCCGCCTACGTGCTCGAGGCCCTTCCCGAAGACGAACAGCATTTGGGAACGGTAGCCACGCTTGTAAAGCTCGGACGAAGCGAGGAGGTGGCCGCGCTCTTCGAGGAGTGGGGAACCGCGTTTCCCGACAGTTACGCCTACGGCAAGTGGAGGCTCTTGCGCGTGGGCAAAGATGCTAAAACAACGGATGCCTGCATCCGCCTGCACTGCAGTGAGAAGCTCTCCCCCTTCGAAGGCAATGACATGCAGGCGCTGTTCCGCAATCCCAAACAGATCGATTTCGCGCGGATGGGGGAGCGCCGCTGCGCACTGTTCGTGAACGTCAGCGACACCGACCGCACGTCCGATAAGCTCGTGGGGCTTCTGTACGCCCAGGCGATGCATGAGTTGTGCCTGGCCGCGGACGCCCGTCCTGACGGTCACCTCAAGGTGCCCGTTAGGCTCATCATGGACGACTTCGCCGCGGGCACGCGCGTGGCGGATTTCGATAAGCTGATCTCGACGATCCGATCGAGGGGTATCTACGTGAGCGTGATACTGCAGAGCCTCGGCCAACTCGAGAACATGTACGGCTTCGCTGCCGCCAAGACGATCGAGAACAACTGCGACACCTGCCTCTACCTCGGAGGCCTCGACGTTGGCACGGCGCGGCACTTTGCTGAGAAGGCCAACGTCCCCGCTTCCCGGATCATCGACCTGCCCATCGGAGAGGGATACCTCTTCGTGCGCGGGCAGAAGGCGCGCCGCGCGAGGGGCTACGACATCGAGTCCGACGAGCGCTACATCGCCCTGCAGGCAACACCGAAGGCTCCCCGTTGGGAGCCTTCGGCCCCCAACCACGAAATTTATGGTCGAGAAGAAACCCTTGTTTAAGAGAAGGGAAGGACGAATGCAAGTTAAACGATACGCGCTCGAGCAACGCCTCGAGGCGGTACGAGAGTGTCGCGTATTTCAAGAGGAGGCAATCGACGGCCTCGTGGACACGGTGCTCGGCATGCCCCTCGCTGACGCGATGCTCCGCGAGCCTGATGACTACGAGTGCTCTATGCTTTACCTCACGGGGCGTGACCGCGCGCTGGACGACATCACGTTCGGGCGTGCCCTCGCGATGATGACGACCAATAGGCTCTACCAGCGCTGTCTTGAAAGCCGCGCTTACGAAGATTTTCGCGAAATCATAAGGATGTGCCTCACTGCGCCCTTCGCCACGGAGTTGAACTATACCGACCCGTTGCCGAACGACCCAGGAGATTTGCTCACGCGGGATATGGTCGAGCGGTGTCCCGCGCTGAACCTCGTTAAACCCCCTCGGAAGGCCGAGGCGGACAAGGTCGTCCCCTTGGCCGAGAGGCTCTCGGCAGCTGGGTCGTCGCGTGAGCGTTATGCCGAAAGGCTGCTGGATCCGCAGAACCCCTATAGCGCGATCATGATTCCCACGAAGGAGGGTTTGGCCTTTAGAAAGCTCCTACGTAACGTGTCGTTCGAGGATTACTATGCCTGTCTCAACCGGCTTCTTTCCTGCCTGCCGACGGGAACGGTCAAGGCCTATGAGGACATCCGCTTGAAGTCACGCGCGGGCGGCGAGTGTGGATCGCGGGATTCTAGGACGCTTCGCGAGTGCCTTCGGGGGCTCGGATATAGCGGCGAGGACTTTTATCTGCGGGTATATCAGATAACCGCCCTGCCGCTGGGTCTCATCGCCGCGGAGCGGCTCGGCATGCGACGCCGGGCAGCTTAGGCCACGCGCGTGGTTGCGGATGAAAGGCATGACGCCTTGTCCGGCGCCGTGCGATTACGAAGCTGGCCAACGCTCGCGGCTCGAAGCCGGTTAACGCCTTCGAGCCGATCGGGGGACCCGAACCGCCTCTCGTTTCCTGTCTTCGGGAAACGAGAGGCGGCTTATTTTTTTCGATCGGTGTCGCCCTTTTCGCATGGTGCTGTCTGCGATCGCGATGCCGGTATCAAAAAGTGTCAGCCCTTGCGCCGCCGATGGCCGTCGCGCCGAAAAGAAGTGTCGGTTTGCCCGAGAAACGTTGAGCGCGGCGTGACGCCCTCGCATACTGGGAACCATACAAGTCGATGGGGCTTGATAGCTGACAAGAAAGGACTGGAAATGGGTTTCCGTAAAGATTTCCTGTGGGGCGGCGCGACGGCCGCCAACCAGTGTGAGGGCGCGTACAACGTGGACGGCCGCGGCTTGGCCAACGTGGACGTGGCGCCGCATGGTCCCGAGCGCCGCGCCGTGGTGTCGGGCCAGCGCAAGATGCTCGACTTTGAGGACGGCTATTACTATCCTGCTCAGACGGGCATCGACTTCTATCACCACTACAAAGAGGACATCGCGCTCTTTGCCGAGATGGGCTTTAAGACGTTCCGCATGTCCATTGCTTGGACGCGCATCTTCCCCAACGGTGACGAGGCCGAGCCCAACGAGGCCGGCCTGGCATTCTACGAAGACGTCTTCCGCACTTGCCGCAACTACGGTATCGAGCCTTTGGTAACCATCACGCACTTCGACTGCCCCATCCATCTCATCAAAGAGTATGGCGGGTGGCGCAACCGTAAGCTCATCGACTTCTACAAGAACCTTGCGACGGTGCTCTTCACCCGCTATAAGGGCTTGGTGAAGTACTGGCTTACCTTCAACGAGATCAACATGATCCTGCACCTTCCGTTTATGGGCGCCGGTCTGGTGTTCGAAGAGGGCGAGGACAAGGTTGCCGTCGAGTACAAGGCCGCTCACAACGAGCTTGTTGCGAGCGCTTGGGCAACCAAGATCGCGCACGAGATCGACCCCGAGGTCAAGATCGGCTGCATGCTCGCCGCGGGCACTTACTACCCCTACAGCTGCCGTCCTAGCGATGTGCGCCAGGCGCAGCTCGATAACCAGAACAACTACTTCTTCGTGGACGTTCAGAGCCGTGGCTACTATCCGGCCTATGCCGTCAAGAAGCTCGAGCGCCTGGGTATCGACGTGGGCATGACCGACGAGGACCGCGAGGTGCTGGCCCAGAACACCGTCGATTTCATTTCGTTTAGCTACTACAGCACGCGCTGCTCGGCTGGTGCCGACAACGCCGATGTGGAGCGCACGCAGGGCAATGCTTTCGCGGGCGCCAAGAACCCTTACCTCGAGGAGAGCCAGTGGGGCTGGGCTATCGACCCCATGGGCTTCCGCGTGACCCTCAACGATCTCTACGACCGCTATCAGAAACCGCTTTTCGTGGTTGAGAACGGTCTGGGTGCCAAAGACGTAGTCGAGGACGACGGCACCATCAACGACGATTACCGTATCGACTATCTGCGCAAGCACATCAAGGCCATGCGCGATGCCGTTACCGAGGACGGCGTCGACCTGTTGGGTTACACCACGTGGGGTCCCATCGACCTGGTGAGCGCCGGCACGGGCGAGATGTCCAAGCGCTACGGCTTTATCTACGTTGATCGCGACGATGCCGGCAACGGCACCTTGGCGCGTTCCAAGAAGAAGAGCTTCGACTGGTACAAGAAGGTCATCGCCACCAACGGCGAGGACCTGTCCTAACCACGGCCTTGTTTGGCGGGGTTCGAACGAGTTCGGACCCCGCTTTTTCAATTGTGGGCACGATTCTGAGCAGAGATTTCAGATATGCATTTTTTGCGTGCGGAAATATGTTGCAAGGGCGCGCTTATAGGGATCGAGGTTCGCTTTGCGTCGACCGGAAGTGGATTTGAACCTAAAACGAGCATTAAATGAGGGTGTAAAAGTGCATATCTGAAATCTCTGCTCAGAACGCGGCATCGGAGGCCGATTTTGGCGGTCGCATGCTTTAAACGGGTGTGCAACCGTTTACAGATTGACGGTTCATGTTGGGTCGGGCGTCTTTTCTTATGCGGTACCATTGTGTGCATGCGTGGCGCGCGTGTGGGACCGCCGCTATGTTTGGGGCAAGCTACTCAGGGACGGGATAGCACATGGGCGAGGACGACAGGCGCGGGGCACGCGCCGATTTCTTTTCGGAGCTGCAGAACCATCAGATCACAACGCGCGAGTTCTTCAACCATGATCTGCTTGATATCCTCTATCGCTGCTTTGGCTGGAAGAATACCGTCATCTACTACTTTGACACCGCGGGCGATTTTTTGTCGTCGCGCACGTTGGATAGCCTCGAGCTCATGGGTCCCGATCATGCCTACGGTAACTTCGTTTCCAACGACGTCGTGCGTCATGCCATCCATCGCGATGCGCGTCGCGACCACCTTACGTACTTCAACACCTCGCCGCGCCTCTACCGATCGACCGATATCGCTAATTGCGTTGCCTATGACACATCGGCGTACGTGCGCTTTTATGAAAGCTCCATGCAGGCGCACTACACCCTGACGTTGGCCTTCGGCATCAATGCCTATATTGGGCTGATGTTTTGGCGCACGGCCGACGAAGGGGATTTCACCGACGATGAACTCGAGGAGTTCGAGCAGCTCTACGCCTATATCGCCAGTTCGTATAAGACTTTTAAAAAATATGAGCAGGCGCGCATCGTGGCCGCGCTGCAGGGCGATATCGTGGCATCGGGTGAAAAGGCCTTTTTGGTCACCGACGACGCGATGCACGCCTTGAGCTACAACAAGGTCACCGAGGATTATCTGGAAGATCTTTTGGGGGCTTCGGTCATCGATCAGCTGGCCAGCGAGAACAGCTGCACATGGTTGCAGTTCCTGCTTGCTGCGGCACCCGATCTGAGTCCCGATAGACCGCATACCCAGGTGATAAAGGACTACACCTTTACCATCCATCGCTACGACCGTACCTATTCAAACCGCATCGTCGATCGCTACAACTGGATCACCATCAAGAAAGACGATGAGCCTATCGAACGTGTACCGGCTACCGCGCCTGCTTCCGCTGCCGCTTTGGATACGGCGCCCCAAACGCATCGAGACATGACGACGATCCTCACGCGCTCGGAATGTCGCGTGGCCGAGCTCATGCGCGAGGGGCTTACCTATCAGGAGATCGCCGAGCAGTTGGTCATCAGCTTTCATACGGTTAAAAAGCACGTGCAGAACATCTACAGCAAGTGCGGCATCAATAACCGTTTCCAGCTGTACAAATGGATGGAAGAGCACGAGTAAAGGCGCTGGCTCGCCTTGCGCGATGATTTCGTGCGGGGCGAGGTGCTTGCCGCGATGCCCGCCGTTATGGGGAATACGGGCGCGGCGCGGTCGTGAACCAAGGTCAACACAAAACGCCTCGCACCAGATGTATTTCGGTGCGAGGCGTTCTGTGTTGCGGTACTGCTGCAGCCCACCTGCTGATGGCTTTTCTTGTTGCTTGCCTTTCTAGCAGATGCCCATGGTGGCGAAGATCGTGATGAGCATCGAGTTGACCACTGGGAAACATGCTCCCAAGATGAACTCGTGGTAGTAGGCGTTGCGATACGTAAGATGGCAGAAGTTGAGGCGGTTGATAGCGTTGCCGTTGTAGGGCATGGTGTCCAGGCCGTAGCAGGACACGTTGACCACGCGGTGGATGATGTCGGGCGACACGCCCATGGCCAAGAAGCGCGGTGACAGCGCGCGCAGGGCGATGCCCTCGCCACCGGCGGCCGAGCCGCAGATGCCCGCCAGCAGGTTGGCTGAGATGCAGAGCTGCATCAGCGGCGGTCCCGGCAGGTGCGTGAGCGCCTCGACCAGATAGTTGAAGCCGGGCGTCAGCTCAACGGCGGCGCCGAAACCAACGACCACGGCGACGCTCATCAGCGAGCTCGTAGCCGACTTGATGCCGTCTTTAAGCGTCGACGGCAGGTTGTCGAACTTCTTGATGTAGAGTGCCAGGCACACCAAGCAGCCCGTGACAAGAGCGAGCCACGGCTCAAACCCCAGCACGTTCATGCAGATCAGCAGGGTTGCGGTCGGTGCCAGTGCGCGCAGAAGCTGCGGAACCGAGCACGTGGCGGTAAGGATGCTGTCATCGAGGGAGTCGGCGTGCTCTTCCATGGGCGCACCCGTCTCCATGTATCCCTCGCCGCGACGCTCGGTCTTGCGGACGGCGTAGTAGATATAACCCGCGCCGAAGACGATGCAGTTGATCGTGGCCAAAATGGCGAGCATCGGAGCGGCCATGGGCGTGGTGTCGAGGTACTTGGTGGGGATGAGGTTCTCGATGCAAGGTGAGCCGGGGAGCGTCGCCGTCCACATGCAGCCGCCGTACACGATGATGGGGATCACGAAGTGCCAGGGGATGTCGAGCTTCTTGAAGATCTGACGGCAGATGGGCGCGATGGTGAAGACAACCACGGCGCCGCTCACGCCACCGAGAGACAACAAAGCCGTCACGAGTGACAAACCCATGACGACCAGGTACTTTACGTGTTTGCCACCCATCTTCTCGGCGGCGTTGCCGAAGAAGACCGCGATATCGCGCGCGGCCCCGCAGTCGCTGAGCATGGCGCCCATAATACACGCGGGCAAAAAGAGGGTGAAGTTGGACGAGATGAATCCGCCCAGCTCGTTCGAGAAGGTACCCTCGAGGGTCGATACGATATCGAGCCCCGAAAACGCCAGCACGATCACCGAGACGATGGGGGACAGGACGAGGATCGGCAGGCCTTTCATGACGCCCGCGACGAGCGTGACGAAGGCAAGTAAGATGCCGATCAAACTGAGGGTTGCTGCACTCATTGGTTTTCCTTGCTTAACGAAACGGAAAAGCTGCCGTCCCTGTTCGGGGCGGCAGCTAGGCGCCTAATATTAGTCGATCTGCGGCTCAAGCGAGAGCAAACGACCGTTAGTGCGTTCGTTGAGCTTGGCGATTTCCTCGACGATGATGCCGAGTGTGGGACAGACGGTGACGCCTGCCGCCTCCAACGCGGCAACTTTTGATTTGACGGTGCCCATACCGCCGCTGACGATGGCTCCGGCGTGACCCATCTTCTTACCTTCGGGGGCGTACATACCGGCGATGTAGGCGAACACCGGCTTGGTGCAGCCGATCTCGCGGATCTTGGCCGCGGCCAGCTCCTCGGAGGCGCCGCCGATCTCGCCGATGAGCACGATGGCGTCGGTTTCGTCGTCGGTGGCCATAAGCTCAAGCGCCTCGGCGTGGTTGGTGCCGATGACGGGATCGCCGCCGATGCCGATGCAGGTGGAGAGGCCGTACCCCTTGAAGGTGAGGTTGGAAGCCGTCTCGTGGGTGAGGGTGCCGCTGCGCGACACGATGCCGATGTGCCCCGCGCCGTAGATGTAGTCGGGCATGATGCCGATCTTCGACTTGCCCGGCGAGATGATGCCGATGGTGTTGGGTCCGATCACGCGCGCACCCTGGCGCTCGGCTTCGCGCACGATGGCGAGCGTATCATGCACGGGCACGAACTCGGTGATCATCACCAAGAGCTTGATGCCCTCCTGCAGCGCCTGAATGGCGGCTCCGCGCACGAATTTGGGCGGGATGAGGAGCATGGCCGATTCGACCTCGGGGTGCTCGGCGCGGGCATCGGCCACGGTTTCGTAGACGGGTACGCCCTCGACCTCTTGGCCACCCTTGCCGGGGGCCGCGCCGCATACCAGCTTGGTGCCGCTCTCGAGGGTGCGCTTGGTGTGGATGCGCCCTTGTTTGCCCGTGATGCCGATGATCATCATGGGCGTATCGGCGTCGATAAGGATGCTCATCGCCTACGCCTCCTTCTCGGTCTTGATCGCCATCAGCGCCTTGACGGCCTCGTCGGTGGTGCCGAACTTGGTCTGCGCGAACCCCAGGCGCTCGTAGATCTCCCAACCTTGCTCCTGGTTGAAGCCGCGGCTCTTAACGCACACGACTTTGTCGCCTCCGAACTCCTTGTAGGCGCGTTCGATGCCCTCGGTTGTTGATGCCGCCGAACACGTTGACCAGTACGTAGTTCGTCTCGGGATTCTGCAGCAGGATGCGCATGGCGTGATAGGTCTTCTCGGCGGTGACGCCGCCGCCCAGGTCGCAGAAGTTGTTGGGGCGTCCGCCGTAGTGGCGGATGGTATCCATGGTGGCCATGCCGATCCCGGCGCCGCCTGCCATGGTGCCGATGTCGCCCTCGGGATCGAGCTCAACATAGGTGAGATCGTGCGCCGCGGCGTCTTCCTCCTGCGGGGAGCGCTCGGTAGCGGTACGCGGGAGCATGAGGTAATCGCCCTGACGGTAGGCGGCGTTGTCGTCGATGACGAGCTTGCAGTCGAGTGCCAGGAGGCTGCCGTCGCCCAGTACGACGAGCGGGTTGATCTCGATCGTCGTTGCATCGAGCTCAAAGGCCGCACGGGTGAGTTTCTCGGCGATCTCGATCACATCGGCCACGCGCGCATCGCCCAGATCGAAGTGGGCGGCGCCGGCGCGGAACGCCTCGGCGTCGAAGCCCTCGGTGCAGTCGAGATACAGGAGCTTCTCGGGCTCGTTGGCGGCGAGGTCCTCGATCTCGGTACCGCCGAAGGGCGTGAAGATCATCACGAGGGCGCGCTTCTTGGTGTCGAGTGTGAGGCCCAGGTAGTACTCCTCGGCGATGTCGGCCATGCCGGTGACGGCGATGCCCTCCATAACGTGGCCGTTGATACGGATATGCTCGATCTCGGGAATGGCGGCCTCAAGCTCCTCGCGGCTCTTCACCACGCGCACGGCACCGTGGTGACCGCGATGCCCGGCCATGATCTGGCCTTTGACCACACAGGGGTACGCAAGGGCGCCAAGATCGGTTTCGTCGGTGATGAGCTGGGGCTCATCGGTGGGGATGTCAAAGCGCTTGAGCTGCGCCTTTCCCTCTATTTCCAAATAATCCATGGTGTGTCTCCTATGCTGCGCGATCTATTTCCAGGCCAGCTCGGGGTCGGGGAGATAGGACTCGTCCAGCGGGTAGCCCACGCGGGTGATGTTCATGAGGTTCTTGTGGCTGAAGTTGCCGGAGAAGCTGTTGTTGCCCCACGAGCCGCAGCCGAGCGTGGTGGTGGGGGTGAAGCCGTTGG
>CAVGWH010000016.1:0-55011 GCA_963633065.1 Oribacterium sp.
ACTGCGGGGCCAGCCCGTGGGAGGCCAGGGCGCCGCCGACCGGTGGACGGCACGTTACCGTGCAGGGGGGAGGGCCTTCGGGCCCTCCCCCTTTTTTGCTGCGGGGCTGGGCGCTGACGTGATGCGCGGGGCTGGGCGCTTTCGGTTTATCGTTCTGATCTCTTTGTTCTTCAGGTACCTAGAAACCTCTTCTTATTTCATCGGGTTTGATCGGGTTCATATTGGGCTTACCTAAATGTTCGCTCTCTCTTCCTTGTGCAGATTAATAGACGCGCTTGCCGATACGTTAACGTGATAAAGCGTTTGATGCCGTATTATTGCGCTAGTGAGGCTTCATTTATAAGAAGCTTTCTCTTTCTGTAACCTATCTTTTGGAAGGGTCTTCTATGGCTAACGTTCACGAACTTCTTGATACCTGGCTTGCCAATGTTCAAGATGAGGAACTTCTGGCAGAGCTCCAGACCATGAAAGACAACGGTGACGAAGACGCCATTACCGATGCCTTTTTCCAGGATCTTGCGTTTGGTACTGCTGGCTTGCGCGGTACCATCGGCGCTGGCACCAACCGTATGAATATCTACACCGTCGGTCGTGCAACCCAGGGTTTTGCCGACTATCTTAATCAGACGTTTGAGAATCCTACGGTTGCAATTGCACGCGATAGCCGTAATAAAGGCGAGCTTTTCGTTCAGACAACGGCATCGATTCTCGCTGCCAATGGCATCACGTCGTATGTCTATCCTAAGATCTCACCGGTCCCCACGCTCTCTTGGGCGACGCGCTACCTTGAGTGCTCTGGTGGTATTTGCATGACTGCAAGCCATAACCCAGCGCCGTATAACGGTTATAAAGCGTATGGTCCCGATGGGTGCCAGATTACCTCCGAGGCTGCTGATGCCATCTCTGCCGCTATGGAGGCCACGGATCCCTTTAACGATGTCAAGACCATGTCATTTGATGATGCAGTTGCACAGGGCCTCGTTAAGTGGATTGATGATAAGTGCCTTGAGGATTACTACGATGCCGTCGTGGATAAGTCCGTCAATAATCTCACCGATGAGCAGGTTGCTGCGGCTCCGCTTAAGCTTGTCTACACCCCGCTTAACGGCACCGGTTTGATTCCTGTTACCTCTGTTCTAAAAAAAGTCGGTATCACTGACGTGACGGTCGTTCCCGAGCAGAAAGATCCCGATGGGGATTTCCCCACTTGTCCGTATCCTAACCCCGAGATTCGCGAGGCCATGCAGAAGGGCATCGACCTTTGTAAAGAGGTAAAGCCCGATCTGTTGCTCGCGACCGACCCGGATGCCGACCGTGTTGGCGTGGCCTGCGCTGATGGCGATGACTATACGCTGCTCACGGGTAATGAGATGGGCGTTTTGCTGCTCGATTATATCTGCAAGATGCGTGCTGAGCGTGGTGAGGATCTGGCCCGTAAGGTTGCTGTCACCACTATTGTTTCTTCGGCCATGGTTGATGCGCTTGCGGATGAGTACGGCTTTGAGCTGCGCCGCTGCCTTACGGGCTTCAAGTATATCGGCGATATCATCACGGGCCTTTCCGATGCCGGCGAGGTCGATCGTTTCATCTTCGGGTTCGAAGAGAGCTATGGCTATCTTTCGGGCGATCACGTACGCGACAAGGATGCCGTCAACGCCTCCATGCTCATTTGCCAGATGGCGCAGTACTATAAGCTGCAGGGTATGAACCTCGTCCAGGCTATGAAAGCACTGTACGAGAAGTTCGGCTATTACCACAACAAGACCATTGCCCTTGCGTATCCGGGTGCCGAGGGTGCCAGCAAGATGGCGGGTATCATGGTCGATCTTCGTGAGAATCCGCCTGCCGAGATCGCCGGAAGTAAGGTGGAAGCGGTTGTCGACTATGCTACGGGCGTGAACGGCCTTCCCACTGCTAATGTGCTCGAGTTCGATCTTGAGGGCGGCAACAAGGCGATCGTTCGTCCGTCGGGTACCGAGCCTAAGATCAAGCTGTATATCTTTGCCAAGGGTTCTGACGCCGCTGCTGCCGATGCAGCGCTTGCGGCTATTGAGGAGTCGGGGCGTAAGCTGCTCGCGTAAGCGGGTTTCAAGGGCGCTCGCTTTATGCGAACACGGCATTCGGTCCGTTGCCTACGGGCTTGGACCGAATGCCAAACAATACGGGGTGGAGCCGTTTTTGGCTCCACCCCGTATTTGTTACTTGGAAGTGGCGATTCTTCGATGGCTACTTAATGCCCTCGGCGTCGAAGCGATAAGAAAGCGCCTCGGGATGATTCGAGTGCTGAAGTGCAGTGTCTTTGGAGATGATTCCATCTTTAGTGGCGTTGAAAAGACCTTGATCCATGGTTTGCATGCCGAAGGCGTCTCCTGCAGCGATGACCGAATCGATCTGATAGGACTTTTCCTCGCGGATAAGATTGCGAATGGCGGTGTTCATCCTCATGATTTCGAAAACGGGAATGGTGCCGCCATCGATGGTGGGAACCAGTTGCTGACTGACGGTTGCCTGAAGCACCATGGAAAGCTGAATGCGGATCTGAGACTGCTGGCTCGGCGGGAAGGCATCGACGATGCGATCGACCGTATCGGAAGCGCTGGTGGTATGAAGGGTTGAGAGTACGAGCTGTGCCATCTCGGCCGCTGTAACGGCGGTGGAGATGGTATCGGGATCGCGCATTTCGCCCAGAAGGATGACGTTGGGGCTTTCGCGCATGGCGGAGCGCAATGCCTCGGCATAGGTTGCCACATCGGTAGGAATCTCGCGCTGCGTGATGATGCAGGTACCGTGTTTGTGAACGTATTCGATGGGGTCTTCCATGGTGATGATATGCCCTGTACGCTCGTGATTCATACGGTCGAGGATGCAGGCGAGCGTGGTTGATTTACCGCTTCCGGCCGGTCCGGTTACAAGCACGAGGCCGCGGTTGATGCCGGCAAGGCTAAGGACTTCCTCGGGGATATGCATTTCGGCGGCATTGGGCAGCCCGAAGGGGATGACGCGCACGACAGCGCTGTATGAACCACGTTGCCTGAAGATATTGGCGCGGAATCGTCCGACGCCCGCCACGGCAAAACTGAAATCATCATCGTGGTTGTAGCCGGACTCAAACGGCTCGATGCTGCGGCCTGCGAGGTCGTAAATGGCGTGTACGTACTCAGCGGTCTGCGCCGGCATAAGCGCTGCGCTGTCGGTTCGCACCTGAATGCCGCTCTTCTGATAGGAGAGAGGCAGGCCGGCGATGATGAATACATCGGAAGCTTTGGCATCGATCATCTGCTTGAGAAGTACGGTGAGCTGCATGGCATTTCCCTTTCTGCTACTGATTCGATCCGCTCCACAGGGTCTCTTGGCGCGCCTTGTGGACGGTGGTTATCTTCCATGAGGTAATGGTGTATGTGAGGTCATCGTTGAGGACGATGGAGGCTTTGAGCCGTTTTCCAGATGAGGCCTTGATGGTAAAGGAGAGGACGCGGTCGGAAACGCCGCCTTTAATCTTGAGATTCGAGCCCCTCTTTGTCTCCGTGTTCTTGCGGGCTTGCGCTGCGAGCGCGGGGAAATCCGCATCGATTTTGTCTGCTGCAACATCTGACGAGGAGACGGAGGAAAGATACGAATCGACTTCTGCCAGTAGCGCTTGACCGCATGAATCGACCGTATAGGTATCGGTAAGAGCGGACGCCTGGCGTTTTGACATCGTTTGCGTGGCGTTGGTGGTGGTGACGCAGAGCATTGCGAGGACGGAAAGCAAGATGACTGCAACCAGAGTGAGAAGACTGATGGGACCTATGCGCACGCCGGAAGAGCGCTGTGGGAGACATTGCATGCTAGTTCACCTCACTTACATAACGCGTTGAAGTGAGGCTATAGACCTTGCCATCATCGTTGGAGACGGTGATACGTGCGGTATAGAGTGTCCCGGCGTCGGTCGCGGTGTCGGTTACTTTGCACGTCACGCTGAAATCGTCGGATCCGTTTACGGTGACGCCTTCACCCAGGTCAGCGCCATCCTTGACAGCGGCGGGGTCGGCGGAAAACTCTTCCGCTGCATTTTGAGCGATAACAATGGCTTGGGTAAGTTCAGACGAGTTGGTGGCCGCGCTGAGCGATCGCGTGAAAAGTTGCACGAACACGGCCATGCAAGCTATGAGGACAACCAACAACACCATAGCCTCGATCATGAAAGCGGTTTTTGAAAACGCCGAACGCGAGATGTTCGTTTTGATATCCGCCACGTTACGCACCTCCTTGAAGGCTACGAAGGGCGATCTCGGCCGTGCCCTGATCGGTACTCACGCTCAGAAGCCCATCTTCATACGAGAAGGAGAAAGTATTAGATGAGCAGATAACCGAGGCTTTATCGGGGGTGTAAGCGCTTCCTGCGAGGCTGTATTCCTGCACGATGCGTCCCTCATGGAGATAGACGCGCGTCTCGTAGGTACCGGAATCGAGGTGTTGCACGATGACGAGTGAGCGACCTTCAGGGCCATCGCCGAAAGCGATGGATTCGCTTGCATCGTTTGAGCGCACGAGATTCTGGATAAGTTCAAGACCCTCACGCATCGAACTGTTGGCTGTCTGGATGTCGGAGACTTTGCGGTACACATTCACGCCGCAGGTGAGCGCCATGAGAAGCGCAGAGAAAAACACCGCGAGCAGGAGGGTGGAAAAGCGTGACGCGGCACGACCACGGCGTTCGTGGCCATGCGCCGACGAGCTAAACGAAGCGAACGCTTCAAGACGCTGAGAGGCAGCGGTGGGAGAGGAATGCTCATGGCTCATCGCGGCGTCACCACCACGCTGGGCATGATGTTGTCGGCGAAGCATTCGTATGAAACGACGTAGTCCTCATGATTGACGGTGATGCCGTATTGCTCTTCAAGGTGGGTGAGCGATGACGGGTAGCTTCCTTCGATGGCGCAGCACTGTTTTGCGGCGTTGAGGATGGAGCTGCGTAGGGCAACGGCGCCCTGCTCGCGTGTGCGCAGGTGAACGGCGTTGTAGGCGAGCGCCGCCACAACGCAAATGATGAGGATGAGACAGGTGACGCCGATGCGCTTGCGTCTTCTGCGCGCTCGTTCGCGGTCTGTTATCTCGTGAAACATCTCGGGTCCGCCCTTTGCGCGCCTAGCCGATGGAACTCATGACGCCGATGAGCGGCAACATGACGGCGATGAGCGTTGCACCGACGGCGAGGGTCAGGAACGCAGCCAGTTGCGGCTCGATGCTGTCGACGGATGCATCGATCTGCATCGTGGCGTCTTCGAAGAAAAGGTCGGATAGGTGATCGAGGGTGTCGTCAGCGGAGCCGGTATGCATGCCGATCAGAAGCATGCGCCCGTAGATGGGCTCAAAGACCTCGTGCTCCACGATCGCCTGTGCAAGGCTGCGCGGGTTTTCGATGTCGTGCATGCTGGAGAGCGCTTCCTGAAGTTTGTCGGAAAGCTCTCGATGGTTGACGGCGGCGACGGCGTTGCGCATGGCTGCTTCCTCGGTTACGCCTGAGGCGACAAACGCGGATAGCACGCTGGTAAAACGCGAAAGCGCAAGCTGGTACATAGCGTTTTTGGTCTGGGGGATTTTCTCAAACAAACGCATGACGCGCTCGCGTCCTGTCGCAGTGCGTGCGCTCAAGGCGATGGTGACGACGATGGCGGTGCTTATCAGCACGATGGCCAATGCGACCCAACCGATGATGATGGATGCGCTGACCGCGCTGAAAGATCCAGCGGTAAGGGAGCCGGAGATATTCTGGTATGCGTCGGTGAAGATAGGCAATATGACCGTGACGGTGAACGCGAGGATCACGCTCATGATGCACAGAAGCGCGGCGGGATATCCTACTGCGCTCTGGAGCTTATTGAAGGTACGATCTTCGCTTTCGTAATAGCGGCTCAGGCCACGCAGGGAGCGCTCGCAGCGTCCCGATGATTCGCCTACACGGACCATCTCGACGGCGTAGGCGGGAAACGCTTCCGTGCTTTCCATGGCATCGGCGAGCGAACAGCCGCTGATGAGCTTGGAGTAGACGGCGCTGCAGACGGTTTTGAATTGCGATGGTTCGCGGTTCTCCACGAGCATGTGCACGGCTTCGTCTGTTTGGATGCCTGCAGCGAGCATGGTGGCAACACTGCTGCAAAACGCACTCGTAGCGCTTGATTCCAAAAGTTTATCTGCCATCGACGCCTCCTAGTGTCTTGGCGCATGCGGCGGCTGCCGCTGGGCTGCATATTGCTTCACGTGAAGTTGCATCGCAGCTGAAAGGAGGAAAAGGCGGTTTCGCAGGGGATACCTTTTCTGCGTTTCTAGTATACATATCTATCGGAATAATCCTTTCCGTCGCCAACTTTTTGCTCTTGCCCATCCGAGGCGCCTACCTGCCCGGCTGCAAAGGTCAAGTCAACACGCGACCAGGTATTTTTCTCGACGCTGAACTGCGCGCTCTGCCAGGTTCCATCTATATAGACCATGATCCAGGCATGGTAGATATTGTCGGGGGAGACATAGCCGGTAACGATTTTGGCGGGAATTCCCTGGCAGCGCAGCATTGCAGCTCCGAGACTTGCGTAATCGAAGCAGATGCCGTTTTTGGTGCTGAGCGTGCTGTCGGGATTTGGAATATAGCCGCTTCCTCCTTTGAGCTTAGCGGCCTTGTCGTCGTCGTAGGTGACGTTCTTTACGATCCAGGTGCATATGGCCTCGACGGCATCGCCCTGTGTTTTGGCGTGCTTAACCAGGCTGCGCGCCTTTTTCACGCACGCGCTGTTCGCGGCATAGCTGCAATATACGTTAGGGTGCAGATAGGGGTCGAATTCCGATTCCAGAGTTACTTGCGTATCGGTTCTGTAGAGCTCGATGTAGTTGTTCTCTTCGGTATTCTGCATGATGCGCAGCGTGTACGCACCATCCCCTTGGGTGAGAGGGCAGATGATGGGTGTTCCGTCTTGCGGAAGGTCGTAGCTGTAGGTGGACCCATCCTTCTCAACAAGGAATTTGAGATGCGATCGGCTGGTCGCCGAAGCTCCGACATACCCCTCGTTGCAGTGGGAGACGTCGATTGAGGCACCCACGCTTCCGATGGCGCTCGCGGCATCGAATGAGGCTTCGCGCACCTCGGTCGATACCGAAAAGGAGGCCCCCGAGGTCTCGTCGGTTCCCGAGGCCGAACTGCATGCAGTCGATACAAGCGCAAACGTGAGGAGCACCGCAGCGAGTGCGGCTTGCATGCGAGGATGGGTGTTGAAGTGCGGCGCCAGCATAGAGCAGATTATAGCTAGAGTCGGTGGGTTAGACCTAGCCGAGCAACCGCGTACGTTCGATGGCATGGGCTACGCGCTGGGCCAAGAGGGCGATGTCGTCTGCCGTCGCATCATCGGCGAATGAGAGGCGCAGCGTGCCCCGATTCCAGGCGGGGTCGGTATATCCAAGGGCTTGCAGGACATGCGATGGCTCGGTGGTGCCTGCGGAGCAGGCGGAGCCCGTTGCCGCAGCTACGCCCGTGCGATCCAAAATGCCCACCAGTAATTCGGCATCGGTGTTTTTGCAGATGAACGAAGCTATGGAAGGAAGACGTTTGGCGGTAGCGTTGGGGCCCGTAGCCGCTACGTCGACGCTGGCGGCGAGGATGCGCCGGGTGAGTTCGGTGCGAAATGCCGTGAGTCTACGCGTTCGATCGGGAAGACCTTCGAGGGCTTCTTCGAGAGCCTCTGCGGTTCCTGCGATGCCTGCAAGATTCTGCGTGCCCGAACGCTTGCCGAATTCCTGTTCGCCTCCATGCAGCAGGGGTGGGATATCGATATCGGCGCGTAGGTAGAGTGCTCCGCACCCGCGTGGGCCGTGGAATTTATGGCTCGAGAACGAAAGGGCGTCGATGCCGAGCTCCTCGACATCGACGGGAATGTGCCCGACGGCCTGTACGGCATCGGTATGAAAGGGAACGTCGAAAGCATGCGCCATTTTCGCCAGGGAGGGAATTTCCTCGATGGTGCCCACTTCGTTGTTGGCGAGCATGATGCTTACGAGCGCGGTGCCGGGGGTGTCGAGTCCGGCCGCATGATCGGCCTGTCGGTTGGTTTCGAGGGCCCGTTGCAAGGCTTCGGGATTTACGAACCCCTCGGTGTCGACAGGGAGATAGGTTACATGCACGCCTTCGGCCTCGAGTTCTTGGCAGGTATGCAAAACGGCATGATGCTCGATATTTGAGGTGATGACGCGTACGGGTGCTTGAGGGTGTATCGCTTGGTAGCGCTTGCAAAAGCCACGGAGGGCCCAGTTATCTGATTCGGTGCCGCCACTCGTGAAGAAAAGCTCACGCGGGCCGCATCCAAGGCAGGCAGCTATGCGCTGACGGTGGTGATCGAGGTCGCGTGCTGCCTGCTTGGCGAGACGGTGGATGCCTCCGGGGTTGCCGAAGTTGTCGGTAAGGTAGGGCATCATCGCCGCCAGGGCGCGCTCAGACAGCTTGGTGGTGGCGGCGTTATCGGCGTAGATATATGGTTCTGCCTGCACTTGCTCATGCGTCATAAAAGCCCCTGGCGATGGTTGGTCCAATGAGATTGATATATTGACGATTCAGAAGAGCTTAACGCAAGAAGATGGCCCATACGACAAGTGCGATGATGACGACCAACAGAACCAGCAGCACGCGGCGCTTGATGGTGGCGCGGCGGCGTTCGTAGCGCGAGGTGAAGATGCTGCGCCCCGCTTTTGGGGTTGAGAGGTAACGGGCTGAGTTGCTGATGGCGTGTTTGGGCGCCGCCGCGGGGTTCGCGGCGCGCTGGACAGCGTTGTTTCCGCGCTGAGCCGTGGGCTGTACTTGTGGGAGGTATTCCGGGTCGCTTGTTGCCACGCCCATATGTTTGCGGGATGGCGCGGGACGCGTGTAGTGCCGAGAGTTCGGCAGGGGCGTTTGAAGGTCGATGTCGATGTTGTTCTCGTTTGGATACTCGGCCATGCCCAACCCCAGAAATGTCGTCCATACGCGCACATTGTACGCCCGGGTTAAGCCCAGGGATCGCAGCGCATCAAAAGAAGACGGAGGTTAAAGAACGATTAAGTTATGGTCGGGTTTGTTTTGGTCGTCGTGTAGGAGCACTGCATCATATCTAAGCGTAAGAGACTTAGATATGATGCTACAGAGAGACTTAAAAAATCTTCCATTTGATGTTTAGAACTGAATAGGAAGGGAACATATACAAGCGTCAAAACAATCCGGGCTCCCGCAGGAGCCCGGTCATCACAAAAGGAGTGATTGATTATGGCTATGGTTCCTTATCGTTCGGTTTTCGGTATTCGTCCCACTGCTGCCGACTCTCTGTTTGACGTGTTCAACGACATGAATGACTTGGCCAATTCGTTTGCGAGCAAGGCGTTCCCCATCGATGTCGAGGACAAGGGCGACGGGTACGAGGTCAAGGCGTATCTCACCGGTGTGTCCAAGGATGAGATCGACGTGGAGCTTAACGAGGGCCGTCTTTCCATCTCGGTCAACGTCGAGGATAAGAGCGAGGATGAGGGCAAGAACTATCTGCAGAAGGAGTTCACCGCCTACAGTGCCACGCGCGGCGTGTATCTGAAGGACGCCTCGAGCGAGGGTCTCGCGGCTCGTTACGCCGATGGCGTGCTGACGGTGACGGTGCCTAAGATCGTCGAGAAGAAGAACGTCACCAAGATTTCCATCGACTAACACGAGGTTATAACCGAACGTCAGCGGCGCCGGGTTCCGTTTGGAGCCCGGCGCCGCTTTTCGGTGCGTGTTCGAATGTGCTTGCCTTCAGGCGATTACCACCACGGGAGCTGTGCGATGTTATCGCGAATGTGCTGGCAGCTGGCGTGGAAACGCGTCAGTTCGTCGTCGGAGAGCTCGGGTTCGAAGACCTGCTCGACACCTTCGGTGCCCACGATGCAGGGGAGCGAGGTGAAGATGCCTTCCTCGCCGTACTGGCCGGTGAGCATGGTGGAAGCCGAGATGACAGCGTGCTCGTTGTGCAGGATGGCGGCGCAAATACGAGCGGTGCAGTTGGCTACCGCGTATTCGGTGCAGCCCTTGCCGGCATAGGTGACGTAGCCGCCTTTGCGCGCACGGTCTTCCACTTCCGCCTGATCGAAGCCATAGCGCTCAGGGTCTTTGGCTGCGAGGTCGGAGATGCGCTGCCCGGCGATGACGGTGGAGGTCCAAGCGGCTACCTGCGTCGCGCCATGTTCGCCGATGACGTGAGCGTGCACCGACTTGGGGCTGACTCCCGTTACTTTGGAAATCTCGGAACGCAGGCGTGCGGAATCGAGGCTGCATCCCGTGCCGATGATCTTTTTGGGATCGTAGTCGGTGAGATGATGAATGGCGGTGCATACCACGTCGCATGGATTAGCGACGTTGACCAAGATGCCGTGGAAGCCGGCGCCGACGATCTGGTTGGCAAAGGTGCGTGCGGACTCGGTGGTGTTGAAGAGTTCGCCGTCGCGGCTGGATGCTGCGAGCGCTACGTTGCCGGCGCAGTTGACGATGATGTCGCAATCGGCCAAGTCCTCATAGCGGTTGCTGCAGTTGATGATGTTGGTGTTATAGGGCACGAAGCTGATGGAGTCGTGTAGGTCCTGGGCTTCGGCGGTCACTTTCTCGTCGTTGGTGCCCACGAAATAGAGTTCCTCGGCGATGCCTTGCAGAAGAAGGCTGTTCGCTACGTGGGCGCCTACATGTCCCAGGCCGATGATGCCGACTTTATGCTGTATTGCCATGTGTTCTCTCTTCTCGTAAGGGGCCGACTCTCGGCGATTGTACCCAATCACACGGGCCGGCACGCGGATGAGGGGATTGGTTGCAGTTCGGTTAAGGGCTTAGGTGGAGCCACGACAGGGCAGTGGTTTCGGCGGGTTTGACGGGATAGAAGGTTGGAAGTTGGCCGATGCCCGATCAAGGGTCGAGCGGACTTGGCGCGGAGCTGGCTGCTTGGAAATCAGCGTGTCGTTGCCTTTGGGGCTTGCCTGGGCGGCGCGAGAAAAACGCGCCCCAAGCCGGAAGGTGCCTGGGGCGCGATGATGTGCAGGGGCTCAGTTGGCAAAGGCTTGTCCGCAAATGTATAGGAGCCAAAAGAGCCTATGTCGTGTCCCGCCAGGATGGCGATGCGGGACAGCAACTATATTCGCCCAGGCTGTCTCGCTGTCCTATACTCACATAGGTGAAATATCGTTCAATTTTGAAACAGTGGCACATGGCTGAACGGAAACTCGAAAAACGGGAATTGCTGCAGGTATTGAAGGTGTCTGCTGCATCGTCGGGTTCTGATATCGTGGTATTTGCTCCCACTGGGGAGTTGCTGTTGAGCACCGTCGAGGATCCCGTATGCCGTGAAGACTTGGCTGCCCGGTTGGTAACGTACCTGGACTCGGATGCTGTGCGTGACGGCGGTCGCGTGATGCTGCAGCGGGGGCAGCGCCTCTATTCGGTGCGACCGGCAAAGGTGGACACCGATAAAGGCTCGCTTTATGTCTTCACGATACAGAGCAGGCGAGCTCAAGCGGTGCGGGCGGGTATCGAATATCTTGATGCGGGGCAGACTAGGCTTGAGCTTGAAACCGACCCGTTCTGCATCGCGGGTGGATCCATGGAGCTTTCGTCTTTGGTGTCGGCGGCATACGCACATGGCATCCCGGTTATGTTTGAGGGCGAGGCGGGGAGCGGTAAGGCGGCCTCGGCGGTGGCTCTGTATGTGCAGGGTCCCTGGTCCCATCAGCCGTTGGTTCGAATAAGCTGTGATCTGCTCAACGAGCGCAACTGGGGTTACCTCATCTCAAACAGCTCGTCGCCGCTGTATCAAAACGATGTGACACTGTTTCTCAACGGGCTCCATGCGTTGAGCAGCAAGCGTTACCGCGAATTAGCGACGGCGTTGCGCGACTCTGCCGCCACGGATCGATGCCATGTTTTGTTAGCGGGCAATGATATTCCCGGAGGGGGTGAATGCGATGCGGTGGCTCTCTGCGCCGAGCGTTTGAGCTGTGCGGTGTGCGTCACCCCGCCGCTGCGCGAGCGTCCCGATATTCATGCGTGTATCGAGCGCTACCTCGCCTATCTCTCGGATGTCTTTGAGATGCGGACGCCCACGCTTGAGGACGAGGCGACGGAGTTGCTCACGAGCTATAGCTGGCCGCGCAATTATATGCAGCTGCGCGAGGTGAGCGAGCGCCTGTTCGTACTGGCTGCCGATACGCGCGTCGTTACCGCGCGGATCGCTCAAGATGTGCTGGCTCAGGAGAACGTCATCCGCTCGGCGGTGTTTTCGACCCCTACGTTCGACACCGACCTGTACGTGCTACGTCCGCTTGCCGATATCGAATGCGATATCGCGCGCATAGTGGTGGAGCATATGGGTGGCAACAAGACGCGTGCCGCTGAGATTTTAGGGATAAGCCGAACCACGCTCTGGCGCATGCTTGGCTAGGCTGCCGGGACGCTGTTACGTGCGTCCCTGACAGTCGAGCTCTTACTGCGTCCGGGCCCAGTGCTCGGCGGGCTTACTTTGCCGTGCGCTTTATTTAACGTACACGACGTTGTCGCGACGGGGTTTGGGGTCGGCGGCCGGCTTATCGCTGTAGCCCAGTACGCAATGCCCGACGCCGCGAAGGCTGCCGTCGGAAGGCAGACCCCACTTGGCGAGAAGCGCTTTACCCTCCTCGGATTCAAACTCCTGTTTGGCGCGATGGATCCAAATGGACTCGACTCCCAGCGCGTGGGCGGCGTTCATGAGGTTGCCCATGGCGAGTGCGCCGTCTTCGACGCAGGTGCCCACTGCGGTGTCGACGAGGGTGATCACGACGGTTTTGCCGCCGTAGAACGGATCGATCTCGGCGCCCATTATTTGAGCGTTCATGCGCGAAAGCTGTGCCACGGTATCGGGGTCGGTGACGACCACAAATGTGACGGCCTGCTTTCCCATGCCGTTGGCCGCATAGCGCCCGGTCTCGACGATCTTGTCGACGGTCTCGGCGGGAACGGGCGTGTCATTGAACGAACGGCAGCTGCGGCGGGTCATAAGCGCATCGATAGTTTCCATGAGGGTCCCTTCGTTTAAAAACCGGTAACGGGGCGGTTATACCCGCCGCACGTGGATTTCTTTCGCGTTGGGTGCCGCATCGGTGCCGCTGGGGGTGTCGGCACGGGATGCGCAAGCGAGTGATTTGCATAAAACACGCCCTCGATTGTGTAAGCCCCATGAGTGAAAAAACGTTACACCCCATCCGTCCTGTAAGTTCGACCGCTCACGAGAATCAGAAATGAATCAGAGCTGGTAAAGGTTTTACTAAAAGGGCATTTTCGGTTTTACCAGCGGGCGCAAGCGCGCCCCGTCTTGGGAGGTCGGCCATGGGCTTTCAGCCGGGTAACGTGATTGAAGAAGATTTCGAGGGATTCCTTAAGTATCTGCGCGCCAAGACGCGCGTTTTTGTTGACCTTTCCGGTCATGAGTACTACATCACGCATACCGACGGTTACTGGCGCGTGCAGGATTGCAACATGCTTAACGACAAGGGTCACTTTACCGATTGCTCCGAGCTGGTAAATACCGTTTGCGAGGTCGTTGAGCTTCCGTGGTTCGATGGTCGCAGCCTTCATGATGTGTTTCCGTCTGCGGTGATCTACGAGTCGGTTCCCGTTTCCGATGAGACCGAGCGCCCCGCAGCCTAGCAGGCTGAGCCCGTTGGCGGTTGGTCGGCGGGCGATGTCACGCGCACGCATGGCGCGTCAATAGATTTTTCCGTAAGGCTGTTGCGCATCCCATAGAGGCCGTTAAGCTCCGTGACCTCTGCAACCACAGTCCTTTCCCTTTGCCGTCGGCTCATTCCCCCGAGCTGACGGCATCTTTTTGGCGGCGGCTCTCTTGTATCGCGGATAGCGCGCCTCGTCATCGAGGTCCGTGCGCGCCGTGGGTAGTTGCTCCCTTCGTTGACCGCGCTGGCGCTTTTATCGTCGCGTGCGTCTTCCAAAGCTATATATGAATAGAGCGCGCATCTAGAACAGGTGCCAAGATCGTCCGCACCCTCTACTTTGACAATAATCCGATTTCGGACTACGATGCTTTATCGAAAAGTCCGAAATCGGATTATCGATAAAGCAAGGGTGATGCCATGGAGGCTATGAAGCGCGAGTATTCCGCTCAGCTCGCCGAGCTCGACCGCCTTTATAACGAGGTGGATAAGCTGTATTACAGCTTTGCGCGCACGGGCGGGCTTTCGAGTTGCGCGTATTGGATGCTCTACGGTTTGGTGGAAAAGGGTTCGCCGCAGGCGTTGGTCGAGCTTTCGGACGGGTGGTCGTACAGCAAGCAGACCATCAATTCGGCACTGAAATCGCTTGAAGCAAAAGGTCTGATAGAGCTCGCATTTGCCGAAGGCAGCCGCAAGAACAAGCAGGCGCGCTTAACGCAGGAAGGCGAAGTGTTTGCCGGACGTTTTATCGTGCCTGCCATGCAGGCGGAGGAGCGCGCATTCGCTTCTCTGAGATCCGATGAACGGTGTCAGCTTCTTGCGTTCATGCGTAAATACGCCAACGCGATCGATCTCGAGCTGCAAAAGTTCAAGGAAAAAGAAGGAGTGAGTGAGGCGTGAGTCTTCTGCCTCGTTTTTTAAAACCGTATCGAGCGCTTATCGCCGTGACACTGGCGGTGCTGCTCATCGATTGCGCGGGCACGCTGCTGGTGCCCACCATGCTGGCCAATATGGTCAATGTCGGCATCGGTTCGGGCGACATGCAGCTGATCCTGCACGATGGCCTGATGATGCTGGTGGCCACGGCTATGGCATCGGGCGGCGCGGTATTGGGTTGCTATCTAGCGGCGCGACTGGCCTCTAATGTCGGCCGCGATATCCGAAATGCCATCTACGATAAATCTCTGACGTTTTCTGCGAGCGATTTCGAGCGCTTTGGTACAGGAGCCATGATCACCCGTTCACTCGGCGATATCAACGTGGTGCAACAGTCGATTATCATGACCTGTCAGATGGTGCTGCCTGTGCCGGTGCTTTCGGTGGTAGGCATTCTGCTGGCGTTCCGTATCGACTATCAGATGGGCCTCTTGCTTCTGGTGGCCGTTGCCATTGTCACGGCGCTTGCGGTTGCCACGGTAAAGAAGACCGCGCCGGTGTTTATCAGGCTGCAGGGGTTTATCGACCGTATGAACGTGGTGCTGCGCGAGAACATCGTGGGCGCCCGCGTGATCCGAGCGTTTAGGCGCGAGGCGCGCGAGGAGGAGCGCGAGGCCCGCGTGTTTGAGGATTATGCCGAAAACGCCATTCGCGTGAACTACGTGTTCGCAGGACTTGATTGCACCTCGTTTTTCATCGTCAACATGGTTGAGGTGCTGGTGCTTTGGTTTGGCGGCGACCGCGTGGGCGCTTATGCCATGCAGATCGCGAGTATCTCGGCGGTTCTTGAGTACGCCATGCTCATCCTCTTCTTCATCATGATGGCGCAGGTGGTTATGGTCACGCTGCCGCGCGCCAAGGCTTGCTTGGAGCGCGCGAACGAGGTGCTCTCGCTTGAGCCGCAGGTAGTTGATGGAATGGGCGTTGTCGAAGAGGACGCTGTCGGCATCGGGGACGCTGCGCTGGGCGAACCTGGCAAGGCGGCTCCGGCTGAGTCCAGCGACGCAACGACTTCGGATGCCCATTGTGCGGCGAACCTGGGTGCATGTGATACGCCGGCCACGGATGAGTCGGTTGCGGTGGCGCGCTTTAGCCATGCGACGTTCAAGTTCGAGGATGCCGATGAAGATACCCTTCACGACCTGGTTTTTTCCTGCGATCGAGGTCAGACGACGGCGATTATCGGATCCACGGGATCGGGTAAGTCGACTATCACAAAACTTCTTCTGCGTTTCCACGATGTCACGGAGGGCAGTGTTGAGGTGTGCGGACGCGATGTGCGAGAGCTGACCCAGCACGAGCTGCGTCAACGTATCGCGTACGTGCCACAGAAGGCATGGCTTTTCTCGGGGACCGTCGCGAGCAACCTGTGCTATGGCAAGTCCGATGCGACCGAGGCCGAAATGCGTCGTGCGCTCGATATAGCACAAGCGGACTTCGTCTACGATCTCCCCGGTGGGCTCGAGGCGGCGGTGGCGCAGGGCGGCACCAATTTCTCGGGTGGTCAGCGGCAGCGCTTGGCCATCGCGCGCGCATTGATCAAGCCCGCGGACCTGTACGTTTTCGATGACAGCTTCTCGGCGCTCGATTTTAAGACCGATGCAAAGCTTCGTGCGGCCATCGCACACGAGATGGCGGGGGCCACGACGCTCATTGTGGCGCAGCGTATCTCAACCATCCTGCATGCCAATCGGATCGTGGTGCTCAAAGAAGGGCGCGTCGTGGGGATGGGGACGCATGAGGAGCTTATGGAAGGGTGCGAGGTGTATCGCGCTATCGCCGAATCTCAGATGAAGGGAGGTGAGCACCGTGGATAAGAGGGCCGAGCAGCAGACCGAGCAAGTGCGCGAAACGGCTGATGATATCTATGAAGAGGAAGAGCGCCAGGCGTTCGAACGCGAGCAGAAACGCTTAGCTGACCTTCGCGACGATAGCGAGGACGAAGGGGACGAAAAGCCCCGCGACACTTGGGGAACGGTGCGTCGCCTCTGGATCGAGGCGGCCGATCAGCGTTGGCGTTTTATCGTCGTGGTGTTCTGCATCGCGCTTTATACGGTTGGCTCCATCGCGGCCCCCGCGTACAGCGCGCGCGTTATCGACGTGCTGTGGGATAACATCAAAGTTGCTCACGCGGCAGGGCGCACCTTTACCGTCGGTTGGAATACTGGCGGTAAGGAGATCCTTGTCTACCTGGGAATATGGACCGCAACGTGGGCGGTTTATACGGTGCAGGGTCTTTGCATGGCGAGCTTTGCGGAGAGGCTCAACCTCAACTTGCGTCGCCGTATTGCCGGCAAGCTTAACCGTCTGCCCCTGGCGTTTTTCGATTCGCACAAACCGGGCGATACGGTGAGTCGTGCGACCAATGATCTCGACAAGATGTCCGAGGTCATGCAGCGCGGGGTGCTCACGCTGCTTACGGCGGTCGGTAGTGTGGTCGGCGCCATCGTCATGATGTTCACCTACAACGTGGAGCTCACGCTGATCTTCATCGTGTTCTCTGCGATGTCGTTGTTGTTGACGGCTTGGGTCTCCAAGAAGACGTTCGATATCGCAGCGCGTCGTCAAGAGGTCACGGGGCGTCTGACCGCGACGGTTGAAGAATCGTACAGCGGTCGTGCGGTGATCCGTGCATTCAATCGCGAGCAGATAAGTTCCGCCGAGATCCATGAGCTTTCGGATGAGCTTGCCGAAGCATCGCGACGTGCCGACTTCATCACCAACGCGGTGAGTCCACTCATCCGTTTCGTGAGCCGTCTGGCGCAGGTGATCATCGCGGTGATCGGATGCGGAATGCTGGTGCAGGGGCGCTTGACCATCGGTGTGTTCCAGGCGTTTTTCCAGTTCATCTATACCGTAAACGAGCCGATGACCGAGCTTGGTTACACCGTCAACTCCATGCAAAGCGCCTTAGCGAGCGTGGAGCGCGTGTTCGACCTTCTTGACGAGGACGAGATTTCGCCCGAGCCTACGGCTGAGTCGGCGCAGCATCCCGAACGCATGGATGGGCACGTCGCCTTCAAGCACGTGAAGTTCGGCTACACGCCCGATAAGCCTCTTATGACCGATGTCTCGTTTGAGGCGAAGCCGGGTCAGAAGATCGCTATCGTGGGAACAACGGGTGCGGGCAAAACCACCCTCATCAATCTGCTCATGCGTTTCTACGAGATCGATGGCGGGCGCATCGAGTTGGACGGATGCGACACGGCGAAGATGGATCGCGGCGAGCTACGGCAGAATTTCGGCATGGTGCTTCAGGATGCATGGCTTTTTGACGGTACCATCGCCGACAACATCGCGTACGGCTGCGATAACGCCTCGCGCGCGGAGATAGAGGCGGCCGCACGTGCGGCACAGGCGGATTTCTTCGTGCGCACGATGCCGCGGGGTTACGACACACGAGTAGCCAACGACTCGGAGAACATAAGCCAAGGTCAGCGTCAGCTTTTGACCATCGCGCGCGTGCTTCTGGCCAATCCACGTATCCTTATTTTGGATGAGGCGACCTCGAGTGTGGATACGCGCACCGAGCGCGCCATCGGGCGCGCTATGGACGCGTTGATGCGCGGCCGCACGAGCTTTGTGATCGCGCATCGCCTTTCGACCATCGTTGATGCCGACCTGATTTTGATGATGCGTTCCGGCAACATCATCGAACAGGGCACGCATGAGGAACTGTTGGCTGCGGGCGGCGCCTATGCCGATTTGTACCAGAGCCAGTTTGCCTAAGTGAGCGTGGCCGAACGGCTCGAGGTGTTTGAGCCGGCGCAGCGATGCACACCATGCATGGCGAGTTGTCTGTGCGCCTGCCGCGCGCACATCGCGTGACGTAAGGACGATAAGGGGCCGACGAGTGAAAGAAACTCGTCGGCCCCTTTGTTTTTGACCCTATGTTTTGATTTTTGGTTTCAGTCCCGCGGTTTGAATCCGTATTTCGGTCGAGCGTTATGCTAGCGTTCGGCGCGACGCGTCTCGAAGAACGCGCAGATAAGGGCGAGGATCATTGCAACCAAAAGCACGGTGAAGGCATTTTGCGTGCCGGCTGTGGTCGATATGACCATGTCGGACGAACCCGTTTGGGCGGCGTTGACGATTGCGGCGGCCACGCTGGTGCCCACGGCTCCCGAAAGCTGCTGCAGGGTGGTGAACATGGCGTTGCCATCGGCCTTGATTCCGGCGGGAAGGAAGCTGAGGGCGCACGTCATGTTGTTGCCGTACATCAGGCCCTGTCCAAAGGCGTAGAGCACATAGATACCGGCCATGGCGATGATGGCCATGCTGCCCGAAAAAAGTCTGAAGACCAAGACGGCCGCAAAGGCGCAGGCGAGACCCGAGAGAATGGGGATACGCGAACCAAGACGGTCGTACATCTGTCCCGAGATAGGGGTCATGATGGCACCGACGGCGCAGCCGTAGAGCAGCACCGATCCCGCCGCTGTTTGGCCGGCCCCTACGACGAGCTGCGCGTAGTTGGGCAGCAAAAACGAAAGCCCCAGCACGGTAAACTGCATGCAGATGATGGTCCCCAAACCCAGGATGTAGCCACGCGCGCCGAAGATCTCCAAATGGATGAGCGGGTGCTCGCAGCTTCGTTCGCGGTGGATAAACAGGGCGAGAAGGAGAACGAAGGCGACAAACAGCCCGATGATCAAGGGGCTTGTCCATCCTACATTGGCGCCCTCATCGATGGCGAAGACCAGGCAGGCAAAGCTTGCGGCCAAGGCGAGCCATCCGGGAATATCGAAGTGGTCGTCAGTGGTCTCGTGACTTTGGCGGATGGCGAACATGCCCAGGACGAACGCCACGATCAGGAGCGGCAGCAGCGCCGCGAAAATCGCGCGCCAGCTAAATGTCTCGGAAAGCCAGCCGCCCACCGAAGGGCCCACGGCGGGTGCGACGGCCGATACCAGCGAGCCGACGCCCATCATAAAGCCGAGGTTTTTCTGCGGGGCTTGCTCGGTGATGATGTTGAACATCAACGGCAGAGCCACGCCGGTGCCGATGCCCTCGAGGACACGTCCGACGAGCAGCATGGGAAAGACCTGGGCGGTCATACCGCAGACGATGCCGGCGATATAGAACACCATGGCAAAACAGAAGACCTGTTTGGTGCGGAAGCGACGGTTCAGGTAGCTCGAGGTGGGGATGACTGCGGCGAGTACGAGCAGGTAGGCGGTGGTGAGCCACTGCACGGTGGCGGTGTTGACGCCGAACTCGTTCATGAGAGTCGGGAACGTTACGTTCATGGCCGTCTCGACGCATACGCCCGAGAACGACATGATTCCCGTGGCGACGATCGACATGATGAGCTTGGCGTCGAGGCGTCGTTCGAAGACAAACGGTTGCCCGCTTGTCGATTTGCTTGCTTGCATTGGTTGGGTAGCTCCTTTTGTACGTAAAAAGCGATGGTCGGCCGGGCGGCATCTCCAGCGGTTAAGAGGTGGTGCTCGTGCCCCGAGCGACCTGTGACGAAAATGTCTCTCGGTTCGTCCCGAAGGATTGTAGGGGAATCTGGGCTACCCACAATATCTGCAATAAGATGTTACTTTTCTACACTTGTGGAATAACTTTTCTGCCGAATGAAAGGTTAAAGCGGGAGCACCTGGCAAGCTCTGTTAGTGCCGCTCGCTATCGATTTTTGTTTTAGAAGCTCGACCGCCGTGTGTTATCGGCGATCGAGCAGTTGCGAAACGAGCCCCTTGAGTTCGGCGACTTCCGCTTCGAGCTCTTTGACGCGACGAGCATTCTCGTCGATTCCCGCGCGGTTGCGCGCAGACTGTTCGGCGGCATCGTCGGGCATGTATTCGCGGTGGCATTTGGCGTCGTAGCTTTCTTCGAACACGCGGCAGCCGTTGCGCTTGATGATGCGCCCAGGTACGCCTACGACAGTGCAGTTGTCGGGAACGTCCTTGACCACCACTGAGTTGCCACCGATTTTAACGTTGTTGCCGATGGTGATATTGCCCAGCACCTTGGCGCCGGTGCCAACCGTGACGTTGTTGCCCAACGTGGGGTGGCGCTTGCCTGTTTCATTGCCGGTGCCGCCCAGTGTTACGCCTTGGTAAAGGGTGCAATTCTCGCCAATGATGGTGGTTTCGCCGATGACGACGCCCATGGCGTGATCGATGAAGAAGTGCTTGCCGATCTGTGCCGCGGGATGGATTTCGACGCCGGTCAAGTGGCGCGTGAGCTGCGAAAGCAGACGGGCGAGACTTTTGCATCCGTGATTCCAAAGCCAGTGCTCGGGAACGTGGTTCCATTTTGCATGCAGGCCGGGGTAGGAGAGAAAGATGACCAGTCCGTTTTGCGCGGCTGGATCTTCTTTTTTTACATTGGCGATGTCTTCGCGAATGGTGGTGATAAAGCTCATCGATGTCCCTCAGGTACGCACGGCGCATGCGGGTTTAAGTATAGCGAATCACTAGGATTTATGCAGTGCATCGAGACCTTGGAAAGGTTCCTTGCAAAGACGCCCCACAAAGGACGTCGATTACGTAGTTAAGGAACATCTGCCACTTATGCAATGTTGCTGGTAATGGGGCGCTGGGCGGCAAGGGGCGCGTGCATGGGTGCTGCTTGCACGTATACTTCTGCCTCGGGTGCGTCCACGCCCACGATAGAGAGGTATCCATGGGATTTATCAATACCATCGTTGAGCTGTTAAAAGATCCGCGCACAGCTATCGCCGCCTGGACTGCGGCGGGTCCGCTCACGGCTTACGGCTTTATTTTCCTCATCATCTTCATTGAGACCGGCGTGGTGTTCATGCCGTTTTTGCCGGGCGATTCGCTGCTCTTTGCGAGCGGTTGCTTTGCGGCCGACGGCAGCTTCAGCATCTTCATGCTGCTTGCCGTCGCATGGTGCGCCGCCATCTTGGGTGACCAGTGCAACTTCATGATCGGGCACTTCTTTGGAAAGCGCATCATCGCGTCGGGTAAGGTTAAGGCCATGACGCCCGAGCGCATCGAGAAATCCGAGGCCTTTCTCGACAAGTGGGGTCATCTGGCCATCTTCCTCGGCCGCTTCTTCCCGTTCATCCGCACCTTCGTCCCGTTCCTCGCCGGCATGGGCGGCATGAAATGGCACTCCTTCGTGATCTTCAATGTGCTCGGTGGCGTTACCTGGTCTACGCTTTTCACCCTTCTGGGCTACTTTTTCGGGGGTTTCAAGGTGGTCCAGGACCACTTTGAGCTGCTGATCGTGGGCATCGTGCTCATCTCGGTGATCCCCACGGCCGTGGGTCTGCTCAAGGCGAAGTTCGGTAAGAAGAAATCGAACGGCAACGGCGGTGCGCACTTCGCATAGTGGCAGACGCCGCATGCGGGCGGGCGCGGATCACTCCGATTAACTGCGTGCGTTGTGTATGCGAGTCCGATATACGCGCGGGGTGCAATGGTAGTCGCGGCGGAACAGTTGCGCGAAGTTGCTGGGACTCCTTATGCCCACGGCACGGGCGACGTCTGCGATGCTCATATCCGTTGACCCGAGCAGCTCGGCTGCTTTGGCAAGTCGATACATAAGCA
Organism: Oribacterium sp.; assembly: GCA_963633065.1. Lineage (GTDB taxonomy): Bacteria > Actinomycetota > Coriobacteriia > Coriobacteriales > Coriobacteriaceae > Collinsella. Next base: position 22,158 of record CAVGWH010000016.1, read on the forward strand.
AATAGCGTGACGGGCTGATGCCCAGGACCTCGTTAAAGCAACGAAGGCACTCGCGTTCGCATACACCTGCCACTTCGGCGATTTGTGCCACGGTAAGGTTCTCGGCATAGCGTGCCGCGATATGGGCGCGCATGCGCTCAACGCGTTCAGACCTTGTTGAGCTTTTGCCATCGGAGGCGTCGGGACACCCGGCGCGTTTCCACGCGAGAAGCGTCAGCTGAGATATATGATCGCGGGCTCTGATTTCATAACCGGGTTGTTCGGCTTCGAGTTCGTTCACGGCCTGGGCAAGGTGCTCGATGAATGATGCGTCTGCTCCTGCACCGCCTTCAGTCTTATAAACAAGCACGTCGACGCCGGGTGCCGCTTTGAGCGGACCGGTGTAGCGCTGTGCGATGACGGTCCCTGTTCCGCCGGACACCAGGGTCTCGCTGTAGACCACGGAACGTATGCGCGCTTGCGGTGCTCCGCAGGCGGAGTGTGGGCGCCAGGCGTTGATGAATGCCGCCGTGCCAGCCTCGAGTACGAGCTCCTTGTTGCCAACGCCAAGCTTGAGTGCGCCTTCGATACAAAGGATCGCTTCAAAACCGTCGTGCCAATGCCAGGCAAGGTCATCGCCGGGCTCGTAGCCGTACAGTTCGTCCCATCCAGTGCAACCGAAATCGCAGGAACCGGTGGCGTTGAGTTCTTGGTTTGACTCGTCGAGGTTGAGCAAGCATCGCGTTCCATTAAGCATATGTCTGAATCCTTATATAATCTGTCTTATAAAGCACATAAATCTGCCTAATAAGTCGGTAATATGATAAAAAGTTGTAATCCTGACACTTGAGGCTGTCAAATGCCCTCGCCGTTCTCCCCTCTTGATCTTGGCCAGGACGTTTATTGCCATGGCGCTTCTTTCGGAATCGGCGACCGCAAAGCTGCAAGTAAGTCAGAGAAAGAGGAGCTCTTATGCTGGCTGACTACCATGTTCATTGCGAGTTTTCGGACGATTCGTGGTACCCGATGTCCGACGTCTGCGCAGACGCCGTGGGCCTTGGTCTTAATGAGGTCTGTTTTACCGACCACGTGGACTATGGCGTGAAGATCGATGCAGATGAGTATCGCGTCCACCCCGAGGGCGTGCACGTGGTGGATGGCAAGCCGGTTATCAACGTTGATTATCCAGCGTATTTTGCTCGCATTGCCGAGATGCGCAAGCAATTTGCCGACCAGCTAACCGTCAAAGCCGGCTTGGAGCTTGGCGTACAGAGCCATACGGTCGATAAGAACCACGCGCTTTATGAGGCTTGGAAGCACGAGCTCGATTTTGTGATCTGCTCCATCCACGAGGTGGGAGACATGGAATTTTGGACCGGCGATTTTCAGCGCGGACGCACACAGGCGGAATACAACACGGCCTTCTACGAGGAGCTTCTTAAGGTCGTGGAGACGTTTGAGGACTATTCCGTACTCGGTCATCTCGACCTCATCCGTCGTTACGACCCGGCGGGCGAGTATCCCTTTACGGAAACGCGCGACATCGTTGCCGCGATTCTCGAGCGCGTTATCACCGACGACAAGGGCATAGAGCTCAATACCTCGAGCTTCCGCTATGGACTGAGCGATCTGCAGCCGAGTGCCGATGTGCTGCGCCTGTATCACGATCTGGGCGGTCGTATCCTCACCATCGGTAGCGATTCGCACAAGCCCGAACACCTGGGCGCGCACATCTCCGAGTGCCGTGAGCGTTTGCGCCAGATCGGCTTTACCGAGTTCTGCACGTTCGAGAAGATGCAACCGACGTTCTGGCCGCTGTAGGCGAGCGATGGCGCTCGGCGGCCAGAACGTCGGCGTTTTCTGCGGGGTCGCCGGTATGCGCCGGTAACCCCGCGGCCGTCACGCGCGCGACGAGGCGTCTACCAGATGCCGATGACGTGCTGCATGCCGAGGCTCACGAGCGCGATGGCCGCCCAGCAGCAGGCGCCGAGCGCGATGGGTTTGCCGCCGCTCTTTACAAGCTTGATCACATCGGTATTGAGCCCGATGGCGCTCATGGCCATAACGATGAGGAACTTGGAGAGCGTCTTGAGGGGCGCGGTGACGGCTGCCGGTAGCGCGAAAACCGTGGTCAGGATGCTTGCTAACACAAAAAGCCCTACAAAGGTGGGGAACGCACGACGCAGGCTGAACGTGCTTTCGCCCTCGCCGCCGGCCTTGCGATCGAGGTGCATCTGCCACACGGCCAACACGAGGGTGATGGGGATGATGGCGAGCGTGCGCGTGAGTTTGACGATCGTTGCGGCGTCGAGCGTGTTAGCGCCCGGATGCATGCCGTCCCAAGCGGTAGCTGCCGCGGTGACCGATGAGGTGTCATTCACCGCGGTGCCCGCGAACAGGCCGAACCCTTCGTTCGTGAGGCCCAGCATGCCGCCGAGCGTGGGGAAGATCAGCGCTGCGATCACGTTGAACAAAAAGATGACCGAGATGGCCTGGGCTACGTCTTCATCGTCCGCGCGGATGACGGGAGCGGTGGCTGCGATAGCCGAGCCGCCGCAGATAGAAGATCCTACACCGATGAGCGTGGCGATCTTGCCGGGCACGTTCATAACATGACAAAGCACGTAGGCCACGATGAGCGAGGTTGCGATAGTCGACGCGATAACGGGCAGGCTCGTGATGCCGACCTTGGCGATCTGTGCGAGGTTGAGTCCGAACCCTAAAAACACCACGGCGGCCTGCAAAATGTACTTGGACGTGAACTTGATACCCGGCTGAAATGTCGACATATCGCGCCCGCGAAGCGCGACGGCAAGCAACATGCCGAGCAAAATGCCGAAGACGGGTCCACCGACGACCTCGAGCTGTTGGCCCAGCAACCAAGCAACGATACTGATGATGAGGCAAAACGCAATGCCTTTAAGCTTTTCGGTGATGGTGGTCTGGGCGAACAAGATAACCCTTTCTGCGTGGTGGACAGTTGTGAGCGAATTATAGGACCTCTGTGTGGGGTATTCGGAGTTTAGCGCGGAGTGCGCGCGTGCAAAGGGGCCGGAATGGAAAACGGTGCTCTAAAGGTTGCCCATGCAACCTTGGTGTATAAAAAAGTTAACTAAATATAACTATAGAACATAAGCGTTAGCATCACGTTGATGGCACTATTTACCTGGTGATTTGCGAAGTGTTTCGATCTGTGGCGCCGAGTAAGAGCCCAGCGGATCCTGAAAAACTTCAAGCCGGTTATAAAAAGTTAAAGTAAGGTAACTCACGTTTGAAGAAAGTTTCCCAAGGGTAACTAACAACACGCTACTGCTTACAGCATGGTGTTCCCGGCAAGGGGCCATGTCATAGAGGATACGTGTTGCCGTGTGTGCCAAATGGGGACACCCAAGTAAAAAGGGGGACACGTGAGAAAACCACGCCTTAGGAAAGCTGTCGGCGGAGCGGCGGTATCGGCTGTCTTTGCGCTGATGATGGTCGTGGCACCGCATTCCGCGTTGGCTGCCACACTCGATCCCGGTACCTACAACATCACCGCCAACCTTTCGATGCCGGGGCAATACAACCCGGTTCTGACGGGCGTCACGGTGTATGCCACCAATCCCAACAACCCGTTTGGACCGACCATCGATGAGAACTCCGGGCTGAGCGTATCCAATGCCGTCCCCACCACGCCGGTGAGCAACAACGCGACGCTCGTCGTAGGAACGGACGGGTCCTACACGCTCGTCGTGCCGACAGCAAACCCGATCTTCACACTTCAGGATCTCGGTACCAACGCATCGGGCCTTACGAATATCAAGACCGAGCGCGTGACGGCGACGAAGCTCCTGGGCAACACGGCGACGTGGGAAGGCAACTACAACCAGCGCGATTCGCGTATTCACAAGATCGCGGCAACCGTTGCCGATTCTGCCAGCGCCGAAGGTAGCGTGACCTACGACTTCAAGGGCAGCGAGATGTATGCCGTGCCCCTGAACATGTCGCTCAAGCCGTCTGGCGATATCGCCCTGCAGCTCACGGTGGACTACGGTTCTGCTGCAAAGTCTTCTTCGAGCACCGCGGTCCCCGCTCTCGAGACGAGCCGCGTGGTGGTGAACGTGCCGGCCTCTGCGGATTTGACGTACACCGGTAGCGAGCAGGCGGGCATCCTTGCAAACAAGGGGTACGACCTCTCCGGAGAGGCGACCGCCACGAGCGCGGGCACGCACACCGCGACCGCAACGCTCAAGGACGGCTACGTTTGGTCCGATGGCACGACGGCCGCAAAGAAGATCAGCTGGAAGATTACCGACAGCCGCGTCGCGGTTGCCAAGCCCGCTGCTACAACCGGTCTGACGTATACCGGCTCGGAGCAAGAGGGTGTCAAATCGGGCGAGGGCTACGAGCTCAGCGGAGTCTATGCGGCAACCAACGCCGGCGACTATACGGCTAAGGCAACGCTCAAGGACGGCTATAAGTGGTCCGATGGCACGGACGGCGCCGTCGATATTGCCTGGAGCATTGCCAAGGCCAACCTCAAGGCAAGCGCCGTGCTTATCCAGAAGTACGACAACGTGCATCTTCCTACGACCGATGAGGTGCTGTCGGCGCTCGAGTTCACAGGCTTTGTGAACGGCGAGACCGCCGAAACAGCCACGGGCTATGTTGCCCCCACCTATCTGGGCATGAAGGTCAATGCGATGTCGGGCGCTCCGTACCTGGATGAGTACATGAAGACTCACCCGGATTATGAGCTCAAGACGAACACTACCTACTACCTTTGGTTCAAAGCAGGGACGGGCGGCTTTGATAACTACAGCTTGACCTTCTCGTGGAACGACCCGATCAACAACGCGAACGGCAAAGCGCACCACTGGACGAATCGCATGTATACGACGATGACTCCCGAGCAGGAGCCGCGTGCGGTGAAGGGCCTGGTCGAGAACGGCTCGCGCCAAAACGGTATCGTCGACGGAACCGGCAACTACTATTCCAGCTCAAATGCCTGGTCGTTTGCCAACGCGAACTATGACGGTGCGGATAAAGTGGGCGATTCTCAGTATCAGACCGAGGCCGGAACTTACAAGAGCATGCTCAAGACGAACACCGGGCATTTTTGGGCCGATGGCACGTGGGATTACCGACCCATCACGTGGAACATCGCGAAGAAGATCGATGTTCCGACCGTCGCGACCGGCCTGACGTATACCGGAGCGGAGCAGGTCGGCGTTGCGGAGAGCGATTGCTACACGATCTCCGGCACCGCCAAGACGGCGAAGGCTGGAACCTACACCGTCAAGGTGACTCCCAACGATGGCTATGTGTGGCAAGACGGCAGCAGCGATACCAAGAGCCTCACGTGGTCCATTGCCAAGGCTGAGCTCAGTGCGCGCTACACGGGCGAGTCCATCGCTTTTGGTGCCACGCCTGCGGGCGCCGTCGAGGTCACCGGCTTTGTGAACGGCGAGAGCGCCGAGAACGCATCGGGCTATGTTGCTCCTACGGTGAGCATCCCCGAGCTCGAGGCCAACAAGAGCTACACGCTGACCCCCGCCGGAGGTAAGGCCGACAACTACGAATTTGTCGCGTATGAGCCAGGCGAGCTTGTGGTCGGTGCCGCTCCCGCGCCGACGCCGGATCCCGATGGCGGCAAGGACGACGGCAAAGATGACGGCAAGGACGACAGCGACAAGAAAGACGACGGTACGTCCGATGCCGACAAGAAGGATGACGGCAAAAAAGACGATTCCGGTAAGGGCGACACCGATAAGAAGGATGACACCGACAAGGACGGTGATTCCGACAATAAGGGTGATGCCAGCAAGGACGATAACCAGGACAAGGGTGACGGCAACAACGGCGCTGCCGATAGCGCGCCCGATACGAGCGGCTCCCAGAGTGCTTCCAAAGACGTCAAGACGACCACTACCTCGGTGAAGTCCACCGTGACGTCCGCTTCCGGTAAGAAGACGTCTGTCCTTCCCGCAACGGGAGACCCTGCGGCATTCGTCGGCATCATCGCTTCTGCTGGTAGCGCTTTGGCAGCTGCCGGTGCATGGGCAAAGCGCCGTCGTTAAAGGAACAAGCTGATCGATTTCGGCGGCTTCGGCGGTGCATGAGGCAGCGCGGGATTGGGCGGTATTCGTGTGTGCGGGTATCGCCCTTTCGGTCAGCGATGTGCGCGAGAACGGTGCTCGAAACGGATCAGCGAGCAGCAGCTTATCGAAGCAGTTCATACAAGGGAGGAGATACGCATATGCGTTTGAAAGCGGCGCTCACGCGGGCGTTGACGCATTTGATGATCGTCGCCATGGTGTCGACGACCGTTCCGATCAATGCGGCATTTGCGTCAACGCTGGAAGCCGACGCCTCGACGGCGGCAATCGAAGCCGGTGCGAAGACTCAACAAGACGGTACTGGCTCAAAGGAGCAAGAATCCGACAAGGAGGTTTCGGCTGAAGCCGATGCCGCCTCTTCCGATACGGCGAAAAAGGCAGCTGTCGAGGGGGAGAAAGGGGAGGCCGAAGCCGCGGAAGAAGCGGCCGATCAGAGAGGTTCCGCCGAGAAGACGGAGCCGACTCAACAGAAGTCTACCGATACGTTGAGGAGCGCGCTGAAGGGTGGCACGACCGAAAGCGACGATTCTGCAGGCGACAACGGCTCCTCGGACAAGGACGGCATGGATAGTTCAGGCAAAAAAGAGGACGGATCCGACGCTGGATCGGGTGCTACGAAGGACGATGGCTCAAAAGACGACGATGAAAAGCACCTTGCGGCAGGCACGTATAGCGTTACCGCCAACCTCGCCATGCCCGGCAAGTTCAATCCGGTGATCACCGGCCTTACGGTATATGCCAACAATCCCGATAACCCCTTTGCCGACAACAAGGGCGCGAGCCCGGTCGTCGACGAGAACACGGGCGTTAAGATCAACGCCAACGTGCCGAGTTCTCCGCTTACGGATAACGCGCAGCTTATCGTCGACAAAGACGGATCGAAGACGCTTGTGCTCATGGTGAGGAATCCTGTCTTTACCTTGCAGGAGCTCGGAACCTGCCCGGAGCTCTCCGATGTCAAGGTCGAGCGCACCACGCCGCAGGACCCGACGGCGTGGACGTATGGCAAGAAGGCCAGCCGTATTCACAAGATCGCGGTCAAACTCACCGACACGCAGGTTACCGGAGAGAAGAGCTACAACTTTGCGGGTAGCTACCTCTATGCCGTTCCGCTTGAGAAGGCTGCGATGTACGGCGGGGCCGGTCCCGACATCCGTCCGCAGGGCGACTGCGCGCTGCAGCTTACCATCAACTATTCGAGTGCGAAAAAGCAATCTGAGAGTACCGAGGTGCCTACGCTTGTCGATCTGGTGGACAAGAGCAAGGCCGACGGCACCGACAAAGGCACCGACGGCACCGCCGACGGCGACAAGACCGATGGGGGCGCTTCCGACAAAAATAACGGAGGAAACTCTGGTAATTCCGATAACTCCGGCGATTCTGGTCAGAACGGCAACGGGTCTGATACCGATAGCGACAATGCAAGCAGCAACGGTACCAACGGTGGCCAGGGCAACGTCAACAACAACGGCGGCGGCAACGCCGCAAACGATAGCGTTGCCACGACTACGGACGGGCATTTTGCTGCCGGAACCTATACCGTGTCGGGCAATATCTGGCTTCCCAAGTCGCAAACAGGGCTGCCGTTGAATCCGCATATCACCAATAGCGGGTTTCCGCCCAGCACACCCGTATCCGCCAACGCCACGATGGTGGTCGACGCAAACGGTCACGCCTACGTCCGAATTCCCGTTGTCATTCAGGATAAGGTCATGGTCGTTAAGGCCGTGAGCGGCTCGGGCGTAAGCTACAACGGCTCGACTGTCACCATCGACCTTGGGACGCCGTCTTCCAGTCAAAAGACCTTTACGGGAACGTGCCAGGTAAGCGTGACTATCGGTTGGCTTGCTCAGACCATCGCGGCCGGAATCTTCAACGGCGTGTGGGATCACACGTGGACCGCCTCGTGGCAGGTTAATCTGGGCTCAACGTTGCCCGCGTCGGGCGGGGGCGCACTTCCCGCAGAGGCCCAGGCGATACTAAACGGCCTCAACGGCACGACCGATGCCTCCACCGCACAAGACGCCGCTCTTGCCGCGCTTGAGGAAACACCTGCGGAGGCTGCCGAAAGCAAAGAAGATGCATCTGCAGGCAAAAAGAAGACCGCGAATAAAAGCGCATCGGGCGTTGTCCGGGCGATGGAAAAGGCTGTTGAAGATGCAACAGCGGCCAACCCTGTGATTGCGGTCATCTCCGTTGTCTTTGTGGTGGCCGTCATTGCCGGCGCAGTGCGCTGTGCGGTAAAGCGCAAGAAAAACGGGTCTCGGGGGTAGACGATCATGAATCTCAACACAGCGTTTAGCCGCCGTGGCTTCATGGGCCTCGTGAGCGCCTCCGCGCTCGCGGCTCTCGGGGTTTCCGGGTGCTCGGGTTCGACCGAACAAGGATCCGCTGACGATTCGATTACGTTCACCTCTCACGAGAAGAAACGCGATCTTATGGGGTCCGCCGACGCTTGCGACGTGCGCGTCGGTCTCATTATGGGGCCGCCCTCGATGGGCCTTGCGCAGTTCATCGTTGCTGCGCAGAACGGCAAGACGAAGAACAACTTCACCTTTACGCCCAACGGCGTTGACTACGTAGGGCTTTCGGCTGCCTTCAATCAGGGTGATTACGACATCTGCACCCTACCGAGCAATATCGGGCCCATCCTCTACAACAACGATGAGCTCAAAAACGACTACGAGGTCATCAGCATCAACAACCTGGGCGTGCTCTACGTCATGACCAACGATGAGTCCCTCGAGTCGCTCGACGGTCTTTCCGGGCGCACCGTTTACAGTTACGGCCAGGGCGGCACGCCGGAGTACACCATCGAGGCGCTTCTCAAAAAGAAGGGTATCGATGGAACCTTCAACCTCGAATTCAAATCGAGTCCGCTCGAGGTGCTCAACATGATGCAGGAACAGGAGAATTGCGTGGCGATCTTGCCGCAGCCGTTCGTCTCGCTCGCCAAGATCCTGGTGAATCCGCTCTACATCCCCGTCGATCTGACCGTGGAGTGGGACAAAGCGTTCTCCGACACGGGGAGTCAGGCCGTGACCACCACGACCATCGTCAACAAGGCGTTTTTGGAGGCGCACGAGCAAGCGGTGGTGGAGTACCTGAATATGGCGGGCCAGTCCGTTGCTTGGTCGCTCGCCAACATGGAGGCTGCGGCATCGCTGCAGGAAGAGCTGGGGACGTTCCTTAACAACTCCGTGGCGCTCGACGCTATGCCCTATATAAGCATGGTCAACCTCACGGGCGAGACCATGCGCACGGCACTCTCGGGGTTTGTCGAGGAGCTTTACCGTGCGAATCCCGATTCCGTGGGCGGTGCGCTGCCGAAAGAGGACTTCTACTATCTGCCGCCCAAGGGCGCACTGAGCGAGGCGTATCTTCAGGCCGGTCTTTCCGAGGCCACTGAGCACGAGAGCTCGGCGGGCACGGGCAACGACGGGACTTCGGCGAGCAAGGAAGATGCCGAGGCGGCGATGGAGGCCCTCGGCGGAGCGGCAAGCGGCAAGTAGGAGGGCTGTATGGCGGAGGCGGATTTTGCCGCGATTGGCGCTAAGCTCGGCATGCCCGCCGAGAACGTGGCTCAGATTGTCGGCATCGTGCGTGAACACGGTATGGAAGACGGCCAGATGGCGAGCATGATGCGCATGGCATCCGAGCGCGGTGTAAGCGCGGAGGAGATCCGCGACATGCTTACCGGCGTGGGCGTGCCCACGGAACAAGTGGTGCGCGTGATGCAGACCGAGGGACTTATGGATCCCGAGGAGGCAACGCGCATTATCGAAGCCGAGCGCGCTGCAGCCGAGACCGAGGCGGGTGCAGAAGTGGCGGGCGGCAAGCGCCATCGCTACGTGAGACGCGCTCTCATTCTCGTGTTCTGGTTTTCGGTGTGGGAGGCACTCGATCGTATTGCCGATAACCGCCTGATCTTGGCGGGGCCCATCCGCACGCTACAGGCCGTTGGCGATCAGGTGGTGCGCCCCGACTTCTGGGTTATCGTGGGTGCGAGCTTTGGACGCATCACGCTCGGCTTTCTGCTGAGCTTCATCGCCGGTTTTTTGCTGGCGCTCGCCGCGCACCGTTCGCATCTCTTCCGCGAGTTCGTGGACCCTGTCATGAGCCTGCTGCGCACCATCCCCGTGGCGAGTTTCATTATCTTGCTGCTGATCTGGGTGGGAAACCAGGCGCTCACGGTTTTTCTGGCGTTCTTCATCGTGCTGCCCCTCATCTACACCAATATGATCTCGGGCTTCGAGGCGGTCGATCCTCAGATGGTCGAGATGGGCCGCGTTTTCGGACTCTCCCGCTGGCGCATGTTCCTGTATATCTACCGCCCGGCGTTCATGCCGTTTTTGATCTCGTCTTCCAAGATCTCGCTCGGCATGACGTGGAAGAGCGGCATCATGGCCGAGGTGCTGGCGACGCCCGCGCCCTCAATCGGCAAGATGATGAATACGGCGCGCACCTTTTTGAACACGCCCGACCTGCTTGCGTGGACGGTTGTCGTCATGGTGTGCAGCTGGGCTTTTGAGCAGGTGTTCATGTGGCTTCTGCGCCGCGCGGCGCGGCCGATGGGTGCGTGTCTGGGCAAAGGCGGTGGGGCGTGATGGCCGACATCGTGTTCGACGGTCTGGGCAAGGCGTACGGCGGGAATCGCGTGTTGCGCGGTGTGCGGGCAACGCTGCCCGAGGGTTCCATCACCTGCCTTATGGCGCCTTCCGGCTCGGGTAAGACCACGCTCTTCCGCGTTTTGCTGGGGCTTGAGGATGCTGACGCCGGTTGCGTGAGCGGCGTCGGGCGGGAGCGCATCTCGATGATGTTCCAGGAGGATCGTCTTTGCACCATGCTTACCCCCGTAGAGAACGTGGCGCTGGTGCTGGGGAAGGACGTGTTGCGCAGCGAGCTGCGCGATATGCTGGGGGAAATTCTGCCTTCCGCCTGTCTGGACCAGCCTGTTAGGGAGCTTTCCGGCGGCATGCGTCGCCGCGTCGCTTTGGTCCGCGCCATGGCGGCGCCTTCCGATCTGGTGGTGCTCGACGAGCCATTCACCGGGCTTGACTTTGCCACCAGGCGGCGGGTGATAGCGTTCATTCGGCGGCATCAGGCGGGACGTACCGTTTTGATGGCTACGCACGGCGAGGAAGACGCGGCGCTTTTGGGCGCGCGCACGATGATCCTCGACGAGATGCAAGGTTCGTAGGCAATCAGGCGAGGCCGCTGAGGTGAGTGTTTAGCGTAGATGGGCCAGGCCCGTTGCCGCATGACATGCGGCCGTCCTTGAAAGTTATCGAGCTTTTGCGAAAAAGTTAACCATGGTTGCCGCGGCAACCATGCATGTGTGTATCCCTGAGCTAACTTAAACATGATGAGGTTTAAGCATCGGTGGAACAGGGGCGGTGGCATGCAGCTCAGGGATAAAGAGATCGTCAAGGTACTGGCCGGTTCCCCGGTATTCAAAGGGGTGCCCGAGGCCCGTGTGATGGACGTGATCGTGGGCCTTGGCTGCGGCGTCTGTCGGTATGTTGGACAAGATTACATCGCTCATGCAGGCGATGCGCTGCGCAAGTACCCTGTGCTCATCGCGGGCGTCGTCGAGGCGCGCCTGCCCCGTGCGAACGGCTACACCATCGTCGGACGCTTCGGCCCGGGCGAGTCGTTTGCCGAGGCCGTGCCCACTACGCTCGGGCGCTCGCCAGTCGATATCATCTGCATCGAGGCGTCGCTCGTCGTATTCATCCCCTCCGATCGTCTTGAACAGAGCGACGATCGCGATTGCCTGCGCGTACGCGCCAACATCATGGCCGAGATGTCCAAGAAGATCTCGGAGCTTTCATACAAGTTGACGCTCTTTGCCGAGCCGCGCCTCAGGAACCGCTTGCTTATGTATCTCGAGTCGCTCGACGTGGAGGGGACGGGGAGCATCGATCTCCCCTATAACCGCAAGGAGCTGGCCAGTTACCTGGGCATTAACGACAAGGCGCTTTCGCGGGAGCTGCATCGCCTGCAAGATGAAGGGTGTCTCACCGTGAAGGGGCGGCATATAGAGCTGCTGCGTCCTGCGGCAAGCTGACACGACCGCTAGGGCAGCATAACGAGAGGAATAACGTTGATCGATTCGACCAAGACCATGAACCAGATCGCGACCGAGGAGCCCTCGTTCGGAGATTTCCTGCGCGTGAAGGGCTTTCCGTTCTCGGTGGGCAATCCCATCACCAAGCTCGTAACCTTCGATGATGTGGTGAAGCTGAAAAAGCTCGATAAAGAGGCTTTTCTCGCTGAATACGAGGCATGGCTCGCCGATCGTGGGAGCGCCTCGCAAGCTTAGGGGCCGGGCGCTGGGTGTCCCGTTGAAGAAGCCGATGAGGGGAACAACGTGAACTATACCGTGGGTATCGATGCGGGCGCGACCTCCATTAAGGTCGTCGCTGTCGCTGCGGACGCAAATGAAGCGGGGGTTACGCGCCCTGCTGTTCCCGAGCTGCTGTGGTGCCGCCGCGCGGTGCATCATGGCGAGCCCGCGCGTTGCGCGCTCGAGCTTCTGAGGACGCTTGCAAGGGAGATGGACGAAAGCGCATGCGCGGGCGTATGCGCTACGGGTTCTTCTGCCGAGCTGCTGACGGAGGTTGTCGGCCGCGGTTTGCTTGCTACGCTCGGAGATATACCTGCCATCGCCGACGGTGTGGCGGCGCTCTTTCCGGAAGCGCGCTCCGTTATCGCTATCGGCGGACAAAACGCCTGCTACATCCATAATGTGGGAGGTGTAGGCGCGCCAGAGTTCGCCATGAATGAAAGCTGTGCTTCGGGAACGGGCTCGTTCTTTGAAGATCAGATGATGCGATTGGGCCAGAACATCGAAGATTATTCGAGGTTCGTCGCCCGCGCGCAGTCGATCCCGCGTATCTCGGGGCGCTGCTCGGTTTTTGCCAAGACCGATATCATCCATCGCCAACAGGAAGGAGCGCCCGTCGAGGACATCCTGCTCGGCCTGTGCTATGCCATGGTTAAGAGCTTCAAGGCCCTTGTCGTTCGCGGGCTGCCCGTCGAGGCGCCGGTAGCGCTCATAGGCGGCGTATCGCTTAACGCCGGCGTGCGCGATGCCGTAAGCGAAGTCTTCGGGCTTGCCGAAAACGAACTCATCTGTACCGATCAAGCGCTCTTTGCCCAGGCGGTCGGCGCTGCGCTTTATGCGCGCGATGCCGGGGCGAATACGGGGATCGTCGATCTCGTTGGCGCTCTCGAGGCCGCGCGCATCGATGCGGGGGCTGCCGATCTGCCACGCGTATCGCCGCTGCCCGAAAGCGGCTACGTTGCGAGCGAGGGCTTTGTTGCTTTGCCGCGTTCCGAGTGGGCGTTTTCCGCGGACGACCGTGTGCATGCGACCCTCGGCATCGATGTGGGGTCGACCTCGACGAACCTCGTCTTGCTCGACCGCGAGGGGCATGTGCTCGATGCCCAATATCTGCGTACGGCGGGCGATGCCCGTAACGCGGTGCGTGCGGGACTCGCCTCCTTGGGTGAGCGTCTGGGCGAGACCGTTGTCGTGGACGCTGCGGTGACCACGGGTTCCGGGCGCAACCTTATGGCTAAGTTCGTGGGCGCCGATGCCGCGATCGACGAGATCACCTGCCAGGCAGCCGGTGCTGCCCATGCGGATCCGCAGGTAGATACAGTGTTTGAGATCGGCGGCCAGGACTCCAAGTACATCTCGCTGCGCGGCGGCCAGGTTGTCGATTTCCAGATGAACAAGGTCTGCGCTGCGGGTACGGGTTCCTTTATCGAAGAGCAGGCGGCGCGTATGGGCATACCCCTTGCCGAGTACGGAGCGCTTGCGCTCTCTGCCACCGCCCCCGTCGATCTGGGCGAGCGCTGCACCGTGTTCGTCGAGACGGCTATTACGTCCGCGCTGGCCGTCGGCGCGAGCAAGGCCGATGTGGCCGCAGGTCTGGCCCTCTCCGTCGTGCGCAATTACCTCCATCGCGTGGTGGGTTCAAAGCAGGTTGGCGAGCATATCGTTCTGCAAGGCGGTGTGGCCTATAACCCGGCTATCGTGGAGGCGTTTCGCGCATTTTGGGGCGACGCCGTTACGGTGAGTCCTCACTTCGCCGTTTCGGGTGCGGTGGGCGCGGCCCTTATGGCAGCCGAGAAGGCCGCCGATCCGTCCTTTGATGGAACGGCGTTCAAGGGGTTTGACCTTACCGGCGCTTCTAGCGTCGCGCACGAGATCGATCGGGCTCAAGTGGCCCTTAACCGAGCCTTCTATGCCCGCGCCGAGGAACTCTTTCTCAAAGACTATACGGGTGAGCGCGATGCCGCCAAAAAGACCGTCGGCATCCTGCGCTGCCTCATGCTGCATCGTCTGTTTCCGCTGGCGAATAAGTATTTCACGCAGCTTGGGTACAACGTGGTGCTTTCGCCCGATACCGATGAGCGCATCGTGGCGCTCTCTCAGGAGCATGCGCGCGGGGAGACCTGCTACCCCGTCAAACTCATCTACGGTCATATGGCGTGGCTTGCCGAGCGGGGCGTCGATTATATCTTCATGCCGAGCGTGCGCACGATCCGTCACGCATCCTCAAAGGTGGCGCACAACTACGCATGCGTCTACATGCAGACGGCGCCGCGCTTGGTGGCCGACGATCTGCGTCTTGATCGGCGCGGCATCGAGCTTCTGAACCCCGTGCTCGACATGGACTTCGGTCAGGAAGCCATGGCCGGCGCGATGCTCGGCTTGGGTGAGCAGCTTGGCCACACGCCGCAGGAAACCGCCGTCGCCATGATGGCGGGCGGTTTCGCCGTCACCGAGTACGGACAGGAACTTGAGCGCCTGGGCGACGAACTCTTGGCGTCTCTTGCCCCGGACGAGCGCGTGCTCGTCATCGTCACGCGCAATTACGGCATCGCCGACGGCGCGCTCAACATGGGCATCCCGCAGATCCTGCTCGACCACGGTCAGAAGGTCATCACCCTCTCTCACCTTCGCGGTGGGCACGATATAGACGTCTCTGCCGACCATCCGGGTATCTGTTGGCCATTTGGGCAGCACATCATGACGGGCGCCAAGCTCATCCGCCGCGACCCGCGCCTCTTTGCGGTTTACCTCACCAACCATGGCTGCGGTCCCGACACCATGATGGACAAGCTGTTTGCCGAAGAGATGGGCGATAAGCCCTACCTGGCCATTGAGTGCGACGAGCACTTCAGCCGCGTGGGCGTGATCACGCGCATCGAGGCCTTTTTGAATGCGCTCTCGCATCTTTCCGTTGAAGAGGCCCAGCGCGTGAGCTTGCCGCCCGCGGGCGACGCCGCAGAGGCAATGGCGCTGTACAGGATCCCCGAAAGCGGGGAGGTTCCCCTTGCGGGTTCCGTTTCGCGCGTGGTGGTGCCGGGTGTCGGCGCATACGGGGAGCTTGTCGCGGATGCGCTCCGTCGACGTGGGCTCGATGCCGCTGCGGTCCCGCTTGACTTTGCGGCGCTCGAAGCGGGACGCGCCGCCACCTCAACCAAGGAATATTGCTCGTTCACGGCGTTGCTCGGCATGTCGTTGCTGGCCGCGCAGCGTGCGGCTGACGACGGGGTCGAATTGCACCTGGTGCTGCCGGCAACGCGTGGTGCGGAGGCCGACAACCAGTTTGAGCGCGCGATTCGTGCCATCCTCCATGCACGCGGGTTTGTCGACGTTAAGATTTGGGCGCCGCGTTTTGAGACTTTGCCGTGGGAGCTTGAGCGCGTCTTTGGCGTTGGGGCTGCGGAGGAGCTGTTCGACCTGCTTGTCGAAGGAGACGTTGCCACCGCCCTCGCCGATGCTTCTGCGACGGGTGCCGATGACACGCCTGACGCGATGGCGCAAAAACGTCTTACCCTTGTGGGCGAATGGCTCCCGGTGCTGGACGATGACATCTGTGCCGATGTGTGGCCGGTGGTGCACGAGCATGGGTTCAAGTTGGTGAGGATGCCGCTTTCCGAGTGGTTTTGGATGCTTTGGAATGACGAGCTCATCGAGGACCGAACCTATGGCTCGCATGCGGCTGCGGCCGGCATGCCATGGGAGAATTCAGCGCATGATCATGGGGCCGCAGCGGATCCCAACGATATACCGCCCGCCGAGCTTGAGCGTCGCGGTGCCCTGCTTGACCAGCTCAAGATAAAGATGGCAGAGGGGGCTGCGCGCATTGCGGTCCGCTTGGGAGAAGACGCGGTGCCGTTTGAATCGGATCCAGATGCTCTTACGCGCGAGGCAGATCGCTTGCTTCCGCGGTTCGCAGGCGGCAACGCGCGTTATCGGCTGGCAAAGCAGGTGTGCGCATCGCGCCGGAGTGCGGGTGTCATTACCGCAGCGTCGCTCTACGAGAACGTCGATACCATGCTCCGCCTTAAAGAGGGAGCTAAGGAATATCGAGTTGCATCGCCTGTGCTCCATCTCAATTTCGATGGCACGTTGGACGCATCTACCGCAGAGAAGATCTCTTCGTTCCTTTACTACCTGTAGAGAAAAGCAGTGCATCATATAGAGGGGGGTCGCTTGTTCTAGGCGGGCGGCCACGTACCATCCCGTTCACGGACAATTAACCACCCCATTAAATAATTGGTTGAAGGTTTTAGGCTCCATTAAGCTAAAGTTAATGCATCTGGTTATACAGCGGGCGCGCTGCGTCCGCATAGATGGAACGGAGAGCTTATGGGCGCATACACGGAAACGCACGCGCTTGACGCCAAGAAGGGAGGCGCGCGCCTCGCGCTGATGCTAGCCATCATGGTCGCACTCGTTGCGCTCGCGCTGACCCCCACGCTGGCGCGCGCCGACGACGTAGTGGATAACGATGAGGTGGTCAACGCGGTGCCGCTTACCGGTTCCGCCACCGTAAAGGATCTGCCCGACGGACAGATCCAGATCACCGTCAGCAGCACCAACGATTCGGGCGCAGACGTCCCCGGGCATCTGGTGGAGTTCGAGGCTCCCGACGGCTACGAGCTCGTGAGCGGCTCGCTCAAGTCTGCGGTGCAGACCACCAAGGACGGCGATACGCTCAGCACCACGGCGGTCTTTAAAAAGACGGGCGAGAGCACGAAGAAGGACGCGGATAAGAAGGCCGATAACACCGGCAAGAAGGGTGCTCTCCCGCGTACGGGCGATACGCTTGCCTATATCGGCGTTGCCATCGTGTGTCTGTGCGCCGGCGTGCTCTTCATCATGGCCGCGCGTAAGCTCCGCTTCAAGGGCATGGTCCTCATCGTGGCCACCGTGGCCCTCGTTGCCGCGAGCTACCCCGTGCCCATGCTGCAGGCCTTCGCCGACGAGGCGACCTCCGGTAACACCGTTGAGTACGAGGTAGAGGATGACGCGCCCGTTAGCGGCGAGGAGGAGGACGCGGCGTGCGACACGCCCGTCACCGGCACCAAGACGCTCGACCTCTCCGCGGGCGATCAAGAGGTCTCCGTCGACGCCAAGGTCACCTTCCTGGTGGCCGGCGATCACGAGTCCGCATCGACTGTGAACGTCGACACATCCAACAGCATCGCCAAGTACGCCACGAGCGCGTTCCTCATCCTTGAGTCTCCCGAGCCGTTTGCTAAGGAGAGTGCCAGCAAAAAGGAGGGCGAAGAGGCGATCGACGAGCTTTCGGATGACGAGGTCGAAGACGAGGCCATGGTCTCTGATTTCGGCTTCTTCGATGGTGGCAAGCTCGAGTTCAGCGGCGCGCTCGAGGGCGCGACGCTCCGTGGCGACCCTATCGTCTTCAAGACGACCGAGAAGGACGAGTACGCCAAGAACACGCTCGACGACGATGACACCACGCACTACGAGATGTGGCTTGCGATCGATGACATTCCGGCCAAATATGCCGAGACCGATGCGTACAAGAACTATGCGGACTGCATGAACAACAATCCCTACGGCTACATTTCCTTCGCGGAAGGCTCCTTCGACAAGGGCGACAGCGCGGACGAGAGCTCTTTGGGCATCGCCTGTGTGAAGTTCGTCGACGCCGATCCGACCATCCTCCAGGTGACCAGCAAGACGGACGCGCTCGGTTCTGACACCGATGTATACACCTACGATAACGGTGAGTTCTACGACGGCTCCAACAAGTTCAAGGTCGCTATCGACCTGGACGGCATCTATCTGGGCATGCCGGTGCGCGACGATGTCGAGGGCTTCGATGCGCTCGAAACCGAGGCCTACACGATCGACGGCATCGAGGGGCATACCTTCAAGCAGATCAGCGCGGACTACGCACTTGCCAACGGCTGTGTGTCGCTGCTCCATAAGGAGGGCGGTCCGAACGTTACGCCCACCGCGCTCGATTGGGACGACGCTAACCTTTGGGTTGAGTTCACCGTTGAGGGCGCGACCGGCCAAGAGGCATACACGGCATTCACGGAAGCTCTTTCCCGTGGCGTGCGCATCAGCCCCATACTTGCCTCGATGGTGGGAACGAGCTACGCGGTGATAGCGTATCCCGAGGATACCGATGGATCGACCTCTGACGAGGGCGATGGTTTTGCCTACGCCGAGAGCAACCCCACGGCCGTTATGTGGGCGACGGACTACAAGACTTCGGGCGATACGACCGAGATCACGTATCTCGCTGCAGTGCAGGGCGCGTCCGATCTTGTTTCCGACGACGAGACGGTCACGGACGTCAACCTTAAGAGGAAGACCACGTTCACGGCAACGAAGCAGGAGGTCGAGGACAGCGGCTCCAGCGATGGTGCGTCTAACGACACGACGAACGCCAACGATGCCAACGGCGATGCGGCCCTCAGCTCCACCTCGGGCATGGAGGTCGAGTCCGTGGGCGTAAATGACGCGGACAATAACGTGATGGAGCTCAAGGTCACCGTTCCTACCTCTGAGTTCACCGCTTCGCTTGAGGCGCTCGGCCTGTCTACCAAGAGCGACGAGAGCGAAGTCCTCGGCTCCCTTTACTCCTATGTCAGCGGCCTCGACGTGAGGATGAGCAACGGTAGCGCCAACGCGTTTGGCGTCACGGATACCGATAAACAGGTCCAGCTCATCGACGGCGCGTCGCTCATGAGCGACCTTGCGAGCGTCGATACCGCAGCCGCATCCAGCAGCAACAGCACGACCACCACGCCTAAATCGGCCGTTAAGGTAAAGGAGTCGGTTGAGAAGATTTCCGACGACATCAAACGAGTGGTGAACGACGATACCGTGCAGAAGGCTGTCAAGCAGGCGATCGAGTCCGGCAAGGAGATCTTCGGTGCCATCACCAAGATCATCAAGGCCTACAAAGATAGCGGCGGTCTTGGTTTATCCATGCTCGGCCCCGTGGGCTCGATCATCGGCGCCGCGGTTACGTTTATCAACGTTTTCGACAATGGTGGCGAGAACGAGACCACTTACAGCATCAACGACGTTATGAACAAGCTCGATAAGCTCGAGCAGACGGTTAACGGGATCTCCTCAAACACCAGCGTTATCTCTCTGAGCTTGCAGGAGATGGAAAACTCGAGCGATTACAGGGAGTTTGCATCGAAGCTGAACAATCTCCATACGTATATGAGCGGCAAGCAGATGACGAGCCTCATCTCCAATCTGCAGGATAAGCTCGCCAAAATCGATACGAAGGACGGGTCGGGCAAGTGCTCGCTCGCGACGCCTCTTGAGGACATGCCCGAAGATGCCATAACCCTGGTGCGCACGTTTGTGACGTACGGCAACAAGTACGCAAGGCTTCAGGCAGGCAAGAGCAGTGCCGAGGAAGCACTGAACGAGCTCTATACCATGATTGTCGGAAGCACTGCGTATCACGACGTCAAATTGACAGACGCGTACTTCAAGTACACGGAGAACTTCTACAACTGGGAGTCCGAGACCTATGCGGCGCGTCAGGCATTCATCGCTACCATCTCGCAGATGTGGCTTAACGCCTACATGGTCGCGAACGCCGACTTTGCTTTGCAGGCATACGACAATAAGACGGCTTCCGAATATGAGCAGGCTGCCATAAAGACGGACGCCGACGTCATGCAGGAAAATACTCAAACGGTTATGAGTAACCTGTATGGTGACTATGACTGGGACACGATCACAAAGGAATATCCCAACCTCGATAAAGATTCCGAGAAGGAACAGACGGACTCTGATCAGACCCAGACCGACTTTACTCCGACTCCGCTGGACTACGATCTGAGCCAGATTGAGGTCGGTGACTATTACAAAGAGTACGATGCCAAGGTGGCAGAGTACCAAAAGGCCGGAAGCACCAAGGCGGATGCTGAATCTCAGGCGATCCAATACATCCTCGATACGTACTATTTCACCGAGTCGCCTGGTGGTAAGGACGCCGCAATAAAGAAGACCCACAGCGACGGCTCCGGTGTCGAGCGCCTGCTGGTGGTGGATTCGACCACTCAGGCCGATCGCATCTACTTCAGTCCGACGTATACCGACAGCAAGGGCAACACGCAGACCTACTACGCCAAGACGGCGGCCTATGACAAGACCTGCTTTGCCGAATCGTATATCAAGGGCGACGGCGACGGCTCGTCTGGCATCATCGACCTTGCCGGTAATTCAACTTGGTCGGCTAATTCGTCCTTTAAGGCATGGCAGGTCACTCAGATGGTCAAGCGCTTAAAGGCGCTGCCCGCCTCGCTGCGCCCCACCATCACTGATACGGACGAGAACGGCAACGAAGTGCAGCGCGCGGTGGAAAACGTCGACGAGGAACTGCAGGCGTTGGGCTTTAAGTCCATCAACACATCGCCCGAGAAGAACTACATGCTTAAGGTGGCCGGCATGGACCGCACCACCAAGGGTAAGTACACGTTCTTGCAGGCCTATAGAAACTACGGCATGGTAGACAAGGGGACGACCGATAACCCAACGGCCACGGCCGATGAGGTGCTCCTCGATGACTCGGCTGACGAGAACCAGACCTGGCCCTACATCTTGACTAATATCGGTTTTGATTCCACCCTGCTTGCAAACGGGAATAACGGACAGATGCGTTCGAGTTATTGGGTCGAGCTAGGCGGGTCATCGGAACGCATGCTCGGCGGGGACATCGGTGATCGAATCCAGCATTCCAACGACTGGGTCATAACGGAGAGTGCCGACGTCGTGAAGGGTGCGCGTGACTGCAATTCCAATTGGCACTCCAAGTCCAGGTACGGCACGGTGGTCAACTATAAGGACGGTACGGTTAAGGAGAATCAGTTCCTGTACACCGTCGATGCCGAGTACTACAACAGCCTCACGCAGTGGTATAAGTCCACTAACTGGTTTACCAACTGGTGCAGGAGGCTCACGAGCCATCATTGGGTCACGAGGGTTGAGTTCTATGCCTTCGGCGTGTTCAACCTCACGACCAAGAGCGCCACGATAGAAACGGGCGCCGGCACGGGTAGTACGGACGGCAATCTCTACAGGCGTAGGGAATACTTACAAGAGGCCTACGACAACGGCTCCCTTGATATTGAGCTGTACTCTCCGATGAGGTTCGCCCGCTTTGAGTTTGAGAACTCGTACTGGTGGATTGGATACGACGGCAAGCTGTATCCTGTCGAAGAGGGCGTCAAAAACGAAACGAGCAAAGAGTATCCCTGGTATCACTATGAGTACGCGAATTAACGCGTGTTGTGATCGTGCGTGCGTTAGGTTGACGGCTGGCGGAATTTACTCGGTTTAGTCCGCTGGGCTTGTGGCCAAAGACCGCAAGCGCCCCCACTCCTTAGGAAGTGGGGGCGCTTTTTGTTTGACCCTGTTCCGTTCACGGACAATTAATCCCCGCGTTAAACAATTGATTGAAGGTTTTAGGCTCCATTAAGCTAAAGTTAATGCATCTGGATACAAGGCGGGCGCGCGCTGCGCCCGCATGGAGGAAACGGAGAGGCCCATGGGCGCATACACGGGAACGCGCGCGCTGGACGCAAAGAGGGGAGGCGTGCGCCTCGCCCTGCTGCTGGCCATTCTGGCAGCGTTTGCGGCGCTCGTGTTCGCCCCCGCGCCGGCACTAGCGGACGATGAGGTGACGAACGATGAGATCATGGAGGTCGTGCCGCTCGACGGCTCGGCCACCGTCGAGAACCTACCCGACGGACAGATCCAGATCACCGTCAGCAGCACCAACGACTCGGGCCAGAAGGTCCCCGGACACCTGGTGGAGTTCGAGGCCCCCGAGGGCTACGAGCTCGTGAGCGGCTCGCTCAAGTCGGCGGTGCAGACCACCGAGGACGGCGGTACGCTTAGCACCACGGCGGTCTTCAAGAAGGCTTCCGGCAAGAAGGACGACGGCGGCTCCGGCAGCGGAGACACCGATGGCAAGAAGAACAACGGCGGCGATACCGACAACGGTGGCAAGGCCGACGGCGCTAAGAAGGGCGCCCTCCCGCGCACGGGCGACACGCTCACCTATGCGGGCGTCGCCATCGTGTGCGTGTGTGGCGGCGTGCTCTTCATCATGGCCGCGCGCAAGCTCCGCTTCAAGGGCATGGTCCTCATCGTGGCCACCGTGGCGCTCGTCGCCGCGAGCTACCCCGTGCCCATGCTGCAGGCCTTCGCCGACGAGGCGGACTCGGGCAACACCGTGGAGTACGAGGTGCAGGACGATGCCACCGAGGGCGGCGAGGACGCGACCTCGCTCTGCGACACGCCCGTCACCGGCACCAAGACGCTCGACCTCTCCGCGGGCGACCAGAAGGTCTCCGTCGACGCCAAGGTCACCTTCCTGGTTGACGGCGAGCACGAGTCCGCGTCGACCGTGAACGTCGACACGTCCAACAGCATCGCCAAGTACGCAACGAGTGGGTTTGTCGTGCTCGAGTCTTCCTCTCCTTTCGCCAAGGAAGATATCAGCAAGAAAGAGGGCAAAGCTGCGATGGCCAGGCTGTCCGGTAGCGCCGGCACTGATGATGCCACTGCCTCAGATTTCGGGTACTTCGACGGCAGCAAGCTCGAGTTCAGCGGTGCGCTCGAGGGCGCGACGCTTCGCGGTAAACCCATCGTGTTCAAGACGACCGAGAATGATGAGTACGATAGGGATACGCTCGACGATGACGCCACGGTACACTATGAGATGTGGCTCGCGGTCGATGACATCCCGGCCAAGTACAGTGAATCTGATGCCTACAAGAACTATGAAAGCTGCATGGAGAGCAGTCCTTACGGCTACATCTCCTTTGCGCAGGGCTCCTTCGACAAGAGCGATGAAACCGATGAGAACAGTTTGGGAATGGCGTGCGTAAAGTTCGTTGATGCCACTCCGACCGTTCTTCAGGTGACGAGCAAGACAGAGGCCCTCGGCTCCGATACCGACGTGTACACCTACGATAACGGTGAGTTCTACGATGGTTCCAACAAGTTCAAGGTCGCAATCGACCTCAACGGCCTTTATCTTGGCATGCCGGTGCGCGATGACGTCGAGGGTTTCGATGCGCTCGAAACCGAGGCCTACACGATCGACGGCATCGAGGGGCATACCTTCAAACAGATAGACTCCGAGTATGCTCTCTCCAAGGGGATGGTGTCGCTGCTCAATAAGGAGACGGGACCAAGCGTCACGCCCACCGCGCTCGATTGGGACGACGCCAACCTCTGGGTTGAGTTCACTGTTGAGGGCATGACTGGTCAAGATGCGTATGATGAGTTCACAGAAGCTCTCGAGCGCGGTGTCCGCATCAGCCCTCTGCTGACCTCTACGGTGGGTACGAGCTACGGCCAGGTAGCGTATCCCGAGGGCGTCGAGGAAAGCACTGCGGGTAATGGGGCGGGCTTTAGCTACGCCGAGAGCGACCCCACGGCCATTATGTGGGCGACGGACTACACGACTTCGGGTGAGACGACCGAGATCACGTACCTTGCCGCGGTGCAGGGTGCATCCGATCTTGTTTCCGACGACGAGACGGTCACGGCCGTCGACCTCAAGAATAAGACCACGTTCACGGCAACTAAACAGGAGGTCCAGAGCGATGATTCAACCGCCGTGTCGCCCAATGCCGTGACGTCCGACATGCAAGTTGCGTCCGTGGGCGTTAACGATGCGGATAACGATGTGATGGAGCTTAAGGTGACAGTGCCCACCTCCGAGTTCACCTCTTCGCTCGAGGCTCTCGGCCTCTCCATCAAGAGTGACAAGAACGAAGTGCTCGGCTCGCTCTACTCCTATGTCAGCGGCCTTGACCTTAGGATGAGCAACGGCAGCACCAATGCGTTCGGCGTTGCGGATATCGATAAGCAGGTCGAGATCGTCGACGGTGCATCCCTCATGAGTGGCCTTTCGGACGCCGACGGCACGGCAACGGTCGACGAGGGTCAGGGCGAGAGCGGTGCGTCCGAAGCCCCCAAGACGGCTGCAGCGGTCAAATCGGCGACGGACGACATCTCCAAGGAAATTAAGAAGATCGCGTGCGACGAGGTCAAGTCGATCGCCAAGACAGCGGCCGAGTCCGGCAAGAAGATCTTCGAGGCCGTTACCAAGATTATCAAGGCGTACACCGATAGCGGCGGCGCCAGCCTGTCCATGCTCGGACCTGTCGGGACCATCCTCGGCGCGGCGGTCGGCCTGGTCAGCGCGTTTAGCTTCTCGGAGAAGTCCACCACCTACAGCATCAATGACGTCATGAGCAAGCTCGATAAGCTCGAGTCCACGGTCAATGGAATTGCAGCCAATACCAGTGTCATCACGTTGAGTTTGCAAAAGATTGACGACTCGATTGCCTACAGCGCTTACGCGACGAGACTGACGAACCTCAACTCGTACATGAGCGGGAAGCAGATGACGAACCTCGTTTCCACCTTGCAGGATGAACTCGGCAAATACGAGGACACTACCGAGGAGCATAACGCCTGCACCCTGGCGACCCCCCTCAAGGACATGCCGGAAGAGGCTGTGACGCTGGTACGCAAGTTCGTTCAATACGGAAACAAGTACGCAACGCTTCAGGCGGGCAAGGTGAGTGCTGAGGCGGCCTTGGACGAGCTCTACGACATGATCTGCCCCGGCACCCCGCACAATACGAACCTGTTGGACGCTTATTTCAACTACGTCGAGAACTTCTACAACTGGGAGTCCGAAACCTACACGGTGAGGCTCGCGTTCATCGCTACGCTCTCCCAGATGTGGCTCAACGCCTACATGGTTGCGAATGCCGATCTTGCCTTGCAGGCTTACGACAATGCCGACGGATACGACCAGAGCCAGATCAAGGTGGGTGCCGACGACCTCCAGGACAAGACTTCTGAAGTGATGAATGCCCTGTACGGTGACTACAACTGGGACCAACTTATCGACGAGTATCCCAACGATGACTACGTTCCCAAAGAGGAGACGGACGACGCCGCGGCAGAGGCCGAAGAGGGCGATTTGAAGATCAACACGCGTTACGACCTCGACAAGATCAAGGACGGCCAGTACAAGGACGAGTACACGGCCAAGGTTGAGGAGTATAAGAAGGATGATACGGTGAGCGAGGAGGTCGCTGCGGCGAGCGCCTTGCAGGACATCCTCGATAACCACTATTTCACTGAGTCGCCTTATGCGGCAAAGACCCATAGTGATGGTACGGGCAGGGAGCGCCTCCTTGTGGTTGAGGCGACTGCTTCCGAGCCTGTTTACTTCAATACGAAGCAGGACAACGGCAATAGCTACTATGCCAAGACCTCGGCATATGATAAGAGCTGCTTCGCCGAGTCATACAACATGGACCTCGGCCCCGATAATTCATCTGACGATATTATTGAGTTTGCCGAAAAGTCGACCTGGTCTGCCAAGTCGTCCTTCAAGGCCTGGCAGATCACACAGATGGTAAAGCGCCTCGACGCTCTGCCGGAAGCGCTTCGTCCTGCTATCACTACGACCGACAGCAGCGGCAAAGAAGTGAGAAAAGCTGTCGAGAACATCGACGAAGAGTTGCAATCGCTGGGCTTTAAGTCCATTAACACCGCACCATCGACAACCTATAAGGCGAAAGCGGTCGGCATAGATAGGAATAACAGTAATACCGTGACGATGATGACGGCCCTGAAGCAGTATGGTGTTGTCAACGCGGGCACGGCCGATAACCCGACTCCAACGGAAAATGAGACGTATCTGAATAGAAACGCAGACGAGAATCAGAACTGGCCCTTTGTGTTGACGTATGCCGGTTACAATTTCATAGAAACTAAAATGTCGGCTCCTTTCTTCAAATACGGCGCAATCAGACAGAACTATTGGGTTGAACTGGGAAGCTCCTCCGAGCGTCTATTGAGCTCGAACATCGGTGATCGGATCAAGAATTCTGGTGACTGGGTCATTACTCAGAGCGGCGGTGTAGTGGATGGTCCTCGTAACCTGTTCTGGAATTGGCATTCCAAAGCTCGTTACGGCACGGTGGTTAACTATAAAACGGGTGCTGTTAAAGAAAACCAACTTCTTTACGACTTCGACACCGAATTTTATGACAGTCTCGTGAGGTACTACCAGTACGGCAATTGGTTCAAGAGGTTCTGGAACCGCCTTGCCCATGGCTATTGGATCAATAGGGTCGAGTTCTACGCCTTCGGTGTGTTCGACCTCACGGCGACGAGCGCCAAGATAGAGACCGGTGAGGGATCGCGCTATAACAAGGGCCATAACATCTATTACGATGTTGAGCCAGCTCAGTTCCAGTATTACACGTCAACAAGCCGCTACAGAATTGAAAACACGTACTGGACGGTGGATAGCGAAGGCAAACTCTATCCTACGTTTGAGGGTGTTGTCGACAAGACTAGCCGAACTGACCCAACCTATATCTATTCGTACCAGTGGTAGTAAATGGAGATTGCGGATCAGTGTAACGCTCGATGCACCTGATTCATTTCCGTAGCGACTGCAAAAGCGCCTCCCATTTCCTCGGAAGTGGGAGGCGCTTTTGCATCGTGAGCGGTTCTTACGGCATGTCGGGCGAGATTCTCCAAGAAAAGTGCCAAAGCTACGAAAAACTTTAACGTAGTAAAGAAATTGAACTTTTGTTCAAAGCGTGGGAGTACAATCTCGTCCATGTGAACGCGCTCGGTCTGAAATATGAACGGCTGCGATTCGTGCGTGCGGTTTACTACGCGCTGCGCGCACGATGTTGCGACGTGGCTGTCATAGGGTTCCGATTGCGGGTTCACGAGAATCTGAAATTGCAGTTAGGAGCAACCATGACAGTTGAGAAAAAGGATCTGGACTGGGGTAACCTCAGCTTTGATTACGTCAAGACCGATTACAGCTATGAGGCGCACTGGAAGGATGGCGAGTGGGACGAGGGTGGCCTGACCACCGATCACACCCTGCACATCTCCGAGTGCGGTGGCATCTTCCACTATTGCCAGGAGGTCTTTGAGGGCCTCAAGGCCTACACCACCGAGGACGGCAGCATCGTGTGCTTCCGTCCCGACATGAACGCCGAGCGCATGTACGGCTCCGCTGAGCGCCTCGAGATGCCGCCCTTCCCCGAGGACCGCTTCGTTGAGGCCGTTAAGCAGGTCGTTGCCGCCAACGCCGCTTGGGTTCCGCCCTTCGGCTCGGGCGCTACGCTCTATGTGCGTCCCTTCATGATCGGCTCCGGTGACGTGATCGGCGTGGCTCCCGCTCCTGAGTACACGTTCCGTATTCTCGTGACTCCGGTCGGTCCGTACTTCAAGGGCGGCCTTAAGCCCATCAAGCTGCGCGTTTCCGAGTACGACCGCGCTGCACCTCACGGCACCGGCAACATCAAGGCCGGCCTTAACTACGCCATGAGCCTCAAGCCCACCATGGAGGCCCACCGCGCCGGTTACGCCGAGAACCTCTATCTCGATTCCGAGAGCCGCACCTACGTTGAGGAGACCGGCGGCGCCAACCTCCTCTTCGTCAAGGAGGACGGTACCCTCGTGGTTCCCAAGTCGCACACCGACTCCATCCTGCCTTCCATCACCCGTCGTTCGCTCGTTCAGGTTGCCAAGGACCTGGGCATCACCGTCGACGAGCGTCCCGTTGAGTGGACCGAGGTTGCCAGCGGCGCCTTCGTCGAGTGCGGCCTCTGCGGCACCGCTGCCGTCATCTCGCCGGTCGGCCAGATCGACAACAACGTCTACGGCGCTGACGAGACCGTGACCTTCCCGGCCGGCTGCACCGAGATCGGCCCCGTGATGAAGAAGCTCCGCGAGACCCTTACCGGCATCCAGGACGGCGCTGTTGAGGACAAGCACAACTGGGTCTTCAAGATCAGCGAGTAAGTGGCGGGCGGTTCGCCGTTTAGCTAGGGCATTTGGTCTCTAAGGTTTGCTTTTTACTTGAAAGGCTCCCGTTGCGTTTATGCAGCGGGAGCCTTTTTTGTGTGGGCCGATGCCCAAAATCAACGGAAAAAGTCAGGTAAACATGGTCTACTCAAGTAGTCATGAAGTCGACAACCGCTCTGCCTGGGAAAATATTACCGAGAACCGGTTCTATACTGCGAGGTCTCTGATTTACCTGACTTTTTCCGTTGATTTTGGGCAGCTGCGTTAGAGCATTTGACCAAAACCGATAAAAGAAACCCCTCGGATTGGGCTTGAAGCCCGGATCCGAGGGGTCTGTGCGCCTATGTGCGGGAGGGAAAGAGCTTAGAACTTAACCTGTGGGGCTTGGCGTGCGGCTTCGGCGGCCTCAAAGCCCTGGCGCTCCTTGAACTGGAAAATACCTGCGAATATCACGGCGGGGAATGTCTGGATGGCGTTGTTGTAGTTGAGCACGCAGTCATTGTAGCTCTGGCGCGCGTAGCTCACCTTGTTCTCGGTGTCTTCAAGTGAGGTCTGAAGCTGCTGGAAGTTGGTGTTGGCCTTAAGGTCGGGATAGCTTTCGGCTACAGCGAAGAGCTGGCGGAGTGCGCCAGTGAGCTGACCGTCAGCTTCCATCTTGCCTTCGGGTGTGGTGGCGCTGGCGCAGGCGTTGCGCGCGGCCACGACCCTCTCGAGCGTCTCGGACTCGTGCTTGGCATAGCCCTTGACGGTCTCGACGAGGTTGGGGATGAGGTCGTTGCGGCGCTGCAGCTGCGTATCGATGTTCTGCCAGGCATTGTCGATGCGATTACGCAACGTAACCATTTTGTTGTAGATGCCGGCGATGGCACAGACGATAGCTACGACAACGATGATACCGATGATAACGGGAACCATGCATAACTCCTCACGTGCGGCGAGGGCCAGCCTCGCGCGTTTTCTTATGCCTATCAGTATACCCGCCGTGCATAATCTTGCGTGAACGTCAGAGGGTGTAAATAAAAAGCCGAATCGCTGATGCAATTCGGCTTGAGGCGTTGAGGTTGTTGCGTCATTGGCTGCGTATGCGTGTGGGGACACGTTGCGATGGGGATGCGGTTCGATACGTGTGGGTGCCTCGATAGGGCGAGAACCGGTGTAAATGCGAGCGGTCCCGTGCGCCGTTTGTCGCTCGGGGCCGCTCGCATCAGCGGTCTGTATTCTTCCGGCTATTACTTTGAGATGGCGCCCGTCATATAGACGAACTGCACGCGGTTGATGTGGTCGCCCTCTTCGCCGTTGACAAAGTCCGTGGGCGTGAACTCGGGGTTCAGCATCTCCTGGATCTTGTCCTTGACGGTATCGATAACCTGGGTATCGAGATCGCTCGTACGATCGGTGAGTGTCTGCGTGCCGGCGGCAAGGGTGGCGGCGCCGCTGGCGAGCGTGTTGCCGCCGTCAGCGAGCTGCTGCGTCCCGTTGGCGAGTGTCTTGGCGCCCGAGGCGAGCGTGCTGGTGCCATTGGCGAGTGTCTTGGCGCCCGAGGCGAGCGTTCCCGTGCCTGCGGCCAGGGTCTTGGCGCCCGAGGCGAGCGTGCCGGCTCCATCGTTTACCTGCGTCAGGGCTGCGGCAAGCGTGCTTGCGCCCTTGGCAAGCGCGGGCATGGAGCTGTTGAGCTTGGTCGCACCTGCAGAGAGCATGCCCGTGCCCGCGGCGAGCTCGGAGGCGCCGCTGCTGAGCGTCGATGCGCCCGTGGCGGCGGAGGTCATGCCGGCAACGAGGCCGGGGTTCTCGGTGGTGGGTTCGGTCGGGTTGATGGAGCTGTTCATATACGAGATAGCATCGGCCAGACTCATCTGCTGGCCCGACTGCACTTTGGTGTAGCCGTCATAAGCGCCTTGGAGCGCTTGGATGGCGCCTTGGGTTCCGCCGTAGTTGGCAGAGGCCTTGGCGAGGTCGGCGACTTGTCCTGTTAGAGTTTCGAAGCTCGTGGGGAGCGACGTGCCGAGCGAGTTGAGGCCCTGCTGGGCGCCGCTGATGTAGGCGATAGCGGTCTGGACGCTAGCAGCATCGGTGGACGCCCCGGATAGCGCCTTCTGTGCGCTGGAGCTTGCGCTTGAGGCGCTGGCGGTTGCGTTGTCGAGGGCGGTCATCGCCCCATCGAGCTGCGCGGCGGCAGCTGCCTTCGAGTCCGCATCGGTTGCGTTCGCGTAGGCGGTCTTAGCCGCGGAGATCTTCTCACGAGCCGTCTTGATGCTGGCGACAGCGTTGTCCGAAGAGGCTGCGGCGTCCCTGGCGGCAGCGGTTTGGTCGCCGGCCGTGTTTCCTTGGAGAGCGCTCTTCGCGGCGGTGAGAGCGTCGTTTAGGCTGGTGACCGACCCATTAAGTGTGCTCTTCAGATAATCGGAAGTTGAGGTCACGGTGCCCTGTGCGGATTCGAGGGCTTGGTAGGCCTGAGTGGATTGTTCCTGCGTGCTGCCGATGCTGCCCTGGAGTCCCTCCGCATAAGTTTGCGAGCCTGCGTCGATGGACTTGATAGCACTCGAAATGCTCTCCGCGCTACCTTGAAGCTTAGTGAGCCCGGCGGCTAGCGAACTTGCGCCGGTGGCGAGTTTGCCGGCGCCTCCGTTTACGCTTGTGGCGCCGTCGGCGAGCTGCTGCGTACCGTTGGTGAGCGTGGGCAGCTGCGAGGTAAGCTGACCTGCGCCGTCATTGACCTGATGCGTGCCGTTTGCCAACGTGGAGGCACCGCTGCTGAGCGAAGATGCGCCGCTATCGAGGGTCGTGGCTCCGGCGCTGAGCGTGGCGGCACCGCTGTCGAGCCGTGCTGCGCCCGAGGCCAGCGTTGTGGCACCGCTGTTAGCCGTGACGAGCGAGGCCGCGAGCGTTTGCGCTCCGCTTGCGATCTGCCCCGCGCCGTCGTTTGCCGAGGAGATGCCGTCTGAGAGCTCCTTCAAACTGCTCGTGTCCATGCTGCTCGAATCGATGTCCATGGCAAGGCTCAGCGGCACGCCCACGATCTGCCAGCCGTCGAACTCAAAGTCCTCCACGTCGGCGGTGATGGTGTAGTCGCCGGTAGTGCCCGGGATCACCATGTAGGTGAGCTGCGTGTTGGAGCCGTTGGCCGCGGTTGTGGCGCCCTCGGCCTCGACCTCGTGCGCCTCGCTGTTCTTGAGCGAACCGGTGATCTGCACTAGGTAGTTGTCGGCGTAATCGCCGCCGGTGTAGTCTTCGTTCTTCTCGACCTTGAGCTTCATGGTGAGCTTACCGCTCTTGCCGGCGATCTCCTTGGCGCTTACATCTTTACCGTCGAGCTGGTAGCTCACGGTCACGTTCCACGGCATGGCGGCGTTCTTCTCGAGGTCGCCCTGGTACACAAAGTCCTGCACGCCCTGGCCGGTCACGGCGACGGCGCCGTTTTTATCCTTGAGCTCTTTGGTGGTGGAGAGGTTCGTCACCTTGGTGTATTCGCCGGCATCGCTGATCTTGGTTCCCTTGGCGGCTTCGAAGCTGTTGACCACGTAGACGCCCGAACGGTTGCCGTCGGCGTCGGTCTTAACGTAGACGACCTGGTTCTTTTTGTAGCTGGTATCGGTGCTCGAGGTCGCGCTCTGCTCGGTTGCGGTGGTCACGATGCTGGAACCGGTGGAGCCCACGCCTTCGGCGAAGACGACGGTGCCCGGGGCTGCGATGGCCACGGCAAGCCCCGCGGCCAGAGCGAGTGCAGCGATGCGCTTACGCGGACGGCGCACCAGGTCGCGTTGATTCTCGAGTTCCTGAGGGGTGTTGTTCGTTGCGCGATTCATTTTGAAATCCCTTTCCCGGATGAGTTACTGAGCGGACGCGCCGGCCTGTGCGGGCTCGGCATCGGTGGTGGTGGCGACGGCGCCGACGGAGGCGGTTGCGTCACCGGCAGTGGCGGTTGCGCCTGCGGCGGTGGCGCCGGGGACGACGTTGGCCGCGGGGGCCTTAGCGCCCTTGGGCAGGAAGTTGGAGTGCAGTGTGGTTTTGCCGATCACGCCGTCGAGCACGTAGAGGAAGCCCGGTAGCGCAAAGAGCACGGCCACGAGCGAGATGCTCACGCCCACACCCAAGAACCAGCCGATCTGCTTAAGTACGCCGTGGCTCGAGATGGCATGGATCAAAAAGCCGCAGATGAGCAGCACCGAGCCCGAGGTCAGGACCGGGATGGTGCAGGCCTCGATGGTCTCGAGCATGGCCTCGCGCTTGGGCATGGTCACGCGATCTTCACGGTAGCGGTCGGCGATGAGGATGCCGTAGTCGACGGCCACGCCGAGCTGGATGGAGCTGACGATAAGGTAGGCGAGGAAGAACTCGTTCATTCCCGTATAGAGCGGGGCGGCGAAGTTGAGCCAAATGGAGGTCTCGATCACGAGCACCAGGATGATGGGCAGCGAGATGGACTTGGTGGCGATGAGCAGCACCACGAGCACCGCCACGACGGCGATCATGTCGACCTTATCCTTGTCGACCGTGATGGTGTCTTTAAGGTCGGTGGTCGAGACACCCTCACCGGCGAGCATCGCCTTGCCGGGATAGTACTCATCGGCGATCTTGCGGATCTTCT
>CAVGWH010000017.1:0-48146 GCA_963633065.1 Oribacterium sp.
GGACCAGTTCAGCTGGACCAACGGCTACAACAAGCGCTACGGCCTCTTCTACGTGGACTTTGAAACCCAGGAGCGCATCCCTAAGGCAAGCGCGTACTGGTTCAAGAACCTGGCCGAAACACACAGGCTGGAATAGACGCACGCGAAAGCAACTCTGCTCGAACAGACGCCAATTTCTCAGACAAGGCGGCTCACCACCGGGGAGCCGCCTCTCTTTCACATGTTCATTACTGTTCATTTACCGATAGCTCTGTTGCAATTTGATGCAGTTTCATCGCCATTCAGGTAGGATGAATGCAAAAATGCGCAAAGGAGGAACAGAAATGATCAAAGCCGAACGTCAGGACAAGGTGCGTCAGCTGCTTGACGCCCAGGGAACCGTCTCGGTAAAGGAGATCTCCGATGCACTCGGCGTATCCGATATGACCATCCGCCGCGACCTTGAAGAACTTGCGAGCCGTGGCGAGATCGAGCGCGTCCACGGTGGCGCCCGGAGCGCAAACGGCCATGCCCACTCCATGCTCCGACGCGAATACTCGCATTCCGAAAAACGCTCCAAACACGCTGATGAAAAGCTGCAGATCGCGCAAACGGCTGCATCGCTTGTCGAGGAGAACATGACCGTCTTTTTGGGAGCGGGAACCACCGTTGAGCAGATGGCGACGCATCTGCCCGCCGTCAACCTGCGCATCATCACCAATTCGCTTTCGGTCTTCAACATCTTGGAAGAGCGCGAGGATTACGAATTGTGCCTGGTAGGCGGTATCTATCGTCCGCGCACGGCGGCTTTTGTGGGGCCCATCGCCGAGGGGGCCCTCGACGCCATCGGGGTCGATGCGGCATTCATCGGCGCCAACGGCGTGCTGGGCGACGATGTCTCGACCTCCAACATGGAAGAGGGGCATATCCAGCAGCTGGCCTTTGGAAAGGCCGATACACGCTACCTCATCGCCGACACCAGCAAAATCGGTAAGCGCGATTTTTACACCTTCTACCATCTGTCCGACCTCGATGGCTTGGTTACCGAGTCCGATATTTCAGCCACCCAAAAGGCTGCCGTAGAGGAATTCACGCGGGTCATCTGCTAGGGCGCTGCGACGCGCCTAGATGCTCCACCGCTGACACTCCCCTATGGGTAACGCGCACGACGCGTCACGAACCGCGGACGAGCGGAAAGCCGCTCAGAGCTCGGAGGGGTGAGCCTATGCCGGAGCCGTGTCGGCTCCATGCCCGGCTCGCGTCGAAACGCCGTCCCCAACGAAAGGGATTTTCCTACCGTTTACCGACTGATTCAGGGTTTCGTTAGAGTTTCGCGCTTAGGCATAAGCAGAAATGTTAACGTTGCCATTTGTAATAACCCAAGCTAGAACCATCATGGCCACATACGAAAGGCGGCTTTTCATGACAACCACTGTTAAGCGAGTCACAACACTTTTCGAGGAGGCCTTCGGCCCCATCGGCAACCGCCCGACCCTTTACGTGCACGCCCCCGGCCGCACCGAGGTGGCCGGCAACCACACCGATCACGAGGGCGGCCACGTCATCGCTGCCTCGCTCGATGTTGCTGTCGACGGTATCGCCGTGGCCAACGGTACCGATACCGTGCGCATCGTGGACGAGGGCTATCCCAGTTTCGAGGTCAAGCTCGATGCGCTCGATGTGCGTGAAGACGAGATGGGCACCTCCGCCGCGCTCGTGCGTGGCATGGCCCACGAAGTCGCCGCGACGGGTGCTACGCCCCAAGGCTTCGACTTCGCCTTCACCTGCAGCGTACCTTCGGGCGGCGGCCTTTCGAGTTCCGCTGCCGTTGAGGCTGCATACGGACGCGCCATGGAGGCTCTCTGGGACGCCCCCGCGATCGACGCCGTTGCCCTGGCGCAGATGAGCCAGCGCACCGAGAACAACTACTACGGCAAGCCCTGCGGTCTTATGGATCAAGCGGCCGTATGCCTGGGCGGTCTCTCGTTCATGGATTTCGAGAACCAATCACAGCCGGCCACGCAACGCCTCGAACTCGACTTTGAGGCTCATGGCTACGCGTTGTGCCTGGTTAAGGTCGGCGCCGATCACGCAGCATCCACCGACGACTACGCCGCTGTTCCCGGCGAGATGCAGGCTGTTGCCGCCGAGTTCGGCAAAGCACGCCTCTGCGAGGTCGATAAAGCGGACTTCGACGCAGCGCTCCCCCAGATCCGCGCAAAGCTCGGCGATCGCGTTTGCATCCGCGCTATCCACTACTGGTACGAAAACGACCTGGTAGACAAACGCTGGGACGCTCTCAACGCCGGCGATATCGACACCTTCCTCGCGCTCACGCGCGCAAGCGGTGCGAGTTCGGCCATGTATCTGCAAAACGTGGTAGCCGAGCTGGGCGCCGAGCAGCCGGCTATGTTCGCCCTGGGCGCCGCCGAACATATCCTCAACGGACGTGGCGCCGTGCGCATCCACGGAGGCGGCTTCGGCGGAACCATCCAGGCCTTTGTGCCGCTCGACCTTGTTGATGTGTTCTCCACCCAGATGAACGCCTGGCTGGGCGAAGGCGCCTGCCGTCGTTACGTCGTCACCGAAAAGGGGGCGTATGCCCAATGGTTGTAACCGAACACGCTATTCAGACCGCAACTCAGGCGCTAGTCGATTACGCCGCAGACGCCGAGCTCATTGGATTTGAGGACCGCGTCTGGGCCTATAACACCGTTTTGGAGTGCATCGGCGCCACCGCACCCGCGCCATCAGAGAGCTGGGTCGCAGACGAGCGCCCTGCACCCGTAGCCGACGACTTCGACCTCGATACCACCCAGGCAGTGCTTGCCGAAGCGGCCGTCACCGCCGGTGCCACCGAAGATACCGCAAGCGGACGCGACCGCATCGCCATGCGGATCATGGGTGCCCTCATGCCACGACCCTCCAAGGTCTGTGAGGAATTCAACGGGCGCCTGGGCGTTAATGAAGCCGCCTCGGCCACCGATTGGTTCTACCGCATGTGCTGCGACTGCGGCTACGTGCGCCGCTCGGCCATCGCACGCAACATCAAGTGGCAAACACCTACCCGTTGGGGCGACCTCGAGATCACCATCAATCTCTCCAAGCCCGAAAAGGACCCGCGCGATATCGCCGCCGCAGGTACCGCCAAAACCACGGGAGAAAAATATCCCGCCTGCCAGCTCTGCATAGAAAACGAAGGCTACCCCGGACGCGGTGCCAGCGCAGCAGGCGGTGCGCATCCCGCACGCCAGAACCTACGCATCGTTCCCGTTGAGCTGGGCGGCGAGCGTTGGGGGCTTCAGTACTCCCCGTATGCGTACTTCAACGAGCACTGTATCGCCATGAGCGCCCATCATCGCCCCATGCATATCGATCGAGCGGCACTCGGCTGCCTGCTCGATTTCGTCGACACCATCCCGCACTATTTCATCGGATCTAACGCCGACCTCCCCATCGTCGGCGGCTCCATTTTGAGTCACGACCATTTTCAGGGCGGCGCGCACGAGTTCCCTATGATGAAGGCGGAGGTCGCTCAAGAGTTCAGCATGCCCGACTTCCCCGATGTACATGGTGCCGTGCTGGTGTGGCCGCTCTCCGTTTTGCGCCTGCGGAGCACCTCGCGCGAGCAGGCTCTCGACGCTGCGGTGCACATCATCGATACGTGGCGCGCATGGTCCGACGATGTCGTCGGTGTAATCGCGCACGACGAGGACGGCACACCGCACAACACGGTAACGCCCGTTGTACGCAAGCACAACGGAGTATACGAGATCTACCTCGCACTGCGCTGCAACATCACCAGCACAGAGCATCCCTTGGGGGTATTCCACCCGCATGCCGAATACCACCACATCAAGAAGGAAAACATCGGGCTTATCGAGGTCATGGGGTTGGCCATTCTACCCCCGCGCCTCGTACCCGAGCTCAACGCCGTCAGGGACCATCTGCTCGCAGGCGAGCTTGACGCGCTCGAAGCCGACCCTCTGAGCGCCGCTCACGCCACGTGGGCACGCGGCGTTTACGCCAAGCGCGCTCAGGAGCTTACGTCCGAGGCCGTTCTCGATGTCCTGCATGAAGAGGTCGGCGCCGTCTTTGGCCATGTGCTCGAAGATGCCGGCGTCTTCAAATGGGACGCCGCGGGCCGTGCAGCCCAGCAACGCTTCATCGAGGCCCTCTAGCGGCACCAGGTGCTTTACAATTTCTCAGACACGCGACGATTTAGAGGAAGGATGCCAATGATCACAACGGACGTTTTCGGACAGCTGCCCACAGGCCAAGATGTGCACCGCTACACGCTTAGCGGAGGCGGCATCACCGTGCGCGTCATGGATTTCGGCGCGACCGTGCTGGGCATCGATGTCCCCGATGCCGCGGGAGACGTTGCCGATGTGGTTCTGGGTTTTGACTCACTTGAGGGGTACTTTGACGACCCCGCGTGCTTCGGCGCCACTGTGGGACCCGTTGCCAATCGCACATCGGGCGCCTCGATGACGATCGATGGCGCCGAGTGGCAGATGATTGACAACAACCACGGCAACAATCTGCATACCGACCTCGACCACGGCCTTCATAAGCGCCTTTGGAAGGCCGTGGTGGACGAGGTGGCGACTTCCGTCACCATGACATGTGATTTTGAACACGGCGAGCTCGGACTTCCTGGAACGCGCACGTTTACCGCCACGTTCAGCGTGAGCAGCAAAGGCACGTTCCGCATCGAATACGGCGCCGAAAGCGATCGCCGCACCTATGTAGCCATGACCAATCACAGCTATTTCAACCTGGGCGGACACAGCGCGGGCGACGTGCGTGAGCACGAGCTTACCGTGCACGCAAGCCATTATCTGCCGGTAGACGAGCACACAGTACCAACGGGAGAGATCACCGACGTCAACGGCACCGTCTTTGACTTCCGCGCGCCCAAGATGATCGGGATCAACCTTGATGCTGAAGACGAGCAGCTTACACGTTGTCACGGCTACGATCACTGCTTCTGCGTGGATAACTATTGGGACTGCGGCAACCTGCGCCATGCGGCGACCCTGACCGACACCACAAGCGGGCGCAATCTCGATGTGAGCATCACCGCGCCGGGGCTCCAGGTTTACACCGGAAACTGGCTTGGCGATACCGAGGCAAAAGACGGAGTTGATTACACGCGCGCGTCGGGCGTCGCCCTTGAACCCGAGATGTATCCCGACACCATGCACAACAAGATGTTCCCACAGGGACTTGTCGGACCGGGTCACCCCTATCGCAGCATCATCGAGTATCGATTCTTCTAGGAATCTTGCAAGCATCGGCACCTATCCCGGAGCATTACCTTCGGCTTGCGGCGGCTTAGATGTCCGCTGTATCGACAAATCCTGCTCTGCGACGGTTTTACGGCCATTTTTAAGCAATACGCCCCCCGCATCTCAACTGAGACGCGGGGGGCAAAAAACTTCCGAGATTCGTTTTACCCGATAAAGCAAACGAAGTTATAAGCGCAGATGCAGGCTATCAACAGCAAGGAACATAGGTACAGCCGATCGGTTGCCGCGGAACTGATGCGCTTGGCGATGCGACGACCTGCAACAGACCCGATAACCGCCGCCAGACAGATTCCAACAAGCGCCACAAATTCAAATTCTGGAAGCCCACCAAGCGACAACGAATATATAAGGCTCGCCCCTTGCGAAAACGCGATGATAAAGAGCGAAGACTGCGCGGCTTCCTTAGTCTCCATCGCAAAAAAGAATGTCAAAATCGCCAGATTGAAGGGGCCACCGCCGATTCCCAGAAAAGACCAGCAAGCTCCCGCCAACGCACCTATGCCGGCCTTAAGGCCCGTACTGGAAACATGCATGCTCCCGATGCAAGCCTTACGCAAGGTGTAGGCAAACACCAGGCCGGAAAGCACGATCAGGAGCAACGCCTGAACGGCACCGACAAGATCGGAGCTAGGCAAGCCTGCAACCAAACGATTGAACAACACCTTGCCCGCCACGCCTCCGGCCGCGGAGCCCAAAGCCAACGGCAGCATCGAAGCAGCGTCGACACGTGAAGTGCGGGAAGCGGCATTTTGGCCGAGAGTCGCGAGCGACATCGTCAGTACCGACACGCTCGAGAGAAACGACACGGTTGCAACAGGCAGAACCCCCATCGCATCGACCACGGGCTTGATGATCACGCCGCCGCCGATGCCGCACAAGGGACCAAGCAGCGATGCCAAAAACGCAACCAGATATACTGCCCAGTACTGCATAGACCCCCTTAATCGGTTTAAACGACCTCACCCTAAAACCCTGTGCCGCCCAACAACGGCAGCAGCAAAGGCCTCCGATCAAACTTTCACTACGGTATGTTGCTCGGCTAACCTTACATAGCGTTGCGCAAGAGCCTCATCGCCCTTGTTTTCGTACTGAACGGCTAGAAGCAGCTCCAAGAACCCTTTCTCCGCGCCGGCAGCCTTTCCAAGAGCAGTCTTCATCTCTTCGATGTAGGCAGACGAGCCTTCAAGGTAGATCTCATACAGACGCTTTGCCTCTTCGATCTCCTTCGCATCAGCAGACTGTTGCAGGAGTTCCAACGCCCGCTGCGCCCCGCGTTTGTCGCGCTGCTCAACGTAGAACGAAAATGCCTTGGCACTCAAAGCCTGCTTCTGCGCCTTGTTCGCCTTAAGGGCGAACAGCCCTTCAAGGCATCGCCGAATACCCGCCTCGTCTTCATCGACCAGATAGGTATTGAGCTCCGTGAACTCACGATTCCAACGCGGAAATACCAAGCGAACTATAGGTAGCTGCAAGGTTTTACGGCAGGAATCCGTATCGCCAGCTTCGAGCAATCGCGCGAGCTCAGCCGAGTAAAGACGCTTGGCAACTTCACTCATTGCAAGTGCAAGCGTTGCCACTACAAGAATGCCGATACCTATCGGTCGAAAATCAAATTGCATGGCAATCGCCTACAAACCGAGTCGCTCTAATTGTTCTGAAGGTGCCTCGTGCTCGACAAGGCCAAACCTCAACAAATCACAGAAGGACTCTTCCGCCTCATGATCAACGCCGACAAGGTTGTAAAGCTGTTCGTAATCGGCATCGATATCGAAAAGCTTGCTCTCCCCCACTTCACGCAACGGCTCATCGCTCTGATCGATGATGCCCGGACGCGCCGCCGGGATCCTGAACAAGGGATATGCGGTGCGCGCAAAATAGCGCCCGCATTCGATAGCCTCCGGGCAATCCACACCCAAGCGCCGACGAATCGTCGTCGGCATCGCTGTGTACTCAAACAACGGCTTATTGTCCGCAATGGGAGCCCTAAAGTACGTCTTGTGCCCATCGGTGATATTCACTGCCATGCCGTGCACGCCGTAGAGCGCGTAAGTACGTGTCAGCGAATCAAGGTCCGCCGCCAACGGCATAAGCGATACGCCCTTGACCGTTTGCGGAGCCTCGATACCATATGCGTCAAGCACCGTCGGCATGATATCGATAGCCTGCGTGATCTTATCCACGCGTTTGCCCGCCTGCGCACCCCCCGGAAAATGCACCACAAGCGGCAGATGCGCCAGCTCGTTATACAGATGCATGTAGTTCTTTCCCAGGTAATCGCGTTCTCCCAGGAAGTATCCGTGATCGGTGGTCACCACGACCATCGTGTCATCGAAAAGCCCCAGCTCGTGCAGCTTGTCTGTAAGTTTGCCAAACCAATGATCGGTCATCGTCACCAACGCGGCGTAGCGTCGCTGCAGATAATCAACCGCACTCTCTGAGACGTCAGATTCCGACACACGTCGGTACTGCGGAATCTCGTAGTAATCGCGATCGAGCCCCTCGCCACCGCCGTACATATCCATGTACGAATCGGGAACATCAAACGGCTCATGTGGATCAAACGCCTCGACCATCAGGAAGAAGTCATCGTTGTCCTTGTTATCATCGAGCCAGTCGACCGCCGACTGAAAGGTTTGAGGTGAGGGCATTTCCTCCTCATGTGGCCAACGCAGTCGGTTCTTCTGATACTGCTCGCGCACGCGCCCATAAAACGTCTGGGGCATATTATCCGGTTCATCGATGCGCGAAACCCAAGGATCACCTTCTTGGCCGCGATGTAGATCCCACGTGTTGAAGAGCTGCAGATATCCCTCGCCGCCGATGCGCGCGTAATGGCAATGGTCGGTTGTGATATGCGTGAATACCCCATGCGCGCGAAGCTCATCGGGCAACGTCACATCAAACGGCTCGATGGGCCCCCATGAACGCTCGAGAAAATTGTAGCGCCCGCACATGATGTCACGGCGCGCAGGCATACAGGGCGCGGAGCCGATCCAATGCTGATCGAACACCGTCGATTCGCAGGCGAACGCATCAAGGTTAGGAGTCTTGACTATCGTCTGATTGTTATAGAACGACAGAACGTCCCTGCGCAGCGTGTCCATCAGAACCATTACGGTCCTCATATCGGTCTCCTCTCAGGTACGACCAAGCTCTCAAGCAGCAAAGAGCGGAGAACGGCCCTGCGGCAGGGGTCGTTCTCCGCACGTCTGGTCTATGCGAAAATCGAAATACCGGTGTAGTGGCTGATCGCCTGGAATACCAGGGCGAAGACGATGATCGCCAGAATCACCTGCGCGGTGTTCTTGCCGTTGCCCTTCTTGATGAGCTTGTAGCAAATCACCGTCAGAAGCACCGGAAGCATGCAAGGCATAACCTTATCGAGCTGGTCCTGAATCACCAACGGATCGCCCTCAGAGAACGAGAACTGCAGACCCGTGGTGAGCTTCACCGTCTGCGGAATCAGGCAACCGACGACCATGACACCCAGCACGTTGGCAAGATTGCCCAGGCGGTCGAAGATCTTGATGCCGCCCTTCTCGATGAGCTCCATACCCTTGCTGTAACCCATGTGCAGACCGAAGTACTTAAGCGGCCAGTACAGGCAGTTGATGAGCAGGAACATCACCAAGGGGCCGACGAGGCTACCGTTATCGACGCAGAGCGATGCGCCGATGGAGCCCGCAATGGGATACCACGTAAGATTGAGCATCGAGTCGCCCAAACCGGCAAACGGGCCCATGAGCGAGGTCTTGATGCCGGTCACGGCATCCTTGTGATCCTCGTCCGTCGATTCTTCCATAGCGGCGCAGATACCGAGAATGAACGGAATCGCCAGCGGGTGCGTGTTGAAGTACTCAAGGTAGCGCTGCATAGCCGTAACGCGCTCTTCTTTGGGACGATCGGCATAGAGCTCTTCGAGTACGGGACTGAAGCAATAGGTCAGCGACAACGATTGCATACGCTCGTAGTTATGCGCGAACTGGCAGCCCTGGGTGCGCAGAAGCACTTTGTTCAGAGCGTGATTAGACACCTTAGCCATTAGAGATCGTACTCCTCTCCGTCATCGTCCGAAGCGACGGTCTCGATTGCAGGAGCTGCAGCGGGCTTTTTCTGTCCCTCGATAACCAGATCGTAGAATCCAGCAGCGGCAGCGGCGAGAATCGCCACACCCAGCGTAGGAACCAACAAGTACGCATTAAGCGCGAAGCCGATAAGCAAGAAGATCCACATGTCCTTTTTGATCATCATGGTAAGGAGCATTGCCAAACCGACCGCGGGCATCATGCCTCCTGCCAGGGAAAAGCCCGAAAGCACCCAAGGCACATCGTTTTGCAGGAACGCCATGATGTCCTCGATGACATACGAACCGATTCCCGTGGCGATAAATGTAGGAACGGCGCGCGTCAGGAAGAAGCAGGCAGCTCCCATCCAGTAAAAGCGATTGATGCTCTTGAACTCGCCCGACAGCGCGGCCTTGTCGGCCCCATGCACCATGGCCACGTTGGTGGTCATAACGAGCATGTTGAGCTGCTGTACCAGCGTAGCCGTGGGAACACCGACAGCGACCGCGAGCGCAATTGCCTCCGAAGTGCTGCCACCGGACATGATGCCCAGCGAAGCACCCACGATAGTGCCCGAGATGACATCGGGCGGAACATAGGCACCGATGTTGTTGACGCCGAGCCACATGAGCTCCATAGTGGCGCCGATCATAATCGCCAAGGGCAGATTGCCCAAAATGATGCCTACGCCCACCGACGCAAGCAGCGGTTTACGAAATCCCAAATGGGGACCCAACTGGTCAAGGTCGCAAAGACCCGCCCAGAGCGCAAGCAAAATCGCCTGAACCATACCGCATCCTCCCTTTCGTGCGTGTATTTGAGCCAGACCGACCACACGGCCTGACATTGCCGCCTTGCAAACTAGGTTGTCGTGCGTAATAACATGCGCACACGCGTGCACACTCTGTGTTACTTGAACGCTTTCAAAAGCTCCGGGACATGCTCCTTGGAGTCACGCGTGGTGGTCTGCATCCAGCAGTCCACCCCCATGCGCTCAAGCTCCTCAAAAGCAGCCTTTTCCTCGGCCGTCACCGACATGTTCTTATGGATGCGCTGACGTTTGTCGTTGAAGCGCATGCCCGAGACATTGAGATAATCGAACTCAAGGCCGTTTTTACGCAACTCGAGGGCATCGATGGGGTTACCGAAAAGCACCAGCGTCACCTTTTTGAGCGTGGTCTTCTTAAGCACCTCGATGAACTTCTGAACGGTAAAGATGGTGACTTTGATGCCAGGAACGGCAAGGCCCGCCACAGAACGCTGCACAGGGTCGTTCGCGCAGGCATCGTTGACGATGATCACCGACTCGATGCCGTTGTCGGGAATCCACGTGGTTGCCACCTGTCCATGGATCAGGCGATCGTCGATGTCTACAAGTTTCAGTGGCATGGTGTTAATCCTCCCTTTATCCCATAACCCAAGCAGGCGTTACAGATCGAGATCCTCATCGCTATCGCACGAGTCCTTCAGCGCCACCTCTATGCGCTGACAAGCTTGCGCGTAAGTGTCCTTAACGTGCGCCTCGACCTCAGAAGGCGAGAGCTCATTGCAAAACAACAAATCAATCAGAACGGGAAGGTTGACGCCCGTGTATGCCGTAGCCTCACAACCCGAAAGCAGCTTGCGCGACGTTACATTGAACGGGGAGCCACCGTAGATATCGCAAAGCACCACTACGTGATCGTAAGCGGCGGCGAGCTCCGCATAGGCTTGATCGAACTCCTGCTCGAACATCTCCACCGATTTGTTCTCCGTAAGCGAAAGAGCACGAACGCGCTCTTGCTTGCCAGCAAGCATCTCGGCCCCTTCAAGCAATGCCTCACCTATATGAGCGTGCGTCGCCATGATGATCCCAAAAGACATACCAATCCTTCTGTTAGTTTATGTAATGTTTTGAAACATCACTGATAGATATATCAAACTCAATACATTTGCCAACCACGTGCTTAGATCTGCATACTGTCAGATCATCCGCTGGTTAAACTATACAATCTGTTATACAGCAGCACTTTTTAAATTCTTTCGCTCCCCGCTCACGTCTCAAATAGCTACGCTTATCGACATTTTTGAAACTTTATGTAATGTTTTGTTATATTCAGCTCAGGAAGTGATGAAAATGCTCAAGCTTCAACGCCAAGACCAATTGCTCAATCTGGTAAACGCACGCGGACTCGTTTCCATAAGCGAAGCCTCAACGTTATTGGGAGTATCGACCATGACCGCACGGCGCGACATGGATGAACTTTCCGCCGAGGGCAAGCTCCGACGTGTGCGCGGCGGTGTTAAAAGCATACTCCCCACGCCCAAAGAGGTCATCGAGCAGCCCCACGGCACCAAACAACTCCTATTCGCAAAAGAAAAGCATGCCATTGCGAAACTGGCGGCAAGCATGGTGGTAAACGGCACATCCGTATATATCGGATCGGGCACCACGTGCGAGCTCATTCCCCAATACCTTGGTAACAAGACCGTCCGCGTGGCCACCAACAGCTTCCCTGTTTTCAACGAACTTAAGAACAATCCCAACGCCGAGCTCGTGTTACTCGGCGGTCTCT
The DNA here is from genome assembly GCA_963633065.1 of Oribacterium sp. Classification (GTDB taxonomy): domain Bacteria; phylum Actinomycetota; class Coriobacteriia; order Coriobacteriales; family Coriobacteriaceae; genus Collinsella. Next base: position 11,914 of record CAVGWH010000017.1, read on the forward strand.
ACCGAGAGAAGACAGAGGTCTTCTACGGACCGGTTACCGAATCGGCCCTGGCACCCCTCAACCTCGACTATGTCTTTATGGGTGTCAACGGCATCGATGGCTCACAGCTCACTGCCCACAATACCGAAATCGTGCAGTTGCAGCGCCTGGTGTTCGATAAAGGGAAACACTGTTACATCGTTGCCGACTCATCGAAGTTCGGCAAACGGGACTTTTATACGTTTTACGACCTTTCCGACATCGACGGCGTCATCACCGACACCAAACTTTCCGATGACGAACGATCGGAATACGAAACGTACACTCATGTCATTCGAGCCTAGATCGGTCATGCGCCATGAAAGCCATCTCGTTTCTCATTAAACCAGCCTCATCGCTCTGCAACATGCGTTGCCGTTACTGCTTCTACAGCGACGTTGCCGCGCATCGCTCACAGCAAAGCTATGGCGTAATGAAAACGGAAACCGCTCATGCTCTCATCGATCGCGCTTTGGCACTTGCCCCCGACGCGCACATCACTTTTGCGTTTCAAGGTGGCGAACCAACCTGCGCCGGATTAGATTATTTTCTTGATTTCACCAGCCACGTTGATGCGAACCTTGCAGGCCAAACGGTCCATTACGCCATCCAAACCAATGGACTCGCGCTCGATGACGCATGGCTCGACCTTTTCGCAAAGCATCGGTTCCTGGTCGGCGTGTCGCTGGACGGCTACCCCAAGATGCACGACTGGCTCAGGCAGGATGCACACGGCAACGGAACCTACGCACATGTTCTCGCGCATATAAAGTCGCTTCAAAAGGCTGGGATCGACACTAACGTGCTCACTGTACTCACCGAGCAGCTGGCTCAACACCCACAGACGCTCTATCGCTTCTACGCAAAAGAAAACATCGACTTCGTGCAGCTCATTCCCTGCCTTCCGGGACTCGGTACCGAATCCGATGCCTACTCTCTTGAACCGGAATCGTTCGCATCGTTTTACAAGACGTTCTATCGTCTCTGGCTTGAAGATTTCAGGCGCGGCAAGCGCATGAACGTAACGCTCTTCGACAATCTCATTCCGCTCTTTGCCGGCGTGCGCCCCCAGCAGTGCGGCATGCTCGGTGCATGCGCACCCCAGTTTGTGATAGAGAGCAACGGCGATGCCTATCCTTGCGATTTCTACGTACTCGACCGGTACCGGCTCGGTAATATCACGGATACGTCTCTTGAGAAACTCGTGACGACCCCTAGGCTTGGCGAATTTCTCTCTGAGCCGCGCCGACCTTGCAACCTATGTGCCTCATGCCCTTTTGAACGCATCTGCCATAAAAATTGCAAGCGCCTCAATATCGCGTACTATCGCGAGGATTATTGCGGCTATCGTGACTTCCTTGAATACGCGGCGCCTTCGATGATGCAGATCGCACAGCGGTTACAACGAATGCGATACAGACGATAAACGCCTGTCCAACGGGTACTATAAGCTCGTATGCGACGGGCGTTCCGAGAGCCCGCGCCCAGCCGAAAGGGCACTATGAAAACCATCATCCTCTATGCCTCGCGCCACCATGGCAACACGAAAAAGCTTGTCGATGCCATCGTTGAGGCGCACCCCGAAGTCGATACGCTCGACGTGAAGCAGCTTGTCAACAACGAGTATCCCGATCTTTCGGAGTACCACCTCATCGGGGTAGCCACAGGTATTTACTATTCCGAAATCGACAAGGACATGGCCCGCGTGCTTTCCAACGTGCTACAGCCACAAGACAAGGTCTTCGGCCTTATGACCTATGGCGGCAAAAACAAATGGTACGGCAAGGATATCGATGGTATCTGTCGTATGAAACAGGCAGTGTTCATGGGCGTCTACGGTTGCGCCGGATTTGACACCTGGGGTCCGTTCAAGCTGGTAGGCGGCGTACAAAAAGGCCATCCCACCGACGAGGAAATCCAAGGTGCCGTCGCCTTCTACGACAAGATCGACGAGGAGTACGGCGATATCATCGTTGAGGAATACCGCAAACGCCAGAAACTCCTCGCATACGAAAAGGAACATCCAAGCGGTGGTCTGATGGCCAATATCAAACGTAGTGCTAAAAAAATCGCCAATAAATTCTGACACCTTACATCAAAGCGTGCCCCGTACCTCTGTTGAGATACGGGGCACGCTGCTTTAGAGGCTTGATCTTGCGGGCGCCTTCACGCGCGTATCGTACCTGCAACGACACATGATCGGCAGTAAAAAGTCTTCCTACGCTACTCCGTAAAGGCATTCCCCACCGACTGGCCACCTACATACGTTTCGTAAAGCGTCATGTCAGGTTCAAACACGCAGAAGTCGGCATCGCGACCAGGCTTGATAAAGCCGCACGACCCGTCGATATGCGCCGAGCGAGCAGGAACCTCGGTTGCCATGCGTACTGCGATCTCGGGACTCACGATTCCCCAATCGACCATGTTCTTGACACCCGCCGCCAACGTCAGCACCGACCCGGCAATGGACTTACCGTCAGCAAGCCAGCACAGGTTGTCCTTCATGATGACAGGCAGGCCACCGCTCATGTACTCGCCCTCAGGCATGCCGCCACAGCCAAGACAGTCGGTGATAAGCACCGTATGCTGCCAGCCCTTGGCATTGAGCAGGGCCTTGATAGCCGCAGGATTCACGTGCTTACCATCGCAGATGATCTCAGCATAGGTATCGGGCGTGGACATGGCGGCACCCACCACGCCGGGCTCACGATGGTGCAGCCCACGCTGACCGTTGTAGGTATGCACAAAGCAACTCGCGCCGGCGTTCACAGCGGCAACGCATTCGTCGTATGTGGCATCGGAGTGCCCGATGCACGTCACCACGCCCTTTGCGTCAAGCGAGGCCGCATAGGCTGCAGACCCATCGCGCTCGGGCGCCATCGCGCTCTTCACGATGCGTCCCCCTGCAGCCTCTTGCCAACCCTCAAACACTTCAACGCTGGGATCGATAAGGTAAGCGGGATTCTGTGCACCCACGTGCTTCATGGTAAAGAAGGGACCTTCGAGGTAGATGCCCTGGATGCGTGCGCCGCAAAAATCAGGACCGCGCTCCTCATCTGCCTGAGCGATAGCAGCACAGGCATCGCGGATGTTATCCACGCTATCGGTGAACGTCGTGGGTAGCCAGCTGGTGGTACCGCGGCGCGCCAATTCCGTCGACGAGATATTGATACCCTCAGGATCGTTATCGGTGGTAGCGTGGTTATAGAAACCGTGGATGTGCGTATCGACCATGCCAGGCGTAATCCACTTACCCGCATAATCGCGAATCTCGCAGGCAGGCTTATCGGCTTGCCACCCACCAAAGAGTCCATCCTCAACCAGCAAATAGCCGCCCTGCATCACACCGGCAGGTAAAAAGAACTTATCGGCCTTGATTGCATATGTGCCCATATGGCTCGTCCTTTCGCTTTGATGACAACTACGGCCCGCCTTTACAACGATGCCCGCCCGCGAGAAAGCGAGCGGGCATCGCCAAAGGGGACCAACCAGCAAATATTATGCGCTGAAGGGATGGATAGTCACGCCCTTTACCACACGGTTGACGGTTCCGGTGGGACTCGGCGTATCGGGCGTATTGCCCACGCGCACCGAGTTGAGCAGGCTTACCACCTGCGCCACCATCACAAAGGGTAGCGCAAGATATCCCTCGGGAAGCATCTCGTAACCCTTGAAAGTAAACGCCTCGCCCTCGTAAACGGTATCAGCCTCTTGTTGCACGGCGATAGTGTGTTGCGCGATTTCATCGCCGCCGATCTCGTGCAGGATATCAAGATCGTACTGACGCGTATAAGAATCGTTGTTCACAAAGACGAAGACCAGCGTCTTGTCGTCCACGAACGACTTGGGTCCATGGCGATAACCCATAGAGGTATCGAACGAAGTGGCAACGAGACCGTGCGCGAGCTCCAAAATCTTAAGCTGAGCCTCTTGTGCCAGACCGCCAAACGAACCGGAACCGAGGTAGGTCACACGGTTGAAATCGCCGGACAGGTAATCGGCAATCTCCTGTTCGCGCACGATGACTTCTTCGCCCATCTTTGCCATGGTCTCAACCCAAGCAGCCTTCTGCTCGATTGAGGCCGTGTCGAAAATCAAGGTCGAAATAAGCGTCATGCAGCTATACGAACCCGTCATGGCAAAACCGCCGTCGTTGGCGCGTGGAATCAAAATGGTATAAGCGTCCGGATCATCGGCCGACTCGACCGCAAGCTTGCCCTCGGGCGCGCACGTGATATTCAGGAACTTAACGTTTTTAATAAACGTCTTGCAGACATTTACCGCGGCCAGGCTCTCGGGTGAATTGCCGGAGCGGGCGAACGAGACCACAAGCGTGGGGTCGTCGGAACGCAGGAAATCACGCGGGGCGCTCACGATATCGGTAGTCGCGATGGGCTTGAAATCATAAAGATCGGTATCACCGGCACGGCGCAGATAAGGAGCCGCCGTATCTCCAACATAATCAGACGTACCGGCACCGGTGAACACCACGGAAAGTCGACCATCGGACATGGCGCGTGCCTCGGAGAGAAACTTCTCCACGCCCTCAAGGTTATCTTGGTAGATGTTGAAGGCATCGCGCCACAACTCAGGCTGCTGCCCGATCTCGGGTGTGGTGATGTTTGCCCCGAGCTTCGTCAGCTCTTCTTCGCTCAGCTCGAACATTTACAGTACCTCTCCTTCTTTATAAAGCCAGTACTAGGCATTATACAATCTGATTGGTTTGCTGGTTACTACCAGTTCTGCACCACACTAAAAGCATGGTGATTCTCGGCAGCGGCCGTATGCACTATGCCTTGGCACGCCATATCCGCCACATGCCTTCATTGCTTATCGATCAATCATTCCTACGATGGAAGACCTTGTATTTAAACTGATCGGCACGAGCAACCGAAAGCGTGTATTCCACGATCTCGTTACCTGTGTCATAAGTGGTGCGCACCAGATCCAAAACTGGAGCGCCTTCTGATATGTCGAGCAGATGGGCGTCCGCCGGACGGGCGATACTTGCGAAGAACTCCTCCTCGGCGACGCTGATCTTCTCGTGATAGTCGTTTTCGATAACGTCATACAGTGCACGGTGTTCGAGCATCGGACGCTTAAGCGACAGGAACTTCCTGACCGGCAGATAGGTACGCTCAAGCATCATGGGCATGCCATCAGCTGAGCGCAAACGCTTCAGCTTAAACAATTTGTCGCCGATGCGCGCCCCCATATGCTCGGCGAGGTTCTTATCTGCCTCAAGCTCGCTAAACTCAAGAATGGTGGTTTCCGGATCGCGGCCCATCGAGCGCATCTGATCCGTAAAGCTATAGGCCTGGAAAAGGTCGGCCGCTTTGGCAGAACGATCGGCTACGAATGTACCGCGACCGTGCTGGCGCACCACCAATCCCAAACGCTCCAGCTCTTGCAGAGCCAGACGCACCGTCGTTCGCGATAGACCGTAGCGCTCGGAAAGCTCACGCTCGGACGGAAGCGCATCCCCCACCTGACATTCGTGGTTGATCTTCTCGGTGAGAATATCAACCAGCTGGTCATACAAAGGCTGTCTACGTGCACCCATCGCCATATCGCAAACCTCCAAACGCGCAATCGATGCTGAACACATTGTAACGACTGCTTAGCAAAAAGGCCGCGGCCCGATGTTGCGGGATCGCGGCCTAAACACACACAGTCTTGGGGTGGAGCGCACAACTCAAAGCTATGCGCTCCTGTAAGTCAGAGCCTTACCAGATGCTCGGCCAGAGACCAAGCGGGCCAGCACCGAGGATGCCCAATACGAAGAGCAGGAGAATGCCCTTGGTCGGGGTCCAGTTGTGCTTGGCGAACATGTAGTACAGAAGCAGCGTAAGCAGCAGCGGGATAAGCTTGGGAACGATGGTGTTCAGCGTATCGGCCACAGAGAAGTTGACTGCATCTTCGGTGACGGTGCCATAGGTAACGGAGCTCATACCGTTGCCAAGGTCGGTCACGCCGCACTCAACAGCGTTGCCGTCGGCATCGGTGGCGGAAAGGGCGTTGCCGTCCTCGTCCGTCAGAGCCAGGGTACCGGCATCGGCGGTCTCGGTATCGATGCCATCCATCTTCTCGAAGTTCTTAGCCTCGGAGTTGGAGACGACAACCGTGTTGGCGGAGATACCACGGGTGGTGCCGTTGGGGATCTGCAGGTTGATCTGGGTGCCACCCATGGTGACGACCAGGCAACCGACGACGAAGACGCCCATGATGGAAGCGGCACGCGTGAAGGCCTGCATATTGGCAGTCAGTGCATCGATGGCGCTGGTGCCAAGCTTGTAGGACCAATTCATGAGCCAGAAGCGCAGGGCGAACTGTACGGCATTGAAGATGATCAGGAAGATCAGCGGTGCGGCAGCATTGCCATTGATAGCCATGTTGGAGGTGATGCCGGCCGTGATAGGCACAAGCGTCAGCCAGAACAGAGCGTCACCGATACCGCCCAGAGGACCCATCGCGGCAACGCGGACGGCGCGGATCGTGGGGATGTCCACCTTGTTCTGCTCAAGGGAGAGAACGATACCCATGACGAAGGTCACGAGGAACGGGTGGGTGTTGAAGAACTCGAGGTTGTGGCTCATGGAAGCCGCAAGGTCGTTCTTGTTGGTGTGGATCTTCTCAAGACCCGGGATGATGGAATAAAGCCAGCCAGCGGCCTGCATACGCTCGTAGTTAAACGAAGCCTGCAGGAAGCAGGAGCGCCATGCCATCTTGTTGAGGGTCTTCTGGTCAAGTTGCGGAGCAGGAGTCAGATCCTCATAGTGCTCCGGGATCACATACTCATTAGATGCCATCTTCGAAGTCACCTCCGTCAGAAATAGCCGCACCCTTCAGCTCGGTCTGCTGCTGGAAGTCCCAGAAAGCGATACCGAAGCCAATGAGAGCGAGGATGAGCAGGGCGGGCGTTGCCAGCGAATCGTTGGCAACGGTGATGAGAGCGAGACCGAAGCCCATGAGGAAGAAGCCCCACATATCGCGCGACATCATTACCTTGAGCAGGACGGCGAAGCCGACGAAGCGCATCATGCCACCAGCAGCGGAAAGACCGGTCTGCAGCCAGCCAGGAATGGAGTCGGCGATGGTCTGGCCGATCGTAGCGCCAGCGATGAAGAACAGGGTGACGACGATGGCGAAGACAAGGCCCAGAAGCGCCATGGCGAAGTAGTTGAGGCGCTCGATGCCCTTGGTGTCAGCGTTATGAGCCATGTTATCGGCAGTGGACATAAGCGGCGACATAAGGGTGAAGACGAGGGTAACGCCGAGCTGGCCGAGCAGCGCGAACGGAACGGCAAGGCCGACCGCAGCGTTGGGCTCGAGACCGGAGGCGATTGCCAAGACGGCGGCCATGATGCCGCCGATAACGGCGTTAGGCGGCTGCGCGCCACCGATCGGCATGTTGCCGATCGTCATGAGCTGATAGGTACCACCCACGAGAAGACCGGTGTTGAGGTCGCCAAGGATAAGACCGATGACGGCGCCGGTGACGATGGGCTGATAGAGAGACTCGAGGAAGTTGAACTGGTCGATTGCCGCGATGAACGTGACGATGAAGACCAATGCGACCTGGATGATCGAGTATTCCATCTTGCTCCTCCTTTCGAAATGTGCGTGAACTCGGAATTCACGAACGTTAAGCCGGGTTCCCCCGGCGGGTTTGGAACCGAGGTCTTACGAGAAGAGCTTGCTCGTATCCTCGGCAGGCGTGCTCGGAACGCGCCTGATCTCCAACTCCACCCCCAATTCCTGCAGCTCTTTGAAAGCGGCGACATCGGCGTCGTCGACTGCCACCGAGGTGGCAACCTGCCGCTTTCCTTCCGACATGTGCATGTTGCCGATGTTTACCTTATGTATAGGCACTCCGCCCTTGACGAGCTTAAGCACGTCTCCCGGAGTTTCGGCCACGATAAAGATGTGCTGACGAGGGCTGGCTTTGCCGATCACGTCGATAGTCTTCTGGATAGAGAAGAAACGCGTGGCGACACCCACCGGAGCAGCCATCTTCATGAGGTTCTGACGCATGGTGTTAGTTGCCACGTCGTCGTTGGCGACGAGGATGAGGTTGGAGCCCAACGTGGAGTTCCACTGAGTGGCAACCTGTCCATGGATCAGGCGATTATCGATACGGGTAAGAAGAATGTTGGGTTCTGCCATGGTTATCAGCTTCCTTTCGTTGCTGTTGGTAAATGAATCAGCTTCCTGTTTGGCTATTTGATCTCTTGAATGGCATAGCGTGAGACATCCAAGACAGCGCCGGAGCGAACCTTAACCTGAACCTTTTCGCCCTCGATACCTTTGATGGTTCCGTAGATACCGCCTGCGAACAAAATCTCTTGACCGGGCTTGAGTTCGGTATGCAGCTCCTTGAAATACTTCTGCTTCTTCTTCATGTTGATCTGCGACCAGATGGTGTAGATCACGCCCATGATCACCAGAAGACCCAAGAGGGCAACCGAAGATGCCAGAACGCTGGCGCCGAAATCGCTACCCATTAGATGCCGTCCTCATCATCGAAGGCATCGTCTGCATCATCGGCTGTAGCGATAGCCGCCAAGCTCTTGTGCATAATGCCCGCCGTTCCAACGCTCACAGCCTGCTCGGAAAGCTCTGACAAGCTTGCACCGTTGCGAAGGAAGAGCAACTCGATAAGCATAGGGAGATTGGCGCCGGTAACGATCTCAAGGTCCTGTACATCCTGAGCGATCATCATGGCCTGGTTGAACGGAGTGCCACCCAAAAGGTCAACGAACACCAAGACACCATCGCATGTTGCAGAGAGCTCTTCGATTGCCTGACGGAGATCTTCACCATAGCTTGCGGCCTGCGAGCCCTCAAAAGGAACCACCTTAAAGTCGGACTGGTCTCCCGCAACCATATCGATAGCGCTTGCTAAGCCTGTTGAAAACTGTCCGTGTCCGGTAAGTACAAATCCGACCATTCGTTAGTCCCCTTTCCCCGTGTGATTCGTAGTTCGTTGAGGAACCAAATTCCGAAGGTTGAAATCTAAGAGTGCAACTGGTTGTAACCACGTGATAAGTTGCATTTACTATAGCATCTCGAAATCGCGCCTTTTCTTGACGAAAAGGGTAAACCGTTTTTGCAACCGCCCGCGGACTAAATTCGACCGTTTACCCGCCTGTAACACTTCTACCTGCAGTTTTGAAATGCTTTTGAAACATATCGTTTTAATTATTGCTTGTATTTATCCTCTGTTTGAAACCGATTTCAGGTATGTTTCACTCTTTGAAAGGTGCTGGTAAATGTGTAGATTATCTTACTGGTATTAATACATGCATACCAGATTGGTACCACTCTGAACCTTTTCGGCAAACGGTAGATTCATGCCGTTCACCGTCAGCCTCATACACGACTACAAGCAGCTTTAGCAGTGATTACGTTTCCGTAAGCGCGATGAGGCGCAACACGGGCCGCGATACCGTCTTTTACGCAATCTCTCCCGCAAATGACTCGAAACATGCAGTGCCACCCCCGCCCCGAAAGATCGCTTGCACAGTTTGCACCATAAATAAGGTGAAAACACTTGCGCCCAAGAAGCTTTACCCGTAATATATGCATCTGTTGACGCGTTCGTGCGTCACTACATGGACCGCCAGCGTAGCTCAGTTGGTAGAGCACCGCTCTCGTAAAGCGGGGGTCACCGGTTCGAGCCCGGTCGCTGGCTCCATTTGAACGTTCAAGCTCCCACTTCGGGAGCTTTTTCTTTTATGTGCCTACCACATGGACTCGAACCGATGAGGTTGCGAGGCGTTAAGCGAATAGGCCTGCGGCCCATTCGTAGCCGAGCGTGCGAGGGAGCGGCGGATTCGCGCAAGCGAATACGCGAGCCCGGTCGCTGGCTCCATTTTGAATGTTAAAGCCTCCCATGCGGAGGCTTTTTCTTTTATGCACAGCCGAAAAAGCCCTCTGTTTCCGATCGAAACAGAGGGCTTACTAAAGCGCTCGAAGCTTATGGATTATTGAGCGGAGACCTTACGAAAAGAGCCCGTAGATCTCGATACTGGCGTTTGCGTACAGGTCGTTGACATAGTCGGTCCACTTGTTGCTGGCCTTGCTTGCCTTGCTCGAGTACTGCTGATAAGCCGTGTAGTAAGCCGTCATGGCCTGGCTGTAGGTAGCGCTATCGGCCGTGAACTCCTCGCCGGAGAGCGCGGTGGCATAGGTACCGTCGGTGCTCTTCCAGGTGCCCTTCTTGCTGTCCCACTCTTTACCCGCGAGTTTGATGATGTACTCGGCGTACGCCTTCTTCTCCTCGTCGGTCTGGTTATCCTCATCGGCAGGCTCATCGGGAGCGGTAGGCGCAGTGGCGTTGGTGCTGGGCGTTACCTTCTTATAGAGCTTCTGAAGCACGCAGGACTGGCGCACGATCTCCTTGGCCTGAGCCTTGGTGACGCCGTACTGCGAGGCCATGGTCTTATAGCTCGAGATACCGATGGTCTGCTTGGCGTATTTCTTCATCTCCTTGGCGGTAACGGTAATGCCGCGCGATTCGGCATCGTCGAGCAGGATCTGGTTACGCACATAGGAAAGGATGGTGTCGGCCGAAGGGGCGGTGTACTTGCCGTCGTCGGTCTTCACCGAAGAAAGGCTGTACTGGCTCTTGATGGCCTCACGCGCCGTAATGCTGGTCTTCTTGCCGTTGTAGGTATACGAAGCCACCGTGGCATCGAGTTGGTCCTTGCTGAGCTCAGCCGCACCCGTGCCCTTGGAGCCGAACCCGCCGTTACCGACGAAGTAACCACCGATGGCGGCAACGATGATGAGCGCGATGGCGCCGGCGATGAAGAGTTTTTTCCTCTTGCCCTCGGCCGCAGCGACAGCAGCCTTGTTGCCATCGTCACCATCGGCCTCGTCGGCATCGTCATCATCGTCGGAATCCTCAGGCATGAGGTTCTCATCGGCGGCATCGGCGGCCATTTGAGCTGCAGCCTTGGCCTCCTCTTCCTCAGCCGTGGTGCCGGCTGCGATATGCTCGGCGGAGGTACCCTCCACGAGCTCGATCTTCTCTTCCTCGTCATCGCCCGGCGTGTCGGAGCGCTCGATGATCTGGATGCCGTCGATCTCTTCCTTCTCGTCTTTCTTCTGGATTATTCCCATGGAAAAATCTCCTTTGTCAGGTACATAGCTCAACAAGGATACGCCCGGCGGCATGGCCGGGCGTCTTGTTTCTTCCTTAACGGTAAAATGCGCAGGTTATGCACTAACCCAACTTTAAAGATGCGCGATAACGGCATCGGCGAAGGCCTGCGTGCCCACGGCCCCCTCAGCGGATCCGGTCTGCGCGCGGCGCACGTCACCTGTCACCTGCGTGCCTTCATCGAGTGTGGCGGAAACGGCAGTACGGATACGAGTGGCTGCATCGGTCTCGCCCAGATGATCGAGCATCATGGCCGCAGAGAGAATCTCCGCGGTGGGGTTGGCGATGTCCTGACCGGCGATATCGGGCGCGGAACCATGCGTAGCCTCGAAGATCGCCACATCGGCGCCGATATTGGAGCCGGGGGCCATACCAAGGCCACCCACCAGACCGGCACACAGATCGGAAACGATATCGCCGTAGAGGTTGGGCAGCACGAGCACGTCGAAATCATCCGGGTTCTGCACGAGACCCATGCACGTAGCATCGACGATCTTGTCGTTGAACTCGATATCGGGGTACTGAGCGGCAACCTCGCGCGCGATGCGCAGGAACAGGCCATCGGTCGACTTCATGATGTTGGCCTTGTGCACGGCCGTGACCTTTTTGCGGCCACAACGACGTGCGTACTCAAAGGCGTACTCCACAATACGGCGGCTACCGAACGTCGAGATGGGCTTGATTGAAATGGCCGAATCGTCACGGAACGTCTTCTGCCCGGATGCGGCCACGAGCTCGGAAAGCTTGGTGACCTCGGGCGTCTCGGGCTCGAACTCGATGCCCGCATACAGATCCTCGGTGTTCTCGCGTACGATCACGAGGTCGACATCACGGAAACGCGAGCCGTCACCCGGCTGCGAGAGGCAGGGGCGCACGCAGGCGTAGAGGTCGAAGTGCTTACGCAACGCCACGTTGACGCTGCGGAAACCGGTTCCCACCGGCGTGGTGATGGGACCCTTGATAGCAACCTTGGTCTTAGCGACGGCATCGAGAACGTGCTCGGGCAGCGGCGTGCCGTACTCCTCCATAACGCCCGCGCCGGCCTCTTGCACGTTCCAATTGATCTCGACACCCGTGGCGTCGACCACACGCCTCATGGCAGAAGTGATCTCGGGACCGATACCGTCTCCGGGAATCAAAACAACGTCGTGTGCCATGCGTTACTCCTTGTCCTCATCTTTATCGGAATCTTCGTCGGCTACCTTAGCATGCGCACGCTTTTTTGAGGTATCGAGCTTGAAACGTTTAACCAGCATTTCGTAAATCTCGCTGGAACGCGCCTTGAGATACGTGCCCTTACCGTTCTCGGCATCGAATTTGAGACGGCAGGCAAGCTCCTCGGCCACACCGCCCCCGATCTTACCCTCGGCAAAATCGTGCAGGCAGAGCAGCATGTCACGATACTCAAGATCGCCGTGATAGCACTGGATGGCCTCATCGAGAAGCGGCCACACCTTCTTGGAGCGCCCGCGGTCGGTGGCGCCCCAGCGGCAAAGCAGGCGGAATGCCGAAAAACGCAACGTGGAGGACAACTCGTCGAAAAGCGCGGTCTCGGCGCCCTCGTATGCTGCACCGACCTCCTTGCCATGGGTATCGACCAGACACGTCAAAGCATCGAGCAGCTCCCAGCGCGTCTGTGCCTCAGAGACCTCGAGCGCATCGATCATGTCGGCGATATGGGGCGCCAGCACCTCGGGGTCGCGGGACGCCACGAGCGCGAGCACGCGTGCCGCGAACTGGCGCTTTCGGCGGGTCCTGGCCGAAAGCTCCTCGACCAGCGCGCTCAACGCATCGCTATCGCCTTCGACACGCTCGACATACGCGGCCTCTTCGGCGGTCATTTCCTGTTCGTTGGTATCTGCCATAGATCTTCCTTATCCCCGACTCTTATCTCTTATCTGAACCTGTATCCTGAGTATCTTCGACCGACATAAGCTGCGGCTCGTCTTCGCCCGTGCGCTTACGGCGGCGCCGCGCGGCTCCTTTACCGCTATCGGCTGCCGTGCGCTGGCGTTTATTGACGTTGAAGAATTCGTCATGCTTGCGCCAAGGACCGACCGATTCGCCGAACCCGAGCTTAAGGCCGGTGAGCGATCCCGCAATGGCGCCATAGGCGACGCTCTGCAACAGGGACAAGCCGATCAGGCCGAACAGCGCCACCACAAAGATGCCGATCCCCAAAGCCGCAAGATTACGCAACCAATAATCGCGCGAGGTAAGCGCCTTTTCGCCGGCATCGACGCCGAGCTTGTAGCCCACGGTGACGCCGAACACCAAAAGCACGACCCAGCAAACGACGAACGCAGGGTTGTCCATACGCCCCTACTCCTCGTGATGCCCGCAGCAGCACCCGTGACCGTCGCCGTGCTCATGGCCGTGGCCATGGCAGCACTCGTGGTCCTCGCCGTGCTCGTGCCCGCAGCCGCATTCGTGCTCATCCTCCACAGGATGGGTGTAGAGCGACCAGTCGAGTCCCGCGGCAACCGCATCGGCCTCTTCGCGGTAGAGTACCGCGAGCGCCTGAGTTCCCAGCTCGGCACCGCCGATGGCCTCGAGCATGTCGTAGAGGTTGTAGGCGGTATCGGCGCCGGGAAGCGCCAGCTCGTGATCCTCGGCGCAAGAGAGCGCCAGGCGCAGATCCTTGAGGAAGTGCTGCACCATGAAGCCCGGCTTCCAGTCGCCGTCGAAGGTCTTGGGGGCGAGCTGCTCCATGGCACCGGACTTGCCCGTGCCGGTCAGGATCATGTCGCGCGTACGGTTGAGATCGAGGCCGCACTGCTCGGCAAAGGCGAGCGAATCGGCCATGCCCACCATGCTCGACGCCAGGGCCACCTGGTTTGCCAGTTTGGCCGCCTGTCCCTTACCGGGACCGTCGAAGCAGAAAATACGCGCGGTGAACGTCTCGAGCACCGGGCGCACACCGGCGATGTCGTTCTCGGTAGCGCCGGCGATACCCGTCAGCGTTCCCGCGATGGCACCGGCCTCGCCACCCGTCACCGGAAGATCGAACGCAAAACGGCCTTCGACCTGCGCGGCCTCGGCGATATCGCGCGCCAGCTCGGGAGCCGACGTGGTGAGGTCGATCAGCACGGCGCCCGGCTTAGAGCAGGCCAGGATACCGTCGCCCGCCAAGTAAAGCTCTTCGACCTCGGAAGGAAAGCCGACCATGGTGAAGATGATATCGGCGCCGTCGACGGCCTCTTCGGCACTTTCGGCACGACGGGCACCGCGAGCCACCAAGTCGTCGGTTTTAGAAGGCGTGCGATTGAATACCGTGAGCGGATAGCCTGCATCGAGGATATGCCCCGCGATGGGAGCGCCCATGATACCGGTGCCGATAAAGGCGACGGACGGTTTTTTACCTGACATACAACCTACTCTCTGTAGACGCTATAGACACAAAGACGGCAAGCTCAACCTGCCGCCTGCTTATACATTCGGTTATTCGCCCCCGCGCACGCGCTTGGCGATGCGGTCGGTAAGCGAGATCTTCTCGGCACGGTCCTTGCCCCAGAACACGATGGCGACCATACCGGGGCCTACGTGGGCGCCGATGGTGGGGCCGACGCTACCACGGATAACGGTCAGATCGGCACAGCCCTCTTCCTTACGGATGGCGCCCTCGAGCCAATCGCCATCCTTCTCGCAATCAGACGTGAGGATACCGATGGGAAGCGTGGGGTCGAGCACGTAATTTTCCTTGAAGCTCTTCACGAGCGACTTGAGGCCCTTTTTGCGCCCGCGGTTAACGCCCAACAGCGAAAGCGAACCGGTAAGGTCGAACGAGAGCTCGGGCTTGATATCGAGCTTGCTCGAAAGCTGCGCCGCCGCGGGAGGGATACGCCCGCCCGCCGAAAGCGAATCAAGCGAATCGAGCGTGAAGTACCCATGCACGTAGCTCTTAGCCTCGTTAGCCCAATCTACCAGCTCTTTTGCTGTAAGACCGGCAGCGCGTTGACGCACCGCCTCAAGAGCGAGCAAACCCGCGCACGCGCACGGCAGGCAGTTATCAACCACGTAGATCTCAAAGGAGGGATGCTCCTCGCGCACCATGTCGGCCGCCTGGCATGCATTGTTGTAGCTGGACGAAAGCCCCGCCGTAAAGCTCAGGTACACCGTCGGCGTGCCCTCTTCGGCGCACTGCGTGAAGAACTCGAGAAAGCGTCCGAGCGAAACCGCGGAGGTAGAAGCCTTGGAGCCCTGGCGGAGCTTCTCGTAGAATTCATGCGGGGTGATAGATTCCCACAGGTCGTCTATGTGCTCCTCGCCGTCCAAGATATAAGGAAACCCCAGCACATCGACATCGAGCGCCTGTACGATCTCGGGCGTAAGATCGGCGCACGTATCGATGACGATGCGGCAGTTTTTGGAATGTCCCGTGGTTTGAGCGTTGCTCATCAAACCATGCCCTTTCAAACAAAGAAGCGGCCATCCGCACGGGATGGCCGCCATCCTAATACTCATGCATGGCAGACTATTTTACTCGTCAAGCCCCTCGATACGCGGCTTGATGATGCCGTATCCACCATTCTTACGGTGATACACCACATTGATGAGGCCCGTCGTGGCGTTCTCGAACACGTAGAAGTCGTGTCCCAGAAGGTCGGTCTGCACCAGCGCCTGCTCTTCAGTCATAGGCGTGACGTCGATGACCTTCTCGCGCACCAGCAGATCGTCTTCCTCCTCGGGAAGCAGAAGATCGGCCAGATCGTCAACGTGCTCGGCGGGGACCACGTCGGCAGCGCTTGCGCCACCCTGACGCTTATCGACTACCTTGGTCTTGAACTTGCGCAGCTGGCGCGTGACCTTCTCGGCCGCAAGATCGATTGCAGCGTACATATCGGCACCGTGCTCGGCGACGCGGATCACCGAACCACGGGCGCGTACCGTGCATTCGACGATAGCGGGCGTTGGGTTAGAAGGATTCTTCTCATAGCGAAGTACGACGTCAACGGTCATAGGTTCGATATCGAATACCTTGAGGGCCTCGCCGATCTTCTCGTCGACGTGTGCGCGCAGGGCATCGGTTACCGTGGTCTTGCGTCCCGAAACCGTGATATCCATACCAGGGCTCCAATCTAATCGGGGATACAACGTGGTATGCCTTTTGTACCCAAACCCTCCCCTTCAAACTCGGTAAATCGAATTACCCGCTTACATGGAACTTACCGCCGAACACCGAAGAGTGAACCTATATGGCTGCATGTTCGGCTATGTGACGGAAAACAAGCAGATAAAAGGGGCGCGCACGCCGACCGTGCACGCCCCTTTGTGCGCAGTAATTGTGAAGGGATGTCCGCCGATTTGAAAAGCGATACTCCCGATCAGCTCCGGCTAATTGCTCGAAAGGCTGTTGATATCCTCGTCGGTGATGGTGCCCGTGCCGCTCGATGCGCTCGAGTCGGACGAAGTGGAGGAACTGGTTGACGAGGTCGAGGACGAGCTGTCGGACGAATCGTTGCTCGAGGAAGAGCTACCAGACGAGACCGTGATGCCCGAGAGCACCTTGGACGACAAGTCACTGGGAACGTTGCCGAACCACTTGGTGCGCACGGCATCGAGCGTGCCGTCGGAGCTTATCTCGTCGAGCGCCTTGGTGACCGCCGTCTTGAGCGTATCTGAGGAGGACGCGAACGCAATGACCTTGTCGGTCGTCTTGCTGAGCGTGGCGATGAAGGAGACGCCGGAATACGCGCGCGACACATACCCACCGGCCACCGCGTCGCATGCCACGTACTGCACCTCACCGGAAGCGAGCGCGGCAAAGCACTCGTTGATGCTCGAGTAGGTTTTCTGCGTAACGCTGATGCCCGAACGCGTGAGCACATCCTGCGAAGAGGACGAGCTCTGAACGCCGATCGTCGCACCCGAGAGCGTATCGGCCGTCACGCTCGATGCGCCATCCGTCTTGCCGAAAAGCGCCGTGGCGTTGGTGAGATATACGCCGGAGAAGGTAACGCCCGTGGCTTTTGACCCGTCGTCGGAACCGAGGAAGATATCGGCCTTCTTGGAAGAAAGCGGCTCGGAAGGAACGCCGGCGTTAACGAACTGCACCTTGAGGCCCATATGCTTGGCAAGAGCGCGGGCGGTATCGGCGGCATAGCCCGCGACGGTATCGTTTTGCTCCATGGCCTGGGGGGCATCGTTGGTATTGAGCGCCACGGTGAGCGTGCCCGCGGTAACCAGCTGGTCATCGGAAACCGTTTGCTGGACCGTCTCCTGCTCGACCTCGGAAAGAGGCGGGATGGTGAGCGTGCATCCGCTCAGACCGGCAGCGGCAAGCAATACCCCCATGCACAACGCAACACGCTTCGCACGCGCCTTCGCAACGATCGACATGTCCGTCCTCACCCTTCTTGTCTGACCAGCGCAAGCGCTGTGGCGCATATATCCGTTGTGTTCCCCCAGCTGACCTGGTTTTTGACCCCACACTGGCGCACCGGGACGTTTGCTCAAACGACCGTGGCCGTCATCACGACTGATCCGCTCGCCCGCGAGGCGGTATTGCCTCAAAAAAGATAAGACGGACGGTGCGACTTACTTCTAGGACGCGCCATGATCGCGCCGCGCGCACGCGGACGCTTACGTGGATCCTTTTGGCCGCGTCTGCCTTGGACTAAAGCGGAGATTCCGCTCGCAACCACAGCCTGGGAGGAACAGGGCAGATTATAACAGTTCAGCTTCATGTTGAAGGTTAAGGTTTGGCGCCGCATTGCTCGCACATATTGCCATAGCTGGGCGCTTTTGGAGCTCGGTTTAGCCACATGGCGATTCCTCTCGCACTGGCAACTACCATACGCGCGCCAAAGCGGTCACATCAACGCTACGGGCCCCCGCACGCTTGAGCGTCGATGCCGCGGAGCGCACGGTCGCTCCCGTGGTGATGACGTCATCTATGAGCAAGATACGCTTGCCTGCGATATCTGTGACCACCTCATAGGCGCCGTGCGATGTCATCTGGCGCTCTTGCCTCCCCAGGGCACGCTGATCAGACGATCCGTGCTTGACCAACGCATCGACAAGCTCGATACCCGTCATGGTCGCTAGAGGCACGGCGATCGCCTGCATATGGTCGAAGCCGCGGCGACGGTACGCGCGTGCCGTCGCCGGTATGAACACGAGGGCATCGGCCGCCGTCAAGATACCGCCGTAGCGCTCGGGAGCCGCACGTTCGGCATTGAGGAGTGTATCGAAGAGCAACTCCGCGAGAAGAGGCGCCGCACGCTTCTCGCCGGCGTCTTTGTAGGAACGGATGATGCGCGGCAGGGGATCTTCGAAAACGGCCATGGCAAGACAGCGGTCTACGGGCGTGGGCGCCAGAGCAGCGCCGGCACGTTGCGCCTGTAGGCTATCGCGCTCACATTCGGTGCACAGCAAGTCTCCGAACGGAGCCGCGCAACGCAAACACGACTGCACGGGATCGATGAGCTGCAGGGATCGCAAACATCGGTCGCAGATGAGCGATCCCGACCGTTCGCAGCCCAAGCAGCGCGTGGGTGAAAGCGCCTCGGCTGCTTCCTCAAGCATCCAGCGACGCACGCGGTCAAATTGAGCGGATCTAAACACAAAGCCCCCTCCATAGGCATGGAAGGGGCTAGGCCACGCTATGGTACCCGCACGAGGCTGGGTATATGCACCGGGCTAGGCGCCGTCACCCGAAGGAGTGCTGGCACCGGACGCGTTGGAACCCGTCTGGTTACCGCCATCTTGCTTGGGCTTGCGCGAGCGTTTGCGACGACGGCGCTTCTTCTCCCCTTCTCCGGGGGCAGACGCTGCATCTGCAACAGATGACGCACGGGACGCATCGCGTGCGGCGGCGCCACCGCCGTCACCGGGACGACGGCGCGTCACCTTCACATCGCCGTTTGAAACCTGATCGGCCACCGAAGGGGTATCGGGTTTCTTGGAAGCGCTGGTATGACGGCGGCGACGCGGACGCGCTGCCTCTTGCGATCCGTCGGAATCCGCGCGACGCGCCCCCTGGCCCGACTTTGCCTTGCCGCGCGCGCCATCGGCCGCGCCCTCGGCGGCCTCGGCTTCACGCGAAGCGGCAGCAAGGAAGGCATCCTCGCGCTCCTCGGCAGACAGATGCCTGCGGCGGCGACGCGTGGGATTCATGCCACCACCGCGCGAGGCGTTATCGCGCGTGCGCGAGCGCTCCCCCGCCTCGGGAGTCGCACCATCGCCCTGCGAGCGCTTACGACGGCGACGTGAGGGGGCATCGTCGGCAGGAGCATCCGCGCCCTTGTTGCGCGCACGTGTTCCATGATTCGCATCGGCGCCCTTGCCGGCGGCGTCACCGCCGCGCGAACGCTTGCGACGGGACGAGCCCTCGGAAGAAACCAGGCGATCGGCCTGGCTCAGGCCGTCACCAACATCGACGCCGTTCTCGCGGTCGAGCTCCATCAGGGCGAGGCGCATCTCGGGAGATTCGATACGCTCGAGCACGTCGCGCGTCACGCAATCGGGGCGGCAGTTGCATCCCTGCTCGGCAGCCTTTTTCTTGCAGCCGTCGGAACAGCTCATGTCAGCCAGATTGACGCGGAACACCTTGCCGCTTTCCAAACGCAGCACCAGTTGTTCACGCGGCGTGTTGTACTCCTGGATGCGCGCCTTGCCCAGCGGCGTATCGATGAGCGCCTTTTTCTTGGGAGCACGGCTCTTAAAGTCCTTATAGGCCTCGAACTCGTAGCGCAAGCAGCACATGAGACGGCCGCACACGCCCGAGATCTTGGATGAGTTGAGCGGCAGATCCTGCTCTTTCGCCATGCGAATGGAAACGGGCTCGAACTGCCCACCGAAACGAGCGCAGCAAAGCTCCTGCCCGCACTGAGCATAGCCTCCGACCAGACGCGTCTCGTCACGCACGCCGATCTGGCGCATGTCCACGCGAATGTGGAAGTACGAGGAGAGATCCTTGACGAGCTGGCGGAAATCCACACGGTCCTCGGCGGCGAAGTAGAACACGGCCTTCTCGCCACCGAAGAGATACTCGACCCCCACGGGCTTCATCTCGAGGCCGTTCTGCTTTACCAGGCGCCTGAATTCGTACATGGCGTCCTCGCCCTGGATGGCGAGGTCATCGGCAAGCTCAAGGTCGGTATCGGTGGCGATACGCAGCACCGGCTTGAGCGGAGCCGAGACCTCGGAGGCGGGGACCTCGAAGGGATCGGCGGTGACCAAACCGATCTCGGTGCCGCGCTCGGTTGAGCAGATGGCGTAATCGGCCTCGATGATGTCGAGCCCCTTGGGATCGAACCAAAGGTCGCGCGAGGCGTAGGGGAACTTAACGGGAACGACTAGCGGCATATCAGTGCCTTTCTGATATCGAAAAGCATGACCTCGACGGTCAGCTGGGGAGTTACGTTTCTGGTGATGCACCGCTCGGCATCGGCGACGGCATCGAGCGCTTGCAAGGCACGTACCGGAGTCAGGCACGCAGCCAAGCGTTCGACCGTATCGCGCGCGTCTTCGTTGACGATACCGCCCTCGACGCCCTCGAGCACAAGGACCGTATCGCGCAAGAGCGAACGCACACCTGCCAGAGCTTCCATCATACCCGAACGCTCGCGCGCGCTCAGTTCGCGCTTGACGGCATCCTCGATACGCTTCATATCTCGAGCCTCCAAGAAGCCGTCGAATTTCTCAGTCTTCTCGCTCACCATGCCCTTGATACGCTCATCGCGCTTCTTCTTGGGCAGGACCACCAACTCGACCAGGTCCTTAGCATACGAAAGCACATCGGCCTCATCGGCATGGGGCAGCGCATCGAGGGCACGCAGCGCCTGGCGGCGCACCTCTTGGCGATCCGCGCTCTTAAGGAAGGCGATACCACGTGCGGGACTACCGGCAACCGCAACGGCCGCACGACAGCGCTCAAGCGGCAGTCCGGTGGCACGGGCCACGGCCTCGGCAGCGGCGGTTGGTGAAACGGTACGGAAGGGCACGCATTGGCAGCGGCTCACGATGGTAGGCAGTATCACGTCGGTCGAGGTACCCAACAGGATGAAGGTGACGCCCAAAGGCGGCTCTTCAAGCGTCTTGAGAAGCGCATTTGCCGTATTGGCGCGAAGCTGCTCGGCGCGGTCGACGATATAGACCTTGTTTGCGGAGCGGATGGGCGCCAGGGGTACGTCGTCGAGCAAGGCACGCGTTTGGGCGATAAGGTAGCCCGTAGCGCTTTCGGGAGCGAAGTAGTGCACATCTGGATGCGTGTGCCGTGCAACGCGCACGCACGCATCGCATGCGCCGCAAGCGCCCTCGACCTCTTCGCGCTCGCAAAGAATCGCCTGCGCCACGGCATAGGCGGCATCGAGTTTTCCGGCACCCGGCGCACCGACGAAAAGATACGACTGCCCCGTATGGCCCGAAGCCACCGCGCGCGCCAAAAAGTCGCGCGCGCGATCTTGCATGTCGAGTTTGGCAAACAGGCTTTTGGGATCGATGTTCTCAGGCATCCTACGCGCCCCCACCGAGTTCGTCTTCAAGCGCTCGCCGTGCATGATCGTCGGAAAGGGAGAAGCCGGCACCGCGCACCGCGGCAAGCGTTGCCTCAAAGACCTGCTCCACCGAAGCCTTGGCATCGATGAGCTTCACGCGCTCGGGCTCTTCGGAGGCGATGGCACGAAAGCCCTCGCCCACCCTGCGCTGAAACGCGAGGCCTTTTGCCTCCATGCGATCGGCCGCACCGCGACCCTCACGACGCCCCGCTGCAACCTCGGGATCGATCTGGTAGACCAACGTGAGACGCGGTGTGGTATCGCCCACCGCGAGGGCGTTGGCACGATCGACCGTCTCGCGATCGAGACCATCGGCAAATGCCTGATAGCAGGTTGTGGAATCAAAGAAACGGTCGCAGACGACGACCTTGCCTGCCGCCAAGGCAGGGCGGATGCGCTGATGCACCAGCTGGGCGCGCGCCGCCTCGTACAGCAAGAGTTCGCACGTATCGCCCATGTCGGCATTGGCTGGGTCGAGCAACAAGGCGCGGATCTTCTCGCTGATATCCGTGCCGCCCGGCTCGCGCAGCGCGAGAACGTCGTAGCCCGCAAGGGTCAGCGCGCGAGTCAGAATGCGCGCCTGCGTTGATTTGCCGGCACCGTCAACGCCCTCAAGCGTGATGAAGGCGCACGGGGGCATGTTCTTGTCAGTGACAGACGTCATGGAGCTCCTCGACAAACGCAACGGTAGTTGACTGAAAGCGCATGCGGGCGGCCGCGCTTCACGCAACCGCCCGCATGACACACTGGTCTCTATCATACCCCCAGAGGCTTACGAGGATTTCTTCGTCGAAGCCTTCTTGGTCGTGGTCTTTTTGGCCGCCGGTTTCTTTGCCGCTGAAGCCTTACCGCGCCCGCGCGTAGTCTTTTTCTCCTTGGTGGGGCATTCCATGTTCACGCAGATTCGCCAAGGACCACGCGCGGTGTTGACCACCACGATCGGCGCGGCGCACTCGGGGCAGGTTTCTTCCGTGGCCTCGAGCTTGCCGCGTGCTGGCAGAGGATAGCTCACGCCGCAATCGTCGTAGTTGGTGCAACGGATAAAGCGCTTGCCGCTTCGCTCGGACTTATGCGCGATGAGGTCGCCCTTGCGCCCCGCCTCGGCACAGACCTTGCACTCCCCAACCTTGAGGTCGGGTTCGTAGTTGGTGGGACACACCGGATTCACGCACAGCTCGTAAGCCTTCTGCCTAAAGGGCTGGCACTTGATGCGCGGAGCACCGCACTCGGGGCATACCGCGGCCTCGCCCTCGAGCGGGCTCACCTTGACACCGCTCGGCACGGGATAGGTGACGTCGCAATCGGGCCAACCCATGCAGCCGATAAAGCTCCCGCGCGTCTTGGCGCTCGTCTTCATCACCAGGTCTTTACCGCACTTGGGGCACGCGCCCACCTTGGCATCGGCCGTCACGGCATCGCTGATGGCATCGCCCAGCTCTTGCGTGTGCTTCAGCAGTTCGTCGAGGATACCCGCCAGCAAAGCACGCGAATGCGTGACCACATGCTCCTCGGTATCCTGGCCCTTCTCCACGCGCGTCATGTCCTGGTCGAGCTCGGCCGTCATGTCGGGACTCGTGATACGCGGTGCAAACTGGCTCAGCGCATCGATGACGGCGATACCGAGCTGGCTCGGCTCCACCGGATCGTTTTTAAGGTAGCGCACGGCATAGAGACGCTCGATGATGCTCGCGCGTGTCGACTTGGTGCCCAGCCCGCGCTTCTCCATCTCCTGCACGAGCTTGCCCTGGCTGTAGCGCGCGGGCGGCTCGGTCTGCTTGGCTTCGAGCTTGATATCGTGGACATCGACGGTGTCGCCCTCGTTGAGTGGCGGCAACTGCTCATCGCGCTTGAGGCCGTACGGATAGGCCTCACGGAAACCGGCATCGACCAGAACATCACCCGAGGCCACGAAGGGCTCGCCGGCAACATCGATGGAAAGCTTGGTGTTCTCGATGGTGGCAGGCCCCATGAGCGTTGCCAGGAAACGACGGGCGATAAGGTCGTACAGCTTTTTCTGGCCGCCGTCGAGCGTGGAGGGGTTGCCCTCGCCCGTGGGATAGATAGGCGGGTGGTCGGTGGTCTCCACCTTGCCGCGCGTGGGCTTCATGGGCCCGGCAAGCACCTTCTTGCATACGGGCGCGAGCGCCGGGTTGATTTTGCCCAGGTCGGATACCACGCCGCCCAAATCGAGTGTGCGCGGATAGACGGTGTTGTCGACACGGGGATAGCTGATGAGACCCGCCATGTAGAGCGACTCGGCGATGCGCATGGTGCGCGCGGGACTGATGCCGATCGATGCGGCCGCGGCCTGCAGCGACGTGGTCGAGAACGGCGCGGGCGGCTGCTGCTTGCGCGACTTACGCGTGACCTCGGTCACCTTGCCTGTCGTTGCCCCCTCCACATGAGAGAACGCCGCCGTTGCGGCATCTTCCTCGGTAAAGCGTGCGGTCTTATGGTTGATCTTGAAGCGGTCCTCGGCATCGGCACCCTGAGCCGACGCGAAGCCCTGGATCTGCCAATAGTCCTCTGGCACAAAGGCCATGCGCTCGCGCTCGCGATCGACCACGAGGGCAAGCGTCGGGGTCTGCACGCGTCCGGCAGAACGCACGTTACCGAAGCCGCCGAATTTCGCGAGCGTCAGATAGCGCGTGAGCACGGCACCCCAAATGAGGTCGATATGCTGGCGACTCTCACCGGCATCCGCCAGGTTCTGATCGAGCGAAACAAGGTTATCGAACGCCGAAGTGATCTCAGCCTTGGTAAACGAGGAGTACTGAGCACGGCTCACCGGCAGGTCGGGCGCGACCTCGCGCACCTTGCTGAGGGCATCCGAGCCGATCAGCTCGCCCTCTCGGTCGAAGTCCGTGGCGATGATCACGGAATCGGATTTCTTCGCCAGGTTCTTCAGGGAACGGATCAGTTCCTTCTCAGCCGGCGTCTTGACGATGGGCGCCCACGTAAGGTACGGCAGGCTCTCGAGCTTCCAGCCCTTGATGGAAATGCCGTTGGCCAGATACGGGCGGCGCTTGCTCTCGTACGGAGGGCGCGCGAGGCCGTCGGGCATATCGGCAGGCAGGACCTCGCCATCCTCGGTAACCGAATACCAGCCCTGCTTTTCATCGAACAGGATGGACTCACAAAAATCAGGAGCGAGGATGTGACCAGCGAGACCGATGGTCACGCATTCCTCGTCTTTCCACGTAAAGCGGTAGATAGCGGTGTTATAGACCTTGTCTTTGGTCGGTTTGCCCACAGCCAAGCGTTCGGCGATCTGACGGGCTGCATCGTTTTTCTCTGCGATGATGAGCTTCATAGCGAGGCTCCTTAATATGTCTTTGGCCGCGCCCGCCCGTGTGGCAGACGACTTGCGCCCCTTGGCACCGCCGCCCCTTGGCGCGGTATAACGGTAGGAAAACTACCACACCTCAGGCGCAAGCGCGAATTTCGACATAAAAAAGGACGCGACGGAGCGGCTGAACTTACCGCGTGTGAGCGCACTTGGAAACCGCCGCAACCACCGCCGACTGGCGATAAAGCCTCGATTGGCTTTTTATGTCCGCACGGACCCGTATTATTGAACGGGCTTGCGGAATAATTGCGGAATGCAAACTCCCTACCGAGCGTTGTCTTGCTTGAAAAAGATCCCCATCTGCAACGAGCGCCCTCATCGGAAGCTGCACTCGGAGTCCGCTCGCATTCGCCCGTACGAGAACCATCGTCGGAAGGCCACTGCATGAAGATCTATGCGATGAGCGACATACACGGCTGCCTGGATGCCTTTGAGACGGCGCTCGAGACCATCGACCTCAACGACAGCGACTCCAAGCTCGTGCTTCTCGGCGATTACTGCGATCGCGGTCCCAATAGCCTGGGTGTCTTCGAACGTGTCATGGAACTGCAGGAACATTATGGGGAGCGCGTTATCGCCCTGCGCGGCAATCACGAGGAAATGCTGCTCGAATACATCGATGAGATTGCGGACCTCGGCTTCACACGCGCTTGGATGCTCGCGGACAGCGACCTAGCGACAGCCCGGAGCTTCCTTTTCCCCGATGACTTCGAGCGCGTGCGGCATCTTCTTGCTCTCAGGAACTTTGATGAGGCGTATCGCTTCACCGTAAAATGCATGAAGGCCGAGCATGCCGATGTCATCAAATGGATTCGCAAGCTTCCGTACTACCACGAATCGGACTTTGGCCAGGTGTTCGTGCACGCAGGGATCGATGAGGAAGCGGGTGAGCTATGGAAGGTCGGCACACCCGATGAATGGTTCTGCGCCATGCCGCCCATGTACGCAGGGCAGCGTTTTGACCTCGATGTGGTTGCCGGACACATCGACACCGAAACAGCAAGCGGCATCCCGGGCTACCGCGGCATCTGGCATGACGGTGCCAGCCACTACTACATCGATGCCAACGTCATGAAGTACGGTGAGGTCGCCGTCCTTGCCTACGACTCGGAAACAGGGGCGTACAGCGGCCCGGGTCTTGCCTAGATCCCAACCGTCAATGCGCTCCGGACGCAAAGCTGGATATATTCGATTTCCCACAACGTCCCGCTTGCATTGGCAGGTTTTTGCAACACCTTCAGTCAGGGCATTACCAAATAGAAAGGCTCTCTGATATGGAAGAAAACGAGTTCAATAAGGCAAAAGCCGCCTATGTACAAGCCAGAGAAGACGAGCGGAGGCGGCTCATCGATTTCCTCGCACACAACGGCTTCGAGGTTACGAAACGTGGTGGGACGGGCCGTGCCGACTATACGAACTATGGCAAGCTTGATAAGCCGTACGACCTCACAAATTGGAAGTTCATCGACGCTTTCAAAGACGGGATTCTTTACTTCATTTCATTCCAAGCGTTTGATCATGACCCCCATTCGGGAAACCGACACGCCCTCATGGACCGTATCGGTGTGTACCGATACGAATGCCCCTCGTTTGCAAAACGGAACGACAAGAAGTATTACAAAGCCGACGATGCTTTTCGTCTCATGAAAACGAGCTCCTACGATCTCCCGCTCAATGAGGAAGACATGCAGGGCCTGATCGATTGGATGGTTAACGACTAGTCCTCGTCGTCCTCTTCATCATCGCTGAAGAAATCGAGACGGCCTTCGACCAGTGCCTTTTTTCCACCGCGCGCCACGACCACGACACGCGTGACCGCCAGTGAAATCTCGTACAGCGAGAGCATAGCGGCGTACATCAAAAGCAGCGTAACGGGCGAAGCATCCGGGGTGATAGAGGCCGCCACAACCAGCATGCCCACGTAAATGTAACGCCACGCGCCGCGGAAAGAGGCATAGGGCACGATCTGAAACACCGCAAGATAGAAAACGGCAATCGGCAGCTCGAAGGCAATGCCGAAACCAATCATGAGCAGGATTTCGATGTCGATGTAATCCTCAAGATTGGGCAGCGCGGTGGCGATGGCGTTGGTCTCGCCCAGCAGCCATTCAAAACCGGCGGGGATGATGATGAAATAGCAGAACACCGCACCGATGAAAAACAGCACCGTAGCCGTGATGACGGTCGGCACCACCCATTTGCGCTCGTTGGGACGCAGCGCCGGGAGGAAGAAGCCCAAGATCTGCCAGACAATCATGGGCGTGCACATCACCACGGCCACTTTAACGGCAATGCCGAATTTAATGGCAAAGCCGCCGAGCGAGGTGGAGATGTAGAACTTGCCCGACGGGACAAAGGGCGCAATAGGGTCTTTGAGGATATCGACCACAACGGGCGTGGCGAAATACATGACGACCGTGGCGACGAGCACCGACACCACGATGATGGTCAAACGGCGGCGAAGCTCGCCCAGGTGATCGAGAAGCGGCATGCGCGCGGGACCGATAGGCATTAGCGCTCGCCTCCTTCCGAGGTTGTATCTTGGTCGGACGAGGTAGCGTTGGCATCAGTATCGGCACCATCGGACGCCAGCTCGGCCGCAAGCTCATCTACGACGGCCTTACGCTTGCGCGGGCGACGCGCATAGAGGTCGGACATCCTTTGCGCCTCGGGATCGAGTTCGGGTTCGGGCTCGGGTTCGGACTCGAGCGCCGTCGCATCGGAAGCGTTATCCGAGCTGTCAGCCGCATCGTTCTTATCGGATGACGCATCGTCGGGATCATTTTCAGACACATTCGCTTCGCTGGAATCAGCGCTCTCGTCCGTCTTCTCGCTACCACCATCGGCCGCGGCCTTCTCGGCGGCGAGGCGTGCACGACGCTCGGCAAAGGTCTCCTTCTTTTTGGGAGCCTTGTCCTCGGCATCGGCGTCATCGTCCAGATCGTCATCGATATCAGCATCGATATCGTCATCGACCGTCGACTTACGTGGGCGCAGGGGCGCATTGGCCGCCTCCGACACCGGATCGATGATCTCGGACTGCACCACCGACGTCATTTTTTCCTGCGTCTCGCGGAACTGACGGAGCGCACGGCCGATCGTACGGCCCATTTGGGGCAGCTTGTCTGGTCCAAACAGCAAAAAGCCGAAGACCAGGATGATCATCAGCTCGCCTTCTCCAATACCGAACACAAATACCTCCAAGGCTCGATTTGTCTCTCGAGCCCGCACCGCGCCATTCGGTCGGAACTCGTTTTTAAAACCGCATAAGGGTACCGCTTTTTTGCGAGGAGTGCGCCCACATACGAGTAGCTGCATTTTCTTTTACGAGAAGTGCAGATTTGTGAAAGCGGATACAGAGCGCCCCATGAAGGCGGACGGCACGGCTCCACCCCAGCGAGAACGGAGCGCACATGAACGTGACGCAAGCTATCGAACTGTTTGGAATCGTGTTGGCGGCTATATCACTCGGCTACCAAATCGGCCTAGCGATAGACGAGAACAAGCGCCGAAGAAAATAGCCGCCCCCGTGTAAACGGAAACGGCCACTTCTCAACCTAGAAAGTTGAATCGGAGTCGGCCAAACCCGCGCCCACGGGTAAACCGTCCGCCCCCATGGCAGCACTCAATCCGCTACCAAAAGGCAAGGTCAATCGTAGAAAGGAAAATGACCATGGGCGACTATGCCATCACCTTTACGCGGACGATCAGCGCGGATCGCCTTGAGTTCTGAAGCAAGGACAAAGACCGCATGGTCGACGAAAGCGAAGCTAAAGATCCAGTACGGTATCCGCTGTAACGGACGCCGATTTCGTCTCCCTGTTGGCTTTCGACCAGTAAGCATGTGCGCTCGAACGTGCAAACGCCCGAGCGCACATGCTTCTTTACGATATCGCTATGCGGCGGTTATGGAAATCTCGCTATCAACGCCCAAAAGCTGCACCACGCGCATCACACCGGGCTGCGCGTTGACGACGCTAAACGCCTTGGCATGATCCACTGCATGATGCGCAGCGCCCACCAACACGCCAATGCCGGTCGAATCGATGTAGCTCACGCCGGCAAGGTCGAGCACTACGGCCTCGGTGGGCTGTTCAAACGCCATATCGATAGCGTCACGCAACGCGGATGCGTTTGAAATATCCACCTCACCGGTTACGGCGATGGTATAGCGCTCGGGGCGCGCATCAGTTGAAATTCCCAGATCCATATTCCACTCCTTTACAGGCGGTCCGGATATGCGACGCGAGTGACGCCGTCTTAATTGTTGCTATTGTACCGAGGTCGTCTAAAGGGCACCGAAAAACCAGCAACGAATGAAGACGGGCGGCGGCACCGATAGCAGGTCCACGCAAGGCGCGACAACAAGCCCAACAACAGCCTAGATGCGAGTCTCACGTGCAAGCTGAGCCGCTACGTAGCGCACGGCCAACACCAGCACATCGAGCGCTGCCTCAAGATCTTCCACCGTGGGGTAGCTGGGAGCGATACGGATATTGGTGTCGGCGGGGTCGTCCCCATAAGGGAAGGTCGCACCGGCAGGAGTAAGCTTGACGCCCAGCTCGGCGCAGAGAGCACCAACGCGCTTGGCCGACCCCACAGGACCATCGAAGCTCACGAAGTAGCCACCCGCAGGATGTGTCCACGTGGCGCAACCGGTATCTCCCAGACCCTCGGTCAGCTTGCGCTCCACGGCCTCAAAGCGGGGACGGAGGAACTCGGCATGGAGCTTCATATGCTCCTTTACATCGGCAAGGGTCGGCATAAAACGCACGTGACGAAGCTGGTTGAGCTTGTCGGCACTGATAAGACCTGCTTTGAGACGCTTGGAGAACTCCGCGATCACCGCAGGCGAAGCGCCCACAAAACCGATGCCGGCGCCCGGGAAGGTGATCTTCGAGGTGGACGCAAACGCCACCACACGATCCTCGTTCCCAGCCGCACGCGCCAGGTCGAAAATGTTGGCAAGCTCGTCGCCCTCATCGTACAGATCGTGCACGCAGTAAGCGTTGTCCCAGAAGATGCGGAAATCGGGGGCAGCGGTCGGCATCGTCGCCAAACGGCGCACCACCTCGTCGCTAAACGTGATGCCCGTGGGGTTGGAATACTTAGGAACGCACCAAATGCCCTTGATGGAATCATCGGCGGCCACCAAGCGCTCCACCTCATCCATATCGGGGCCTTCAGGCGTCATGGCAACCGGGATGTTCTTGATACCCAGGTCGTCAGTAATACCGAAGTGGCGATCGTAGCCCGGAACGGGGCAAAGGAACGCAACCTGCTTGCCATCATGCGCCGCAGCATAGTCGGCCCACGGCTCATTTCCGCATGTGCCGCAACGCCAGAACATGCCCGCGATATCGTGCTCGATCAAAAGGCTCGACGAACCGAGTACCAGCGTCTGCTCGGGCGGGCACTCCAAGAACTCACCCGCAAGCTTACGCGCCGAGGGAATGCCCTCAAAGCAACCGTAGTTCGAGCAATCGACATCACCGTCGTGCAGGTCGGATGCATCGTCGAGAATGCTCAACAGGGGGCGCGAAACATCGACCTGCGCAGGTGAAGGTTTGCCGCGCGCCATATCCAACGCGAGACCCTTGGCTTTAACCTCGGAAATCTGCGCTTCAAGATCAGCGATAGCCGCATCGAGCTCGGCGGTTTCCATCTTTTCGTAGATAGTCTGCATGGCGGGACCTTCCTTTTACGCAAAGACAATGCGCTAAGTATAGTCCGTATCGCTCGGGCGGCACCGTGCTAGATTAAGACTGCAAATCACGATTGCCGACGCGGGCATGTGCCCGCCTTTCACATGAACATGGGAGCGCATATGCAGCTTGGTTCTTTTCAGGCCGAAGAGTTTGGCGACCTGCAGCGCCTGGTTGACGGACTCTACATCGGCCGCGAGACCATCGATCGTCTCGACCTTGTAGTGCAGGCGGAGATCTTGGACCTCTCACCCGACCTGATGGAAATCGTCAACCTTTTGCCCCCGGGCGTGTATGACCGTCAGCGCCTCTGCGATCAGATCAACTCGGCGCTCGCGGCCCACGGCTGGGGCGCCACCTACGGCACCGTGGAATAGCGCGGCTCGCTTACGGCTGCGCGCCCCGTTTACAGCCGCGCAAACCGCTGAACGCCGAGGCAGGCCGACGCAAAGTCGGGATCAGCAAGGCGAGCGTCGCCTTTTGAGGCCGACGGCGCCTATTGCCTACCTCGCAGCGGTTTCCTCCACCGCCCCTTTGCAGACCACGCTCATATAGAGCATGCCGATCACAGCCGCAGTGACGGACCCTCCCAAAATCGCAGCTTTCGCAGCAAGCATCTCAAACTCGGCTCCCGGGAACGCCAGACCCGAAATCAGGATCGACATGGTGAACCCGATGCCACCGAGAATTCCCACGCCCGCTATATGACGCCAACCGACATTCTTGGGCAAATCGCTCACACCGAGCTTAACGAGCGCGAAGGTCACGCCGAAGATACCGATCGGCTTGCCCAAAAGCATGCCGAAGTAGACGCCCAGCGTCACCGGGTCGGCCAGCAGCGCGGCAATATCGACCCCCACCAAGCGCACCTGAGCATTGACGAACGCGAAGATCGGCAGGATGACGAAATTGACAGGCGTGTCTATCAGACGTTCGAGGCGCTCGAGCGGAGGCGTCACCCGATGCATCACACGTTCCACCTTGGTGGTGGCATGGGTGAAATCGTGCTGCCCCAAGATATGGGCATCATCGTCAAAGCGATCCTCGAGCTCGGGTAAGCACTCTCCGAGCCACTCGGTAAGGTTGTCGAGTTTGACACCGCAGGTCGCCGGAACGGTAAACGCCAAGATCACACCGGCCAGCGTGGCATGAACACCCGACCGATACATGCTAAACCACAGCAGCAAGCCCAGAAGAACATAGGGCGCCAGACGATAATGATGGGTCTTGTTGAGCACCACAAGCACCGCCGTCACCATAGCGGCCGCCGCAAGCCATCGCATATCGGGACTCTGTCCGTAAAAGATCGCGATAGCCGCAATGGAGATAAGGTCGTCGGCGATAGCCAGCGTCGAGAAGAACACGCGCACGCCAGCGGGCACGCGATTACCCAAAAGCGAGAGCACCCCCAGAGCGAAGGCGATATCGGTAGCCATGGGGATGGCCCAACCCTCCGTGGCCCCTCCCCTATTGAACAGCAGATAGATAGCGGCCGGCACGATCACGCCGCCCACCGCGGCCAGCATGGGAAGCATGGCCTGACGCGGGTTCTTAAGCTCGCCCACACACATCTCGTACTTAAGCTCGATACCCACCAGCAGGAAAAAGATCGC
The DNA here is from genome assembly GCA_963633065.1 of Oribacterium sp. GTDB lineage: Bacteria > Actinomycetota > Coriobacteriia > Coriobacteriales > Coriobacteriaceae > Collinsella. Next base: position 44,265 of record CAVGWH010000017.1, read on the forward strand.
CATCAGAAAATCGTTGACGAATGCCTCGACCGAGATCGAAACCCGAGCCGCACCGAGCCCGACACTCAGAGGAAGCTCCAAAATGTGATGGATCGCCTCATAAGCATCGGTATTGGCACATACCACCGCAGCGGCGGCGGCCAGAACCATAACCGCCGCCGAGATGGTTCCGTTGTCGGCTACGCGCTCCCAGATGTCGTGTCGTTCGAACCTCTTACGCTGGGTCTGATTGAATAGCTGCTCGCGGGCAGTCTGAGCGTCCATGGGCAACTCCCGTCTGCGGGCATCGCGCCCGCACGCTAACAAAAACGCGGCCCGCATAAACGGGTCGCGTTCTTCTTTCGATACGCTTGTTATCAAGCCTACCCAGCAGTTTCCCAGCTATACCTTTAGTCAGGATCAGAACCACAGGTTATACACGCCTTAGCTTGCACTTATCCTTGGCGGCACCCATCGATCTCGCACGCCGCCGGAAAAGTTCGTCGCAAGCCCTCGCGCGGCCCTTACCTTAGGCCGCCATGATGGGGGCAGCCACCTGCTTCTTGCGCGAAAGCACGCCGGGCATCCAAACACCGTCATGCTCATCGGCGATGCCGAGACCCTTCTGAGCCACGGCGGTATCGCCCTCGAAGAGCACCTGGGAACCCTCTTCCATGATATCGGTGATGCAAAGCACGATACCGTCGGCGCCCTTCTCGGCGGCGTAGGCACGCATGGCCTCGCGGATCTCGTCGATCATGCCGAGGGCACGCGATTTATCAACCGTCTCGTACTGGCCGATAAGCAGCTTTTTACCTGCAGGCTCGAACATCTTGATGTCGTTGCCGACCATCTCGGCTGCGGTGAACGAACCGGACGGACGGGTGAGGAAGACCTCCATGCCGAACTTGACGGGGTCGACGCCCACCTGCTCGCCCAGCTTGGCGGCAACAGCGCGATCGGTATCGGTGGTGGTGGGGCTCTTGAGCATGAGCGTGTCGGTCATCATGGCCGAAAGCAAAAGCTTGGCCTGTGCATCGGAAAGCTCGATGCCCAAAACCTCGGCGATCTTGGCCACGATGGTGCAGCTCGAACCCCAAGGAAGCGCGATGTAATGCAACGGAGCGGCCGTCTCGAGATCGCCGATACGATGGTGATCCACCACACCGAAGACCACGGCGTCCTTCAGGCCCTCGACGGACTGGGCGCTCTCGTTGTGGTCGGTGAGCAGCACGAGCTCGCCAGCCTCGACGGAAGCGATCTGCTTGGGCTCAGGCAGACCGGCATCTGCGAGGAGTTTGGCCGACTCGGCGGGCAGAGCACCGAGAGCGCAAGCCTCATAGGTATTTCCGGCGTACTCGACCTGATTGAGCAGCTGCGACAAAACGACGGCCGACATGATTGCGTCGTTGTCGGGGCTTAGGTGACCAAAAACGGATACGTGAGCCATGGGTTTCCTCCACATACGATGTGTACTCAGATGCATCTATGGTATCACCCATGACGCCATCAACGCTCGGCGTGACGACGCTCCTTGTTGGCGTACATACGCCTATCGGCAAGCGCGCATACCTCATCGACATCGCCTTCGTCGGGATATATGGCCCAACCGCAGCTCACGCCCACATGAAGCTCATGGCCATCGATAACGAATTCGCGCTCGATCGCCTTGCGCACGCGCTCCGTCACCTGCCAACAGAGCACCTCGCTCATGGCAGAGCCCACCAGCAGCACAAATTCATCCCCACCGGTACGAAACGCAAAGTCATCCGCACGCACGCATTCAAGCAAACGCACCGCAACTTCCTTGAGCAGCTTATCGCCCATGAGGTGACCGTAGGTGTCGTTAACGGGCTTAAACAAGTCGAGATCGAAGTAGAACACGGCAAACGGCTCTTGGCGCGCGCTACGGGCGGCGAGCATCTGGTTGAAGAAGCGCTTGTTAAAGAGACCCGTGAGTTCGTCGGTGTTGGCGATATCACGCAGTTCGATCTTCTGCCCGATATCCTGGGCGATCAGCATCGCACGCGTCAGCACACCCTCATCGTTCCAATCAAGGCCCACGACCGACATTGCCATGTACACCTTTTCGCTGCGCTGGCGGTATTCGAATTTAAGGATGTCGCGCGACGTGATGAGCTCGCTTCGCAAGCGCTCGGGCGCAAGCAAATGCCCCATCTTGGCATCTTCCGATGTAGCAAGCGCCACATAACGCCTCGATATGGCCTTGAGCAGATCGCCGTATGTTCCCACTTCGGGATAGATCCCCCGATCAAGCGCGTGCTCTCGATACTCGTAGCTGTCGTTTACCAGATCGATCACGGCAAAACGCTCGACGATCTGCCCCATGCCCTTAAACAGCTGATCGGCCAGCACCTTTTGGTGTTCGAGCTCCAAACGCTCGTTCTCCTTTTGCTGAACCTTGCCGCGCTCGTGACGCGAAACCAGGTAGATAAGCAGCCCCGATGCAACCGATGCAAGCAGCAACAACACGGCGATAGTGGTGCGTTGGATACGTATCAAACTGTCATCCACCGCCGAGCGTCGCACGATGCCTACGCACGCGCAGCCATCGATCCCCGAGTGTTGCCACGTCAGGTAGTATTCGATCCCCTTATAGGAAAAGACCACGCAGCCGCTGGCGTCGGCCTTGATTCCCCTTTTAATCTCACTTAGGGATCCCAACGAGAAACTCGCATGCGCATTTAAAAAGCGGTAAAGGTTGCGCGTGCGTTTGGGGACCTCGGTCTCCCTTGCCAAAGCGAGTATGATCTTCCCCGAAGAAGACACCACATAGCAGTCGCTTTCGCCATCGTAGACATTTTCCGAGGTAATGCCCTGCACCGTCTCGTCCTTGTAGGAAAGGGCGATCCCAGTGTACGTCACACCATCGAGAACGACCCCGTGCGACAGCGGCCGCGCGAACACGACCTTACGCACGCCATTGCTCGCCACATAGCTCGAAACGACGCTGCTGTCCTCGCGGTACATTTGGTCAAAGACACCCGCGATCGACGCGGCCGTTCCCACACGGCCGCTGGCGGTTACGTATCGGTTCTCCTCGTTGAACAAATAGAGATCGCTGTAGTTCCACGATTCCCTGCGTTCGGCATAGGTCGCAAACTGCTCCTTGATATCTTCGGCATCCGAAAAGGTAGCGATATGAGCATCGCAGTCGTCGAGCCAATTCCAGTTACGCTGCGAAAACAGCGAGAACGTACGGCCTACCTGTTGGTAGGTGGAAAGCAGATGCGTCGAGCTGTCCCGATAGACAAGTTCCTGAAGGTAGCTTTGGAAGAGCATCGCGCCCGCAATGATGAGCACGAACGTCGCGGTGCAGACGCTCAACGTCTTCACTCGACCGTCCATGGCTACCTCCCTTGCAGAACCCATGAGCTTACCGAAAATCTCACGCAAATGGCGCCCACACATGTCACACATGTACCGAATCAGGTTCATAAGTATAAAGCCAGGCGCATCGTTTTTTGATGCACCTGGCTTCATGGCGATAACTGCACGCGTACGTATTCAGACATTGTGCGCTGTTCCAAAAAGTTGAAACTGCGCAGCTTTGAGGCTGCTAAGCGAGCTTGGCCTTGATCTCGGCAAACTCCTTATGAACCTCGATGAGCTCCGTGGCCATCACGCGGATGGTCTCGGTACCGGCCATCTGATCCTCGGCGTGCAGCAGGATCAGCGGCGCCGCGCCGTCGCGCTCGCCGTTGGCCTCTTTCTTAAGGAGCGCCATGTGCACATCGTGCCCACCGTTATAAGCCTCGTCGCCCTGCTTGATGAGCGCGTCGGCGGCCTCGTAGTCGCCGGCCTTTGCCTTCTGCACGGCCTCGATGAAGCAGCTCTTGGCGGTACCCACGTAGCTGATGATCTCGAAGCAGGTCATCTGCA
>CAVGWH010000018.1:0-13488 GCA_963633065.1 Oribacterium sp.
CGTGGTTGGTGGACACCTGGAAGGTCGGGTCCTCCTCGGCGAGCTTGGTCAGAGCGAGGGACATCTTGTCCTGCTCGGCCTTGGTCTTGGGCTCGATGGCGACGTCGATAACGGGCTTGGCGAACTCGATCTTCTCGAGGACGATCTCCTTGCCCTCCTCGCACAGGGTGTCACCGGTGGTGGTGTTCTTGAAGCCCACGCAAGCGACGATGTCGCCGGCGGAAGCATCGTTGCGGTCGATACGCTCGGCGGCGTTCATCTCGAGGATGCGGCCCAGACGCTCGCGCTTGCCGTTAGAGGCGTTGACGACGTAGGAACCGGCCTCGGCGCTACCGGAGTACACGCGCACATAGGTGAGCTTACCGACGAACGGGTCGGTCATGATCTTGAACGCAAGACCGCTGAAGGGCTCGTCGTAGGAAGCCTTACGGGTAAGGGTCTCGCCCGAATCGGGATCGGTGCCTTCGACGTCCTTGACGTCAAGCGGGCTGGGGAGATAGTCGACGACAGCGTCGAGAAGCTCCTGAACGCCCTTGTTCTTGTAGGCGGAACCCACGAAGACAAGGTTGAGCTCGTTGGAGAGCACGCCGGCACGAAGAGCGGCCTTGAGCTGATCGACGGGGATCTCCTCCTCCATGAGGATCTTCTCCATGAGGTCGTCGTCATAGTTGGCGGCGGCATCGAGGAGCTCCTCGCGCTTGGTGGCGGCGATGTCGGCGAACTCAGCCGGGATCTCGTCCATCTTCTCGGGGTAGGTCATGCCCTTGTCGTCGGCCTTGAAGTCCCAAGCCTCCATGGTGACGAGGTCGATGAGGCCCCAGAACTGGTCCTCAGCGCCCATCGGCACCTGGGCGGCCACGGCGTTGGCGTCGAGGCGGTCCTTCATGGTCTCGATGGCGTTGAAGAAGTCGGCGCCCACGCGGTCGTACTTGTTGATGAAGGCGATGCGCGGAACGTTGAAGGTGTGGGCCTGGCGCCACACGGTCTCGGACTGCGGCTGGACGCCGGCGACGGCGTCGAACACGGCCACAGCGCCGTCGAGAACGCGGAGCGAGCGCTCGACCTCAGCGGTGAAGTCGACGTGGCCCGGGGTGTCGATGATCTGGATGACGTGGTCCTTCCAGAAGCAGGTGGTAGCCGCGGAGGTGATGGTAACGCCGCGCTCCTGCTCCTGAACCATCCAGTCCATGGTGGCAGCGCCGTCGTGGACCTCACCGATCTTGTGGGTCTTACCGGTGTAATACAGGATGCGCTCGGTGGTAGTGGTCTTACCGGCGTCGATGTGGGCCATGATGCCGATGTTGCGGGTATCGGCGAGATTGTACTTAGCCTTAGCCATAAGTCTCGGTTCCTTCCCGGATTACCAACGATAGTGAGAGAACGCGCGGTTGGCCTCGGCCATCTTGAAGACGTCCTCACGCTTCTTCACGGAAGCGCCGACGCCGTTGGAGGCGTCGAGGATCTCGTTAGCCAGACGCTCGGCCATGGTCTTCTCCTTGCGGGCGCGGCTGAAGTTGACGATCCAACGGATGCCGAGGGCGGTGGAACGACGAGCGTTGACCTCCATAGGCACCTGATAGGTAGCGCCACCGACGCGCTTGGGCTTGACCTCGAGCGTGGGCTTGACGTTGTCCATGGCCTTCTTGAAGCAAGCCAGGGCGTCGCCGCCCTCGCACTTCTCGGCGACCATATCGAAAGCGGTGTAGACGATGCGCTCAGCGGTGGCCTTCTTGCCGTCAAGAAGGACCTTGTTGATGAGCTGGGTCACGAGGCGGTTGTTGTAAACGGCATCCGGCTGAACCTCGCGGCGATTTGCTGCTGCACGACGCGGCATGTGAATCTCCTTTATATCTTGCCCTGCGCCTTGAGTTATGCGGCGCTAGGCAGAGCTATCGAATCAAAAAGTGGCTTATTTGGCCTTGGGGCGCTTAGCACCGTACTTGGAACGGGACTGCATACGGTTCTGGACCGGAGCAGCGTCGTAGGCGCCACGGATGACGTGATAGCGGACACCAGGGAGGTCACGGACACGGCCGCCGCGGATGGCGACGATGGAGTGCTCCTGGAGGTTGTGACCCTCACCGGGGATGTAAGCGGTAACTTCGATGCCGTTGACCAGGCGGACACGGGCGACCTTACGAAGAGCCGAGTTCGGCTTCTTGGGGCTCGTGGTGAAGACGCGGGTGCACACGCCGCGCTTCTGAGGGTTGTGCTGAAGAGCAGCGTTCTTGGACTTCTTGGGCACAGAATGGCGGCCCTGGCGAACCAGCTGGTTGATAGTAGGCAAAGCGTACTCCTTCTTGTGGTGATTCCAGCTTTTACTTGATGCAACGGCTTGAATCGAGGGGTCAGCATCCCCCTGCGAAACACGCAAATCGATAAGATACGCGCCGTTTGCTGGCACGTCAACACACCACGCGTCCGGGCGTATCTATAAATCGGTCTATTTCCGTAAACTCTTCACAAAACCTGGCACGGCAGAGGGACTGAGTTACGGGGATAGCCGGAACGATCGCGTGCCTGCCTCTGGCAGAGGCGGAACGGGCGGTGATCTGAGCTTCAGCGGTCCCAAAACGTGCCCGGCGACCCGGAATGCAGGCGCCCCCAGTCATGAAAAACGCCCGCCAGATATACCGGCGGGCGCCTAACATTTATATAGTCAGCGGCTTAAAACAATCGATGACCCAAATCCGAGAGACGGGCGCTACACACGCTCAGCGATCTCGTGAATGAGATTGGCCGTCTTCTCCCAACCCAGGCAGGGATCGGTGATGGATTTGCCGTACACGCCGCCGTCGACGGGCTGGTTGCCGTCCTCGAGGTACGACTCGATCATGAAACCCTTGACCAGCTTGGCGATGTCGCTGTTGCGACGGCAGCTGTCGAGCACCTCCTTGCAGATGCGGTACTGCTCGAGCGGGCGCTTGCCGGAGTTGTCGTGGTTGCAGTCGATGACCGCCGCCGGGTTGGCGTAACCGGCCTCGGGCGTGTAGCGCTCGGCCAGACGCTCGAGATGCTCGTAGTGGTAGTTGGGGTAGGTGCGACCGTCGAGACCGATGTAGCCGCGGAGCACGGCGTGCGCGAGCGGGTTGCCGTCGCAGGCGACCTCCCAGTTGCGGAAGATGAACTCCTGCTCGGCCTGGGCGGCGTAGATGGAGTTGAGCATGACGGAAGTGGAGCCGGCGGTGGGGTTCTTCATGCCCACGGGCACGGTGATGCCGCTCGAGACGAGGCGGTGCTCCTGGTTCTCGACGGAGCGCGCGCCCACGGCCACGTAAGAGAGCAGGTCGACGAGATACTGGTAGTTCGACGGATAGAGCATCTCGTCGGCGGTGAAGAAGCCCGTCTCCTCGATCACGCGCAGGTGCATATGGCGGATGGCTTTGACGCCCTCGAGCAGATCGGAGGGAGCCTCGGGGTCGGGATTGTGAAGCAGACCCTTGTAGCCGGTGCCCTTGGTGCGCGGCTTGTTGGTGTAGACGCGCGGGATGATGATGAGCTTGTCCTTGACCTCGAGCGCGATTTTGGAGAGGCGGTCGACGTACTCGAGCACCGAATCCTCGCGATCGGCCGAGCAGGGGCCGATGATGAGGACCTTGCGGCTATCCTCGCCGGTGAAGATGCGGGCGACCTCGGCGTCGAACAGCTGCTTTTGGCGTGTGAGTTCAGCCGAGAGCGGCATCTCCTCGCGAATCTCTTTAGGGATGGGAAGCTTGCGCTTGAAGTTCATTGCCATTATGTAGTCCTCCGAATATTGGGGTGTCAGTGCCGAATGGGTCAGCATTATCCGCTGTCGCACGATAAAGTGCAAGATGTGCATCTCCCGTATGCCAAACGTGGACAGTTGGGTAGGATTGGCTCCACAACACAACGAATCGAGGTTTGACCATGGACAGCCATGAGAAGAATAACCGTTATCGCACCCGCGCGCTTGAGGATGAGTTCGCCTCGTGCGTGCGCACATTTGACGGCGACGTCGCGGGGCGCGCTGCCGGCGACGAATATCTTGCGAGCACGCACGCCCTCTATCATGGCGAGGCCACGCCATGGGCGCTCACGCCCAAGATCTTCGATGCGGCGACCATCGAGCTTTTGCGCGATGCCGCCGAGACCATGTACGCCATTATGGATAAGGTGACACGCGCTTATCGCCGCGACCCCAAAGTGCGGGCAGTCTTTGGGTTTGAACCGGGTCTAGAGAATCTGTGCGCGATCGACGCCGGCTACGATTGCCAGATTCCGCTTGCGCGTGTGGACATCTTTCTGAACGAGGAAACGGGCACCTATAAATTCTGCGAGCTCAACACCGACGGCAGTGCGGGGATGGTCACCACCGATGAAGTGAACCGCGCGATCGCGCTGACGTCTTCGTTTGCCACCTTTGCCGCCGCACATCCCCGCCTCAAAACGTTCGATCTGTGCGAAGGTTGGGTCGATGCGTTGCTGGCGACATATGGGGAATGGCGCCGCCGAGCATCTGAAAGCGTGGTCCCGGGCGAAGCGCCAGGCGACACCTGCTCCGCAACCTCATATAGCCAACCCGTCAAACCGACGATCGCGATCGTGGACTTTACCGAGAGCATCGACGCCGAGGATGTTGCGCACTTCATTGAACTCTTCCACGCGCGCGGCATCGCGGCTCGCTTTGCCGACGTGCGCGACCTGCGCATCGAGCGCGAGGCCGACGGGCACGAGTGCCTAAGCGACGCCCACGGCCCCATCGATTGCGTATGGCGCCGCGCGGTGACCGGTGAGTTTTGGGAGAAAGCTTGCGAAGGCGCCTCGGCGCTCGTGGAGGCGGCTGATCGCAATCTCTGCTGCATCGTCGGTAGCTTTAGAACCTGGCCCTGTGCCACTAAAACCATATTCGCACTGCTTTGGAGCGACCTGGCTAACAACCTTCTTACCGAGCGCGAGCTCGCATTCGTACACGAGCACGTACCCTATACCAAGCGCGTGGACACCGCGACCGACCTTGCACGCTTTGCCGAAAAGGATCGTTGGATCGTCAAGCCCTCGGGCGGTTACAACTCCGTCGGGGTCTTGGCGGGCCTCGACGCCGATGAGGCAACGTGGGCTGCCGCGCTTGAGCAGACGGCCCGTACGGGCGGCATCGTGCAGGAATACGCACCGCAATACGCTACGCCCTGTCTGCGCGGCACACTCATCGACGGCGAGCATCGCGGCGCCCCCGACCCCAACATCACCGACGAGATGGGCTTTGCCCCCGCAAGCAACATGGAAGGGCTCTTCCTCTTTAACGGAAAGTTCGCCGGCGTCTACACACGCGCAGGTTTTGCCAACACCATCGGCGAATGGTCGAGCCGCCTCAACGTCGGCTGCTTTTACCTTGATGAGTAGCATGGCCCACTGCCTACTTGAATGGGCAGCGTAGGGCCCCGTCGAGTACAGGGCGCTGCCGAACATGATTCGGCGGCGCCTTATTTGTCATGCGACCCATTCACCGTGCGTTCCTATTTGCTACGCGCTCTTATTTGCTACGCGCCCCCTCTTGCAGCGCGACCCATTCGCCCATACAGGTCAGTCGCCGACGCCCGCAATACGACATCACGCCAAGAATCTCGGATTTCAGACTCAAAATCACCTGACGCGACCCCAAAACGCGATCCTCAACATCAAAAATAACGGTTAAGGGTAGGTCAATCCGAAAACGCTGAGTAGTCGAGGATTTTCGTTTCTATTCCCGCAGGTCAGAAAATGGCAGTCCGTAGGTATACTTTACGTTTTCCAGTTGACCTACCCTTAACCGTTATTTTTGAGATTCAAGACCTAAAATCTCGAACGCAGACCTATAAGATCCGACACTATGGCCTCGAACCTGATTCGCCTCTACTAAAAATAGCCCGATCTTGCCTTTTGCGATCATGCAGGCGCCCCGACCTACCGCATCCCAACCTTCACACATGAAAAAGCGCCGCCGGATCACACCGGCGGCGCATCGGCGACAAGGGACGATTTACTCGCCGCACCCACTTTCAATAAACTCGACGAGGGCATCGACGGCAATCGCTTCATCGGGTCCTTCTGCCGAGATCTCAACTTGCGTCCCGCACGTCATCCCGAGTGCCATGACCGAAAGAATGGACTTGGCGTCCTTGGTATCGCTCTCCTTGGTAAGGTTGCGCACCGTGATGGTTGAGAGGAACTCGCTAGCCTTCTTGACAAACAATGATGCTGGGCGAGCATGGATGCCGCTCGCGTTCACAACCGTAGCGGTTCTGGTCATCATGGCACTATTCCTCCCCAGCAATGTTGTCGATAGCCAAATCGGCACCATTCGAAGCAATGACCTTCTTATAGTAGTAATACGATTTCTTTCGGCCGAGCTTCAGCGAGCCGTTGCCGAAATCGTCCAAATCGACCGACACAAATCCATAACGCTTTGTCATCTCCGAAGTTCCCGAACTTACAAGATCGATCGGCCCCCACCACGCATAGCCAAACACATCGACACCGTCTTCGATCGCCTCGCCAAGCTGCTCAATATGGCGCGCGAGATAATCGATGCGATAGCTGTCATCCACGTAGCCGTTCTCGTCAAGCTCATCAACGGCACCGAGCCCGTTTTCGGCAATAAAGATCGGCAGATGGTAGCGATCGTAAATATGGTTGAGCGTGATACGGAAGCCCATCGGATCGATCGGCCAGCCCCATTCGGTCAGCTCGAGATTCGGATTCTTAAGCTCAGTCACCAGCGAGCCGTCCGGCTCCGGAACCGTCTTTCCCTTGTAGGCCATGAGATACGTCATGTAATAGCTAATGGTCAAGAAGTCAACTTTGCCTTCCTGAAGAACTTCGAGATCCCCATCCTCCATTTCTATTCGAATGTCATTCTCCCTAAAGAAGCGGTCTATGTAGTACGGATACTCGCCATTTGCCTGAACGTCCGAGAAGAACCAATTGAAATGGTCCTCGAATAGAACCTGAAGCTGATCCTCTGGCTTCGTGCTAGCAGCGTAATTCTCCAAACGACATGTCATATTGCCGATTTTCGCTTCAGGATCGATCTCGTGACAACGCTTAACAGCAAGCGCACTCGCAACGAACTGATGGTGGGCACATTGGAATTTGACATTCCAATTAGCTTTATACGGATTGCCCGTTCCATCGTCGGGGAGAAGAAGACCGCAGCTCGTGTAAGGATTGCCCAGCACGTCATTGATCTCGTTAAACGTCAGCCAGTACTTGACTTTTCCCTTATAGCGCTCGAACACCGTTTCGGCATAGCGAACGAACAGGTCAATGGATTCACGCCCGTAAAATCCTCTGTACTTCTTAGCGATCTCAAGCGGAATATCAAAGTGGCACAGCGTGACCATTGGTTCCATACCATACTTATGGCACTCGTCGAATACGGCATCGTAGAAAGCGAGGCCTTCTTCATTTGGCTCCAACTCATCGCCGTTAGGGAAAATACGCGACCAGCAAATCGACATGCGGAAGAGCTTGAAACCCATTCCAGCAAGCTCGGCGAGCTGCTCCTCATACCTATGGTAGAAATCGATACCACGACGCTTGGGGAAGTTATAACCCTCTGGATTTTCAAGCATTTCGGCCAGCATCTCTTCGGTTACCCAGCTTGTGGCCTTTCCAGGAATGCGCTCTTCTTTCGGCACCCAACGTGCAAAGTCGGATGTAGCCAATCCACGCCCGCCTTCGTCAAATGCGCCTTCAATCTGATTCGCAGCGGTTGCACCTCCCCAGAGAAAACCATCCGGAAAATGCCCCTTAGTTGCCAATCCCATAGAATATTCCTCTCGTAAATAAATCTTGAACTAATCGAGCGAGCGCAAATAAAGCGCCTTAACAACCGGCAGCATCTTCTTGAACGTATGAACCTCAGCCGCAATAGTCATCAACGTGTCTTGAGCATGCGTAAACAGCAGCGAATACGTCACGTCTTCACCCGAAGCCTGGCGCTGAATCATTTCCGTCTGCGCGGTATGCGCATCGAGCAGCAGCGCATCGACATCTTCAAGAAGGGTGTCCACCGCTTCGAAATCAAATTCAGCCAAAGCCGCATACGCTTCTTCGAGCTTGGCTCTTCCGTCCCCAGCCGAAAGAATCACATTCATCGAAACGGAGTTGATATCCAGTTCCATTTCTTTCCCACCTTCAGTACCTTTCCCCATACATCACTACGCAGCAGCCTCTTTGGCTATCTCCTGCTCCTGACGCAGCTGGTAGTTATCGGAAGCTTTAAAGAACGGGTAGTAGATCAGAACGGAGAGCGCGAAATTCACCACTACCAGCAATGCATTGCGCCAATCACCCGCCGAGCTGATGAAAGCTGAGATGGGACAGGGCAAGAAATACATGTCGAACATGACGCTGTGCATCGAGGCAAGGCCGAAATGCATCCAAAGCCAGGCATTGGCAGGAAGGATAATCGCCTGAAGCACCACCGGGATGAACATGAAGGGGTTGTTCACGATGCTCGAGAAGAACAAGGGCTCATTGGTATTGAGCAGCGATGGAATAGCGGTGGCTTTGCCGATCAGCTTGTTGCGCTTGCTCTTCGAGAAGAAGAGCAGCATCAGGGCAAGCGCCAAAGTATTTGCTTCTCCGCCAATCATGATGTAGCGGCTAAAGCCATACGCATACGGCGCGGTCGCAGCCATTCCACCCGCAATCGCAGCAGCGTTCTCAGCCAAAGCGGCAGTCTGAATAGCGCTGGTAACTGAATAAAAAGCCCATCCGGAAATACCGAAGAAGTAGCACACGTCCATCACAAGCGTGATGAAGATGCACCCGGGAAGCGACTGCGCAAAGCCTGTAACCGGGCTCATGATGACACCGATCATCGTAAACACGTTCGCCCCGACAACATCGGTCACCACCCACGCTACGAAAAGAGAGAGCAGGATTGCCAGGATGTTGTCGAACCAATTCTTAACGAAATCTGGAAGAGGGCTATCTTCGCCAAAGAAGGAGCTGTGGGCCATTTTCTTGTAAATCAACCCGACAAAGAAGCCCACAACCATCGCGGTGAACATACCGCCGGCTCCAAAATTCCAGAATGTGAACAGCGTCCCCTCATCGGTCGCAACCCCGCCCATGCAGAGCATGTAGGTACCGATTCCCGTAAAGCCCGCAATAAGCGCACGATCCTTTCGGTCCTCTTTAACTAGCGTGTTGTGAGGAATAATGAAGACGATGAAAAGACCGATAAGGCCGAACGAATAATCTGAAATCGGAGAAATATCGGGGAGCTGCGGCGCGAAGGTGCGCACGATGCTCCAGAGACTCGGAATTGCCGCGACCATCGTAAAAGGCACGATATAGAGAACGGCATTAGATATGATCTCAAACCAATAATTGGTGGTTATCTTATTCATAACCGGAACGGTTCGTTGTTCAACCCAGGTCGAAATCTTGTCGAGATTCAACACGCTCACCCCTATTCCCCGTCATACAGCGCAAATGCATCTTTAAGAATCGATTCGCCGTCCAAAATGGCGTAATAGCTTGGATTAATGGCCATGACCTTCACGCCGTAAGACGCCACCTGCGCCTGAATGTCAGGCACCTCGGAAGCAAAGTGCGGACCAAGCAAAAGCACATCGATCTTATCGGCGTAATCCATGATCTCGGACTTGCTCACCGCCTTAACGGTGCAGTCAAGACCCTTTGCCTTTGCGACTTTGCGCATGCCGGCAGCCATAAAACCCGTTGATGCGCCTATTCCACACGCAAGAAGAATGCGGACGGTTCCGTTTCCATCTGCCATAAGTAACGCTCCTTTCACAACATAAGCTTCCGTTAGCAGCTCAAACATCAATGCAGCCACCACGGTCTGTAGGCGAACGTGTCGACCCGAGCGCCTTTGATTACGCCTGCACTATACGAAGCACGCGGCCCTTTTCGCGAATCGGATTTTTGCCGCCCAACGGCAAGTCGATGGGTTTTCCGCACCATCGGAAAAGTCGTCGGATTGCCGCTATGGCGGAAAACGGCAACCTTTCCCCTCAAGAACCCCCTGCGCTAACATAAAGTCGATTCTTCATGTTTGCGACCCGTCGATGGGAGGATCATGGCGAGCGCAAAGCTGCAGCGAATCAATCGCATGATCGAGATTCTTGACAAGGCATCCGGATGGGTCCCCGCCGCGATGCTCGCCAACATGCTCGGCGCGAGCGAGCGCAGCATCCGCAACTACGTGACCGAGATCAACGCCGAGGGTATCCACCGCATCGAGTCGTCCAAAGAGGGCTACCGCCTATCGAAGGCGCGCGCCGTGCACGCGAGCGAGCCGACAGCGCCCCGGCGCACCGTCCACAAGGTCGGCGAGGCCGCATCGCGCTGTAGTTACCTCATCGTACGACTCGTCAACGCAGACGAACCCCTCTCGCTCTTCGACCTCGCCGAAGAGCTCTACATCAGCGAGAGCACGCTCTCGAGCAGCGTCATGCCCAAAGTACGCGAGCTCACCCGGCAGTTCGACCTCAGTGCGGAAACCCACGATTTCAAGGTGAAGCTCACCGGACTCGAGCGCAACAAGCGGCGGCTGCTCGGTCATATCGCCACCCATAACTCGTACGGCTACTTTTCTTCTACGCAGACGCTCGAGGAAATGTTCCCCGATTTCGACGTGCAGACGATCTTGGCAAGCCTCGTCGAGATCTGCCAACGCTCGGAACTCTTCATCAACGATTACGCGCTCAGCAACCTGCTGGTGCATCTACTTGTGATCATCATCCGTTTGACCTCGAACAACGAGCTCAAAGAGATCGATGGGCCCATCGACGGAGACGGCCTGGTAGCGCAGCTCTACCAGCGCGACCAGATCACCAGCTGCGCCACGCATATCGCCATCTACTTTGAGGAAACGTTTGGCTGCACCATTCCCCAAGCCGATTTTCAGCAGATCTTGCTCCTTCTCGCGCTCTCCATCGAGCGCATTCAGTACGACGAGCTCGATTTCGACAAGCTCGAGCACATCATCGACCCCGCCTTCGTAAGGAGTGTCCTCGACATCTTGGACGAAGCCGGGGCGCGCTACAACATCCCCAATTTCATCGACGAGCCCATGCGCCTGCAGTTGGTACTGCACATGTACAACGCTTACCAGCGCGCCATCTACCGCGTGAGCTATCCCAACCCGCTTGCCGCGCAGATCAAGAGCGAGTATGCACCGGTGTACGACATGGCCGTCTACATCGCGCATCGGTTCTCAACCGCTATGAACGTTGAAATCGGCGAGAACGAGATCGCCTTCATCGCGTTCCATATCGGCGCCTACTTTGAGCGCGTGACCGCGCCCGACTGCGCGATCACCTGCGCCGTGATCGTCGAGAATTACCACGACTTTGCCCGCAAGCTCGTGGAGGATCTGAAAAGCGCGCTGGACGGAGACGCCCAGATCGTCTCCGTGATGAGCTGCGACCGCTACCTCACCGCACCGCCCGAGTGCGATGCGGTCATCACCACCATTGACGTTGCAGTGCCTGCGGGATGTGCCAAGATCCTCATCGGGCCCATCCTTACCAAGCAGAACCTGCGCAAGGTGCACGATCGTTTGGCGCGCATCCAAGAGGAGCGACGTCACGCTTATGCCCGCAACCTGCTACGTCGCCTCATCAAGCCGGAGCTCTTTTGCCGCAACGTCAAAGCGACAAGCGCCGACAGCTGCATCGATGCGCTTGGTGAGCTGGTATTCAACGCAGGTTACGCCGATGCCGCCTACCTCGCCGACGTACATCTACGCGAGAAAGTCTCATCGACCGCGTTCACCGATTGCCTCGCCGTACCGCATAGCATCTCGGTCTACCCGTATCGCTCGTTCATAGCCGTCGCGCACAATGACTCCCCCATCCCCTGGGGTCGCCACAATGTGCGCTTTGTACTGCTTATCGGTATCACCGAAGAAGAGATGGGGCTCTTTCGCGACGTGCTCGACCTGATCATCGAGACGTTTTCTTCCGTGGAAAGCACCATGCATCTGCTACAAACCGACACCTTTGACGAATTCATCGACATGTTCTGCCGCGACGCCGTCTAGCGGGCGCGACGCTCATGGACCGCGCGCGTCGCCGCGCTCCCCGACCGCCAAATTGCCCTCCAGCGAGACCCCCGGCGTCAAATAGCGGGTGCCAAAACATCAAATAGCGGCTCTCCAAACATCAAAATTTACGGTTAAGGGTAGGTCAATCCGAAAACGCTGAGTAGCCGAGGATTTTCGTTTCTATTCCCGCAGGTCAGAAAATGGCAGTCCGTAGGTATACTTTACGCTTTCCAGTTGACCTACCCTTAACCGTTATTTTTGAGATCCGAGCTTCCGATCTAAGCCATCGAGATCCCACGTACAGGCGCGTGGAATCCGACATCGCGAGATCCGAGATCGCGGGTTCCAGCATCAACCGACCGGTCAGCATGCGTAGGCCACGCCTTAGACCTCGTCTCCGTAGATGTAGACGATGAAGCCATCGCCGGTATCTTGGCTGTGGTCCTCAAGAATCCGTTTCATGCCGATATGCTCGTAGAACTGCCAATCGGCTTGGTTGTCGGTCATGAGGAAGAAGCGCGAGCAGCCGAGTTTGCGGAGCTCCTCGCGCGCACGGTCGATAAGCGCGCGACCGAGGCCTCTCCCCTGCCACTCGGGCAGGATGATCACCAGGTTGATCTGCCCCTCGCCGTACGGATCTCCGCTCGCTGCGAAGCGGTTGCCCGTCGCTTTCTCGCGGCTGTCACCGAAAAGGGCGCCTTCAAGGTCACCATCGGCCGTCTTGGCACGCTCGGTCGCTTGTGTCAGTAGCCCATCGTAGGCATCTTGCCAATATAGGTTGGTGCGCGGCATCCCGCTGTCGTAGACACCCACGTAGCACGCGGCCACCACCTCGCCATCAGCCTCGGCAACAAGTGCCACCGGGGAGCACTGCGCCTGCATAACGGTATTGAAACGCGATACCAACAGAGCATCTTCGTCGGCACCGGCACGGCGTAACCAGTTGCACCACAGTGCCGCGTAGATGCGCGCGATCGCATCGACATCATCAACCGTCGCCTCGCGGATATTCACGTTCTCGAGCATTGGAGTTCCCTTCAAAGCAAAAATGGGTCCCCGCCCAAACGGGGACCCGAAACCAAACTATCGTTGACGGCGCGCCAAAACCAAACGCTACTTCACGCGGGCTTTGGGCTGCTGCTGGGTGATGCAGTGGATGTTGCCGCCACCGTAGATGACCTCGCGGGTCATGATGCCGATGACCTCGCGATCAGGGTAGGCGGCCTGGATGTCCTCGAGCGCCTGGGCGTCGTTGGGGTCGCCGAACTGCGGCACCAGCACGGCACCGTTGATGGGCAGGAAGTTGAGGTAGCTCGGCTCAAAGGCGTCCTCGGGGGTACGCGGCAGCACACCCTCGACGGGATCGATCGTCGAGGCCTCTTCCTCGGTCATGTACACCGAGGTGGCAGGCATGATCACCTTGTGCACCTTGAGCTTGCGGCCCTTGGCATCGGTTGCCTCGG
>CAVGWH010000019.1:0-9691 GCA_963633065.1 Oribacterium sp.
CCTCCGCTTGGCAGTCCATGAGCTCCATCCTGCAGCTCATCTCCACGCTCGTCGTTATGGGCATCGTCGCCAAGAAGGGCTTCCGTAAGCCCTACATGATCGCCGAGGGTGTCGTTATCTCCGCTGTTCTCGCTTACGTGCTCTGCGGTGTCTTCCATGTTGACGCAACGAGCGCTGCCGGTATTGCCGGCATCACCGCCATCGTCGTGGTCTTCGGCCTCGGTACCGGCGCCGTCTACTACATCCCGTGGCAGACGTACCTGTTCGTCGCCGACGTCGACGAGGTCGTTACCGGCCGTCGTCGCGAGGGCACCTTCTCGGCTGCTATGCACCTCTGCGGTAAGCTCATGAACTCCGCTGTCGTTGCCGCCCTCGGTATGTGGCTTGAGTTCAACGGCTACATCTCCGGCACCACCGGTGACATCACGCAGCCCGCTACCGTCACCACCGCCATCCTCGAGATCATGGTCGTCGGTATCTGCGGCCTCACCCTGCTCGGCCTGCTTTCGGCCAAGTTCATGAAGCTCGACCGCGACACGGACCTCATCGTCCAGACCGAGTGCAAGCGCATTGCTGACGGCGGTCGCATGGAGGATGTCGACCCCGAGGTCAAGCGTATCTGCGAGGAGCTCTCCGGTGTGCAGTACGAGATCTGCTTCGGCCACAACACCATCGGCTATCACACTCCCGAGGAGCTCGAGGTCATCAAGGCCGAGCTGCCCGAGCGCGAGAAGCTCTGCTTCGGCGCCACCAAGTAGCCTAGATTTGGCATACTGAGTCCAACTGAGGGCGGGGTCGCAGGCCGCGGTCCCGCCCTCATTCTCTAGAGAGGGAATATCATGGGATGCAACAAGATTCTCGACACCTACATCGCCCAGCTTGTTGAGAACTCCACGCCGCAGGCGCCCGCATGGAACATCGAGAAGATCCGTGCCGGCAAGGAGAACACCTGGAACTACATCGACGGCTGCATGATCAAGGCGCTCATCGAGCTGTTCGAGATCACCGAGGAGACGCGCTATCTCGACTTCGCCGACGAGTACATCGACTTCTTCGTGCAGGACGACGGCACCATCAAGCACTATAATCCTACCGAGTACAACCTCGACAACGTCAACGCCGGCAAGACCCTCTACAAGCTCTATGAGCTTACGGGCAAGGAGAAGTACCGCCTTGCCATGGACACCATCTACAGCCAGCTCGAGAGTCAGCCGCGCACCAAAGAGGGTGTGTTCTGGCACAAGGCGATCTACCCCAACCAGATCTGGCTCGACGGCATGTACATGGCCCAGCCGTTCTACATGCAGTACGAGCTGTCGTTTCACAACCGCCGCGCTTGCTCCGACTCGTTCCACATGTTCCAGGTGGTGCGCGACCTCATGCGCAACGAGAAGAACGGCCTGTACTATCACGCCTACGACGCGAGCCGCAAGCAGTTCTGGTGCGATCCCGTCACCGGTCTTTCGGCCAACTTCTGGCTGCGTGCCGAGGGCTGGTTCGCCATGGCGCTCATCGACACCTGGGAGCTCATGCCGCCCTCGATGTCGGCCGAGAAGGACGAGATCCGCAAGATGTTCCATGATCTGATCGACTCCATGCTGCCGTATCAGGACGAGGAGACCGGTATGTGGCACCAGGTCATCAACCTGCCCAACATCGCCCCCAATTATCTGGAGGAGTCGGGCAGTGCGATCTTTGCCAACGCCATCATGAAGGGCGTGCGTCTGGGCGTGCTCGGCGAGCGCTACTACGAGGCCGGCCGCCGCGCGTTCGACGGCATCTGCCGCACCTGCCTCTCCGAGAAGGACGGCCAGCTCGCGCTTGACAACATCTGCCTGGTGGCGGGCCTTGGCAACACCACGCATCGCGAGGGCACCTTCGGCTACTACATGAGCGAGCCCATCGTCAAGAACGACGCCAAGGGCGTGGCCCCGCTCGTGCTTGCCTACATCGAGACCATGCACCACGACAAGCTCGCCGGCACCTGCGACCCCAAGAGCCCTGCCGGCTGCTGCCCGATCTCCGACCCGTTTGGCGGTTACACCCCGGGCGTTAACGCCGATAAGTCCGCGACGGAGCTGGGCTAGGCATGGCCGATTGCTGCTGCACGACCGGCCGGGACGGGTCGACGGCGCGCCCTGCGCTCAGCGTGGGGGTGCGTCTGCACGACTTGCCGGCCGGTACGGTTGAGGAACGCATCCGCATGGCAGGGGAGCTTGGCTTTACCTGCTTGCAGCTCCCAAGCAAGGTGCTCTTTTCGAGCTTGGGTATCGATCGAGAGGGCCTGACTCCCGAGCTCGCCGAGCATCTGCGCTGCGTGCTAGACGAGGCGGGTGTCGAGGTGGCCGTGCTCGGCTGCTACAAGAATCTCGCCACGCCCGATACCGCGCAGCTTGCCGACAACCTGGTCGAGTACGAGGGCTGTCTGCGTTTCGCCAAGCTCCTCGGAGGGTGCCCGGTCGGCACCGAGACAGGACGTCCCAACGCGGTCAATGCCATCGGGGATGACCGTTTTACCGATGAGGCGCTCGACGCGTTTTGCACAAATCTCGCCCGTGTGTGCGCCATGGCCGAGGAAGCCGGCGTGCCCATGCTCATCGAGCCGGGCTGGAATGAAGTCGTGTGCACGCCCGAGCGTTGCCGCGCGGTGCTCAGGCGCGTGGATTCGCCCGCGCTCGGTGTGATCTACGATGCGGTGTCGCTCTTGCATCCGTCCGTTGTGGACGAGGCACAGGATGTGGTGAGCCGCATGCTCGAGCTCAACGGTGAAGCTATCCGCGTGTTCCATGCCAAGGACTTCTCGATCGCCGATAACGAGGACGCGCCCGAATGGTGCGATGGCACGGGAAGGCGCCTGGTGTGCCATGGGCCCGCTACCACTGGCAACTTCGACATGGCGCCGATTGCCGCATGGGCAGCTCGCGCGTGCCCCGGTATCCACTGCGTGATGGAGAACAGCACGCCCGAGACCATGGCGGCCTCGCGCGCTGCGCTCCTTCGCATGGGCTAGACTGCGCTATTGCTCTCATCGATTGCACCGCCGTCTCGCCTGCTGCGGTGCTTCTTTCAGCCGGGCGCGGCACGTCTGCGTCCGGCTTTTTCTGTATTCGAATCACACCGTTTTAACCTAGGGGAGTTTCGCCATGGCCATCCATATCATCGAGGAAGCCAACCGCTGCCTCGGCTGCAAGCGTGCATTCTGTCAGATCAAGGGCTGTCCCGTCTCGACGTCGATTCCGCAGGTGATAGAGCTTTTCCGCGAGCGTAAGCTCGACGAGGCGGGTGAGCTGCTCTTTTCCAACAACCCCATGAGTGCCGTCTGCGCGCTGGTTTGCAATCACTCGGGCCAGTGCGAGGGCGCGTGCGTGCAGGGTCGCAAGGGGTCGCCGATTCACTTTTCGGCCATCGAGAGCTACATCTCGTCGACCTATCTTGAGCGCACGGTGTTCGAGAAGGCGGAGCCGTGTGGCAAGCAGGTCGCGGTAATCGGCTCGGGTCCGGCGGGTATCACCGCGGCGATCCAGCTCGCCCAGGCCGGTTGCGGTGTGACGGTGTTTGAACAGCGCGCCGAGATCGGCGGCGTGCTCGAGTACGGCATCCCCGAGTTCCGTCTACCGCGCTCGCTTGTGCAGCGCTATCGCCATGTGATGTGCGAGCTCGGTGTGCGCGTACGCCCGTCGACCACCATCGGTGGCGCGCTCCATATCGACGATCTTTTGCGCGACGGCTACGATGCCGTATTCGTCGGTACCGGTACCTGGCGGGCCCGCAAACTCGGTATTCCGGGCGAGGCGCGCGGCAACGTGCTCTACGGCATCGATTATCTGGTCGATCCTACGAGCTTTGCAGTGGGGGAAAGCGTGGCCGTGATCGGCGCCGGTAATGTGGCCATGGATGTGGCGCGCTCGGCTTTGCGCTATGGTGCTCGTCGCGTAAAGATCTACGCGCGCTCACGGCATATCTCGGCCATTTCCGAAGAGGTGGAGCTGGCCGAGCTCGATGGCGCCGAGATCGTTTGCGGTAAGGCCATTTGCGCGATTGACGAGACGGGTCCGGTGTTCAAGACGGCCATCTTCGACGAGGAAGGCAAGGTGTCCGGCTACGAAGAGGAGCTCGACCGCGCGTCCGCCGATACCGTGATCATCGCGGCTTCGCAGACGCCCAAGGACAAACTCGTGCTCACCACGGACGGTCTTGAGGTCGATGAACGCGGCCTTCTCGAGGTCGGCGAAGACGGCATGACAAGCGTTCCGGGCGTTTTCGCCGCGGGTGACGTCGTCAACGGGCCAC
Organism: Oribacterium sp.; assembly: GCA_963633065.1. Classification (GTDB taxonomy): domain Bacteria; phylum Actinomycetota; class Coriobacteriia; order Coriobacteriales; family Coriobacteriaceae; genus Collinsella. The sequence continues at coordinate 4,291 of CAVGWH010000019.1, forward strand.
TCACGGTGGTTCACGCCGTGGCCGGTGCAAAGACGGCTGTTGTGGGCATCAAGGAGTATCTCGATATCGCGTAAGATAAGATTCCCCTGAGCCGTAATCCACAAGACGGAGGTACTTGCGTGACCGAAACGACTGATATGGAATCCCGTTTAACCGTAAAACAATCGCTTACGGTGGGCGTGGCGCTCTTCTCTATGTTCTTCGGCGCGGGCAATCTTATTTTGCCGCCGTTGCTGGGGCTGCAGGCGGGCGAACAAAGCGTGCCCGCCATGCTTGGGTTTTTGGTTACGGCTATCGGCCTTCCGGTTGCCGGTATCGTCGCGGTGGCGCTTTCCGGCACCGCACGCGAGCTGGCGGGGCGTGTTCATCCGCGATTCGCCAGCCTCTTCGTGGGGGCGGTTTATCTCTCGATCGGTCCGTGTCTTGCGATTCCTCGTACGAGCACCACTGCGTTCGAGATGATCGTGCCTTTGCTGCCCGAGGGCGTGTCCACAACGATCTCCCTCCTTGTGTTCTCGCTTGCGTTTTTTGCTACGGCTTATTTTCTTGCCATGCATCCCGGTGGCATCACGCGGTTCCTTGGTAGGGTAACCGGCCCCCTGCTCATTGCGCTTATCGTGGTGGTCGTTGCCTCTGCGCTGCTCGTTCCTTCGGGCATGGTCGCGCCCGCGCAGGCCCCTTATGACAAAAGCGCTGCTATCCAAGGAGCCCTAACGGGCTATCAGTCGATGGATCTCTTGGCGTCTTTGACGTTTGGGTTGGTTATCGCCGAAAGCATCTGCGATATGGGCGTCGGGGACCCGGGTGGCGTTGCACGCGAAGTCTCTCGTGCGGGCTTGATCGCCGGTGCACTTATGGCCCTGATTTACTGCGGTTTTGCGTGGGTTGGGGCGAGTCTGGGCAGCGTTATGCCCGATGCATCCAATGGTGCGGAGATCCTTTCCAAGTCAGCTGAGCTTCATTTCGGTACCGCTGGCACGGTAGTCGTGGCGGCGATCTTTCTGCTTGCCTGCCTCAATGTGTGTATCGGTCTCATAACCTGCTGCGGGACCTATTTTGCGGAAACATACGGTGCCGATAATGTTGGGGCCGATGGGCCTTTCTCGCGCGTTCCGTATCATGTATGGGCGTTTGCGTTTGCTGCATTTTCGTGCGTGTTGTCTAATTTCGGGCTCAATACGATTCTTGCGTTTTCGGTACCGTTGCTGGGCGCCCTCTACCCGATAGCGATTGTGCTCGTTGTTTTGGGTCTCTTGTATCACATTTGGGGCGCAAGCCGATGGGTGTGGGTTTGGACGGTCGGTGTCACTGGCGTGGTGAGTATTGCTTTTGCACTGCGCGATGCCCTTGCGCCAGCGCTATGGATGCCTCTCGATGCGCTGCCGCTTGCTTCCGATGGATTGGGCTGGATTGTACCTGCTGTTGCAGGTGCGTTCATCGGGGTCGTCCACGCGCGACTGGTCCATCGCGTTGATTGATGGCGCCCGGGTGCTGTCGGCGGCATTTATCGCCATAGGGCGTTGTGGCTGAACCTATGAGTGAGTCTCGCGCCACGCGGTGGGGGAGATGCCGCAAGCCTGCTTAAAGGCCTGCGAGAAGGCGGATTGTCGCCGGTAGCCGAGCCGTGTTGCGATTTCTGCAACGGATAGGTTGCGGTCTGCGAGCAGCTCGCGCGCTCGTTCGATTCGCCGATGCCGGGCATAAGCGGCAAGGCCCTCGCCTGTCTCGCGCTTGAAGATGGCGCAAAGTTTCGATCGGCTCACATAGAGACGCGCAGCGGTTTCGTCGACACCGAGTTGTTCGCCCGCATCAAGGCTACGCTCGAGCAAGGCCATGGCCTGTGCGGCCAGCTGTACGGATTCTCGGGTTTCCCGCGCGCGCTCGGCGCTTGTCTTGGCCGCGTGCGCGCTTGCAAGCTCCGCAACCATGGCGTTGACGATCGAGTGCATATGAAGAAAGGCGCCGGGGCGCAAGCTGCGCGCGTACGTGAGCTGATGGATGGTTCTCGTCATGGCATTGAGGGCCTCTTCGGACCAAGCTCCATCAAAGGCATCGAAGAGGTCGGTGAACTCGCCCGGCCATTGCTGTTCGAGTTCGTCGAAGAACCCCGAGAGAAAGAGCACCGAGCGCGAGCAATAGGTGACTCCGGCCTTAAGCGGGGAGTACTGGTCGTGAAGGTCGCTCTGCACGAACGTGCAGACGTTCCCGGCGGGCCAGAGGCTGCGGCTTTCGCCAAGGCATCCGGGCACGATGCCGTTTTCGGGCATGCACGAAAGCGTGGCGGCATTCATTTCCGATACGCATGCGTAGGGCTCGAAGGTTTGCTCGAGGAGCTTCATGTCGCGCGTGGGCGTGACGACGTGTTCCATGATCAGGCATGAGTCAGAGATGGGCATGATCCAGGCGCTCCCTGAGCCGATCTCGTTGACGGTCTGGGCATGGGCCGTTCCGCTACCGGGCCGAAGGTGCAGTCCGAATTGCTCGAACTGCGGAAGATAGAGCTGCTCGATGAGGGAACTCGCGTTGCGGGCCATGTGCGAAACCGTCCTTTTCCTGTGCGCGAACGTCCATGCTTGCCGCTGGGTGAATGCGCTTTGTTTTGACCATGATAAGTTCGCAACGGTTAACTCTCAAGCTCTGCTTACAGCTGGAAAGGATTGCGAATGGAAGAAAACAAGAAGAAGGGTGGCATCGGCGAGTTGCTGCAGTTCGCGGGCGACCGGCGGGCTCTGAGCTACCTAGGCTGCGTACTGTCCGCCGTGTCGCAACTCCTCGGCTTTGGGCCCTACGTGTGCATCTGGCTGGCTGCGCGTGATCTTATCGACGTGGCGCCCGATTGGAGCGAGGCAACGGGTTTGGGCACGTACGGATGGTGGGCGGTGGGCCTAGCGGTTGCGGGCATCGTGGTCTACTTCCTGGCCCTCATGTGCTGTCATCTGGCGGCGTTCCGGTGCGCCTCCAACATGCGCAAACAGGTGACCGAGCATCTGCTCAGGCTTCCGCTCGGCTACTTCGACACACACGCCACCGGCGAGCTGCGCCGCATCGTGGACGGGTGCGCCGCCTCGACCGAGACGCTGCTCGCCCACATGCTGCCCGACTCCGCGGGTTCCGTCGCCATGGTGATCGGCATGCTCGTCATGCTGGCGATCTTCGACTGGCGCCTGGGTGCGGCGTGTCTCGTCGCCGTGGTCGTGAGCATCTCTGCGCTCGCCATCATGATGAGCGGCAAGGGCATGGAGTTCATGCAGAGCTACATGGCGGCCGCCGTGCGCATGAACAAGACGGGCACCGAATACGTTCGCGGCATCCCCGTGGTCAAGGTGTTTCAGCAGACGATCTACTCATTCAAGGCCTTCCACGACAGCATCACCGACTACGCCAAGATGGCGCAGGACTATGCGGGCACCTTCTGCCGCACTCCGCAGGTGACGAACCTCACGGCCCTGAACGGCCTGGTGATGTTCCTGCTTCCCGTGGCCCTGCTGCTTGCATCGGGCGAGGACGACTTCGCGCGATTCGTTGCCAACTTCGCGTTCTATGCGATCTTCTCGGCGGTGATCCCAACGGCGATGGCAAAGCTGATGTTCGTCTCCGAGGCCTCGCAGATGGCGGGTGACTCGCTCGGACGTGTGCGCGGCGTGCTGGATGAGGAACCGCTGCCGGTAACCGCTACGCCCAAGCGTCCGTGCGGCAACGACGTCGTCTTCGATGAGGTGACCTTCACCTACGCCGACGCCGAGACCCCGGCCGTCGACCATGTGAGCTTCGAGGTTCCGGCGGGCGCCACGCTCGCGCTCGTGGGTCCCTCGGGCAGCGGCAAGTCCACCTGCGCTCAACTCATTCCGCGCTTTTGGGACGCCGATTCCGGCTCCGTGCGTGTGGGCGGGGTCGACGTTCGCGATATGGACCCGCATGAGCTCATGAACCAGGTGGCCTTCGTCTTCCAGACCAACCGCCTCTTCCGCCAGACCCTGGCCGACAACGTTCGCGCTGCTCGCCCGGATGCCACCGACGACGAGGTCCTGGCCGCGCTCAGTGCCGCTCAGTGCGACGACATCGTGGCCAAGCTCCCACAGGGTGCGAGCACCATGCTCGGCGCCGGCGGGGCCTATCTCTCGGGAGGCGAGGTGCAACGCGTTGCCCTGGCCCGCGCTATCCTCAAGGACGCGCCCATCGTGGTGCTTGACGAGGCAACGGCCTTCGCCGACCCCGAGAACGAGGCGCTTATCCAGCGCGCTTTCACCCGCCTGGCACAGGGTCGCACGGTCATCATGATCGCCCATCGGCTCTCCACCGTGGTGGGAGCCGACAAGATCGTGGTGCTCGACCGTGGGCGGGTCGCCGAGCAGGGCCGCCATGAGGAGCTCCTGGCCGCCGGCGGGCTCTACGCGCGCATGTGGGCGGACTACGAGAAGGCCGCCACCTGGCGAATCGAGGCCGCCGAGGCCCCGGCTCACGCCATCTCGCCGAGTCATGCCGACGGCTCCACCACTCAACCCGCCGTAGCTCAGAAAGGAGGCGAGGCCTGATGTTCGCCTCACTCAAGGAGAAGCACTTCCTGTCCGACAAGGCCGTCGCAGGCGTAAAGCGCGGCATCTTCTGGACCACCGTTACTAACATCGTGATCATGGGCGGTATGGCGTTTCTCTACCTTGCCATGGCCGGTTTCGTGGTGCATCTGACTGACGGGGGCGAACTGCCCGATGTCCTTCCCTTTTGCCTGGGACTCGCAGTCTTCGCAGTGCTGCTTTTCGCTTCCAACATGCAGCAGTATCTGAACACCTACTGCGTTTTCTATGAGGAGTCCGGCAACCAGCGCATCGCCATCGCCGAACACCTGCGCCGTCTGTCGCTCTCTTTTTTCGGTAGGCGCGACTTGGCCGATCTCACCGAGACCATCATGGGCGACGTCCAGACCATGGAGCACGCCTACAGCCACGTGCTCGGCGAGCTTTGGGGCGCCGTCATCGCCAGCGCCGTCGTGTTCGTGGGCTCGCTCTTCTTCTGCTGGCAGCTCTCGGTGGCGGCGTTCTGGAGCGTGCCCGTGGCGTTTGCCCTGCTCTTTGCCACGCGCGGCCCCATGGCGCCCATTGTCGACGCCGTGCGCGCGTCCAAGGTGAGTGTGACGGAGGGTATTCAGGAGACCCTTGAGTGCGTGCGCGAGATTCGCGCCACCAACCAAGAAGCTCGCTACTTGGCCGGACTTGCCGCCACGATTGACGCTTCCGAGCGTGAGACTTCCCGCGGTGAGCTAACGAACGGCCTCATCGTCAACTCCGCCTACGCCATCCTGCGCCTGGGCATCGCGACCACGCTGGTGACGGGCGCATCGATGGTGGCCGCAGGCCAGATCGACTTCATGGTCATGTTTGCCTACCTGCTCATGGTGAGCCGCATC
>CAVGWH010000020.1:0-32781 GCA_963633065.1 Oribacterium sp.
CATCGGCAACAACATTATTACCAGCATTATTAGCTAGTACGGGTTGCCGATTCGGCTGCCCGTACTTTGCGGGCAGCATCCAACCGGAGGCTGCGATTTGCAACCTCCGGTTTTATTTTGCTCGCAATGAGTCACACGGTTTCAACTACCCCCTGTAATAAAACCATTGCGAAAGGAATCTAACATGTCCAATGTCCAGCTCAACGCCCAGCAGCTTCAACTCGTCGATGCGCTCTACGAGGCTTACGCCAAAAACGATGCCATGGACGGTAACGCACCGCTCGATATGGCTACGTGGGATGGCGTGGTGGCCGATGACGAGACCGCCTATGCCGTACAGGATGCCGTCATGGCTAAGAAGGGTGCGCCGACGGCGGGCTACAAGGTGTCGCTTACGTCCAAAGAGACGCAGGATATGTTCGATTCCGATTGCCCGCTTTACGGTGCCCAGGTTGCCGAGCGCTTTTTCGCCGCGCCGGTGACGCTGCCGCTCGCGCGCTTCAATGAGCCGCTTGTAGAGGTGGAGCTCTGCTTCCGTGCCAAGCAGGACCTCTCTTCCGATATGACCCATGAGGAGCTGCTCGCTGCCTGTACCGTGGCGCCCGATATGGAAGTGCCCGATGCGCGCTTTGCCACGTGGTTCCCGGCGCTTTCCAAGTATCTTGTTATGAGCGATTGCGCGGTGGGCGGTTGCGTGGTTTACGGTACCGAGGTCGATGGTTCCGAACTCACGGTCGAGGGGCTTGCCGGCTATCATGCGCGTTGCTATCACGATGGCGAGCTGGTCAAAGAAGGCGACACGTCTGAGATCTTGGGGAACCCTGTGAACTCGCTTGCATGGCTGGTGCAGAAGCTCGAGAGCCAGGGCAAAAAGCTCGCAGAGGGCATGCGCGTCTCGGTCGGTACCGTATTCGTTCCCGTTCCGTTTACCGCTGGTACCTGGACGGTCGAATTCGACGGTCCGTTCGGTTCGCTTGAGGTCACGGCTGCGTAGAAGCAGAGAGGCCTCTCAAAGGCGTCTTGCGAGGGCGCACGTTGCTTGAGGACGGTGCCTTTTTCGGGGGTGTTTGTCTTTCGGTCTGTCAAAAAGCCGGCGGGGACGCGATGTGTCCCCGCCGGCTTTTGGCTATCGGTTCCCTACATTCGAACCTCAAACGAACGCACGCTATTCTTCCGTGAGAAGCTCCTCGATAAAGCCCACGCGGTAGTTTTTGAACACAACCTCGCCGCCATCTTGCGTGGCATCGAGGTCGACGTCTCCCATGATGCCGAAGTCGTGGTCGCCATTCTCATCAGCGAAGATCTGGTGCACGTGCCAGATGTGCGCGGTCTGTTCTTCGGCTTCATCGATGGAGAACATCGCAGTTGAGCGTGCATCTGCATCGGTGAGAATCTCTTCATGCTCTTCATGATACGCATCGAGCGTATGCTGCCAGCGCGTTTCGCTCATGCCCCAATCGGTATCGAGGGCGCCAAGCGCGCGGACGTCGCCCCGTGCAGCGAGCGTCACGCGGCGCATGAGGGCATTGCGCACCAGTAGGGTGCAGCCGCGGCGATCCGTCACCACAGCGCTGGTGTCGCGCGGCGGCGCCGTGTCCAGACCCGAATCGCCTGCAGATTCCCACTCGTCCACCAAAGAGGAGTCCACCGAGCGCACCACAAAACCGAGCCAGCTGATGATATCCACGAGTTCTTCGTTGCGCTTTTCCATGGGAACGGTGCGTACGAGCGAGCGGAATGCCTCGGCCAGGTAGCGGAGGAGGATGCCCTCCGAGCGGGCGATGCCGAGCTTTTGGATATAGCCTTTAAAGTCGTTGGCGCTTTCCAGCATGTCGCGGAGCACGCTCTTGGGGCTCAACTCGTAGTCGTTCGCCCATGGCACCTTTTCGCAATAGGCGGCAAAGGCACTATCGAGAAGCTCTTCAAGGGGTTTTTCGTAGGTCACGTCTTCAAGGCGTTCGAGGCGTTCTTCGTAGTCGATGCCATCGGCTTTCATCTCCGCGATGGCGCGGCTGCGCGCCTGCTTGGTTTGCGCTCGCAGTACCTGTTTGGGGTCCTCGAGTGTCGCTTCCACCATGCTGATGAGGTCCATGGTGTAGGTTTCGCTCTCGGGGTCCAGAAGCTCAAGTGCTGCCAGCAAAAACGGCGAGAGCGGCTGATCGAGCGCGAAGTCCTCGGGCAGATCGACCGTAAGCGCGTAGTCAACATCCTCGGGGGCATCTGCGAGGGCATCGGGCGCGGGCGGCACGACGGTGCGTACCACGACACCTGAGTCGATGAGTGTGGCGAAGATCTCGTCGGCTCGCGTCTCGAGCGCGAGTTTTTCCTCGTCGGTCTGCAGGCTCTTTTCGATGAGGTCATGCACGCGCGCACGGGCGTCTCCGCCTTGTTCCACCACGCTGATCACCATGGAATGCGTGATGCGCAGACGCGGCTTGAGCGTCTCGGGCGCAGCCTCGCACAGTCGCTCAAAGGTCTGTTTGTTCCAGGTGACAAAACCCTCGGGCGGTTTTTTCTTCTTGAGCTTGCGCAACTTCTTAGGATCATCGCCGGCCTTGAGCATCAGCTTGGCGTTTTCGATCTCGTGCTCGGGGGCTTCGGCGATGACCATGCCCTCGGTATCGAATCCCGAACGCCCGGCGCGGCCCGCGATCTGATGGAACTCGCGGGCGCGCAGACGGCGCATCTTATAGCCGTCGTATTTGGTAAGCGCGGTGAGCACGACGGTGTGGATGGGCACGTTGATGCCGACGCCCAGAGTGTCCGTTCCGCAGATAACCGGTAAAAGTCCTTGCTGCGCCAGGCGCTCCACAAGCAGTCGATAGCGTGGCAACATGCCTGCATGATGAACACCCACGCCGCAGCTGAGCAAGCGCTTCAATATCTTGCCGAACGCGGTGGTGAAGTGCGTGCCGCGCGACGCTTCCTTTACGGCCTCGCGCTGTTCTTTGGTGGCGATCCCGAAATTGGCAAGCGATTGCGCCGTGGTGAGGGCCGCGTCTTGACTGAAGTGCACGATGTAGAGCGGCGCCTCGCCGCGTCGGAGAGCAAGCTCAACGGTGCCCTCCAGTGAGGTGGTTACGTAATCGTAGCTAAGGGGAACGGGTCGCGGTGCGTCCGTCACCAGGTCGCACGTGCGATCCGTGTTGTTCTCGAGTGCCGTGGCGATGGCGCTCACATCGCCCAGCGTGGCGCTCATCAACATGAACTGCGTATGGGGGAGCGCCAGAAGCGGAACCTGCCACGCCCATCCGCGATCGGGGTCGGCGAAGTAATGGAACTCGTCCATGGCAACACATCCGATGTCGGCGCCGTCACCCTCGCGGAGCGCATCGTTGGCGAGGATCTCTGCCGTGCAGCAGATAACGGGGGCCATGGTGTTGATATGGGTGTCTCCTGTGATCATGCCGACGTTTTCGCGCCCCAACACCTGCACCAGGTCGAAGAACTTCTCTGAAACCAACGCCTTGATGGGGGCGGTGTAGTAACTTCGTTTTCCTTGGGCCATCCCCATGAAGAGCATGCCGAGCGCCACGAGCGATTTCCCCGAGCCGGTAGGGGTGCCCAAGATCACGTGGTCGCCTGCGGCAAGATCCATCAGGGCTTCTTCCTGATGTTCCCAAAGGTCTATGCCGCGCTCCGCACACCAATCGAAGAAACGCTCGAAGGCTTCATCGGGGGTGAGCCATGGCTCTGGTTCGGAGTCGTCTTCAGGCACCCACCAGGTGGGGGACAGCTTGCCCAGCGATCCAAACACGGCTTCGGTGCCGGTTCCGCCTGAAAATGAGCTTGCAGCTCCCGATCTGCTTGTCGGGGCGGGGGCGTTTTGCTCGGCTGCGTTCGTGATATCCATAGGCGGCTTTCTCTCAAGATGTAACGCTGCCTATTATGGCCCAGTTTCATGCGCTACGACGAGGCCGTTCCAAGTGTCGAGGCGTCATGTCAGGAGGCTTCTTTTCAATGCCCGCTCGTATGGGGCGCGTTGGACTGCCCAGCTGTGGGGTACTGCCGTTGTTGATCGTTGCCACGAAGTGCCGCTGCGGTATAACGCTGCAGAATGGTGTGAATTGTCCGTCCCGATGAGCTGGCGCGGTTACCTATTTCAAAAATTACGGTTAAGGGTAGGTCAGCGCGAAGGCGCATTGTATACAAGTTGAGTGCCAATTCTCTACCTGCGAAAACATTTTTCGAAATCAGGGTCTACTTGAGGTTTTCGATTTGACCTACCCTTAACCGTAAAAAATGTCAGTGGTTAATCAAATTGGCTGCCAAAATCGCTCCAATCGCTGAATATCTTTCGACGAAGATCGAGCTCGGCTCTTTTCTGCCCCCGTGTTTTAGGACGGCGTTTTATGCCAAGCTTGGAAAAGATCAGCTTTGCAAGTGCTTCGTATTTCGCGCTCTGGCTCATCTGCTCACTTGTTATAAGAACGATATCTATACCCATGCTTTGCAAAGCGGTCGCTCGACTGGCATCTCCGTCGTTGACGCCTCCCATGCCATGGGAAATGCGTCCCTGGCATTCAAGAGCGATTTCACGCGTTCCGTCAGGTGAAGTGACGAGTGCATCGATGATTGCCTTGCGGCTCGTATGGATTGCCCTGGCGTCTCGGGTCAAAGTGACGGTTCGATTTGTTTCTATGCGCTTTAGGCCTTCGCCGCCTCGGCAGCGGGGAAGGCCCAACAACATCGATAGCTGTGCTTCAAGGGGAGAGGCGACAATACCGGTTAGATACGAAGCGACGCGCGCCAGGCGTTTGTGTCCCCATAGCCCTTCGGTGATATCCAAGAATTCATTCAGTTCTTCAATATCGACTATCGGGGGACGCATCCAAAGGGGGCTAGGGGTGCCCTTGCTGTCGACAATGCGCTTCCAGCTGCCTTCGATTAAAGAGCGGTGCGGGATCGATTGGGCTATTAAGGTTTCGATGCGGGTGCTTGGTTTGAAGACGGCAAAACTACCGCACATCTCATATAGAGCCATGAGCAGCTGAATGTCATCGAGGGTTCCTGCGAGCTGCAAGAGCGTAAAGAGCGGAGAGGTCACTTGGATGCCAAGGACACTATCACGGACGCATGAAGGAGGCAGGTCTTTTGTCCAGCGGTGCTGCTTGATGTGACGTGCCCCCGTATGGAAGTTGGCGTTGTGTACGAGGACGTGCGGATCTCCGATGCAATCACTGATAGCGATATGGGAGCGTAAAGACGTTCGTTTCGGGTCGTCGCGACTGATGGTTATGGTAGGGAGAAATACCAGAACCTGAGGAGGTATCCGGTAGTAGCGAAATGCGGATATGTGGCAAAGTGTATCTTCCATACGGAAACGATACACGACGAAGGGCTTTGCAACTCGTTGCTGGAGATAAACCCGTTCGGCATCGGCGAGCGGGAAATCATCACTTTTACTTGCGCTGGTGGGTGGATTTGAGATATGGGAGCATCGAGAACGAGCATCGATTTCAGCAGAAGGTTATGTTCGGAAGTGCCCCGAAGTTTGATGAGGGGTCTCGTTTGTGTGAGCGAAGAGGGAATTCGATCATGTTTCGGCGCCTACGCGGGCCTTTGGTTCGAAATTTGGTTCCAATCCTTCCAGTGAGGTTCGCTGCAAACTGCACTGCTCGATAAAAAATACGGTTAAGGGTAGGTCAGCGCGAAGGCGCATTGTATACAAGTTGGGTGCCAATTCTCTACCTGCGAAAACATTTTTCGAAATCAGGGTCTACTTGAGGTTTTCGATTTGACCTACCCTTAACCGTAAAAATTGGTTGATGGGGGTGTCGATTGCCGCGCGGAACCTCGCATATCGCCCTTTAGATAGGCGTATGAAACCCGTATATCGCGCTCTACTCATCTTGGGGGCGCGCTGGTTTGCCCTTACGTGCTCGGTTTTTGAAGTTCTCGACGGCCTCCTCCATGCCGAGCGGTATATAGACCAGGGATTCGAGATCTTCGGGAAGATAAGCCGCCAGACTTTGCTCGGCACTTCGGGCGGTTTCGATCTGTTCTGTAGACGGATTCCGGTCGGGGACGGCGCAGATGCCGTAAACGTGCGCTCCCAGTGCGCGCGTGCGCGATTCGTATTCGGTTTCGGGGTGCTCGGGATGTTCCTGGCGCACATCGTCACTGATCCAGAGGGGCCGGTACCCGGCACCCTCAAATTGGGAGATGGCATAGTCGCGCAGGGGCTTGCTGTCGGTGCGCAGCGTAACGGAGCCCTCATCTGCGAGAAGCTGTCGCAACGCCAGGAGTCGGTCAACGTAGACCAAGCGGCGTTTTGCATGACGGGCTTTGGGGCAGGGTGTCGGGAAGTTGAGAGTGATGCGGTCGATTTCGCCTGTTGCGAACATGCGCGTTGTGGAATCGGCGCGGCGAGGGACAACAAGGGCGTTTGCGCGACGTTCCTCGATGATGCGCTGTGCCGCATAGGCGATGCAGATAGGTTCTTGGTCAACACCTATGAATAGCGTGTCGGGTTCGAGGGCGGCCCTTTGGCAGACGTAGGAACCCTTACCGCAACCCAAATCGAGGTGCAATCGCGTGAACTTTTTATCGTGGGTGGGCGCGCATGCTTCCCTCCAGTGACCGGCAAACGTTTCGGGATGAGGCTCTATTGCCGAAGCGTAGCGTTCCAGGCGTTCTTCTAGTACGAAGTTCTTCGGCGTACGGATGTGGGCAACTCCCATGGATCTCTCCGGTCTTGATCGCGGCTCGGTCTATGCAGCTTCGGTAAAACGTGTCCGCACGGGATTTTAAACTAAAAACGCAAGGGCGCTCATGCATGGGTTGTGAAGGGCGCGCAAGGCTGGTGAGGAACGATGGGAAAGAATAAGAAGAAAAATACGGGCATGCCCAAGCATCGCGTCCAACCGAAAAACACTTCCGGTCCGCAGCTTCTTGAACGGATCGACCCGCAGGTGATTTGCCCTTACTGCGTGCACGGCTTTGCGCTGTCGCGTGCAAAAATCACCGACGTGCGTCCGATTTGCCCCTCCTGCAACGAGACGATACTCACGCAAGATTACGATCGTCGCTATAAAGAAATCAAAACCGAATGTCCTCCCGTGATCGAGAAGGCCATGGCGGCGCTCAAGCGTCGCGACAAGTTGGCCGTCGCTCAGTTCAAATCGAAGTTCGAGCTCATAAAGCGCTGGTATGGTTGGAGAATGCGCAGGCTGAACGAAAAATACGCCCAAGTGTTTTCCGATGGCGAAGATGCGCGTCGAAAACTCAGCGGCACGCAAATGTTTGCCTATTCGCGTTATTACACCAGTACTTGGTTCGCGCTCAGCTCCAAACCGCTCGAGCGGACATCTGCGGGTCCACTCAAAAGTTATTGCATGCGTTCAAAGTATTCCGATGAGGGCGAATACTCATTGCACGTGACGGACCCGCATGACCCGACAGCACGCGGTGTTAGGGCCGAGTGGGCCGTGTTTACCGATTTCATCGATGGTCTTCGCAAGAACGATCATCTTAAAGGTGCACGGTTGTGCCCCAATATTTATATAAGTAATCCAAGCGCTAGCGAGATGGACCGCGGTGCATCGGGCAGTTGGTCGGGAGCACGTTATGACTCTATTCGCGTGAGCGGCAATCTGCGCCCGCTGTTCAGCCAGGTGGACTGTCTCTTGCTTACTAAATGGGCGGTCTATGTTGTCGAGGTGAAGTCCCGTCGAGCGCATGTGCGTGTCGATGCCTCCGGACATGTATCGTCCGTGCTGCAGAGGGGCGCCGAAATTTCCGTGCGCAACCTCGATGCCGATGTGAGACAGTGCGCCAATCATGCGAATGCATTCGCGACGGCGTTTCCCGATATCCCCTTTGAGCGCATATTCGAGTTGACGGTCTACGTTGAGCCGCTGTCGTTCGTTTCCGATCGTCCTCAGGTCGCAGACAACGCGTACGTCTGCTCGTGTCGCGCGGGAGCAGGTTCGTTTGTCGACATGATCGAGGCGATCGACTATCGCTTATGCGACCAGGCGCCCCTGTTTACCCAGCAGGAGCTTTATAGCCTGTCGGGCCGCATCATGAAAACCTACGGCGACCCCAACGGGCGCAAAGAATACATCCATCTCGAGCGGCTCGAGACGTTGCGTTATCTTGCAAAAAGTAAAACTACAGCCTTTTGAGGATGACGTAGCGGTTGAGATCCCCCGTTCGCCCGTCGGCGTGAAAACGCTCGAGTTCGCGCACGGGTGTGCACCCGCATTTGTAGAACGTGCGCACGCCACGTACCAGTTCAGCTATCTGGCTATCGTCGAAATGATGGCAGTAACGATAGGCACGCTGATCGTTCTGCCAGCCGATCAAGTGATCGCCCGGCTCGAACTGGGCGGAGTCGTAGCCTTCAAAAGGCGGGTTCAGCTCGGCCCGCGCTTCGGCCCTAATCGCCTTTTTGGCCATGCGCTCATCGTTCATAAACTCCCAGAACGAGATGGCGATGATGCCACCTGGGCGGGTCTGGCGTACCAGCGCATCGAGCACGCGCACGCGAAATTCGGTTGACGGAACATGGTGCATAAAGCCAAAACATACTGACAGGTCGGCCAAAGGAGCATCGAAGAGAGTTTCAGGCGTCTCGGCGGGATTGAGTTTCATGAGCGCGTCGAGCACATCGCATTCCTGAAAATGGAGATTGGGGATGCGCAGAGCATGTCCTCTCGCGTCAATGGCAAGGTCCTGACATGAGTCGACCCCATAAAACTCGATGGGAAACGCCTCGTTGACCTCACCGGAAAACCTGTCGATGCCTTTGGCGGAAAGGAGACCTCGGGAGACGAAGTTCTCAAAGCGCATATTGCCGCACGCAAGATCGAAGATGCGCAGCGGGCGTTCGGTCGATTCGATGTCGAGCTGGCGAAGCGCCGTATCCATCGTGCGGATCCAGCCGGGCCAGGGGGCTTGGCGCGTATCGGAAAACGATGACGCGTGGCTCTGGTAGAAACGGTTGTTAAGATCGATCAGCTGGGTGGCGAACGTGCGGTTCACAAGCTCCTCCGAATGGGATGCACGGTGGTTCCAACGGGCAGCGCCTATGGTAGCCTACGCTCCGATACTTGCGCAAAACTCAACTGAAAGTGCAGGTAATCGATGTTGGCAACCGATAGTTGCGGAAATGCTCACTAGAATAGGTGGCGCGGCGTGCACGCGCCCGATACATTGAATCCGCAACGACGCGCATCGTTAATCGTATAGAGGTCCAACCATCGCTTCTCAAGCGGTAGGAGAGTATAAGGAGAAAATCATGAACGTGCAGACAGCGCAACATCTTGCCGACCTTCGCCGTTCCAAGGGTTACAGCCAGGAAACGCTGGCGCGCGAGCTCGGTCTTTCGCGCCAGGCGGTGTCGAAATGGGAGCGTGCGGAATCGTCTCCCGATACCGATAATCTCATAGCGCTTGCGAAGCTCTACGGCGTGAGCCTTGACGAGCTTCTGCAGACGAGCGCTTATATAGAGGACGATATCGCTTTTGAAAACCGAGACCGCACTGCGGAGAATGCAAGTGCAGAAGATGCGACTGACCGAGCCGTCAAGGCTGCGGAGAAGGCGACCGATGCCGCCGCGGCTGCGGCGCAGGCGGCGAGTGCTACCGCACAGGCGTTGAACACGGCGACGACCGCCGCGGCTAAGACGAAGCCCCAAAAAGGCCCCTTCCGCTCGTTTCCCTATCGGGCGGTTGCCATCGTTCTCGCGATCGTGCTGGGAACTCAAACAGGCGCGTGGGCACTGCTGGTGCTCTTCACGATCCCCGTGTACCACTGGATTGCCAATATCTTGGATGCGGGTCTAAGCGACACGACCGTTGTCAAAACCATATCGCCTGGCGGCTCGGTTGCATCGGACGATTCGAATGAGGAGGTCGAGTCCCATGAAGATGTCGCGTAGCAGCAAGGTCAAGGTGGCGTTCGGCATAGTTTCGATGCTCGCGCTCATCCTCGCGGCGGCAGCGGGCCCCCATCTGTTCAAAACGGTTTCCGCGGGTTTTGAGGTCACGCCGTCGGGCGGATTCTCGACAGGTGGCACATGGAGACGCGTGCAGCAAAAGCATTTCGCTGCTGATCAGATCCACTCGATTCAAATAGACGGCGATGCCTGGGACATCGCTCTTGCGGTTTCGGACTCCGACGAGGTCACTGTGCGTGAAGAGGTACATACGAAGAAAGCTGAGGGTCGGGCAACATCCGGTCTATGCGGTGTTTCCGATGGAGTGCTTAAGATCTCCCGTGCGTCGACCAGCTATGAGGATAACGAAACGAGACGCGTGACAGTGGAGCTTCCCGTCTCGCTTGCGCGCGGTCTAAGCGTTCAGGTGGCACTCGATTCGGGAGACGTGAATTCCCAGGGGCTGACATTCGACAGCTTATCAGTCAGTTACGATTCCGGAGATCTCGAATTCGAGGGCGGCGTGAGCGGTGCGCTGAATGTCCAGACGTCTTCGGGCGATTTCTCGATCAAGCTGGATAAGCGAGCCCCTGCTCAGATGAATGTCGTCACCGAGTGCGGGGACGGCGAGGTGTCTATTCCGGAAAATACCGGCTTTACGGCCCGGGTTACGCTCGGCGCCGGTTCCTTCTCAAGTGACTTCGGCGAACGTGAATACGATGCGGAGGGGTCGTATGAGTTCCCCAATGGCGATGGCACGGCGGCATACGTCTTCGCCATCGATTCGGGTGACTTCATGCTTAACAAGCTGTAGGCGACGGCTTGGTCTGCTCACGCGCTTCCGTAGGATACACTGGGTTTTATGGAACAGATCATTTTGCAGATACTCGAACGTCTACGCGCCGGACAAGACGTGGATGACCGGGTCTTGGTCAGGCTCATCCACGCCGAGGCGCGTCGCGAGGGGGCCGATAAAAGCAGCCTCGCCAAGCGGCGCCTCTTGCCGTTTTACCAGCGTGTGAAGCGTGAGGAGCCGGATCGATGGGCTACATGGAATGTCGATGCCGAGCTGGAGCGCCGCTTGCTTCGCGCACTGCGCATGAAGCCCCGCCGCACTGCGTCGGGCGTGGCCACGATCACCGTCATCACCAAGCCGTGGCCCTGCTCGGGTGACTGCCTGTTTTGTCCCAATGACCTGCGTATGCCCAAAAGCTACCTACATGCCGAGCCCGCTTGTGCCCGAGCGGAGCAGAACTGCTTTGATCCCTACCTTCAGGTGAGCGCTCGCTTGACGGCGCTGAGCCAGATGGGCCATGCCACCGATAAGATCGAGCTTATCGTGCTCGGCGGTACGTGGAGCGATTGCCCCGAAAGCTATCAGGTTTGGTTCATGACCGAGCTTTTCCGCGCGCTCAATGAAAACGCGGTGGCAAACATCGCCGTCAACCCCATGCTGGCGCCCAAGGCGTCTTCCGCCGATGCTGATGGCTCTGCCGGCGCCGGCGGTTCTAGAAGCTCGGCTGCGCAGAGAATGGCCGCCGTACCCGATGCTGCGCTTCCGACAGGTGTTGCCGAGCGTCGTGCGCGGTATCGAGCGGAAGGGATCGCGACAAACGAGGAAGAGCTTTCGGCACGGGTCGCTCCGTTTCAGGAGTGTATCGATGCGGCCGCGGGCGCTGTCCCCGGTGCCTACAATCGCAGCGTCAAGGCGCTTTACGGCCCGGGCACGGCGTGGGAGCGCGTCTCGTCGTGGCAGGAAGGCACGTGGGAGGAGCTTGCGCGTCAGCAGCGTATCAATGAGACGGCGCGGCATCGCGTGGTCGGTCTGGTGATCGAGACCAGGCCCGATGCCGTTACGCCGTCTGCGCTTACCGCCATCCGTCGCCTGGGATGCACTAAAGTGCAGATGGGCATTCAGAGTCTCGACCAGCACCTGTTGGATATCAACGAACGACGTATCGACGTGTCCACTATCGAGCGCGCGTTTGCGCTGGCGCGTCTTTTCGGCTTTAAGATCCATGCCCACTTCATGCTCAATCTGTTGGGTGCGACGCCCGAGGGCGACAAGCGCGATTACGCACGGTTTGTGACCGAAGCGGCGTTTCAGCCGGACGAGGTCAAGATCTACCCCTGCGCGCTCATAGAGGGCTCGCGTTTGGTGGCGTGCTACGAGCGCGGCGAATGGCGACCATACTCCGAAGAAGAGCTGCTTGACGTGCTCGCCGAGGACATCGTGGTGACCCCGGCCTTTTGCCGCATCAGCCGTATGATCCGCGATTTCTCATCGGACGACATTATGGTGGGCAACAAAAAACCCAATCTTCGCCAGCTGGTGGAGTTGCGTCTGCAGGCACGCGGTGAGTCGCACGTGCAGGAGATCCGTTATCGCGAAATCAGCACGGGCGGCGCCGATCTTCAGGAGCTTAGGCTCGATGTGGTTTCCTATGAGACGGGCATCACGTCGGAGCGGTTTCTGCAATGGGTGACGCCTGAAGGTAAAATCGCCGGTTTCCTGCGTCTCTCGCTGCCCGATCAACGCTATGTTTCCGAGCATCTGGCTGAGCTGCCGGTCAGGGAGGACGAGGCGATGATACGAGAGGTCCATGTCTACGGCATGGCTGCTCACGTGGGCGAGGCCGGACAGGCCGCTCAACATCACGGTCTGGGCCGTCGGCTTGTTCAAAAGGCATGCGTTATGGCGCATGAAGCGGGGTACAAGCGAATCAATGTGATCAGTGCCGTTGGAACGCGCGAATATTACCGCGGGCTCGGTTTTATCGATCATGGCCTTTACCAGCAAAAGGAGCTCGTGTCATGAACAAGATGTATCTCGATAAAAAGACGCTGACTGCTGCCGGCGCATTGTTCGGTGTTGTGGTGCTGGGAGGTGCCGCAGCGGTGAAAACGCACTCCAAGCTTGCCCATGCGCGTGCCACGCGCTCCCATGTGGGGAAACTCACGCTTTCAGACGGCAGTAAAGTCAGGGTTCTTAAGAGCGGCGGGGTCTACCAGTCCGCTACGTATACGGACGAGCGTTGGGCCGAGCCGGTGTTCG
The DNA here is from genome assembly GCA_963633065.1 of Oribacterium sp. Lineage (GTDB taxonomy): Bacteria > Actinomycetota > Coriobacteriia > Coriobacteriales > Coriobacteriaceae > Collinsella. The sequence goes on from CAVGWH010000020.1 coordinate 12,939, forward strand.
AGTACTATCGTAGCTTCGATACGGTGTTTGAGGCGGAGCCAGCGATGCTTGATCGTTATGCCCACGGCGTCGATCACATGCTCATGCTTGGTGGAGGCGGTTTTGCCTACCCCAAGCATGCCCTCACAGAGCGCGGCGGTCTTACCATGGACGTAGTGGAAATCGATCCCAAGGTCACGCGTGCCGCACGCAAGCGGTTCTTCCTCGATCGCCTTGAGCAAGAGGTCGGGCGCCGCTTACATGTGTTCAATGACGATGCCCTCACCTTTCTCGATGTCACCTCGCGCAGCAGTGTGCGCTACGACGCCATCATCAATGACTGCTTCCTGGGCAAAGAACCCGTTCGCGAGCTTATGACCGTTGAAGCGCTCGCCAGTGCTAAGAAATGTCTCAATGACGGCGGCGTCTATCTTGCGAATATCGTTTCCGCGGACGAAGGCGCCGATGTGGCGTTCTTGCGCGATGCCTGTGCCACGGCACTCAAGGTGTTCAAGCATGCCTGGATCGTCCAGGCAACCGACGAGGAGCTCGGTGGTGAGGACAACTATCTGCTCATCGCCTCGGACGGGAAGTACGCATTTGCCGACGCGGTGCCCTTTGATAAGAGCTTCCCGCGCCGTGTTATGCACGCGAAGCGCTCCTTGAATCCTTTCAAGAGGCTTCGCGCATAGCTTGCCAGCCCAAGACCCGTTGACGCATGCCCTCGATATCGAGCACGCCTTCGGCAAAGCCTTTACGAACCAGCTCCTCGGGAACGAACTCATCGTAGCGGTCGAAATAAGGGACCTCGCCGGGATATACGAGCTCGATCGGGGCGAACTGTGTCTCCGCCTCTTGGGCGAGCACATCGAAGAACGTGTCCTCATCGGCACTCATTTGGAACTGCATGAAATAGGGGCGCGAGGAGTCCAGTCCTTTGAGCCCCAACTCTTTGGCGCATTTGATCTTAAGCAGACGTTCGAGTGCCAGAAACGCATAGCTTCCGAGCCACGGGAAGAGCACCCAGGTGTTGCCGCCCAGATTGACGAGGGGCTTTGTCGTGACGCCGGATAAGCGTGCGGTGTGGCGCGCCTGCGTGAGCCGTGCGCGTGCGTTGGTCATGAGGTAGGGGTATGTTTCGTGCTCGGATAGAACACGCCGCATGCGCTCCAAGATGTGTGTGTTGATATCCCCGGGGCAGTCGCCGAAGTAGGCGGGAACGCGGCCCTTCACCTGGGTGCAAAAGACGCTGTGGCGTTTCCAATCGACCTCTTCGACAACCCAGCAATGACCGGCGATAGCGATTCGTTCGCCACAGGGGGGCGGGTTGACGATGGTTCCGAGTTTGGCGGATTCGCTTCGGACGGTGAACTCCTCGTTTTCCTGGAAGACGGCATAGAACTTAAATGAGTTGGTGATGCGCTCGCCGGCGAGGCCGACGATGAGTCCGCCACCTTCGGTTTTCTCGATATGGTCGATCTCCACGAGATGCTGCAGCAGCAGACGATAGTCCTCGAGCGAGATGCGATGGAAATAGCTGAGCGTGAGCACGCGCTCTGCCAAGGCGGCGGGCGTGAGCTCTCCTGTGCTGGCGAGGGTCGCCATGGTCTGGTGGTACAGCAGGCTGTAGGGGAGTCCGTCGAACCGAGGGGGCTCGACCCATTTTTCCTCTCGATAGAGTTGTACGAGGGCGATACCCTGCAAAAGCTTCCAAGGGATGGTCTCGGGCATCATCGTTCGCGGCTCAGGTTCTTCCTCGCGCATGACAAACCACATTTCGGGCGGAAGGTCACGGCGACCGGTGCGCCCCATACGCTGCAGAAACGAGCTCACGGTAAACGGAGCGTCGATCTGGAACGCGCGCTCCAGGCGGCCGATGTCGATACCGAGTTCAAGGGTCGCCGTGGTGACCGTGGTCTGCATCTGTTCGTCGTCGCGCATGAGTTCTTCGGCGGTTTGGCGGAAGGCGGCCGAAAGATTGCCGTGATGGATCAGGAAGCGATCGGGTTCATGTTGCGCCTCGCAATAACTGCGCAGTTCGGAGCAGACGGCTTCGGCCTCTTCGCGTGAATTGACGAACACGAGACATTTGCGTCCCCGCGTATGCTCGAAGATGTATCCCACGCCGGGGTCTGCCGCGTCGGGCGCGGTGTCGCTGGGGTTGAGGAGCGCGCGCTCGTCGACGGCGGGGATGGAAACGTCGCCCATAGGTGCCGAGGAGACGCGTGTGCGACCCGTGCCGGTGCGGTCGGCAGTTGGGGAATAATTGCCATTGGGGCGCCGGTCAGCGCTGGCGTCTGTCGAATGCGGCAGCGCGGGTGCGCGCCCGGTGTCTATGCGTTCGCATGCGAGTGCCTCAACCTCAACGCCCGATGGGGACGTGATACTGCGCTGCGTCGCTTGCGGTCCTGAGTTATAGAAGTGCTCCATGGAGATGCGCCATACATGCGCGGGTTCGGTAAAGCGAGGTATCACGCATCCGCGACCCGTGCCCTGTGACAGAAAGGCGCCTGTTCGCTCCGGGTCACCGATAGTGGCTGACAGTCCTATGCGTCGTGGTCTCGTGCCCGCCATGCGGCTCAGGCGCTCGATGAGGCAGAGGGTCTGACCGCCGCGATCGCCGCGCATCAGCGAATGCACCTCGTCTATCACGACATAGCGCAGGTCGCAGAACAGACGCGGAATCGCCATGTGCTTATGCATGAGCAGCGCCTCGAGCGACTCGGGCGTGATCTGCAGGATTCCCGACGGCTTCTTGATGAGCTTCGCCTTGTGGGATTGGGCCACATCGCCATGCCAGTGCCACACGGGGATGTCCGCCTCTTCACAGAGGTCGTTGAGGCGCGTGAACTGATCGTTGATGAGGGCCTTCAGGGGGCCTATATAGAGGGCACCGACGCTTGTGGGCGGATCGTCGTAGAGCTCTGTGAGTATGGGAAAGAAGGCCGCTTCGGTTTTTCCCGATGCGGTTGATGCCGTGAGCAACACATTGTCGTCGGTGTCGAAGATGGCTTCGGCTGCGGCAACCTGTATGGAGCGCAGGCTTTCCCAGTCGTGCGCGTAGATAAAATCCTGTATGAACGGTGCGTAACGATCGAATGTCGACATGGCGAGCCTCAGATGGTGAACTCGGCGAAGTTACGTGAGACGGTGCCGTCCGCGCCGCCGGTCTCTCCGTTGCTTCCGCTGCCGCTATCGCCTGAAGCTGTGGAGTCACCTTCGGACCCGGCAATGGCAAGGGCGGCGGAGCCAAAGCTCTCGTCAGCAAGAAGCTCGGCAATCGATGTGTCGGGGTTCTGGCAGAGGATGTCCAGCAGCTCGATGAAGTCGCGGATTACTTCACGCGGGGTCAAATGCGTGTCGGCACCCACGCGTCCGAACTCGATTTTGAGAAAATCGACCAGGTCGTTTTCGGTGAGCTTCGGGGTCCACGCAAAGTAGCCCGCATGTATCTGCATGAGCTTCTCGATCAGGACCAGAAGTTCCTCGTAGGAAAGCGGTTGCAGGCGGATGATAGGCGCCAGCATGTCCTTGAGGTCTTCGCGTGCAAAACGGCCCTGGGTGAGGCGGCTGCGAAGAGCTTCATAGCTGAACACGCCGCGGCGGCGATCTTCGATGGAAGTCGGGGTGCCGCCCATGATGATGCCCAGGTGATGTGCCTTGCCCTGCAGCGTGTCGTTGTACATGGTGAGGATCTTCTCGTAGTTGTACTGTCTCGTGATGGCGTTGGGGATCTTGTAGAGGTTTACCAGCTCGTCGATGAGCACGAGCATGCCCTTGTAACCGGCGCTCACCAAAAAGCGCGCGAAGAGCTTGATATAGTCATACCAGTCGTCGTCGCTGATGATGCTCGAGATGCCGAGCTCTCCTTTTGCCTCGGTTTTGGTTCGGTATTCGCCGCGTAGCCATTTCGTGGTGGCGCTGAGAGTCTCCTCGTCCCCCTCGAGGGAAGCGGCCCGATAGCGCTTGAGCACACGCGTGAACTCAAAGCCATGCACCATTTCCTCGAGCGGTTCGAGTTGCTCGCGTAAAAGGGCGTCGGCGTCGGCGCCCTGGCTGGATGCGACCCAACGGTCGAGGATCAGGTTGAGCGCTCCGCCCTCGGGGCGCGTTTTGGTGCTGATGTTGCGGATGAGTTCGCGATACGTTGCCAGGCCCTGGCCTTGCCCTCCCTGCAGACGGCGTTCGGGCGAGAGGTCGGCATCGGCCACGACGAATCCTTCGCCCATGGCGTGCGTGCGGATGGTTTGCAGAAGAAAGCTTTTACCGGCGCCGTAGCGCCCTACCAGGAAACGGAAGCTCGCGCCGCCATCTGCGATCAGGTCGAGATCGGTGAGCAGCGCGCGGATCTCATTCTCGCGGCCCACCGTGATATAGGGCAGGCCGATGCGCGGTACCACGCCGCCTTTAAGTGAATTGATGATGACCGCGGCGACGCGCTTGGGAACGCGTGGGGAAGCGGCGGTCGGTTGGTTAGCTGTTTGCGGTTCACTCATGGCCCAGATATCCTCTCACGTCTTCCGTGTACTCTTCTATGATTTGGGGACCTGTCGCACCGAACTCGATGACGGTATCTCCCACCAGGTCAAATAATGCTTCGTTGATGACGTCCGCCAGCATGTCCTCGCTTTGCCCGGATGCTTTGACGGCAGCTTGTGCGGCTGCGGTGTCGTGCTCGAGAAGCGCCCGTAGATATGCTTTGCGCGTCCGATCGTCCTCGCGTGAAGAGGTTGCTTCGCCTTGCACGGTTGTTGAGGGCTTGGCTATCGTTGATCCGGTCTTCAAGGACGCGGCTGCCACGGGTTCATCCGTGGGGCATGTGACTGCTGCTTGCCCGGTCCTCGGGCGCTCGTCTGCTACGGATTTGTCCATCGGTTCTTCGGTGGTCACGCCATCGGCTGCCACGGATTTGCTCATCGGTTCTTCGGCCGTCACGGCATCGACTGACGCAGACTTGACCACCGCGGGTTCGGTCGGTGCGACGCCGGTGCGCTCCTCATCGATGAGCAGGGCCTCGCGCGTTTCGGCTGCGGCAGCTCTAATATGTCCGAGGGATGCAAGGTCGATATCGATGCGGCGCGGGCGATGGCTTTCCTTCCAGGCGAGCCATTCTGCGATCTCGCGGTCGACGATGCGCACGAGATATTTCGGCGCATCGTCGCTTTCGGGCTGCTGGGAGGCATCGAGTGCAAGGTGCAGTCGTTGCTCGCAGAGGCGCATGATATCGCCCAGCTTGGGGCTGCGTTGGCGGCTGCCGTGCACGCGTATGCATTCCCAAAATCCGTTGCGACAACTATAGGTATGGATCTCGTTGAGATGGTATTCGGTGTCGGGATGCTGTACGGGGTCAAAGAAGACGGCGGAGGCGAACATGGTATAGGGCACCTTCGCCTCCGTTCCGAAAAAGCTCTCGATTAGCCCGCATTTGCGATGCGCTTCATAGTATTCCGTCATGCGGACATAGACGGCGCAGCACACATGTCTTAGGTCTGTATGATGAGCGGTTCCGAACGTGGACGCTTCGGAATCGTAGGTCGAAAGCGCCGTTACGCTTCGGTACAGTGCGGTTTCTATGTCTTCGCGAGGGGGCAAGGGGAGCGCTGCGGCGTTCGCCCGTCCGCGTGCCGATGGGTTCAACTCCGATCGGGCTGCAACACGCGCCGCTTCCGTGGTCTTGCCCAAGTCGATGAGCGCCTGGTCAAAGATGACGGTTTTCTCAGCTTGCAGGAGTCTGGGATCAAGATCGTGGTACACCACGTAGTCTTGCAGCCATATGCGGATATAACGATCGAGCTCGTGGTCGATGTTTTGCCATGTGTGCCAAAACGCCTGAATTTTATGGAAACCATCCATCGGGTCGTTGACGCCGATGCCGCAGAGCAACTCATAGAGATACATGAATGCAAAGGTCGTGCAGTTTTCGGGCGTGTCTCCGCGTCTTACGGACGCTCGCCAGGTGAAGTACCCGCGAAGTTGGCGGTCGCTCAGGGAATTGTAGGTTGCATAGGGTATGTTGAGGGCGCGATGGTAGGGGCAGTCGTCTTCGAAATCCGCCATGAACATTCCCTGGCGGTAGAAAAGCTCCGCCTCGGTGAGCCAGCGGCCCGCACCAACGCCGTTCCCCGGCTGCCAACGTGAGATGGCGCGCATCTCGCGATATTGTTCCGGCAGATACGAAGCCATTTGCCTGCCGGTGCGCAGGATCGGTTCGTCCTCATAGATCTTATCGGTCAGATGCATGCGCGAACGAAAGCGCTCGTCGGACATGATGCGCGAGATGATCTCTTTTACCTGTGCCTCGGACATAGCGCCTCCTCCGTTAAGCATCTGGGTTGTCGGACTCTCAAGTTTAGCATACCGAACAAACAGATGTTCGATTGTGAAAGAGCCGTTACAAAGAAGGGCGCGCGATGCTCAAAGAGGCGGTATGCGACGCGTGTCTATAAGCCGAAAAAGGCGCAGACCACTGCCACCACAACGGCGGGGAGCATATTGGCGGGCTTGAAGGTGTGTCCCCAGATCAGGTTGACGCCGACGCAGAAAATGAGCATCGACCCTACAAGCGAAAGGTCGAGGAGCGCCGCCTCGGTCATGATCGGCTGGATGAATCGGGCCATCAGTGTGATGGCGCCCTGGAAGATGCCGACGGGCAGCGCCGAGAAGATGCACCCTTTTCCCAGGGATGCCGCCATGGCGCAGATGATAACGCAGTCGAGGGCTCCCTTGAGTGCCAGCGTGGACCAGTCGCCTAAGATGCCGTCCTGTATGGAACCTACGATAGCCATGGCGCCCACGCAGACGGTGAGCGATGCCGAAACAAATCCGTCGACGAAGCGGCTGTCTCCTGCGTTGCCCGTTTTGTCGCGGAGCCATGTTCCCATGGACTCGATGCGCGTTTCGAAATCAGCGGCTTCACCGATGAGCGATCCCAAGGCAAACGAAATGATCATCATCGCGGACCCCTGGGTGGCGAGTGTGCCATTTTGCACGACAAGCATCTTCTGCATGGTGCCGGCGAGGCCGACGAACATCACGCAGACACCCGATGCCTTCATGAGCGTATCTTGGATGCGCGTGGTTATAAAACGGCCGCCTACCAGGCCGACGAGTCCGCCTGCCACGATTAAACCGATATTGATAAGTGTGCCCAGACCTATCATGCGCCGTTCCTTTACAAAGCCCATGCCGTGCGTGCGCCGAAGGTCGGTGCGACCACGGGTGGTTATGGTTAAACCAGGCGGCATCGTAGCAAATGCAGGCACGTTACTCAATGTTAACAAAGTGCGATCGTATACGAAGCGCTACTATTGACAGCTAGCACTGTAGTTAAGTAAAGAGGGGCTTGCGATATGGCGCTCATACAACCTATCTCGGCCGAGTATGATGATTTTCGCCGCGACGAGTCGCGCAGCGTCGGCGAGGCGGAGAGTATCTCCTTTCCGAAAAACGAAGACGAGACGCGAGGGGTCTTGCGTGAGCTGTTTGATTCCGGCACGCCGGTGACGGTGCAGGCGGCACGTACCGGACTTGCCGCCGGGGCGGTGCCGCACGGCGGCCACATCCTTAACGTTTCGTATCAGAACCGCGTGCTCGGCATGCGGCGTGGGGAGGACGGAACCTTTCGCCTGCGCTTGCAACCGGGCGTGGTGCTTTCCGAACTGCGCAAGCAGATCCACGCCAAGAGCTTCAACACGGATGGCTGGGACGAGGTGAGCTTGACGGTTCTGCGTGAGTTCATGGAAGCTCCCGAGCAGTTTTTCCCGACCGACCCCACTGAGGCATCGGCGGCGATGGGAGGCATCGTGGCGTGCAACGCTTCCGGCGCGCGTAGCTATGCCTATGGGGCGGCACGTGGCCATATAACTCACTTGCGTGTTGCGCTCGCCGACGGCGATGCGGTCTCGCTCCATCGCGGGCGCGTGCGTGCCCACGATCGTAAGCTCGCGCTCGAGACGGAGGCCGGAAAGCACCTGGTGCTCCAGCTTCCCTCATATCATATGCCTGCGGTTAAAAACGCCTCGGGTTACTACGTGGAAGATGGCATGGACGCCATCGATTTGTTTATCGGTGCATGTGGCACGCTCGGCGTTATCTGCGAGATCGAGGTGGCGCTTTTGCCCTCGCCTCCGGTCGTGTGGGGCGTGAGCTGTTTTTTCACCAACGAAGCCGCGGCGCTCGATTTCACCATGGAGGCGCGTCCCGAACTGGGGCACGCCGCCGCGTTCGAGTATTTCGATGAGGGAGCTCTCGATATCTTGCGTTCGCAGCGTCAAAATTCAACGGCATTTGCGGCGCTGCCGGCGCTTGCTGCGGAATCTGCCGTCTGCGTATATGTCGAGCTTGACTGCGCGAGCGAGGACGAAGCGACTTCGGAACTCTATCGCTTGGGTTCGGTACTCGAACGTGCGGGCGGATCCGAGGCGGCGACATGGGTGGCACGCACCGAGGTCGATCGCGAGAGTCAACGATTCTTCCGCCATGCGGTGCCCGAGAGCGTGAACATGCTTATCGATGAGCGCCGTCGTGAAGACCCCAGTATCACTAAATTGGGAAGCGATATGTCGGTACCAGACGACCGCTTGCATGATGTCGTGGCGCTCTATCGTCGCACCCTTGCAGAGGCGGGGCTCGAGTCCGCCACCTGGGGCCACATCGGCAACAACCATCTACATGTCAACGTGTTGCCGCGTGATGCTGCCGATTATCGCCGCGGGCAGGAGCTTTTTGCCAGCTGGGCGGCAGAGGTTACGAGCATGGGAGGCGCTGTTTCCGCTGAGCACGGCGTCGGTAAACTTAAGCGCGGTTTTCTCAAAACCATGTACGGAGAGGAAGCCATGCGCGAGTCGGCGCATCTCAAAGTGCAGCTCGATCCCAAAGGGCAGCTCGGGCGCGGCAATCTGTTCTCCGAGGATCTGCTCGATGCAGCCGTCGCCGAGGCTGCGGCGAAAGGGGGTATGTAGTCATGCATATCGTCGTCTGCGTGAAGGCGGTGCCGTCGAGCACCGAAGTCAAGATGGACCCGGTCACCAATACCATCGTGCGCGATGGAAACGCGGCGGTTATCAACCCGTTTGACGCGAGCGCGCTCGAGGCGGCGCTTCAGATCAAAGATGGGCGCGCGCGATCCGGTGCCGATGGGGACGCGATCGAAGTCACCGCACTTTCTATGGGTATCCCCGCAACGGAGACGCTCCTGCGCGATTGCGTGGCGCGCGGAGCCGACGGTGGCATGCTTCTTTCCGATCGCGCCTTCGCCGGGGCCGATACGCTTGCCACCACCTATGCGCTCACACGGGGTATTGCCTCCATGCGCACGACTCCCGACCTTATTATCTGCGGCAAGATGGCCGTCGATGGCGATACCGCGCAGATCGGTCCCGAGATTGCGGGTTCGCTCGATGTTCCGTGCGTCACCGATGTGCAAGAGGTCGTTTCGCTCAAGGGCGGCGAGCTCGTTCTTCGCCACGCGGTCGAAGGCGGCGAGGAGACGGTGTGCGTCGAGCTTCCGTGCGTGATCACGGTATCCAAGGATCTGGCGCAGCTTCGTATGCCGAGTATCGCGGGTATCCGTGCCGCTGCATCGGTCGATATCCCGGTTCTCACAGCCGAAGCGGCAGATGCGGACCCAGCACGTTGCGGTCTTGCCGGGTCACCGACACAGGTGGTTCGCTCGTTCGTGCCCGAGCGCGCACACGAGGCACTCGAAGTCCGTGGGTCTGCGTCGGAGCAGGCCAAACAGCTTGCGCTGATCATAGGGGAGGTCGAATAATGCCTGGACTTATCATCGATAACGAGGCCTGCGTCGGATGCGGACGTTGCGTTCGAGCGTGCGCCAACGAAGGCGTCGTGGTGGAGGGCGAGCGGCCGAACCGTTTGGCGCGTCCGACGGACAACTGCGTCTTCTGCGGTAGCTGCGTCGATGCGTGCCCGGTGGGAGCGATATCGATCGAAAAGGGGTCTTCGGCGGACGAGACGGACCTTGCGGCCTTTCGCGACATCTGGGTCTTTGCACAGACCGATGAGGCGGGTGCGATAGCCTCCGTCGCCTTCGAACTCGTGGGCAAGGCTCGTGAGCTTGCCGCGGTGCGTGGCTGCGATGTGGTGGCGTTGCTCGCCGAGGGTGAAGACGCTCCTACCCAGAACGCGCGAGCCTTGATCGCAGCGGGTGCCGATCGGGTGCTGCGCTGTCGTGATAACCGTTTGTCGCAGAACGATTCCGAGGTCTATGCGCGCCTGATATGCGATCTGGCGCGCGAACGAAAACCCGAAGCCATTCTTTACGGTGCCACGCCGTTTGGCCGCGAGCTTGCCCCCGGTGTGGCGGTACGTCTCAAGACGGGCCTCACGGCCGACTGCACGGTTCTCGAGATGGATGCCGAGACGGGCCTCTTGCAGCAGACGCGCCCCGCATTCGGTGGAAACCTTATGGCCACGATCGTCTGTCCCGAGCATCGACCTCAGATGGCGACGGTACGCCCCGGAGTCTTTAAAGCTCCTGTCGTCGATGAGGCTCGTGAGGGTACGATCGAGGATGTCTCGCTTGCCGCCGATGTACGCGGTCGCGTTCGGGTCGTCGAACGCGCTCATGCTCCCGAGGAGGTTTCCATCGCCGACGCGGAACGTTTGGTGGTTCTGGGGCGTGGTATCGGATCCAAGAAGGCGCTTCCGCTTATGTGCAGGCTGGCCGAACTGCTCCACGCCGAGATCGGCTGCACGCGCCCGCTGGTGGAGGCCGGGTGGCTCGAGTATCGCCATCAGGTGGGGCAGACAGGCGTCTCGGTTGCGCCCAAGCTCTTGGTGAGCGTGGGCGTTTCGGGCGCCATCCAGCATCTCGCCGGTATTTCGGGAGCCGAATGCATCGTCGCCATCAACGAGGATCCGACTGCTCCGATCTTCGGTGCCGCTCAGTATTCCGTGGTGGGAGATGCTTGCGAGGTCGTGACCCAGCTTGTGGCTCAGCTTGAAGGCGAAGCCGGGCGGTCGTAGCGTATCCAGGGGCGGGTTTCCGCAGTGCAAGCGTTTTAAGTTTTTTAAACTAAGGGAAAGAAAGCGGCCGTTCCGCTTTCTTTCCCTTTTCGTTAGGTGTAGACTCCTCTGCTTAATTTCAGCGATGTTGAGAGGGGTGCAGTGTGACAGGCGTGCTCAAACGGGTTGTTTCGCAGTTTTGGCCGATCATCGTCTCGTATGTGCCCGTGGGCCTTGCTTGCGGCGTGCTTGAGGCGCAAGCGGGCATGGCGCCTTGGATGGCTTTTGCCATGGGCGCCGGCTATCTTTCCGGTTCCGGTCAGTTTATGATGAGCAACCTGTGGATTGCGGGGACCCCTATCCCGTCGATTGCGGTGTCTGTGGCGACGATATCCTCTCGCTTCGCGCTTTACTCCGCATCGCTCGCGCCCCATCTCAAGGATGCTTCGCGCACGGAGCAGCTTGCGGTCACGGCAACGCTTACCGAGGAGGCGTTCGGTGTGAGCGTGGAGAAGCTCGCATGCGATCCTACTTGGAAACCCGCTCACGCGTTTTGCCTCAATTTCGTTCTGCTCATCACGTGGGCCATCTCGTGTGCGGGTGGATGCATGCTCGGGTCTGCCGTTGATATCCCAACCGCTGTCGCTGGTTTCGCCTGCACATCGCTGTTCGTCTTCCTGCTTTTCTCGCAGGAGAAGAGTCGTGCCAACATTGCGGCGGCGCTGGTGGCCGCGTGTGCGGTCTTCTTGCTCAAAGGCGTGGGCGCATCGGGTGTCGCGATGCCGGTGGGGACTGTTGCCGGCATTTTCGCCGCCCTTATCATCGCTGCCGTTATGCGTGAAGGGGGCGATGGTTGTGAGCGTTAATTCGTTTTTGCTGCTTTGGGTCAGCACGTATGTGCCGATTCTGTTCTGTCGCGTGGCGCCTGCGTTTCTCCTTCGCGGACGCTCCCTTTCCCCGCGCGTAAGTGAGGCCTTGGGCTATATCCCGCCAGCCGCGTTCGCCGCCCTTGCGGCAAACGATTTGCTGAGCCCTGGGATGTTCGATGCCGGCGTGTGGCCGGCAGCCGCACCCCTTGTGGCAGCCGCCATTGTTGCGGCCGTGGCGTGCAAGACCAAGTCCATGCTTTGGTGCTGCGTTGTGGGGGTTGCGGCTTATCTGCTGCTGACGCTCGTGTAACCGTGCGTGGGCTACTAAGCTCGAGTACCCGAGACGTACTGATGGAGGACCCGTGGCTTGGGTTGCCTTGACATCGTTCGGTCGCGATCGCACTCGAACAAATAAATATAACCTGACGTGTACCGCCGTCCGATTCTCTGATACCATGATGAAACTTTACTGTAACAGAGCATGACATGGTGCTTTATTGCAGCAACAGAGCACAACATGGCGCTTTGCGCCGCAAACAATGGAATTGGGGGCAAAATGGCACAGCCAGCAGCTGCTGCTGTCGATACGACGCAGCCTAAAAAGAAGTTCAAGGTACCGCGCATCCCGGGCGACATCATGATCTATCCCATGATCGTCGGCATGTTGCTCAACACGTTCTGTCCTCAGGTGTTCGAGGTCGGCGGCTTTTTCACCGCTGCCTGCCGTGGCGGTTCCAACACCATCGTCGCGGCCATCTTGCTTTTCGTCGGTGCGGGCATTTCGTTTAAATCCACGCCTGGAGCAATCAAGACGGGTATCACGATCCTCATTCCCAAGCTCGTTATCGCGGCCGCTCTCGGCTTGGGCGTTGCGTACTTCTTCAACGACAACTTTCTGGGCCTCTCGTCCGTCTCCATCATCAGCGCCATCTCGTTCTGCAACATGGCGCTTTACACGGGCATCATGGGTGAGTTCGGCGATGAGTCCGAACAGGGCGCCGTGGGCATCCTGTTCTTTACGGCCGGCCCTGCCGTCACGATGATCATCATGGGCGTCTCGGGTCTTGCCGATATTCCCGTGGGTACCATCTGCGGTTCTATCCTGCCTCTCGTCATCGGTATGGTGCTCGGCAACCTCTCGCCGTTCATGCGCAAGCTGCTTGTTCCAGGTTCCAACCCTGCTATCGCCGTCGTCGGCTTCCAGCTCGGTGCGTCCATGAGTTTGACGAGCTTTGTTGCGGGTGGTGTCTCGGGTGTGTTGCTCGGCGTCATCGTGCTCGCCATCGTCGGGCCTGTCACGTTCGCTTTCGAACGCTTGCTTGGCGGTAACGGCAAGGCCGCCGTCGCATGTTCCACGGTTGCCGGCACGGCTATGACCACGCCGACGGCTCTGGCGGAGGTCGCTCCCAAGTACGCGGCTCTCGCCCCGACTGCGTATGCTCAGATCGCCACTGCGGTTGTCATCACTGCCGTGGTCGCTCCGATCCTCACCGGCTGGGTCGATAAAAAGTTCTGTGGGGGTAAGGAAGATCTTTCCGTCGAAGGTGCCGAGGCCATCGAGGAAGAAGTCGCCAAGGACATCGACGGCGAGTAGCTGTAGCTCACTTTTTCGCATTCATATACCAGGCTTAAAAGACCGCTCCGGATTTCTTTGGAGCGGTCTTTCCTTATCAAAAAAGCGGCTGCTCGGATTGTTCCGGGCAGCCGCTTTGCGTGAGCGGTCTATACGGACTGGGTAGCTTACGCGAAGTAGGCCACACCGCTCTCGAAGATCGGCATGAACTTGTTGCCGGGTACGTTGACGTAGAGATTCTCGGCACGACGTTCCACGTGGCCCATCTTGCCGAACACGCGACCATCGGGGCTCGTGATGCCTTCGATGGCGGCGACGGAACCGTTGGGGTTGACGGAAAGGTCCATGGACGGCGTGCCCTGCTCGTCGGCGTACTGCGTGGCGACTTGCCCGTTTTCGATAAGCTGGGCGAGCACCTCATCGTTGGCGACGAAACGACCCTCGCCATGGCTGATGGCTACGGTGTAAGGCTCGTCGAGCTCGCAATTGCTCAGCCAGGGCGACGTATTGGATGCGATGCGCGTGCGCACGAGACGGCTTTGGTGACGGCCGATGGTGTTGAACGTCAACGTGGGCGCATCGGGCGTTGCGTCGACGATATCGCCGTACGGCACGAGACCGAGCTTGACGAGCGCCTGGAAACCGTTGCAGATGCCGAGCATAAGGCCATCGCGGGACTGAAGCAGGTCGCGAACGGCCTCGGTGACCTCGGGCGCACGGAAGAACGCGGTGATGAACTTTGCGGAGCCGTCGGGCTCGTCGCCGCCTGAGAAACCGCCGGGAATCATGACGATCTGGCTTTCGCGGATGCGACGTGCGAGTTCATGGGTGCTTTCGGCAACGGCTTCGGGCGTGAGGTTGTTGATCACGAACGTGTCGGCTTCGGCGCCGGCGGCACGGAAGGCGCGGGCGGTGTCGTATTCGCAGTTGTTGCCGGGGAACACGGGGATGATCACGCGCGGGCGCGCGATCTTGGCGCTGCTGTATACATGGATGTCCTTGGCGCGATAATCGATTTTCTCGACCGAAGCACCCTCGATGCTCTCAGAAGCGTGGCGATAGGGGAATACGCTCTCAATGGCGCCCTCCCAGTCTTCTTGCAGCTCTGCAAGGCCGAGGGTCTCGTTGCCGGTCTCGAGCACGTAGCCCTCGACGGTGGTACCGAGCGGCTCGACGACGACACCTTCGGAGACAGCGGGCAGCTCGGCATCCTCGGCGAGTTCTACGATGAAGCTGCCGTAGAGCGGCGTGAAGAGGCTCTCGATGTCGACGTCATCGGCGAGCTCGAGGCCGATCTGGTTGCCGACGGCCATCTTGAAGAGGCTTTCGGCACCGCAGCCGTAGCCGGGGGTCGAGATGGCGAGCGCCGCGCCTTCGGCCGTGAGCTGCTCGACGGCGTTCAGAGCATCGATGAGCTGGGCGGCCTCGGGACGATGGTCGTCGCCGTAGGTGGCCGGGGCAATGCGGACCACGCGGTGGCCGGCGGCCTTGAACTCGGGTGAGACGGCGCGGGCGGCCTCGCCGGTCGAGACGGCGAAGCTGATGAGAGTCGGCGGAACGTTCAGCTCCTGACCGTCCTGCTCGAAAGAGCCCGACATGGAGTCCTTGCCGCCGATGGCGCCCACGCCCAGGTCGATCTGGGCCTTGAGCGCGCCGAGCACGGCCGCCATGGGCTTGCCCCAGCGCTCGGGCACGTCGCGCAGGCGCTCGAAGTACTCCTGGAACGACAGATAGGCCTTCTCGCGGGTAAAGCCCGCCGCCACGAGCTTGGAGATGCTTTCCACGACGGAGAGGTAAGCGCCCGCGAACTGGTCGGCCTCCATAAGGTACGGGTTGAAGCCCCAGGCCATGGCGCTTGCCGTGGTGGTCTCGCCGTCCACGGGGAACTTGGCCACCATCGCGGAGGTCGGCGTGAGCTGCGTGCGCCCGCCGAAGGGCATGAGCACGGTAGCGGCTCCGATGGTGGAGTCAAAGCGCTCCGAAAGGCCCTTGTTGGAGGCGACGTTGAGGTCTGTTACCAGAGCGCGCATACGCTCCTCGAGCGTGGCGCCCGCCCATGTCGGCTGCCAGACGCTCTGCTTGACCACATGCGCGACCTGGTGCTTGGGGACGCCGTTGGAGTTCAGGAACTCACGCGAGAGGTCGACGATGGCGACGCCGTTCCAGGCCATGCGCATGCGCGGTTCGGCCGTAACCTCGGCGATGACGGTTGCCTCGAGGTTCTCCTCGGCGGCATAGCCCAAAAACTCATCGACGTCATCGGCGGCTACGGCGCAGGCCATGCGCTCCTGGCTCTCGGAGATGGCGAGTTCGGTGCCATCGAGCCCGTCGTACTTCTTGGTTACGGTGTCGAGATCCACATAGAGGCCGTCGGCCAGTTCGCCCACGGCGACGCTCACGCCGCCGGCGCCGAAGTCGTTGCAGCGCTTGATGAGGCGGCAGGCATCGCCACGACGGAAGAGACGCTGAAGCTTGCGCTCAACGGGGGCGTTACCCTTTTGCACCTCGGCGCCCGAGGTCTCGATGGACTCGGTGTTCTGCGTCTTTGAGGAGCCGGTGGCACCGCCGATGCCGTCGCGACCGGTGCGCCCGCCGAGCAGGATGATCTTGTCGGTGGGTGCAGGGCATTCGCGGCGCACGTGGCTTGCGGGGGTGGCGCCCACGACGGCGCCGACCTCCATGCGCTTGGCGGTGTAGCCGGGATGGTAGAGCTCGGAAACCTGCCCCGTGGCGAGGCCGATCTGGTTACCGTAGCTTGCGTAGCCGGCAGCGGCGGTCGTCACGAGTTTGCGCTGAGGCAGCTTGCCTTCGAGTGTCTCGGAGACGGGCACGGTGGGATCGGAAGCGCCCGTCACGCGCATGGCTTGGTACACATAGCTACGGCCCGAAAGCGGGTCGCGGATAGCGCCGCCGATGCAGGTGGCGGCGCCGCCGAAGGGCTCGATCTCGGTGGGGTGGTTGTGTGTCTCGTTTTTGAAGAGGAAGAGCCAGTCCTGGTCCTCGCCGTCCACGTCGACCGTCACCTTGACGGTGCAGGCGTTGATCTCCTCGGATTCGTCGAGATTCTTGAGGATTCCCTGTGCCTTGAGGTACTTGGCGCCGATAGTGCCCATGTCCATGAGGCAGACGGGTTTCTCGTCGCGACCGAGCTCGTGGCGCATTTCCAGATAGCGGTCAAAGGCTTCCTGCACGGCGGCATCGTCGATGGTAACGTCGTCGAGCACGGTGCCGAAGGTGGTGTGGCGGCAGTGGTCCGACCAATAGGTATCGATCACGCGGATCTCGGTAATGGTCGGGTCGCGTCCCTCATCGAGGAAGTACTGCTGGCAGAAGGCGATATCGGCTTCGTCCATGGCAAGCCCGCGCGCGGCGATGAACGCCGCAAGACCCGCTTCGTCGAGCTCGCGGAAGCCGTCGAGGATCTCTACGGGCTCGGGTTCGGGAGCTTCGACCTTGAGGGTCGCGGGCAGCTCGAGCGAGGCGATGCGCGCCTCGACGGGGTTCACCACGTAGTGTTCAATAGCCTCGATATCGTTCTCGGAGAGATTTCCTTCAAGGACGTAGACCTTGGCCGAGCGCACGGTGGGGCGCTCACCCTGGCTGATGAGCTGAACGCATTCGGCAGCCGAATCGGCGCGCTGGTCGAACTGGCCGGGGAGGAACTCGACGGCGAAAACGGATGCGTCCCCCATATCGGGCAGAGCGTCGGTCGCTACATCGACCTGGGGCTCCGAGAATACCGTGGGTACGCAGGAGCGGAAAAGCTCCTCGTCAATGCCCTCGACATCGTAGCGGTTGATGATGCGGAGGGAATCGAGCCCTTTCACACCGAGGATGTCATGCAGTTCGGTTGCGAGCTGTTGCGCTTCAACATCGAATCCTGGCTTCTTCTCCACGTAGATGCGAGAGACCATGGGTTCCTGCCTTCCTTGTTTGGCTTGGCGTGCACGGCGGCGGACCTACCTTAAACCGTGCATGTTCTGAAACTCTCTTATCATACGCTAGCCGCTCACCTGATGAGGTTGGAGGCAAAGCGTTTACAGGGTTTCTATGCTGGCGCCGGTGCCGTGTTCTGCCGAGGTCGATGCCGTGTCCGACGGCGCGGGCACGGGTGCTGACCTTTCCCGTGCGATGCCCGTTGGGTAAAGCACCGCGCCGGGGCATAATGGGGACGTTTGGGAAGTTCTGCAGGATCTGCGCCGCGTTGTATTGGAGTCATTTCATGTCATGTGCCTATCGAATCGCTATCGGCGGCTACCATATCGAATGTTCCGAATTTACCCCGCGTCGTTCGGGGGCGGCTGAGTTCAGGCAGCGGCGTGGTGACGAGCTACTGCAGGCATACCCGTTTATCACGGGCGACATGTCTGCGCTCGACCCCGCTCGTGTCGAGCGCTTCGGCTCCATAGCGCGTATCGAGAATGTCGATTGGGTGCCCCTTTCCTATGCACATGCCCTTCCGGGCGGCCCCATTACGGCTGAATTCTGGCGCGCCTGGTCCGAGGAATTCCTCTCGCTTCTTACGGAGGCTCACAAAGAGGCGCCGCTCGATGCGGTGGTTCTCGATCTACACGGCGCTTCCTCGGTGGAGGGGCTTGACGATGGGGAGGGCTGGCTTGCGACGCAGGTTCGTGCCATCGTCGGCGCGGATGTGCCGGTAGCCTGTGCGATGGATCCGCACGGCAACGTATCCGATCAGCTTTTCGATGCGTGCGATTACCTCACGAGCTACCGCACGGCTCCTCATATCGACCCGTCGTGGACCATCGACCGCGCGGCGCGCGCAGCCGTCAAGCTCCTTCAGCATCCCGGGCGATCTTTTTATCGCGCGAAGGTCGATGTTCCGGTGCTTTTGCCGGGGGAGAAGACGTCAACCGAGGTCGAGCCCGGTCGGAGCCTTTACGGTCAGCTATATACATACAACCTTGAGGATGACGTGTTCGACACCGCGGTGTGGATGGGATTTCCCTGGGCGGATCAGGAGCGTTGCCATGGCGCCGTGGTCGCTTGCGGTTTCGATCGTGCGGCGGTCGAGGCCGATGCCTTGCGCATCGCGCAGGATTTTTGGGACAAGGCGGCAGCGTTTGAGTTCGTGGGACCGGTCGATACCGCAGATGGGGCGATCGAGCGCGCGCTTGAGGCAAAGACGCGACCCTTCTTCCTTTCCGATACGGGCGACAATCCGGGCGCGGGCGGCACGGATGACTCCACGGTGTTGCTGGCGTCGCTGCTTGAGGCATACCGTAACAAGAAGAGCGCTAAACGTGTGGTGTTCGCTTCGCTGAACGATCCTGCTGCCGTCGAGGCCTGTGCCGCCGTGGGCGAGGGTGCAAAGATCGACATCGCGGTCGGTGCCATGACGGGTGGCGTTTCCGGTGAGCCGGTAGGGCTGCACGGTACCGTTGCGCACTTGTTCGATGAGCTTCGCTCGGGTGGAAAGAGCGCCGTGATCGCCGAAGGCAACTTCCATGTGATCGTTACCACCGCACGCACCCAGTTCGGTTCCGCGGCTCAATACGAGGCGGCGGGGGAGCCCTTCGACGATCAAGATATCGTGGTGGTGAAGATGGGCTATCTTGAGCCCGACCTTGCCTCTGCTTCCGATGGATGGGTCATGGCGCTTACGCCCGGTGCGGTCGATCAGGACCTTCCGCGCATGGGGCACAGGCACATACGCCGCCCCATGGTGCCCTTCGATGAACTGCCTTTCGACCCGCAGCTTACGGTCCGTCTTCGTGCTCGATAGGGGTTCGTGTTTCGGGTGGGGCTGCGGTGTGACGCAGCTTGCTCCAGCCGAGCCGTCTCATCGAAAGCGCGTTATCCGCTGACGTCGTCGAAGTCCGTTACGCTGCTGCCAATGAAAATCAAATGAGCGCCCGGATCGGCATCGATGCAGATCCGGGCGCTCCTCTTAAAATGCGTTAACGTCGCAACGGTGCGCGGGACAAGTGCGCAGGCACCTGGTGCTAGTTGTCCATGACCCCGTCCGTCCAGGCGTCAACGTCTTCGATGCGCAGCACGTTATCGACGCTGCGCACGCAAGCGGCTTCGGCGAGTTCGGCGGCGGCTTCCTGGATGTTTTTCTCCTGGGCGCGATGCGTGAGGAAGATCACCGAGCAGGTATCGGATACGCCCGACTTGCCATCTTCCACCTGGTTGATGAGCGAGATCGAGATGTCGTGCTTGGCGAAGATATCCACGGTTTCGGAAAGGGCGCCCACGCGATCCTCGACGGTGAGGCGCACATAGTATTTAGTGACAAGCGAATCCATGGAGCGCAGGGAGAGCGTGTGACCGAAGGGCTCGATCTCGGGTAGCGGGGCCACGCCGCGGCTGATCTGCTCCGAAAGGGAGAGGATGTCGCCCACCACGGCGCTCGCGGTGGGGAAGGAGCCGGCGCCGGCGCCGTAGAACATGGTCTCGCCCACGGCGTCGCCCACCACGTACACGGCGTTCA
>CAVGWH010000021.1:0-8586 GCA_963633065.1 Oribacterium sp.
TCGCCGAAGTCGGCACTTTGCGACAAAAGAGGGCCTTTTCGGGCTGATTTTTGTCGCAAAGTGCCGACTTCGGCGAAAAGACTCGGGTTAACGTGAGCGCCGTGAACGCGGAATCCCGAAAGCACCCAGCAGGCGCGCAAACCGATCGGAATCCGCGGCGTCCGCATACGAGAAACGCACGATGGGCTTGCGGTAGATGCTCAAACGCGATTCACGCTTCCGCTCATACAGAAGGGCGCCCTCAAAACCGCTCGCGCCCGCTATCTCGCTATCGATATATTTCCGTCGTCCGCCAAGCTCACCCAAAATGCTGTCATGTCTCAAACGCAAACCGTCATCGAGGTTCCATCCGAAATCAGCCCTAAGAAAATGCCCCGGACACAGCGGATCTTCAAGCGGAATCTGCACTTGCGGGGCCTGAAACCCGAGCTCGATAATTTGGGCGCGGGCAAATGATTCGCCACCGTTTTCGCTTCGACCGTCGGCATAGGCGACAGCTCGACGCGCAGCACGGATCCCCCTTCGGCCACGGCAGCGATCCGCCATATAGCGCTCAAGGCGATCACGGGACGTCAGACCCCTCCTTAAAGCAGAATCGATTATGCCGAGTGAATTCTGAAGCGCTGCATCGCAGGCGCAAGCGATGACCGTCTCCTCTATGGAAGTGACTGCCATACCTCGATGATGCACCACGGGGGCCTCCGTGGACATGACTCTCCTCACGTCTGGCGAGCTATCGATTCGACGGCGCCTGGTGTCGACAACACATACCTTCCGCAAGCATCGAAAGGGAACCTCGAGATCGTAGATCAGAGCAGCGGAGTAGAGTCCGAAAACCCATGTGGGATGAGCCCGTGCAGCCGCCTTGAGCACGCACTCGGCTCGCACGCGCCCGTCCTCGCGCTCCCACCATTCCGCCTCGACGAACAAGCCCCGATAAGGCTCCACGAGTACCCCCGCCAAAAGTCCCCTCTGGCAATAACGACGTTCACTCGGTGTTGACGGCCGAAAACAACGGCCGCTCGTCTGATGCCGTTGTATGGCCTCAGCGACATCGCTGCACCCGCGCTTATCCATGACGCCTCCCATCGTTGGAGGCATTCTGCCAGAAAAGGCATCTCGACATTCCTAAAAGCGATCATGCATAAACCTTACCAAGCAGGTAAAACGGCACACGCGTTGGCGTTCAGACGGTCATTAATCCGTAAACGGCGTATTTGCCAACGCAAGCGGTTTTAAGTTTTGGCATATCCCCCGCCCCGTCATCAAAAACGCCGAAGTCGGCACTTTGCGACAAGAGAGGGCCTTTTCGGGCTGATTTTTGTCGCATTGTGCCGACTTCGGCGATGAGGTGGGGCCAACTACGCTGAAGTCCCACCGCTAAAGGGAGCGCACCTTCTCAGACATGCTCCTAGGCCAGGGCGGGCGTATCCCAGAGGCTGAGCATGGTACCCAAGCCCATTTCCTTGGCCTGGCGATAGATAACGGTGCCCCAACTCACGTCTTCGGTGTTGATGCCGCCGATGCTGAAGAAGTAGATGTCGTCCTCGGACTGGCGGCCCGCGTCCACACCGCGCACGATATCACCCAGATCGACGACGCGCTCGCGCGGCAGCATGCCGTAATCGACCATATCGACCCACTCGTTACCGAGCGTGCCGCAGACGTTAAAGCGGCCGATCTCGTCACGCCAATCCTCATACATCGGGTAAAGGTCGGTCACGCACTTCCACTCGCCGCTGATGAACGGTTCGCGATCGGCGTAAAGATCGCTCGGCGCGCAGATAAGGGCACCGGGCTTGACCCACTCGCGCTTGACGCGCGGATAGGTATCGATGCCGCCGTTCTCGTTAGTAGCGATGCTCACCAGATCGCAGTCGCGGATAGCCTCTTCCTCGGTCTCGACGATCTCGACGTTCTTGATGCTCGGGAACTTCTCATGCACGTAGTCGACATAGGACTGCAGCGATTTCATGCCGCGACCCTTGACCTTGACGGTCTCGATGTCGGGGCGCTCCATCAAAAACGAACGCAGGGTGGTCTTGTTCATGACACCCGGCCCGATGATGCCGACGGTACGCACATCTTTGCGTGCCAGATGGCGCACACCCACGGCGGGCACGGCGGCGGTGCGGTAGCTGCTGATGAGGTTCGCCGACATAAGAGCCACGGGTGCACCTGTATCGGGCTCGTTCAGCATGAGCGTGAGAATCGAGCGAGGAAGCCCGCGCTTGCGGTTGTCGACGTTGGAGCCATACCACTTGATACCGCACATGTTATAGTCGCCGCCGAGATAGCTGCACATAGCCATATAACGGCGGTCGGGGCCGGCCACGGGCATGTTGGGGAACGGCGAAGTCTCGGGGAAGTCAAGGTAGGCACCGTGACTGTTCTTGTTCTTGCCGCTCATACGGTAATCACCCGCAGAGAGCAGCTTGAACTGGTCTTCCATGACATCGATGCAGTGCGCCATGTCGAGCGCACCCGCCTTGATGATGTCGGGCTCGGACAGAAAACGAAAGTCGATCTTGGTATCTTCACTCATAGGATATTCCTCTTCGTTGATATTCGGTAACGGACCCAACCTTGCGGAGATGCATTCCGCTGCGCCCGCTAACCCTTCAGGTTGGTCCAGATCTTGTCGTACTTACGCAACACCTTGGGCGGCAATGCATTGCTGCGATGACCCGCGTTGAACACCTCAGCCGGAACGTTCTCGACCGGGTTGTTCTTGAACTCGTCATCCAAAAGCTCGATGGCGCCGGCGTTGGGCTGCACGTAGGGATAATCCTCGCTAACCACCTTGGCGATCTCGGGACGCATCATGAAGTTGATGAACTGCATGGCGTTGTCGTAATGCTTGGCGCCCGCGGGGATACACCAGTTATCGGTGCCCACGCCCGCACCTTCTTCGGCAAACGAAACCTGAATGTCAGGGTTCTCGCGCTGCGCGAGCGCGATCTCGGCCGTCCAAATGACGCCTGCGATACAGTCGCCCGAAACGAGCGAGTTGCGTGGACTGTCGGAGTCGTACACCCTGTACTGGCTCTTGAACTTGGGCGCTTGTTTCGCGATCTTCGCGATCGACTTGTCGTCGGTCTCGTTGCCCGTGAGCCCCACCGTAAGTGCCGCCACCGACAAGACCTCACGCATATCGTTGAGCGTGACCAGATTGTTCTTGTACTCATCGGCGAGCAAGTCCGAATAACTCGTGGGCACCTTTTTGACCTTGGACTGGTTATAGGCGATGGTGGTGCACGAACCCATGTAGGGGTAGCTGTACTTGTTGCCCGGATCGAAGCTCTTATCGAGGTACTGCGAGCCCAGATTCTTCTTGTTCTTAAGCACCTTCTGATCGAGCTCTTGCAGCAGGTCCTGCTTGATGAGGCTTCTCACCATGTAGTCGGTGGGCTGCAGGATATCGTAGGTGCCCCTGTTCTCGGTGCGCACCTTAGCGAGCATGTCCTCGTTGGAGCTGAACAGGTACTGGTTGATCTTGATGCCGAATTCCTTTTCGAATTGCTCGAGCACCGAATCGGGCACATACTCGGTCCAGATGAAGATATTCAGCTCATCGGGATTATCGCTACCGCAACCCGAAAGACCCGCGAGACTCATACCGGCGACGAGTCCAAAAGCCCCGCGCATGAAATCGCGACGTGTGAGCGAATGCGACAGGCATGCATCCATGAGGCTTGAACCCTGAACGGCACCGGCCGTCGCTGCAGCGCGAGCCGCCTTCTTTTCGTTGGTCATCGTCCTCACGCCCCCCTCTTTGCCGCAAGCTTCTTAGCCGCGCGGCGCTCGCGCAGCTTGGAGATAAATCCGCTCTGGGTAATGCACACCAGCGCCACCGTGCCGACCAGCATGAGCGTGGAGAGCGCGTTCACGTCCGGCGCCACACCGCCCTTGATGGACTGCATGACTTTGATAGGGAACGTGAGGTCCTGGCCATACACGAAGTAGCTCACCACCACGTCGTCGATGGACAGCGTGAACGAGAGCAGGGCGCCACCGGCGATACCAGGCGCCAGCATGGGCAGCGTCACCTTGAAGAAGGTCACCAAGCGCCCGGCACCCAGGTCCATCGAGGCCTCTTCAAGTGAGGAGTCGTAGCCGTCCAAGCGGGCACGCACGTTAAAGATCACGAAGGACACGCAGAAGGTCACGTGCGCGATGATCATGCCGATCATGCCGCGCGGGATGTTGAACTTCACGTACACCAACAGAAGCGAGATACCCATGACGATCTCGGGGATAACGACCGGGATGTAGAGCAGGCTGTCGATGATGTTGCGCCCACGGAACTTGTAGCGATACAAACCCACCGCGCCCAGCGTACCCAGCACCGTCGCCAAGGCCGTGGTGGTGATGGCGAGCACCATGGTGTTCGCGAACGAATCGAGCAGCGCGCTGTTGGTAAACAGCTTGCCGTACCAATAAAAGGTGAAGCCGCCCCAGCTCAAATAGGGTTTCTGAGTGTTGGCGTTAAACGAGTTCGTGACCACGATCACGATAGGCAGAAACAGCACGGCGTAGATGAGCGCGCAGAACACCACACTGGCGGCACGGCTGCACTTCTGCTTGGTCTGACGTTTCATGGCCATGGCTTACACCCCCAGACTTTCCATGTCGCCGCCGGCCTTCTGGTAGATCTTCACCAAGGCGAGCGTGATGGCGATAAGCAGGATGGAGAGCGCGGCTCCGAGCGGCCAGTC
This sequence comes from Oribacterium sp., assembly GCA_963633065.1. Classification (GTDB taxonomy): domain Bacteria; phylum Actinomycetota; class Coriobacteriia; order Coriobacteriales; family Coriobacteriaceae; genus Collinsella. Next base: position 4,719 of record CAVGWH010000021.1, read on the forward strand.
ATTGGCGCTCTGGAACTGGCGCTGAATGAGGTTGCCGATAACGTCGGCGTTACCGCCGCCCAAGATATCCGAGATGTAGAAGGCGCCGAGACTCGGGATGAACACCATGATGCAGCCCGAGAAGATACCGCTCATGGTCTGCGGCACCACCACGCGGAAGAGCGTCGTGATCATATTGGCGCCCAAGTCGAACGAAGCCTCGATCTGAGACTCATCGAGCTTCTCGATGGCGGCGTAAAGCGGCAGCACCATAAACGGGAACATCTCGTAGACCATACCGAAGATGGTGCAAGCCTGGTTATAGAGAAACTGCACCGGCTCGGAGGTAAGGCCTATGGCCATAAGGAAGGTGTTGAGCTGGCCCGAGGCGGAAAGGAACGTACGCCAGCCGTAGATGCGGATGAGCGAGTTCGTCCAAAACGGGATGATGATCAGCATGTACAGGATGGTCTTCTTGGACCTGAACGTACGCGAGATGAGATAGGAGAAGGGGTACGCCAACCCCAGGCACACCACGGTGGTGATGAGGGCGATGACGATGGACTGCCCGTAGATCTTGAGGTACTCGGGGTCGATCATGGCCTCGAAGTTATCGAGCGTGAAGCTGTAGACCACGTTGTAGAACTGATCGGTACTGCAGAATCCCATGATGAGGATGTACAGCAGCGGGACCGCGATGAAAGCGAGCAGCCAAAGCGTGACGGGACCGACGGTAAGCAGTGCCGGCAGCGTATTGGAGCGGAAGCGACGACGGCGCTCGATGCGCGCGGCCTCCTCATCGAGGCCGGGGGTACTCACCTGGGCGGGCCCGGGATGCGCGGCGGTTGCATTAGCAGACATAGGTCACCGCCCCCTAGCGCATCTCGGCATTATCAAGTGCCGAGATAAATACCTGGTCGAGCGTCTTGATGGTGCGCGCGTCCTCAGGCTTCCAATACAGAAAGACCGTTCCGCCCTCGGGCAAGGCATCGCCCGCCAAACGCTCGAGACGCACTTCCTGCCCATCGGGCAGCATGACGATCGCCTTGATCATCGAGCCCACGTAGACCTGCTCCTTGACCGTGCCCTGGATGGTGAATCCCGGCTGCGGGGTGAGCGCGAACTGCATACGCTCCGGACGCACCGAAACGGCCACCAATTCGCCCGCATGGAATCCCTTGTCGGCGGTTCGGATGGAACCGGACTCCACCGTGACGCCCATATCGAAGCTCGTGGTATCGGCCACCATGCCCTCGAAAAGATTGGTCTCGCCGATAAAGGTGGCCACGAACTTGCTGGCCGGCTCCTCGTAGATCTCCTTAGGCGTTCCCACCTGCTCGAGCACGCCATCGTGCATGATGGCGATGCGATCGCTCATGGTAAGCGCTTCCTCCTGGTCGTGCGTGACGTAGAGGAAAGTGATGTTGAGCTTGCGCTGGAGGCGCTTGAGCTCAAGCTGCATTTGCTTACGCAGTTTGAGATCGAGTGCTCCCAGAGGCTCATCGAGCAAGAGGATCTTGGGGCGGTTTACGAGAGCGCGGGCGATGGCGACACGCTGCTTCTGGCCGCCCGAAAGCTGGTCGGGCTTACGCGCTTCAAAGCCACCGAGCTGCACCAGGTTGAGGATTTCGAGCACGCGCTCGCGGATCTCGTCTTTGGGGACCTTCTTCATCTTGAGGCCGTAGGCCACGTTATCGAAGATGGTCATGTGCGGGAACAGCGCATAGCTCTGGAATACGGTGTTGACGTCGCGCTCGAAGGGTTCCTTATCGGCCACATTGACGCCATCGAGCAGGATCTGCCCTGTCGTGGGCTGCTCAAAACCGGCCACCATGCGCAAGGTCGTCGTCTTACCCGAACCCGAAGAACCGAGGATGGTAAGGAATTCGCCCTCGTACACATCGAGCGAGAGGTCCTTCACCACGTGGTTCTCGCCGTAGAACTTATTGATGTCCTTGATCTGGACGAGCGCTTTCTTATCAGGCATATGAATCGCCTCTTTCGCGGACGGGCGCTAAAGCGCCGTGTTGCCGCGCTCGCCGGTGCGGATACGAACGGCGTCTGCCACGTCTTTGATGAAGATCTTGCCGTCGCCCACGCGTCCGTCGGCCATGCGCTCACGTACCGCGGTGATGATCTGCTCGACATCCTCATCGCGCACGACGACGGAGGCCTGAATCTTGGGCAGCAGGTTGATGTTGACCTTGAAACCGCGGATCTCGTTAACGCCGTCGCCCGCGACGCCCTTCTGGGCACCGCAGCCCATGACGCTCGATACGGTCATGCCGCCGCAGTGGACCTCGTCGAGAATGCCTTTCAGGCTCTCGAGCATCTCCGGACGGATGATGAGTACCAGTTCTTTCATGATTGCTCCCCTCTTTGGACCAAAGCGCCGGCGCCTTCATGGCGCCCGCGCTCGTTGAGGGGATTATGGGGTTTGGAGATGGGGCGTTTTGTTAACGGAGTGTTCCGAAACCCGAGTGACGCGAAGCGTTAACGGGCGGGAAACACCCGTTAACGGATAGCAACGAATCGGAAACGCAAGGGCAACAAAGGCCGTGCACGGCACGGTTAGAGGATTAGAGGACGCGCACGTTGCCTTTGGCACCCACGATGGCCTTAGCCTCGGCGATGAGCGGGATACTACGTGCGTTCACGCGGATCGGAATCTCGGCACGCAGCATCTGCCCGCCGTCCTGCTCGAGGAAGACCTCGACATGGTCGCCACCGGGATTGCTGGTAAGCACCGTGGCCAAACGTGTCATATTGCCTTGGCTGAAGCGCTCGTGGGGAACCATGATCTCGATCACCTTGGGACGGTTGGTCTCCTCGTTGAGCTCCATGGGCAGGATCTCTTGCGCGATGATCTGATCGCCACGGTCGCTGCGCTCGAGCTTACCCCGCACGCGCACGAATGCGTCGGAAAGCTGCGCACCTGTCGCAGGGTCGACCTCACCGTAGAGATACCCCTCGGCATCCTTGTACGCCTTGGGGAACACCACAACGGTGGCCTCGCCTTCCATGTCCTCAAGCTGCACGATGGCCATGGGATCGCCCTTTTTGGTAACGCGCTTGCTCACGCTCGAGACCATACCGGCCCACCAGAACGGCTTACCTTCGGGAATCTCTTGGTTCATGGTGCCACCGGCTGGCGTCTGAACTTCAAAGCCCGTATCGATCTGCGAGAAGCTGTAGTCACGGGCCTTGCCGAGCGCGTACTCAAAGGGGCGAAGCGGATGATCCGATACGTAGATGCCCAGAACTTCCTTCTCCTGCGCAAGCTTGAAGTGGCGGTCCCACTCCTGTCCGTCCGGCTCGGGAATATCCTGCTCAAAGCCCGAGCCCTCGACATCGGAAAGCATGTCGAAGAACGAGATCTGACCGCTCGCGCGCTCCTTCTGTCGCTTTGCGGACATATCGATGATGTTCTCGGGATTATCTTTGTCCACGAAGTGCATCATCTGCCGGCGCGTATAGCCCGTGGAGTCGAACGCACCCGATTTGATAAGCGCTTCGACCACACGGCGGTTGGCTTCCTTGCCGTTCACGCGCTCGCAGAAATTGTGCAGGTTCTTATACGGACCGCCTGCCTCGCGTTCATCGATGATGGCCTGCGCCACGCCCGTACCCACGCCACGGATACCGGCCAGACCGAAGCGCACGCCGTCTTTGGTAGCCGTGAACTCGGTACCCGACTCGTTGACGTCTGGCGGCAGCACCTGAATGCCGTCCTGACGACAGGCGCTGACGTAGTGCACGATCTTCTCGGTCTTACCCGTGTAGGAGGTGAGCACGGCCGCCATGTACTCGTTGGGATAATGTGCCTTGAGCCACGCCGTCTGCATAACGAGGATGGCATAGCCCGCCGAGTGCGACTTGTTGAACGCGT
>CAVGWH010000022.1:0-20614 GCA_963633065.1 Oribacterium sp.
CGTTCGCGGCCAAGATCGGCGGCAAGATGGAGCTCAACAAGTGGGGCTACATCGTCGCCGACGAGGAGACCGGCCAGACGACCGACCCGCGCATCTGGGCCGGCGGCGACATCGTGACCGGTGCCGCAACCGTCATCCTCGCCATGGGCGCCGGTAAGAAAGCCGCCGCATCCATCACCGCGAGCCTTGTGGGCGACGCCGAGTAGCGCTGACCCCATTAAATAGGCGTCTTCGCACACCTCATGCGCCCCGCTGAGCACCTGCTCGGCGGGGCGCTTCTTTTAAACAGACACAAAAGTAGTCTGATGGTGCAAAACCACGAATCCAAGCAGCTAAAAGATCGCCTCGACCATAACCTTAAGAGCTTCTGCCGCCATATCCGATGCCATACACGGCACATCGGCGCCGGCAAGTGCAGCTTGCTCGGGACACTGTGGCACATGGATAAAATCGACCATCATATCGGGATAGCGCTCTTGCGCCAGATGACGAACGCAATAGAACAAATCATTGCAGCAATACGTTCCAGCCGAATATGAAACCGCAGCGGGTATACCCGCCTCCTTGCAAGCCTCAACCATGTCATAAACCGGCAGCGTGGCGAAATACGCATCAGGAGCACCAGCGATCACCGGCTCATCAAGAGGCTTCATCCCGGCGTTATCGGCAATACGCGCATATCGATGATTGATTGCCACGTACTCCGGCGTCATCCGAGAACGTCCCGCCGCAACGCCGCAGCACAGAACGGCATCAGGGCGCTCACGCTCGATCATCTGGCCAACAACACGGCCGCTCGTTCCAAATTCCACGGGGACTTGCATGACAACGATATCGACATCGCCGACATGTTCAGGCAAACGGCGCACCGCCTCCCATGAGGCGTTGAGCCTGTCTCCCCCGAAGGGCTCGAATCCCGTCACAAGTACTTTCATAGGCGAATCCCCGCATCGCAACAAGCCAATGGAGTAAACGGTCGCCTTTTCGCAGCGGCCCGTCTGAACTATGGACCCCGGAATAGCATTTGTCTAGCACGGAGGAAAACCGACGCCGCGGACCAGCCGCAAACTTGTTGAATCGACCACGCACTTACAGCAGCTCACCGTGCGCACGGATGAAGAGACGCTTGGCGATATGCGAAAGCAGTAGGTATAGCGCAAGTAACAAGGCAAGTGCACCGTAAAAGCATGCAGGCAGCACTACCAGGCCGAGCGCGTCCCCTACCACAGGCGCCATCGGAAGCAGGGTGATCGCCGCCGCCGCCACAACAAGCGAGGCAACAAGCGCGCGTGCCGGCCGCGCCTCAAGCGGATGCTCGGAACGCAGCATGAGCACCACCGCCGATTGCGTCCACATCGATGCGATAAGCCATCCCGTCTGAAACGCTGCAGCAAAAAGGGCGCGCTGAGCGGGGTTCGCAAGCGCATCCCATGCACCACCGGAAACTTTCGGACAAACAACAAGCCACAGCAGGGCAAATGTCATAGCGTCGACAAGCGTGCTCATCGGCCCCATGCGCAGCATGAAACTCACCACCGACCGCGTGTCCCAGGAGCGCGGCGTCTTTAAGGCGCTCTCGTCAACCCTATCCCACGGCAACGCCGTGAGCGCCAGGTCGCTCACCAGCCCCAAAAACAGAAGTTGAAGCGAGGTCATGGGCAAGAACGGAAGCACCACGCTTGCAAGCAGCATCGAGAACACGTTGCCGAAATTGGACGACGTGGTGAGCCTGACGTACTTCATGGTATTGGTATGCGTACGGCGCCCTTCGCGGATACCGCGCGCTAGCGCCAGCAGATCCTTCTTGGTGAGGATGATATCCGCCGACTCCTTGGCAACATCCACCGCAGTGTCGACCGAGATTCCCACATCAGCCGCGCGCATCGCCGCCGCATCGTTGATGCCGTCACCCATGAAGCCCACAGCGCACCCACTCTTTTCGCGCAGCACGCGCACCACGCGCGCCTTCTGCAGCGGCGAGAGCTTGGCCATGAGATTCGTCTCAGCCGCACGGCGGGCGAGCTCACCGTCACTCAGGCCGTCAACCTCGTTGCCCAGAAGCGGGCGCGAAGTATCGATGCCCACCTCGGCGCACACGGCAGCCGCTACACGCTCGGAGTCGCCCGTTAAGACTTTCACGTCAACGCCGGCATGCCCGAGTTCTTCGATGGCGGCAGCCGCAGTCGGTTTCGGGGGGTCCAAAAAGGCCAAGTAGCCGATGAGCGTCATGCCCGTCTCATCATCTTTTGAGAGCGGTGCCGGCGTGACGGACATCGGAGTGGCAGACGCCCCCTGAGCCGTTGACATCGCCGCCACAGTGGCTGCCTCGAGCGCATCGCCCCCATCCGTTGCACCGACCTGCTTGCACGCCACGGCAACCACGCGCAAGCCAGCCTCGTTGAGGGCCTCGGTGCGCTCCACAACCTCTCGTGCCAGTACCTCATCGAGCTTATCGACGCGACCAGCAACCTCGGCAAACGCACAGCACGCAAGAACCTCTTCAACAGCTCCCTTGGTCGTCATCAACCGCTCGCCGTGCGTCCCTTCAACAACGACGCTCATGCGACGACGCTCAAAATCAAACGGCAGCTCATCGACTTTGCGCCACATAGCGTCGACGGCAGCAGCATCCTCAAGCTCGCCCAGCTTTTCCACGACAGCGCGGTCGATGAGATTTCCCACACCGGTCTGAAAGTGGCTGTTGAGGTAACCCACCCGCAACACACGCATGTCTTCGCTTCCAAGAACATCGAGATGGCGCTCGAGCACCACTTTGTCCTGCGTGAGCGTCCCCGTCTTGTCACAACAAAGGACGTCCATGGCCCCCAGATTCTGCACGGCGCCGAGTTCTTTGACGATAACGCCCTCGCTGCGCAGCACGGCAGCCCCGCGCGACAGGCATGTGGTCACGATAACCGGAAGCATCTGCGGCGTGATACCCACGGCGATAGAGACGGCAAAAAACAAGGCATCGAGCCAGCTGCCCTTGGTGACGCCGCAGATCACAAGCACCACAGGGCACATGACGAGCATGAATCCCATAAGAACACGCGATACGGCGGCGATTCCAGCATCGAATGCAGAAGGAGCGGCCTTCTGTCGGCCCAGCGAATGTGCAACGCTTCCGAGATAGGTCTGCCGGCCGGTCGCAACCACAAGCGCCATACCGGTACCGCTCTGCACCGAGGTTCCCGCAAAGGCGATGTTGCTGCAATCCGAAAGCGCCAGCGCGTTCGGATCCGCAGGCGCACCGTCATCGCCCGCAACCACGCGCTCCGTTTTCTCCACCGGTTCAGATTCACCGGTAAGCGCCGCCTGATTGATAAACAGATCTTTAGCCTCGACGACGCGCGCATCGGCGGGGATCATGTCGCCCGCAATCAGGCGCAATATGTCCCCGGGAACCACGTCTGCCATGGGAAGCTCACGGTCTTCCGAGCGACCGTTCGCCCCACGACGCACCACACAGCAGGTATTGGAGACCATCTTCTTGAGGGAATCGGCGGCATCCGCGCCGTTCGACTCTTGCACAAAGGCCAGCAAACCCGAAACGATCACCATCACGGCGATGATCAGCGCACTGGATGGATCTTGCGAGCCAGGATCCGCAAGCACCACATCGGTTGTCAGAGAAATCCCGGCCAGCACCAGAAGCACCAGCGTGAAAGGGCTGGCAAAAGACCGAACAAAGCGCTTGAACGGCGATGCCGAGGCGGATGCCTCGAATACGTTGGCGCCATGCAGATCGCGCGCAGCCTTCACCACATCGGGGGCAAGTCCGCGCGGGCTTCCTCCCAGCATGATAAACGCTGCTTCTTTGGAATGCGTAGCGGCGTGCAACAATGCGGGATTGAGCCCCGCATGGGCATTGCGAGCACTACGCGCGCCACGAATGTCGCGAGGCTTCCCGACGATACGCGCACCCAAGGTTGCGCGATTACCGCAGGCAGAATGAATTAAACGACGCTGCACACACGTATGCTGGTTAGTTTGGGCGAATGTTTTCTTGAACATAGCGCACCCCCTTGATCCTTAGACGGAGCTCGACGGTCGCTCAAGCGACCACCGACGGATGGGATTGGGATGTACGCCCACAACAAGGCCGCCCCGCAGGGCCGACCCTCATCAATTGACAAAGAGAAAGCTGAGCAGAAGGCTCGGGTTATGCAGCCGCTCTACAAGATGCCTCGTCATGGGCGCAGCAACTATGACTGGATTCCATAAGGCACCTCCTCGGTTGGGATGGCCGCGCGCAATCTTTGTTGGCACAGCCGAACATTTCAGGCAAGGGAGTATGCCAGCGCCCACGACGCACGTCAACCACCTTTTTGAAATCCTTACACAGCGCCATCGATACGGAAAGGGCAGGACGACCCTCTGAGTTGGGGCCTCTGAGTCTGTGCTTCGCAGAAGGCTCAGAGGCCCCAACTCAGAGGGTCGCCACTCGAAGCCGTTCTTATTACGGGTACGCTTGCTAGATCTTTGCCGCCTCCCTAGGGCCTACTCAAAAACAAGCCCCGCTCGGCATGGAGTCGAACGGGGTGCGATAAATTTATTTGAGGTCAGGCGGAACCGCGCTTACGAAAGGCCTTGGACCTTGGCCTCGTAGGCGGCCTTGATAACGGCAACACAGCCCTCGCGACCAAGTTTTGCGCGGTTTACCACGACATCTTTACCGCTGGTCATCTTCCACTTGCCGCCAGAGTAGCGCTTGTAGAACGCCTCGCGGGCCTTCTGCTGCTTCTTTACGAGCTTGAGTCCCTTCTTTTTATTGAGACCACGCTTTTTGCGCACGATCTCAACGCGATCCTCGAGAGGGGCGGTAACCAACACGGCGATGTGATTGGGATTGTGGCGCAACAGGTAATCGGATAGACGTCCCTCAATGATGCAGCTCTCGGTCTCGCCGAGGTCCAGAATAACCTGGCTCATCTTTTGGAACAGCTTGTCCGAATACGAACGGGCATCGTAGCGATCGGGCAGAAACGCCATGTTCTCGACAGCAAGGTGTTCGTCATAGGCGGCCATCTTGTCGATAGCCTCGCCCGAGCGAAGCGAAGCGCGCACCAGAAGCTCGTTGTCGTACAGGGGAATCCCCAGCTCGAGTGCGAGCATCTTGCCGATCTCATGGCCTTCGGCTCCGAAATCGCGCGCAATGGTAATCACCACGGGATCTTTTTTATCGATCTTGCTCATGGCGCATCCTTTCCAACAAGGCTCCCGCCGCGCCATCGCGAAGGGGGCCTCACTATATTACCGTTATGCGGCCACCACGCGGCGCTGATACGCGCGCACCAAAAGCGAGATGCCGAAGTTCAAAACGAAATACATGGCAAAGACCAAACCGTAGAGCATAAGCACCTGATTGAGCTCGAGCGCATGGGCCATCACCACGTTGGCGGTATACATAAGCTCGGCCACGTTGATGCCCGAAAGGTACGAGCTGTCCTTGATGACCGTAGTGCACTGGCTGAAGAGCGCCGGGATGATGCTCTTGAACGTCTGCGGCAAAATGATGTAAGCCATGGTGCCGAAAAAGCCGAAACCCTGGCTACGAGCCGCCTCAAACTGCCCCTTGGGAATGGCGTTAAGTCCGCCACGCACAATCTCGGCCATAACGGCACTTGTGAAAAGCGTGAACGCGATGGTCGAAATCACGATATCGAGGCCCTGCACCGTAAAGTAGATGAAAAGGATCCACAGCAGATTGGGCGTGCAGCGGAAAAGCTCGATATAGGCGCTCACCAAAAGACGGAACGGGCGCGGTGCATAGGCCTTGATGAGCGCAAGCACGGTACCCAGGATCAGCGAGAAGAAGATCGAGAGCGCCGAGATTTGGATGGTCTTGACGAAGCCCCACCAAATGTAGAGCAAGTTGGTTGCGGAGAAGATTTCCATTTCTTACGCCTCCTCTGCGGTCAGCTGCTCAAGCTCGGGCATCGCCTTGGCACGCGGGCGCTCTTTGGAGCGCTTTTCGAGCCACTGCACCAGAAGCGCCAGCGGGAAACAGATAATGAAGTACATAAGGCAGCAAACAATGTAGCCTTGCAGATAGCCATAGAGCGAAACGAAGTTGTCGGAGCGATACATCAGGTCGCCGCCGGCCACAAGCGCCAGCACCGAGGTGTTCTTGACGAGGTTAAGCGCCTGGTTGCAAAGCGGCGGCAGGATGATCTTGAACGTCTGAGGCAGCACGATATAGGCGTACGACTGCACGCGCGTGAAGCCTTGGCTCTGCGCCGCCTCCATCTGACCGCGCGGCACCGCCTCGATACCGGTGCGGATGACTTCGGAGATGTAGGCCGCATGGTACAGACCGACACCCAGAAAACCCAGCACAAACGGAGCGATGCGCACCGGCTGGTCGGCTCCCGTCAGCATCTGTAAAAACTGCGGTCCGGCCATGTACATGAAGAGCACCTGTACCGGCAGCGGCGTGTTCTGATAGAACTCAACGTACACACGGCTGATAGCGCGCAGCACGCGCGATTGCGTGGTGGAGAACACGCCCAGGAGCGTGCCCAGCACCAGCGAGAGCAACAGGCCGGCAAGAACGACCTCGATGGTCACACCGAAGCCTTCCCAGAACGGGCCCATGTTGCTGAATGTCGTCGACCAACGGCCGGCGTCGAATAATCCTTCGAGCATAGCGATCCCTTCTGAACCCGTCGCCTACACAAGACCCCAGGTCTTGACCTCTTCATCGAGCCATCCGTCGGCGAGGCGGTCTTGCACCACCTGCTCGACCACGGCCGAAAGGTCGCAACCCTTCTTGGTGGCGACGCCGTAGCCCTGCTCGCCGAACTTGATCTCGGGCTGCAGCAGCTCGACGGTCTTGTTCATGTAGCCGGCGAGCGTGGAGCGGTCCATGGCGAACACGTCGATGTTGCCGGCGTCGAGCGAGCTCTTGATGATGGGGTATCCGCTGAACGCGCGGAACTCCGGCGTGCAGTCAAAGCCCTCGTCCTTGATCATCTGCTCGATGAGGCCCTGCGTTGTGGCGCCCTGGCTCACACCGATCACCTTACCGTCCAAGTCCTCGATCGTCTTGAAGCCGGAGCGCTTCTTAACCATGAGTCCAACGTAGTCGGTGCGGTAGGGGCTCGAGAAATCCCAGCTCTCTTTGCGCTCGTCGGTGATGGTATAGGTAGCGACGACGACATCGAGCTGATCGTTATCGATAAGCGGGCCGCGCGTTTTGGGTGTGACGTCGGTGAACTCCACGAGCTCCTGCTTTTTTGCCTCTTTGTAGCTCACGCCGAACACGGCAGCGGCGATCTGATAGCACAGATCGATCTCCATACCCTGGAACTTGCCCGTGGCGGTGTCATAGTAGCCGTAGCCGGGAACGTCCTTTTTGACACCGGCGTTAAGATGCCCACGACTCTTGATGAGCGCGAGCTTAGACCCCTTGGAGCCCGTACTCGAACCGGAGCTTGCCTGGGAGCCGCAGCCGGCGAGCGTGCCCGCGCCGCCCAGCGCCAAAGCGCCCAGGCCGCACAGCTCCAAAAAGCGCCGACGCGATATAGCGGTCATGTTGTTTTGCATATACATCACACTCGATTAGTGCAGGATCTTGGAGAGGAACTCGCGGCAGCGATCGTTCTCGGGATTATCGAAGAAGTGCTCGGGCGTGCCTTCCTCGAGGATGCGCCCGTCCTCCATGAAGATGACGCGGTCGGCAACCTGGCGGGCAAAGCCCATCTCGTGCGTCACGCAGATCATGGTGATGTCCTCTTGCGCGAGCTCGATCATGACGTCGAGCACTTCCTGCACCATCTCGGGATCGAGCGCCGAGGTGGGCTCATCGAACAAGATGATGGGTTGCTTGGTGCAGAGAGCACGGGCGATAGCGATGCGCTGCTGCTGGCCGCCCGAGAGGTTCTGCGGATACTCGCCGGCCTTATGTGCCATGCCGACGCGCTTGAGCGCGGCCATGGCGATCTCGTTGGCCTCTTCCTTGCTCTTCTTCTGCAGCTTGATGGGGGCAAGCGTGAGGTTGCCCAGCACCGTCATGTTGGGGTACAGGTTGAACTGCTGAAACACCATCGACGAGTACTTGCGCGCCATCTCGAGGTGGTTCTTCTTGGTGAGCGGAATGCCGTCGATGATAACCTCACCGGAGGTGGGCTCCTCAAGGTAATCGACACAACGGATCATGGTGGATTTACCCGAGCCGGACGGCCCGATCACTACGACTTTCTCACCCTTTTTGACAGTGAGGTTGATGTCCTTAAGGACATGCAGGTCGCCAAAGTATTTATTGAGACCCTTGATCTCTATCATGTCGGCCATGAACGCATCCTTCCTTGCGGTAATTCAAGAACCACATTGTATGGGCAACAGAGGCGGCGAGCGCCGCAGGCAACGCACGGACAAACGACCGAAACTGAGATGTAACATTCGGCTTTTCTGCGTGATACGCGCGTTTTATTCGATAAATATGCCCTGCATCCCTTTGATTAGTCAAATTGATACACGACCATCGAGGTTCTATTCACCTTAGCATACTAAAGCGTTTACTGGGATGTCCGCACAGAAAAGCCCCGACCGCCAAACAGTCGGGGCTTTGGATGGTGAGTCTTGAGGAGCATGGCGGTCGCGGACGGCCCGTCGGAGCGAACGCATCCCGCGGCGCAAGCGCACGCACGAGTCGCTTAAGCGGGCGGCACTACGCCAGACGTGCGCCTACTTCCTTGGCGGCGAGCGGTTTATCGAAGTTGCCGCCCGTGGCCGCGTTGAGGGCGCCCATGACCTGTCCCATCTGCTTTTTGCTGGTAGCACCCAAATCGGCGATGGTCTTCTCGATCAGCGCCACCAGCTCATCGCCGGTGAGCTGCGCCGGTAGCATGCTCTCGAGGATCTTCACCTGTTCGGTGAGGTTGTCGGTGCGCTCCTGGTCGTTGGCGGCCTTGATGGACATCTCGAGCGTCTCGTTGGTCTGCTTGATGAGACGCTTGATCATGTTGTTGACATCTTCTTCGGTGATCTCGCGGCGCTCGTTGACCTCGATGTTCTTCACCTCGGTCTTAACCTGACGGATGATGGACAGGCGGACCTTATCCTTGGCCTTCATGGCCGCGATCATTTCTTTCTGCAGTTCTTCGTTCGTCATGCTATCCCCTATTCGCTTGCGGATTCATCGGTGGTGGCAGAGTCGCTGTCGCTCGAGGTGTCCTCGCTGGAGGCGTCCTCGGACGAGGTGTCGCTGCTCGAACTGTCGTCGCTCGCGCTGCTAAGAGCATCCACGAGGCTGCTCGTCGAGGAACTCGACGACGAAACGCCCTTGAGGCTCACGTTGTACGGCACGTCCTTGGGCATCTTGTTGATCTTGAGATGGCCCTTCTTGATGTACTTCTCGAGCCATGTGCTGTACTTGGTGCTGGAGTTCTGCGACTTGATGATGTTGACCACGTACTTCTTGATGGCCTTCGGCAGCTGGCTGACCTCGGTCACCGAGTCGTCCACATGGAAGTAGCCGGTGCAGCGGATGATGTGGTAGCCGTAATCGGACTCCACGACCTCGGACATCTGTCCCTCGCTCAGGCCCTCGAGCGCGGTCTCGTAGGCATCGACGAAGCTCGTGAGCTTGTCCCAACCGACGTTACCCTTGTTGCCCTTGGAGCCGCTCTTCTTGGAGCCGGTGTCCTCGGAGTACTTCTTGACGGCCTTGTCCCAGGTAAGCTCGCCGGAGTTGATCTTGTCCAAGCACTCCTGGGCCTTGTCCTTGGCGGCCTGCTTATCCTCATCGCTCGCATCGCTATCGACCTTGACGAGGATGTGCGACGACTTGCGCGCGTCGTTGTAAGTATCCAGATTCTCGTTGACGTACTTGAGGATCTTCTTGTCCGAAGGCGTCTTCTTGGGCGCAACGGCATCCTGCAGCTTCTCCTGTGCGAGGCTACTCTTGAGGCTGCTCTTATACGTGCTCTTGGTGTAGCCGTATGTCTTGAGCGTCTTCTTGAATTTCTTCTCGCCGCCGGCCGACTTGCACGCCTTCTGCCACTGAGCCTCGACCTCCTCGTCGGTGACCTCGACACCGTATTCCTTCTCGGCCTTCTGGATCATGTACTGACGCGCGTAGCTGGTGATGATCTCCTTGCGCAGGCTCTTGGGCGTGTAGCCCTGATTGACCAGGTACTGGGCCCAGGACTTGTCCTTGTTGTAGCCGCCCGAGGTGCGCGTGGACATGATCTGCTTGGTGATGGTGTCCTCGGTGATGTTGGTGCCCGCGATGGTTGCCGCGACACCGCCGGTAAGCTCGTAGCTTGCGGTGGTGCTATCGGAGCTGCTGTTGAGGATGCCTGAGCAAGCGATGCCGCACACCGAGAGGATCATAGCCGCACAGCCCACGGCCACAGCGGCCATCAGGCCCGCACGCGATACACGCGCCTTGCGCTTGGCCTTGCGAGCGGGCTTGCTTGCGGCGCGCTCCGCCGCCTTGGCAGCTTTGGCCGCCGCGCGCTGGGCTTTTTTATCCTGGTTAGCCTGGGTGCCCTCTTCGGAGCCCACGGCAGGCGCCTCCGCCTGCTCGGCGGCGGTCTCGGCGACGAGCGTCTTCTCCGTCTCGGCCTTCTTGCCGGCGGATGCCTTTTTCTTCTTCTTGTTTGCCATGAACGGCCTTTCCTATTTTGTGCGTAACTGCTCGGTATTCTCTCTCAAAAACCACGCGTGTGGCAGCTTAAGACTCCATAAAGTGGCGTTTAAGCGCACAGACCATACCCTGCGGGTCGGTTTGCCCCAGCACGTCTGCGGCAGCCCCGGCGTCCATGAAGATGTTCATGAGCGCCTGCAGGGCCTCAACCTGTCCGCCTTCGTGCGTGATGCCCAAGTTGATGACGATCTGCGCCGGAACCGGATCGCCCATGCCCGCCATGGCGTCGAACGTCACAGGGGCAGCAGGCTTGATGACGGCGATATAGGGCTTGACCACGTAAGCGGGGTCGGTGTGCGGGATGGCGATATGCGCGGCAGGCATAGCGAGTCCCGTGGGATATGCCTCCTCACGCGAGCAAACCGCATCGAACCAACCATCGGCAATGTAGCCGGCGGGATCGAGCTCGGCCTTCAAGCGCTCGAACAGCGCTGTTGGCGTCTCGACGTCCCAGCCGAAAAACACCAGGTCAGGCGAGAACAAATCGTCAAACGTATTGGTCAAAACAGCATTCTCCTCAGGGTCTTGCGCGCGAGCGACGCCCTTCATACGGGCGTCGCTCCTCACATGGTTGGCCTTGTTATTCGACCGGCTTCTCGGGATCGATGGCGACCTTGCCGCTAGACAGCACGTGCACACGTCCATCGGCGAGCATCTGTACCGCATTGGGATACAGCACGTGCTCGATCTTGTGGATATGCTCCTCGAGCGTATCCACGTCCCAACCCTCTTCGACGGAGAGCGCCTGCTGGGCGATGATGGGGCCCTGGTCGTATACCTCGTTGGCAAAGTGCACGGTAACACCCGTCACCTTTGCGCCGCGATCGAAAGCGTCCTGAATAGCGTGCGCTCCCTGGAAGCTCGGCAACAAGGCGGGATGCAGGTTGACGACGCGGTTTTCGAACGCAGCCAAAAGCGGTGCATGAACCATGCGCATGTAGCCGGCCATCACCACGTACTCGCATCCGCGCTCGCGCAAAGCCGCTGCGATAACCTCGTCGGCGGCCTCCGGGTCGGCATAGATCTCGCGCGAGAGCGTGAGGGTCTGGATACCCGCCTCTTCGGCACGCTTGAGGCCGTAGGCGGACGCGCGACTCGAAACGACCAGCTCGATGGAAGCATTAAGGCTGCCATCGGCGATACGGTCGATGAGCGCCTGCAGATTGGTGCCGGAGCCCGAGATAAGCACGCCGATCTTCAGCGGCTCGGATAGCGCGGTACCCGTCGGGCGCGTATAGGGAACGTACTCGTTAGCACTCATCGGAGTAAACCACCTTGCCGGTTCCCTCGACGATCTGGCCCACATGGAAGGGCTTCTCGCCCATGGCCTCGAGGGCCGCGACGGTCGCAGCCTCGTCCTCGGCAGCCACGATCAGGCAGAGGCCTACGCCCATGTTGAAGGTCTTGCACGCCTCGTTGGGCACAAGCTCGGCCTGCTCGGAGATATAGGTGATGACAGGCGGAACATCCCAGCCCATCTGAGCGCCCGTGCGCTCGACCACGGCGTCGGTGTTATCGGCGAGCGCGCGGTTGAGGTTCTCGGTGATGCCGCCGCCGGTGATATGCGCGATAGCGTGCACGTTGGCACCGCCGCGCAGCAGATCGAGCACGGGCTTGACGTAGATACGCGTGGGTGCGAGAAGGGCGTCGGCGAGCGAGGCGCCGACGAGGGCATCGAGCGGCTGCTCGAGCTCGGCGCGCTTAGCCGCGGCCTCAGGTGTGCCCGGAACGATGCCGTCAACGCCGATGACCTTGCGCACGAGCGAGTAACCATTGGAGTGGATACCCGTGGAGGGCAGGCCGATAATCGCGTCGCCGGCCTTAACGTTCGCGGGATCGAGCATCTTGGGACGATCCACCACGCCGACGGTAAAGCCGGCCAGGTCGTAGTCATCGGGACGCATGACACCGGGATGCTCGGCCATCTCGCCACCTACGAGCGCGCAGCCGGCAAGCTTGCAGCCGTCGGCGACGCCCTTGACGATCTTAGCCATGTGCTCGGCCTCGATGTGGCCGATCGCAACATAGTCGAGGAAGAACAGCGGCTCGGCGCCCGACGCAAGGATGTCGTTGACGCACATGGCGACAAGGTCCTGGCCCACGGTCTCATGGCGATTGAGGATCTGGGCGAGCACAAGCTTGGTGCCCACGCCGTCGGTGCCCGAGATGAGAATGGGATCCTCCATGTCCTTGAGCGCGGCAGCCGAGAAAAGGCCGCCGAAGCCGCCGATGCCGCCGATGACTTCGGGACGATTGGTCTCGGCCACCATCTGCTTGATGGCATCGACCGCACGGCCACCCTCGGCAGTGTCGACGCCGGCGTCTTCGTAGGTAACGTGCTTGGTGTTCTCGCTCATATGCAAATTCCTTTCGGTATATCTAAATCGTGTCCCGGCCCGAGAGTCTTAAGGTCCGTTCCGGCCATCTGCCATCCGGACCAACCGGTCGCGTTGGCGCTGGCCGACGGCTTGCCCCGGCGTGTCCTAAGCCTCGGGATGCTCCTCTTCCCAACTCTTGTCACGGTCTTTTTCAACCACCACATCGTCGCCGAAATGCACCACGTCGCTCATGTTGCGCGGCTTGTAGCCTTCCATGAACTTGCCACGGCCCAGGCTATCGGGGATGGCCACCGGATATTTGCCGGTGAAGCACGCATCGCAATAGCCAGTGGGCGGCACGCTCTTCAGAAGGCCCTCCACCGAGAGGAACGCCAACGAGTCGGCGCCGATGAACTCGCAGATCTCGTCGACGGTCTTGTTGGCGCTGATGAGCTGCGACTGTACATCGGTGTCGATGCCGTAGAAGCACGGCCACACGACCTCGGGCGAGTTGATGCGCACATGGATCTCTTTGGCTCCGGCACCGCGCAGCATCTTGACGAGCTGAACCATGGTAGTGCCGCGCACGATGGAGTCGTCGATGACCACGAGGCGCTTACCCTCGATGTTGTCTTTGAGCGGATTGAGCTTCATGCGCACACCCATGGCGCGGAGCTCTTGCGTGGGCTCGATGAAGGTGCGGGCGACGTAGCGGTTCTTGATAAGACCCTCGCCGTACCTGATGCCGCTTTCGTGCGCGTAGCCTTCCGCGGGAGGCATGCCCGAGTCGGGAACGCCGATGACCATATCGGCCTCAACCGGCTTTTCGTGCGCGAGCTGACGACCCATGTCGTAGCGGCAGGCGTAAACGCTCTTGCCGTTCATGATGCTGTCGGGACGCGCGAAGTACACCTGCTCGAACACGCAATTGGCGCACGTTTGCGCGGGAACGCCCTGCTCGGAAACCAAACCCTCGGCGTTGATGCGCAAGATCTCGCCGGGCTTGATGTCGCGCACGTACTCGGCGCCCACGATGTCGAGCGCGCACGTCTCTGAGGCAACCACCCAGCCGCCTGCGGTGACAACAGGCGCCTCCTCCGCAGGCGATTCTTCCATAGAGGGAAGCTTAGCTGCAGCGGAAAGGCTCGCCTGATCAAGGCCGGCGTCGACCAGCTTGCCCAGCACGAGCGGACGGATGCCGTGCGGATCGCGGAACGCGTAAAGCGAACTCTCGTTGATGAGCGTCATGGCATAGCCGCCGCGCACGAGCTCCATGGTTTTACGAATGCCCTCGCGCAGGTGCCCCGTGCGCTGGGTGAAGTATCCGATGAGCTTGGTAGCGACCTCGGAATCGGAATTGGAAAGGAAGGGAACGCCCAGCTCTATGAGCTGACGACGCAGCTCGTCGGTGTTGACGAGCGTGCCGTTATGAGCGAGCGCGATGATAACCTCATTGATGGTGGAGAGGTGCGGCTGTGCGGCCTCCCAGCTTTTGGCGCCCGCCGTTCCATAGCGCACGTGCCCCACCGCAAGCTGACCCGAAAGCGTCGAAAGGTCGGCGTTGGAAAAAACCTGCCCGCAAAGGCCCAGGTCTTTACGGACCATGACGGTGCCGCCGTCGCCCACCGCGATACCAGCGGATTCCTGTCCTCGATGCTGAAGCGCGCGCAAACCGAAATACGTCAGACGCGCGACATCGCGCTCGGGAGCCCAAACGCCGAATACGCCGCACTCCTCGTGCAGCTGATCGTCACCGTCGCTGTTAGCTGCCTGCGCCTGCACACGTCCCGCAGCGCCCATTTGCGCCGCCCGGATGGTTTCTTGAGACATGACATCCCCTCGTAGCCTCTGTTTTGGCGTTACCCGCCTAGTATACGCTGCAGCTTGTCGCTAACCGCCACAACAGGGCGCAGCAACAAAAAAGCTCACGCCCAACGCGGTGATATAGGCCGGCATCGCGACTCGGGGCGTTCCGAGCACGAAAAAAACGGCCCGACCCCACCCCGTTGCCCAAAATCGACGGAAAAAGTCAGGTAAAACCGACTTTGGCGAGTAAAGGTCCGTTTTGCTCAGCAAAATCCTGGGGAAACGCTGCCTGAAACGGCCATCTATCGGAGCATTCCAAATTTACCTGACTTTTTCCGTCGATTTTGGGCAGAGCGATACCTGGTTCAAACGAAATAATCCCAATTTGAGAAGTCAATTGCCCTTGTTCCGGAAAACTGGTTTTAAACCGGCGAGACGCCTTGCACAGCCCCCCCCGATTAAGCCATACCGATGACCCGAGCCCATAGAGCGTCTTATATCCATCCTCGAAACAGCTCGGAACGAAGCTTCGCAGTCGCCTTTTCTTGCACAGGGCTTTTAGCGCGATTTCGCATGCCCAATTTGCGCTTGATGAGTTTGACCACGGTTTCGAATTTCAATGGGTCAACTAGCTGAGCATACGTCATGAGAATAACCTCGTATCCCATAGACTGCAGCGCCGTTGTCCTATCGCTGTCGGCGATCTTAGCTTCAGCCGATCCGTGAAAGGCGCGGCCTTGGCACTCCACGACCACGCATCGTTCGCCGTTGTCGCTTGTAATCACAATGTCGCCCACACGTTTATTTCTCCCCGACAGGCGTTTCGCCTCACGGTTTAAATCAAGCTCAACATTGTTCTGAAGCGAAAAACCCTCTCCTCCGAGCCTGCGCGGAAATCCCAATAGCATCGACGCTTGCGCCTCAAGCGGCGAGGCGGTAACGCCGGAAACCAGACCTGTCGCCTGCGTAAACCTCTTTACACCGCGCATGCCAGAAATCGACGCCGCATAATTGCGCAGCTCATCCAGACCGACAAGAGAAGGTCGCTCCCAAAGCGCGGATGCTCGAGGCGCACCGTCGCCCATGCGGCGCCATCCAAATCCGGGCGAAAAGCAGTATGCGATTCTCTCGCGATGCAGCAGTTCCTCAATATTTTCACTCGGCTCGAAGACCGCGAACGTTCCGCACATCTCGTACATAGCCATCGCAAGCTGTAACACAGAATGAGTAGCGGCCATGGTCAACAGCGTGAACAAAGGGCTCGTAACGCTCAGTCCAAACGGAGACTCTTCGACAGACCCGATAGGCATCTCGCATGACCAAACATGTCGGACTACGCGCTTCCCCGCACGAGACGAGCAAGCGCGATCAGTAAGCAAATGGACCGGCGACCCGATAACCTCGGTCACCAGTGGGGTCTTTAGGAGCCGCATGCGATTGGGGTCGGTTTCCGACGCGGGCGCCATGGGCAGCTGCATAAGCACTTGCGGCGGCGTCCGATGGTATCGAAAGGCAGATATGTCACATAAAATGTCACTCATAAACCCACCATACCAGGCAAAATAAAAGCACCCGTCGCCGAGCTGGGCGAACGGCGGGAGGAAGCAAGCATGCGGCGGGACAGGTTCCCAGAAGCAGCTGAGCAAGTAGTGGAAGCACGGCATGTACGGTTTGCATATGCTCGATCCACCCACAACAAACATGAACTCAAGTAAGGCCGTCAGAACCAAAACGGAAAAGAGGCAAACGCCCCGACCCTTTCAAAACCGCTTTGATCCCGATCCGGCGCTTTGGATTGAATAGACCTCAGCGCGGTATCATCTATACGTTTTTCATTCGACCCGTTTTGAAAGAGGGCCTTATCTATGTCCAAGCGCCGGCCAAATGCCGCAAGCGCCACAACCGAGGCCGCGCAGCCTCAGGTCAACGAACTCGACCCCGCCCTGGTCACCGCCGACGAACATCGAAAGATCCCCCTGCTTATAAAGATCTACGGCGCCCTGTGCATCTTGTCGGGCGTAGCGACGCTCCCCAGCGTGGCCTGGTTTTTCGGCGTATGCCTGCACAGCCTCGCGAGCCGTTCGGGCACCGTCGTCGTCAGTGACGACCTCAAGCTCTCCGTCGGGCTCGTCATCTTGGGCGTGACGCTTTCGGCTGTAGGCGCCGTAGCGCTCATCGCGTTCGGCATCTCGCTCATCAAGAGCAACCGCCGCAACGCCGCGCTGCTTTCGTACGTGCTCATCGCCTACACCTTCACCGAACTCGTCATCGACGTGATGCTGCAAGGCCTGGGTCCGCAGATCGCCCGTCCGTGCGCGCAGCTCGTCATCCTCATCGCGCTTTCGGCCACCGTCGACCCGGCGCTGCGCCAAGAGCGCGAGCTGCAACGCCGCCTCCGCGACATGCTCGACCGCGAAGCGGCACGCGAGGGCCTGCTGGGTCGCGACGAGACCGGCGAGGGCTACATCAAGCTCAACTTCTTCAACCTGTTTTGGGTCTTTGTCATCACGAGCTTTCTGGGTCTAGTGCTCGAGGAGATCTGGCACATCGTCATCGTTGAACCCGGCGTCTGGCAAGACCGCGCCGGTATCCTGTTCGGACCCTTTAGCCCCATCTACGGTGTCGGGGCGGTACTGCTCACCATCACGCTCAATCGCTTTTACAAGCAAAACGCCCTGGTGATCTTTATCGTCAGCGCGTTTATCGGCGGCGGATTCGAGGTCTTCGCAGGATGGTTTTTGCAGGTGTCGTTCGGCGTGGTGTCGTGGAATTACAACCACATCACGCTTTTCGGACTCCCCGACCCTATCGTGGGGCTCACCGCAGGACGCACGTGCACGGCGTTCAGCTGCATGTGGGGTCTAGGCGGCCTTATCTGGATCAAGCTCCTGCTGCCGCGCGTGCTGGCCATCATCAACAAGATTCCGTGGAAATGGCGCTACTCGCTTACCGTCGTTTGCTCAGCGCTCATGCTCGTCGACTGCTTTATGACGCTGCAATCGCTGGACTTTTGGTTCAAGCGCGCCAGCGGCACCGCAGGCGATTCCGCAGTGGCCGCATTCTACGCCGAACATTTCGATGACGAGTACATGCAGAATCGTTTCCAAAGCATGTCGATGGTCGGCAGCGGCACCGGGCGCGTGGACCCGAAAGACTAGGTGCAAACAAAAGACCTCCCGTTTCATACGCGGAAACGGGAGGTCTTTTCATCAGCGGATTTTCGGATGAGACGACAGTGCCTTACGAGGCAGTGGTCTCCGTGGCCGCCGCATCGGTCGAGGCATCGGCCGTCGCGGCATCGGCGTTAGTATCCGTGCTCTCGCCGTCCGTGACCGTAGTTCCCGTAGCGCGATCGCTCTTGTTCTTGAGCGTGCAGATCATCGCGGCGCGACCGTTGGCCAAGATGTCGCGCTTGCAAGTCACAAGCGTCAGCACCTGCTCGGTGGAGGAAATACGATCGGACGCATCGCTCGCCTTGGCATCGGCGCCCTCGAGCATGGCCTTCAGGTACGAGGTGAGCGACTCGTCGCCCGTGAAGTTGGGGGTGCGCGCGTTGGTATAGCTGCCGTCCACGACCTTGGTGAGCAGCGGCTCAAACTCGTAAATGGCATCGCGCGTGATGTAGTACACGGACTTGATGTTGTCGAACGTGGCCTGATCGGTAGTGTCGGCGATGGGATTGAACATGCCGCCGTTGTTCATATGGTGGCCATAGAGGGTGGTCTGCTGATCCACCACGCCGGGGGCCGTGCCGTCGCAATCCATGAAGATGGTGCCCGAGCTGTTGGTCTTGCCGTCGAACATCGTGTTGAGGTACTTCTCGTTATTGGTGGTCTGCACCACAGGGTAGTTGATGATGGTGCCCGGAACGTACACCCAACCGACCACATCGGCATTGACGCTCGATAGCGCATCGAAATCGGGGTTGGGAATGCCGTCGCCCGACGTATCGGTCACATAGGTGCTTGCGATGTTGTCGTACGTATCGGTAGCCTCTTTGTATCCCAGCTGCGCGGTGATGAAGATACCCGCTGCAGCGATAATGAGACCCACGCCGATGACGATGAGCACGAGCGGCAGCACCCTACGACGACGCTTCTTTTCCTGCTGCGCATATGAGGAACGCGCGGGCGTTTTGACAGCGGAGCCACCGCCGCGGTGCGTGCCATGCGCACCAGCCGCCGGCGTGATACCGCGAACGCCCTGTGCCTTATTGGCGGCACCCGCGGAGCGGGAGGCCGTATGGGCACCGGCGCCTCCTGCAGCATGCGTCGCCTGCGTCGAGCCAGATACGGCATGCGCGCGATTCGTCACCTGCGTCGGCTGCGAAGCGCGGGCCGCATGCGAACCTGCGGCAGGACGGTATCCGGCGGGACGGGCGGAAGACGCCGCGTGCCTCGCTGCGCTCGAGTGTGAAGGTTGGGCCCCAGCTGAGGCGGCTCGACGCGTTTCCGCCGTACGACCCGGCTGTGTCGCATGGCTCCCCTGCCCGGACGATGCAAAGCGCTTTCCCGCAGCGCCCGCGTTAGCGCCCCGCGCATGCGAGGCGTTCTGAGGAGCCTTATTGCTGAAGCGCTTACCTTGATTTTCGGACATTACCATCCCTTTCCGTTGCCGGCACCGTGCAGCCGCTCGCAACGACTGACGCTCGATTAGGCCTCGGCCATCTGCTTCTTGAGCTCAACGACCTTCTCGCGATACTCGGGGTCGCTCGCGCCCAGAATCTGCGTGGCATAGATGGCGGCGTTCTTGGCGCCGTTGATGGCAACGCAGGCCACGGGCACGCCGGAGGGCATCTGCACCATGGAGAGTAGCGAATCGAGACCGCCGAGGTCGGAGGTCTTCATGGGAACGCCGATAACGGGCAACGGGGTGAACGCAGCCACCACGCCGCCCAGGTGAGCAGCCTTCCCGGCGGCAGCTATGATCACGCGGATGCCACGGTCGGCAGCGGTCTCGGCCCACTCGCGCACCTTGTCGGGCGTGCGATGGGCGCTCGCGATCACCAGCTCATAGGGAACACCGAGCTCCTCGAGCTCCTTGGTGCAACCCTCCATAACGGGCAGGTCGGATTTGGAGCCCATGATGATTCCGACAACGGGCGTTTTCTCGGCAGCTTCAGCCATGCGGATACCTCCAAAGGTTAAGGATGGGCCAGCACCCACCCGATATGTGCAACGTTCTTAGTATAGTTTGCATAAGCAGAGGCACCGGGCAGAAGCGTTGCGGTAACACAGAAATACGCGGGCGCACGGTGGGTCCCGTCCCTCAGAAACGTCCTCAGCAAATGGGTCCGCCTTGTCCTGCTCCTTCGGAGCTGCGGACAAGGCGGACCCTTGCTTGCGGAATGTTTCTGAGGGACGGGGTCCCGCCGAGCGGTTGGGCTGGGAGCGGGGTCGGGAGTCGGCCTTTCGCGGCAGCGGTCCTGGCTAGGGGCTCCCCGGCGCGCCGCAAGGAGCTGGGAACGGGTCGAGAGCCGTCCACCCTGACCGCGATGTCGCGCATCACCCTCAAATCGACGCGCATAAGAAAACCTCCCATTTCTCGTGTCCGAGGGATGGGAGGCTGTTCGGCTTTTGGGTCGGGACCCTTACTGCCTGCGGCGTCTGGTGGCGAGGCCGGCTGCCGCGGCGGCGAGGCCGATCGTCAGCAGGGCGGCGACCGTGGCCAAGGCGTAGTCACCGGTGGCGGCGAGCTCTTTGCCGGCGGCCTTCTTGGTCGTCGACGCGGTAACGGCCTCGGTCGTGGCGCTCGCGTTTGAACCGCCGCCGCTCTCGTCGCCGTCGATCTTGCCTGGGTCGCCCTTGTCGGCGTCGTCCTTCTTCGAATCGTCTTT
>CAVGWH010000023.1:0-11965 GCA_963633065.1 Oribacterium sp.
CGCGCGGCATCATGGACCTGCTCGAGCGCATCAACCGCACGGGCACCACGGTGCTGGTGGCCACGCACGATCGCGAGATGGTCGACAGCATGCACCGCCGCGTCATCGCGCTTGAGGGCGGACACGTCATTCGCGACCAGGAGAGGGGAGGTTACGGCAACTATGGCACCAACTAACGTAGGCTATTCGCTCAAAGAGGCGTTCAGCCATTTCTTCCGTAACTGGACCACCTCGCTCGGCGCCGTCATCACGATTTTCCTTTCGTTGTTCATCATCGGCTTGTTCATCATGGGTTCGGCGATGGTCAATTCGGTGATCGGCACCATCGAGGATCAGGTAACCATCAATGCCTTCATCTCGGACGACGCTTCGTCCAAGGACATCAAGGCGTTCCAGACCAAGCTCGAGGGCTGGAAAAACGTCAAGAGCGTGACGTTCAAGAGCAAGAAGGACGCCCTGAGCGATTACACCAAGAATATGGCCAACAGCAACGCCGATTCCACCATCAGTGCGCTTGACGGCCAAAACCCGCTGCCGCGTTCGTTCGCCATCAAGATGGATGACGCGAGCCATGTGGAGAGCACGGCCAACAAGATCAAGAAAGACGCCGACTTCCAGGAGATCGTCGATGGCGGGGATGTCGACAGCAGCGTGCTTTACGGCCAGAAGGAAGTAAGCCGCCTGTTCCAGATCACCAACTACATCCGTGTCGGTGCGGTGGTGCTCGTGGCACTGCTCACGTTTATCGCTTTCATCTTCATCAACAACACCATTCGTCTGTCCATCACCGCGCGCCGCCGCGAGATCGCCATCCAGCGTCTGGTGGGCGCTTCCAACGGTTTCATCCGCGGGCCGTTTATCACCGAGGGCGTGTTGCAGGCGTTTTTGGGATCGTTGCTTTCGATCGGCGCGCTCGAGCTGATCCGCAACCTGTTCGTTCCTAAGATGCAGGAGAGCATCAGCTGGATGAGTTTCTCCCTGCCGCTCAACTATTATCTGGTGACGTACGGCGCGCTGGTGCTTATCGGTGTGGTCATCGGCCTGTTCGGTTCCGCCATCGCCATGAGGCGCTACCTCAGGGTCTAGCACGCGTTTGACACGCATTTCCATAACGGCCGTTCTCGTTTTTCGGGGGCGGCCTTTTTTGATAGGAGGCGCTATGGGGCGCGGACACAAGAAGAAACGTGCGGCTCGCGGGCCGTTCGGTGGGGCGCGTTCGCAGCGCCGTCCGATTTTGACGGGAACGGTGCAGCTTACCGATAGCCGCGGATTCGTGCGTACTGCGGAGGGGGATTTCAGGCTCTCGGGTCACGGCTCGCGCTGGATCATGGATGGCGATACCATTGCCATCAGTTTCAAACGCGGTGCTCGCGGGGATAAACGTGCGGTTCCCGAGAGCGTGATAAAGCGCGCCACGTCATATGTCGTCGGAACCTATGCGCAAGCGGGTCCTTTGGGTGCGATCCGCCCGCTCGATGCGCGCATGCGCGCCGACTTTTTCGTGCTGCCCGATGACGCGTCGGCTGAGCGTCTGCATGTCGCCGAGGGCGATGTGGTGTCGGCGCGGATCCTTACGTATCCCACGCGTATGGAATCGGGCGTGGTGACGATCGAGCGGAGGATCGGCGAGGCCGCCTCGCCGGATGTGGGAGTGCAATGCGTGATGGCGCGCTATGGTCTTGAGGCCAAGTACCCATCGCGGGCGCTCGCCGAGGCGGGTTCGCTGTGGCTCGATATCGATTCCGCGCTTGCCGATCCGTTACGGCGCGATATGCGCGACCGCTTTGTCATCACGATCGATCCTGTTGACGCGCGCGATTTCGACGATGCCATCTCCATCGAGCGAAAGCCCGATGGAGGGTTCGATCTGGGCGTGCATATCGCAGACGTTTCGCACTATGTGGGCTGGGAAAGCCATATAGATATGGAAGCCCGGCATCGAACGACGTCGGTGTATCTTGCGGACCGCGTGCTCCCTATGCTTCCCGAGCGCCTTTCCAACGATCTGTGCTCGCTTCGTCCCGATGAGGACCGTTTGGCGTTCACGGTCGACATGCACCTCGATGCGCGGGGCCGCGTGCGTGGCTATACGGCGTATCCGAGCATAATCCGTTCGCGCGTGCGCATGGATTATGCCGCTGCCGATGCCGTGCTGGCACGCGACGGCGCGGTCGCGCTTGCAGGTGAACCCGACGACGCGGCGCAGGCGCGCGCGGCGGCGTGCGAGGCCACAGCAAGGGCCTGCGGCGTTGATCTGGGCGCATTTCTCACGGCTGCATATGAGCTTTCACAGCTGCGCCGCGCCCTGCGTCATGCGCGTGGGTCGATCGACTTCAATACGGTCGAGATCCATGCGTTGCTTGACGACAGCGGTGCGCCGACGGATCTGATCACGCGGCATCGCACGCCCGCTACGGGGCTTATCGAGGAGGCGATGCTTTTGGCGAACGAATGTGTGGCCGAGATGCTCTCCGAGGACGATACCGTGACGGCATATCGCGTACACGAGGCGCCCTCGCCCGATGCCCTGCATGGCGTTGCGGTGACGCTTGCGGAGCTTGGGGTGGTGAGTAGCGAGGATGCTTCGGGCATCGCCCTCGGTGACCAGGATGTGATGCAGCGCGTGGTGAATGCTTCCGCCGACGGTCCGTTTGAGCCGCTTGTCAACGCGCTGATGCTCCGATCCATGCAGCGCGCTCTGTACAAGCCTCGCAATGAAGGCCATTATGCCCTAGGCGCACGGGCGTATTGCCACTTCACGAGTCCCATCAGGCGCTATCCCGATCTTATGGTCCACCGCACGCTCAAGATGAAACTGGCGCATGAGCGTTTGGGGGCTCAGGCGGCAAGGGAGCGCGCGGCTCATCTGGTGGGTACGGGGCGCGAATGCCAAGAGCGTATCGCGGCGCAGCTTTGCCGTGCGTGCAGCGAGCGTGAACGCACCGCCGATATGGCCGCGAAGGCCACGCAGAAGATCAAGGTCGCGCAGTTCTATGAAAAGCGTATCGGTGAGCGTTATCGGGGCGTCGTCTCGTGGGTATCTAATATGGGCGTATTCGTGCGCATGGACGACACCCAAGTCGAGGGGCTCGTTTCCATCAAGTCGCTCGGCGACGAGTGGTTCGATTATGACGAGGACACGCTCACGCTCACCGGCACCGATACGGGCAAGCGTTACGAGTTGGGTATGCCCGCGGTCGTTGAGGTCGAGAGCGTCAACACCGTGCGCGGGCACCTCAATTTGCGTTTGGTTCACGTTTCGCGTTGAGAGCCACGACGTGAGGGGGCCTTTCCGAGCGGGCTGTTACACTGGGGAGCACCGTGACGATACCGAGTGGTGCTGACGAGTAGGAATCGAGGGGCTATGGAGCTTTCCTTTAACGATAGGGACATTCAGCTAGTCGAAGGCTATCTGGGAGAAGGCGAGGTCGACCGCGCGGAAGAGCTGCTCAAGACGATGCGCGAGAGCATGGAGTCCTACATCGATGCCGAATGCGAGACCACGGACAAAAAACAGTACTTTTCGTTCGATAGCGCATTCGAACGTCTGGCGTATCGTCGCGTGGAAAACGATCCTCGCGAACTCGTGCAGGTTCCCGCCTCCTTCAGTACGGTCTATGGGCACCTTGCGCTCTTTGCGAGCATGACCGACCGCAGCCTCGAGGAGCGCCACGAAAAGATGCGTGACCTGCTGATGCAGGCGGTTCGTTGGAATCCTATGGACTGCGGCCACCGTTTGTGGCTCGCCGAGATATTTCGTTTGCTGGGCAACAAGCGGGAGTGCGCGCAACTCGCGTTCTCGGTACTTGAACGCGCGAGCGATATCAGCGAGCTGGCGTATGCCTACGCCCTTTTGGGAGATTTTTTCCTCGATGAGGGAGAAAGTGCGGCAGCCGCAGTCGGCTGTGCGCGCATGGGGCTTCGTTATATGCCCGATCATCCGAGGTTGACCGACTTGCTCGATCGCCTGCATGCCGAGTTTTCCGATGCTTGCTCCGATAGCGATGAACACGTGATGAGCGTCCTTGCCTCCGAGGGCGTGCCCACGAGTCCTTCGGCCGAGATCGCCATTTGCCTGATCATGTGCGCTACCGATGCGGCGCGCGCGGGTGATACCGCTGAGGCCACTCGTCTTACGGTGAAGGCGCGCGACTTGGTGGGCCAGGAAGCGTGCGAGGCGCTGGCCAAGCTGGTACGCGATGCGGATGCCGAGCTTGCCTCCGAGCGCGAGGGTCAGTCGAGCGGGGAGGATACAAGCCATGCCGAGTAAGCGCGAGTACAAGCTCATCTCTAAAAACCGCGCGGCTCATCACGAGTACTTCATCGATGAAACCTTCGAATGCGGTCTTGAGCTGACGGGTACCGAGGTGAAGAGCATTCGCGAGCGCGCCTGCCAGATCACCGATACCTTCGCGTTGATCCGTGGGGGCGAGTGCTGGCTGGTGGGTATGCACATCCATCCGTACAGCAACGGGGGTGTGTGGAACCGCGATCCCGACCGTCGGCGCAAGCTGCTGCTGCATCGCAAGGAGATCGATTACCTGGACGGCAAGCTCCGCAACCGCGGCGTTGCTTTGGTGCCACTCGAGCTGTACTTCAATGAAAGCGGCCGCGTGAAGCTCAAGCTCGGTCTCGGGCGCGGCAAGAAGCTCTATGACAAGCGCGAGGACATGGCTAAGCGCGACATGCAGCGTGAGATCGATCGCGCCCTTAAGGTGCGTAGCCGCTAACGCATGGGGGCACCCGGACGCGAGGCGTTTGGGCGCGATGCGGTGAGGCCCCGTGACATTCCGACGGCAAGCGACGCCCGCGCCGCGATTCGGTTCTCCGTCACGCCGCGATATGTGCGCTGTTGGTTTGCGTTCGGTTTGCAACGTGTCGAGGGAACGTTTCACAATTGTTTCGAAACAGCGTTGAAACATAGCGTAATCTCCTAGGACGTATGATATTCCTCCACGCTGGCCTAAGCTGGCGTTTAGTTACCTGTAGACAACTAGGGGAGGAACGGATGCAGGCTACAGACACGCCCGCCCAGGGTCTCTACCGTCCCGAATTCGAGCACGATGCGTGCGGTATCGGCGCGCTGGCAAATATCAACGGCGAGCGTCATCACCAGATTCTCGATGACGCCCTGTCCATTCTGGTGAACCTCGAGCACCGTGGTGGCACGGGCCTCGAGCGAAACACCGGCGACGGTGCAGGCATCCTCTTCCAGGTTCCGCATCACTTCTTCCGCAAGGAGGCGCAGAAGTGGGGGCAGATCCTTCCCGCCGAAGGCGACTACGGTGTGGCCATGCTCTTCTTCCCGCAGGACGCCAAGGGTGTGGAGGATGCACGCCGCGTCTTTGAGGAGGGTTGCGCCGAGGCCGGCGTGCCTTTGCTCTTTTGGCGTGAAGTGCCCATCGATCCGCACGATCTGGGCGATACCGCCAAGGCTTGCATGCCTACCATCCTGCAGGCTTTTCTCGGTCGTCCCGACGATGTCGAGGCTGGCGATGCGTTTGAGCGCCGTCTGTATGTGTGCCGCCGTACCATCGAGAAGCGCGCCGATGCCGAGTATGCCCTTAACGACAAGATCTTCTATATCTGCTCCATGAGTTCGCGCACCATCGTGTACAAGGGCATGCTCGTGGCCACGCAGATGCGTCGTTTCTACATCGACCTCAACGATGCCGCCGTCAAGACGGCCGTCGCGCTCGTGCACTCGCGCTACTCCACCAACACCACCCCGAGCTGGGAGCGTGCACATCCCAACCGCTACATCATCCACAACGGCGAGATCAACACCCTTAAGGGCAACGTCAACTGGATCCGCGCCCGCGAACCGAACCTCTACAGCCCGGTTCTGCAGCACGACCTCGAGCGCGTGATGCCCATCATCAACCGCGAGGGCTCCGACTCCGCTATTCTCGACAATGTGCTCGAGTTCCTCGTGATGAACGGCCGCCCCCTGTCGCGTGCCGTGTCGATGCTCATGCCCGAGCCGTGGGACCACAACACGAGCCTCTCCGAGACGCGCCGAGCCTATGACGCCTACCAGTCCATGCTCATGGAGCCCTGGGACGGCCCTGCCGCTATCGCCTTTACCGACGGTCGCACCTTCGGTGCTGCGCTCGACCGCAACGGCCTGCGTCCTGCGCGCTACTACGTGACGCGCGACGACCGTCTGCTGCTTTCGTCCGAGGTCGGCACCATCGAGGTCGATCCCGCCAACGTGCTCACCACCGGTTGTCTGGGCCCGGGCGAGATGCTCGAGGTCGACTTCAAACGCGGCCGTGTGATCTTCAATGACGAGCTGCGCGCCCGCTATGCCAAGGAGAAACCCTATCGCGATTGGATCGCGGAGGAGTCGCTCACCGTTCCCGATCTGGATGAGCCGACCGCCGAGCGCGAGCTCGAGGACGCCGAGGTTCCCTTTGCCGTGCGCATGGCAAAGCTCGGCTACCATTGGGACGATGTCGACGAGGTCGTGCGCCCCATGGCCACCTCGGGCAGCGTGCCGTTGGCCTCGATGGGCATCGACGCCCCGCTTGCGTGCCTCTCCAAGAAGACCCGCTCGTTCTTCGATTACTTCTATCAGCTCTTCGCGCAGGTCACCAACCCGCCGATCGACGCCCTTCGCGAGCACATGGTCACCTCGACCGTGCTTTATCTGGGCAACCACGGCAACCTGCTCGAGGATTCGCGTACCGCCTGTCAGCTGGTGCGCTTGGAGCGCCCGCTTCTCAACAAGGATGAGTTCGAGCGCATCCTCAGCATCAAGCGTACGGGCTTCACCACTAAGCGTTTCCGTGCCGTGTATAAGCGCGACGCAGGCGAAGGCGCCCTCGAGGCCGCGCTTGCCGAGCTCGACGCCCAGGTAGAGGCAGCGGTGCGCGACGGCGTGAACATCGTCGTGCTTTCCGACCGCGCTGCTGCAGGCGAGGTGCCCATCCCGTCGCTGCTCGCCGTCTCGAGCGTGCATAACCACCTCATCCGCGCTGGCGTGCGCACTTTCGCCGACCTCGTGGTCGAGTGCGGCGACGCCATCAGCGCGCACGACTTCGCTGCGCTCGTCGGCTACTCTGCAAGCGGCATCTATCCCTACATGGCGCACGCTTGCATCGAGGATCTCGCCGAGCGCGGCGACCTCGACGTCACCGCCGAGGAGGGCATCGCCAACTACAACAAGGCGGTAACGGCTGGTATCGTGTCGATCATGTCCAAGATGGGCATCTCGACGGTGCAGAGCTATCACTCGGCGCAGATCTTCGAGGCCGTGGGCTTTACCGAGGAGTTCACCGAGAAGTATTTCTCCGGTACCGTGAGCCGCATCGGCGGTATGGGCGTAGCCGAGGTCGAGCGCGAGCAGTCCGAGCGCTATGACAGCGCCCTCGCCATCCTCAAGAGCCCGGCGCCCACCGAGCTCCCCACGCTCGGTATCACCAAGTGGCGTCCGCTCGGCGGGGAGGAACACCTTATCGATCCTCAGACCGTCTATCTGCTGCAGACCGCCTGCCGCGAGGACAGCTACGACACCTTCAAGGAGTACAGCGCGCGTCTGCATCGTGAAGGCCGCGCCATTCGCCTGCGCGACCTGCTCGATTTCAACGCTGCCGGCCGCACGCCTGTGGCGCTCGACGAGGTCGAGTCGGCCGCGAGCATCGCCACGCGTTTCAACACCGGCGCTATGAGCTATGGCTCCATCTCGGAAGAGGCCCACAAGTGCATGGCCATCGCCATGAACCGCCTGCACGGCCGCTCCAACTCCGGCGAGGGCGGCGAGGATCCGCGTCGCGAGACCCCGCTCGCCAACGGCGACTCCATGAACTCCGCCATCAAGCAGATCGCATCGGGCCGCTTTGGCGTGACGAGCCGCTACCTCAGCTCCGCCATCGAGATCCAGATCAAGATGGCACAGGGCGCCAAGCCCGGTGAGGGCGGACATCTCCCCGGCAAGAAGGTCTACCCCTGGATCGCCGAGGTGCGCCAGTCCACGCCCGGCATCGGCCTCATCTCGCCTCCGCCGCACCACGACATCTACTCCATCGAGGACCTGGCCGAGCTGATCTTCGACCTCAAGAACGCCAACCCCGGCGCGCGTGTGTCGGTCAAGCTCGTCTCTGAGGCGGGCGTCGGCACCATCGCCACGGGCGTGGCCAAGGGTGCGGCCGACAAGATCCTCATCTCGGGCCACAACGGCGGCTCGGGCGCCGCCCCGCGCGACTCCATCTGGCATGCCGGCCTGCCGCTCGAGCTCGGACTGGCCGAGGCACAGCAGACGCTCCTTCAGAACGGCCTTCGCTCCCGCGTGGTGCTCGAGGCCGACGGCAAGCTCATGGACGGCACCGACGTCGCCGTGGCATGCCTGCTCGGCGCCGAGGAGTTCGGCTTTGCCACCATGCCGCTCATCGCCATGGGCTGCCTCATGCAGCGCGACTGCCAGCAGGACACCTGCCCGGCCGGTATCGCTACCCAGAACTGCCGTCTGCGCCACGGTTTCCGCGGCAAGCCCGAGCACGTGGAGAACTTCATGCTGTTCGTGGCCGAGCAGATGCGCGAGGTCATGGCGCGCCTGGGCTTCCGCACCGTCGACGAGATGGTCGGTCACCCCGAGTGCCTGCGCCAGGTCGAGGTCCCGGGCAACTGGAAGGCCAACCTGCTCGATCTCTCGCCTGTGCTCGCTAACGGCACCTGCGAGTTCGGCGCGCATATCCCCGGCGCCGACGGGCGCCACTATCTGCCCGAGATGGCCGCTGATTCCGAGCTCGAGCGCACGCTCGACTCCACGCTCTTCGTGCCGCTGACGGCCGAGGCGCGCGAGCATCTGCGTCCGATCCGCTTCCGTGCCGAGATCGCCAACGTCAACCGCTGCGTGGGCACCATCCTCGGTTCCACTGTCACCAAGGCACATCCCGAGGGTCTGCCCGATGGTTCCATCACCATCGACTGCAACGGTTCGGCCGGCCAGAGCTTCGGCGCGTTCCTTCCGAGCGGCATCACGCTCAACGTGTGCGGCGACGGCAACGACTACTTTGGCAAGGGCCTTTCGGGCGGTATCCTCTCGGTCAAACCCAACCCGCGAGCCACCTACAAGTTCGATGAGAACATCATCATCGGCAACGTGGCGTTCTTCGGCGCCACGAGCGGCCGCGGCTTTGTGAACGGCCTTGCCGGCCAACGCTTTGCCGTGCGCAACTCCGGTGTCACCGTCGTCGTCGAGGGCGTGGGCAACCACGGCTGCGAGTACATGACGGGCGGCCTTGCGCTCATCTTGGGCGAGGTGGGTCAGAATTTCGCGGCCGGCATGACCGGCGGCGTGGCCTACGTGTTCGATCAGTACCGCACGCTTGCCGAGCGCTGCAACATGGCATCGGTCAAGCTCGTCGAGCCCACTGATGCGGAATTCGAGCAGATCCATGCACTCATCGAGGAACATGTGAG
Source organism: Oribacterium sp. (assembly GCA_963633065.1). Lineage (GTDB taxonomy): Bacteria > Actinomycetota > Coriobacteriia > Coriobacteriales > Coriobacteriaceae > Collinsella. The sequence continues at coordinate 9,424 of CAVGWH010000023.1, forward strand.
CTACACGCAGAGCCCGCGCGGTATCAAGCTGCTCTACAGCTTCGAGAGCATGAAGAGGTTCTTCGTCAAGGTGATCCCCACCGAGTACGAACGCGTCCTCGCGATCGTCGCCGAGGCCGAGGCCGCCGGCAAAACGCATGCCGAGGCGCAGCAGATCGCTTTCGATACCGTGACCGGTAAGACTCCCGCCGCCGCTACCAAGAAGGAGGCCTAACGCCATGGGTAAGCCAGGTGCATTCCTCAAACACGACCGTGTGACCCACGAGCTGCGCCCCGTAGGCGAGCGCAGCCGCGATTTCGATCCGCTCTACGTCGAGCTCGACGACGATGCCCGTCGCGTGCAGGCGAGCCGCTGCATGATGTGCGGCGTGGCCTTCTGCCAGAACGGCGGCAGCTTCGGTAAGGCCCGCCCGAGCGGCTGCCCGCTGCATAACCTGATCCCCGAGTGGAACGAGCTTGTGTATCGTGGCCGCTGGGAAGAAGCCGCTGCGCGTCTTTCCCTTACGTCCCCGATGCCCGAGTTTACGAGCCGCGTGTGCCCGGCGCTTTGCGAGGCCGCATGCAACCTCGGTTCGGTTGACGGCCAGCCCGAGACGATCCACGACAACGAGCGCGCCATCTCCGATCACGAGTGGGCAAACGGCGGCCCGCGCCGTTTTGAGCCTGCAGCTGAGGGTGCGCCCATCGTGGCCGTCGTCGGCTCCGGTCCGGCCGGTTTGGTTGCTGCTTGGGAGCTCGCACGCCGAGGCGCCAAGGTCACCGTGTTCGAGCGCGACGACCGTGCGGGAGGCCTGCTCATGTACGGCATTCCCAACATGAAGCTCGAGAAGTCCGTGGTCACGCGCCGCGTCGACCTCATGCAGGAGCTCGGCATCGAGTTCCGTCTGAGCGCCGATGCGACCGACCCTGAGGTGGCTGCCGAACTCAACGGCTTCGACGCCGTCGTCGTGGCTGCCGGCGCCCGCGCGCCGCGTGGCCTTGCCGCCAAGAATATCGACGCAGCCGGCGTGGTCTATGCAGTCGATTATCTCACCGATTCCACCCGCTCGGTGCTCGGTGACGGCGCGCCCAAGATCTCTGCCGAGGGCAAGAATGTCGTCGTCATCGGCGGCGGTGACACGGGCAACGACTGCGTGGGCACTGCCGTGCGCCAGGGTGCCGCGAGCGTGCGCCAGTTCGAATTCATGCCCGCCGCTCCCGACGAGCGCGCCGCGAGCAATCCGTGGCCGCAGTGGCCGAACGTCAAGAAGACCGACTACGGCCAGCTCGAGGCCATCGCCGCCATGGGCGGCGAGATGCGCGAGTGGGCTGTCGACACCCTCGAGGTCGTGGCGGATGCCAAGGGCGCCGCGCAGGCGCTCAAGGTGGTCGACCTCGACTGGAGCGCCGGTAAGCCCGAGCGCAAGATGGACACCTTGCGTGAGGTGCCGGCCGATCTGGTGCTCATCGCCTGCGGCTTCACCGGCCCCGAGAAGAGCGTCTTTGCCGCTCTCGATGTGCCCGTGGCCGAGACCGGGCGTCCGCTCCCGGTGCTCGCCGATCCGGCGGCACACCTTGCGGCCCGCACGGACGGTGTCGGTGCCGACACCGCGCCGGTCTACGTTGCCGGCGACGCGCGCAACGGCTCCTCGCTCGTGGTGAGCGCCATGGCCGACGCGCTCGCGTGTGCGGCTGAGGTCGCGGAGGCACTTTCGCTTTAGATCCGCTATCTGCGCGATGGCATAGCGTGACATATCGCAAGCTATTGGTGCTTGCTTGTAAAGAGAACGGGTCTCGGCCCGTTCTCTTTTTTTATGTCGCTAAATTGTGATCACAGGGTGTGATTCGGCTCGTATTTTGTTGCGTTTCGTTTGCCTGTGGATTCGCGAATCAGCTTTCCCTCCTCTTGATCTTTTCTAACGAGATCGCTCGCTATCTGAAATCCCATGCGCCCCGTCGCTTTTCTGAGCTTATAGGGCGTTAGCTTATTTGCGCTGGTAAAACCTTTGAATGAATCATGTTGAAGAGGCCGTTTCTTATAGCGGGGGTATAATGATTCTGAATAGTTATGAGCATTCGACATGCTGCGTTCAAAGGGGTGGCATGTCGTTTCGTAATCGGTTCGGAGCACCTGCTTAAGGACCGATTGCATGTGCGCTAACGCTCTGGCGCACGCAAGATGAGAGGGGAGTGGTACTCATGCGTCTTACAAAACGTTCGAGTATGCATCGCATCGTGCGTTGCCTTTCTGCGGCATTGGCTATCCCGCTTTTGGCGGGAGCGGTGGCGGCCCAGTTGCCGACGCCTGTCTACGCCGCCGAGCAATCGACGGTAAGCGTCTGCGGCGCCGATGCGCTTACATGGGGCGATTCGTTCGAATGCGCCACGGTGACGGGGCTCGGCTCGGACACGCTCTATGCCGACGTGTCCATCAACGGCAAGGTCGTCACCAAGGACATGAAGTACACGTACGACGACGCCTCCGACACCTTCGGTGTGGTCCAGCTTAACGCGACCGCCGATCAGGTGCTCAAGTACAGCGGCAATATGCAGCTCGACTTCT